>NYSS01000022.1 GCA_002683135.1 Planctomycetota bacterium | reverse complement strand
TACGTCTCGCAGGGATAGGGGTGACGCCAGCGGAACGTCTCTCTGCGGCCCTTCTTCTCGCGCTTTTGCAGGGCGCCGTTGGACACCGCGTACAGGCCTCTCGGGACGGTGGCGTTGACGTACAACGTCGCGAACTTGTCATTGGCGTGGTACCAGTTCGACTTGCACGGCCACCAGCTGTGCGCGCCCGGGCCCTGGCACGTGGTGCCGACCCACGGGCTGCCGCCCTCGGACTTGGACCAGACGACGCCGCGGGTGCCGCCGCCTCGGCCACGGCGGCCGCGGCCACGATTGCCGGACGGCTTCGATCGGTAGCGTACGGCGACGCGGACGAAGTCGTCTTTGGCGATCGTCTTGCCGAGGGCGATCATGAGCGCGTCACCGTCGCGGGTGAACTTCAACTCCTTGCCCTTCAGCTTGCGGGTTCCATCGAGCGCGCCGTCGAGCAGGATGACCTTGTTCACCTCGAGCGCCGCTGCGGCGTCGAGATGCAGCTTGTTCAGGCCATCCGAGAGCACCTTGGCCTCGACCGCGGACCACCCGTCCAGGGTCTTGGTGTCTGGGATCACTTCGAGGTCGAGGCGGTAGGTGACGACGTCGTAGTGAGTACGCAGGTCATCCTGAGCGGAGGCGGCGGCTGCGAGGAGGAGCAGGGCAACGAGGTGACGCATGACTTGGGCTCCGAATGGGGGACCGCAGACTGTACACCCGGAGAGCAGATGGCGGTGCGCTCCGTCGGTTTCTTAGAAGAGGGCGATCGCCAGCGTCGCGTCGTCCGCTGGCGGGGGCTCCCTGAGGCTCGCTTCGATGGCTGCCGCTCGCTCCGCCGCCGAGCTGCCCGCGGTGAGCGCCGCCTCGAGCTCCGGGTCGGAGATCTCGTTCCACACGCCATCGCTCATGATCGCGACTCCCTTGATGTCAGGTGTTCTCGGCATCGACTGGGAGATGAACTTGATGTGCGGGATGCCCAGGGCGTTGCTGAGATAGCGGCCCTCCACCTGATCGACCGTGATGCGCTCCAGGCCCGAGTCCTTGATCAGGTAGATCCGGCCATCGCCCACGTGGACGTGGAGGATGCGATCGTCCTGAACGACGACGGCATCGAGGGTAGTAAAGAGCTGGCGCCGGTCCTTGCGGAGGGTGTCGTGAGCGCGGTTCAGGGCGAAGCGCATGCCATGGCGATCGATGGGCTCGGTGGCGAGGAGGTGCTCCACGAACTCCTCGACGGCGGTCTGGGACGCGATCCCGCCCCCGTCGCAGTGGGTCACGCCGTCGCATACGACCATTAACCCCCGGGCTTCGTCGATGGCGAGGGAGTCCTGGTTGTCGGGTTTCCGCGATCCGAGCAGACTGAAGGAGGCCGTATCCATGGCTCGGTCACGCTACCAATCCGAGCTTGCGGCCGAAGGGAGATCGCCGTGTCCGATGTCGTGAACCTCAAGGCGGGGCTGGCCCAGATCGGGGAACCTTGGGTGCCAACCGTGGTCGGCGAGCTGAACGGGCAGTACGTGAAGCTCGGCAAGGCGCAGGGCAGCTACGTCTGGCATCACCATGAGAACGAGGATGAGCTGTTCCTCACGGTGCAGGGCGCGCTTGAGATCCATCTCAAGGATGGGGCTGGAGCGGAGCGGGTGGTGACGATCGAGGAGGGTGAGTTCTACATCGTCCCGCGAGGTATCGAGCACAAGCCGGTGGCCAGGGATGGGGAGGCGCACTTCCTGCTGTTCGAGCCCAAGCAGACACGCAACACGGGNAACGTGGATCACGCGTATACGATCGAGCCGGAGGATCTCCCATGCCTGTGATCCGCGCCGCCGATCGGTCGAAGGAACCGTAGAGAGACAAGCACTCCGCAGGCTTCGCGACCTGCCACGGTCAGGCGTCAGTTGACCGAGCCGCGGCGCAGCAGCGTGTTCACGACGATCGCGCGTACCAGGTGCGCGTAGTAGCGGAGCTTCTCACGCGAACTCCAGTAGCCCTCCGCGCCGTGCGTGAATCCGTGGATGAGCCCGGTCCGCAGTGAGACGACGCCGTCGTTCCCCGAGTAGTACGTGCGCCCCTTGCCGATGAGCTCGGCTACATGGGCGTCGCTGCTCCCGGTCACGGCGACGGGCAGACGCTGATCTCGGAGGCGTTCGACGGCGGCCAGGTTGTAGCGGGTGCCGCGTCCGGGCACGGCGTTCGTACACTCGACCGCGTCGAAGGGCAGCGTCTCGATGAGCTCGCGACATCCCAGCTTCATCCCCAGGGCAAGTTCGATCCAACGCGGAACGAAGGGGTGGTGGGCTACCGCCAAGCCGCCGGCTTGATGGATGAGCTCGATCGTCTCTGCGGCGCTACGTCCCTTCGGGATGGGGCGGGTCACGTAGAGCGCGCCGATGTGTCCGTCCCGAGACGAGACCTCCACGCCAGGGATCACGGCGAGGGGAAGCCGGCGCTCGTGGGCCCGACGGCGGGCCTCCAGGGACCCTTCGATCTCGTCATGATCCGTGACCGCGATGGCGTCCAGGCCCGCCTTGACGGCGTGCTCCAAGACCTTGTCGAGGTCGTCCCCGTCCGAGTACTCGGTGTGGAGATGCAGGTCCGCGGAGTTCTGAAGCACGATGCGGCTCTTGCCGCGGAGACCGGCCATTCGCAGCGCTGGCAGGTAGCGCCGTTCGTAGGCGGTGGGCTTCCATATCGGCAGCCCTTCGACGCGGTGGTGGTCCGCTTCAGCGTCGTCGAGATACGGCTTCAAAGCTGCCATGTCGCGCCGGTATTGTTCCGGGTCGGGCCTGGCGAGGGGAGGGAACCTCACCTCGTCCATCCCGGCTTCCCGGGTCCGCCGCTTCGTTCGCGTCTTCTGTTTGACTGCCATCCCGTATCCCTTGTCGGCTCTAGCGGGCGTCAAAGACGACCAGTAGGGCGACTCGCATCCGTCAAAAGGTGACGCGGGTTGCTTCTTTTTGCGCTCCGCTTACGGTGCAGGGGAAGGACACACAGTCATGCCGTCGAAGATCTCCTGGTATTACCACCGCAAGGGCTGAACGAGCTGCGGCCGCGCCGACGACTATCTCGATCGGCACGGCGTCGCCACCGGGACGGTGGTGAACGCAGCGAAGGACCGGATGGGCCCGGACGAGGCCCTCGACCTCATCCGTGAGAGCGGCAAGTTGGTCGTGGCCAAGGGCAAGAAGGTCGTCACCCTGAATCTGAAGAAGGACGCTCCTTCGGATGATGACATCCTGAGCCTGGTCATTGGCCCCTCGGGCTGGCTCCGCGCCCCGACATGGAGACGGGGGAAGACCGTGATGGTGGGCTTCAACGAGGAAGCCTACGACGGCATCCTCGGGGGATAGAATGGCGACGGTGTTCCGCCGCTTCTCTCAGCGATCCGGGGCGCATCTCCCGACCAATTGACACGGGCGGCATGACCATGAGGCCATGCCGCCCGTGCTTGCGTGAACGGCCGAGGTCGGCCGCGGGTTCCAGTTCATTTATGTCGAGAACCCGGTGAGCTCGTGGCTATAGTCCGATCCAGAGGTAGTTGTTCAGCCCGCTGGGCACGAAGTCGATGCGGTTCAGGGTGCCGGGCAGCAGCGAGCCCGGCAGACCGGCGCCAGTCGGGGCGGAATAGAAGTCGTAGAGCATGCTTGCCGTGTTGAGGGGGCCCCCAGAGAGACCGGCACCGAACGTCGTGGGGCCGTCATCGGTTGCGCCGCCAAGGCCGCCGGGAGTCATGCCGAGGAATGCGTCGTCCCCGCCGGTGACAAGCCCCGGCTGGGGTCCGATTCCCATGAGGCCGTCCAGCGAGACGACGCCAGTCGGATCGAACTCGATGGCGAACGAGTTGAGGGGCGCTGGCGTGGCGAAGTACGGCACGCCGCTCCAGTCGATGCGATATCCGTTCGTCGCGGTGTTGGTCACCGTCACGTTGCCTCCGACGTTGGGCGATAGATCCGTCCAGTAGCCGACGAACTCGGCCTGGATCAACGCTTCGGCCAACGTCGCGGTGAAGTCGGTTCCTGGTGATGCTGAGAACATCACGCGGCCGTTGGGCGAGATATGCATCTCGGTGTAGCTGGTGCCGTAGAAGGTGATGGACCCGGTGCCCGCGCAGAGCCCGGTGTTGTTGGTCAGGCTGACCTGGATCGGCGTATCGTCGGCCGTCGGGCCGGGAACGCCGGGGCCGCCGACGGTGACGTCGAGCTGGGAGGCCTGGGAGAGCGCGTAGCCGTCGGCGTTGGAGGGATCGGCGGCGAGCTGCTGGGCCGAGCCGACGAACGGGGCACCGGTCGGGACCGGGAAGCTGAACGCGCCTGGATGGGGTACCAGGTTGAGGAGGCCCGCGAAGTTCGGCACGCCGCCGTTGAAGCTGAACATGGTCGGGTGGAAGACGTCGATGTTGACCACGTTGTTCGAGGTGCTGAGCGCCATCGTGGCACCGGTGCCCGCGAAGACGATCGCGATGTCAGTCGGGGTGCCAGCCGTGGAGACCGAGTTCAGGGTGTGTGCGCCGCCAACGCAGGTCGTCGTTTGCGCACCGACAAAGGCGTTACCCTGGAGGCCATCGATGTCGAGGGAGGACACGGCGCTGTTGGTCTGCCAGGCATTCCCGCCAGCCGAGGGCTGGAACAAGACGCCGGTGTTCTGAGGGGCAATACCCCCGGTAGTCTGACCAACGGCGTTGAACTCGGGGAGCACCGAACCCGCCGAGGTGAAAACGACGGTGCCACCCTGATCCGCGGATGTCCCGCACACGAAGTTGTTGCCGGCGCTGACGATCGTGCCGAAGCGGACTTCTATGGCACCGTTGGCGAACAGCTCGACCTGAGCTTCCACGGAGCCCGTCGTGGGTCCGGGAAACCAGGACACGGCCTCAAAGGAGATGATGATGGAGACGCCCGTATCGAGCATCCACACGTTCATTCCGGCTGGGTCCAGGTCTTCCTGAGCAACGGAGATGCGGTCAACCTGCTGCGCGTAAACCGGCGTACCGCCAGTCTGCCCATTGTCCAGGGCCCACGCAGAACAGCACAGACTCGCCGTATTGCCATCCATGATGATGGCGCCATTGCTGCACACGTTCACCGAGGTCAGGTTGGTCCCGAACCAGGGAAACGAAAAAGACAACGGCACGGTCTCGACACAGTCGTCGCATGCAGAGATGACCGCCAACTGAGCAGCACCGGGTACACCCTGGATGGATGCGTAGGTGCCAGCGGCGGGGCCGGCGCTGTACTGAGCGAAGATGCAGGGCGACAAGATCGCCACCGCGATTACGAGGGTGAGGGGCGTGAAACGCATGGGGGCTCCTTGGGGAGAGCGAGGCTGAGATGGGGGTACCTCAGAGAGGCACCCCCATCGGGTTACTGGGCCCGCTTGACTGAGGTGGACGAGATGTTGAACGCGGAGTCAATGGCGATGGCCATGCCATCCAGCGGGAAGAGGCTTGTCGGCAGGCTCCCCGCGGGGTAGTTCAACGACGTGTCAGGGAACGCACCCGAGACCGGCCAGGTCCAGTGGAACGCGCTGCCCGGACTCGCCGGTAC
Source organism: Planctomycetota bacterium (assembly GCA_002683135.1). Lineage (GTDB taxonomy): Bacteria > Planctomycetota. Next base: position 104,869 of record NYSS01000022.1, on the reverse strand, counting down.
CTGCAACGAGTACAAGGTGAGCGGCGTCGCGTAGAGGCCGAAGACGTTGCCGCCGCCGAGGGGACCGGACGCGTCATCCGAGAACAGGCAGTAGCCCTGCACCGTGCCGGACGGGATGTTGATGAGCTCGAGGGAGCCATCGCCGATGCCGGTGGTCGACATGTTCAGGGTGAAGACGCCGAGCGGGGCCGGATCGACACCGAGGACGCACAAGGCGTAGTCCGCGTCTACCTGCGGGGTCTCGATGTGGTTGTCGGTGTTGATGTTCGCGGCGATGATCTCGACGGTCCAGACGCCTGGGGTCGGGTTCTGGACGAACACGTTCTCGAGTGAGTTGACGTTCTCCTTCGTGCCAGCGGGGCTGTTCCACAGCGCCTCTCCGGAGGGGCCAGAGGCGTTGTTCGTCAGGCCGCGGTTGCCCCAGTAGGTGGTGCCGGTGGGGCTCGTCACCTTGAGGTCCATGTCGTTGATCAGGTGCTGGGACGCGGAGACGGTGCCGGGCGTGTCGCGCCAGCACAGCGTCGCCTTGAAGAACGGCTCGCCGACGCCGACGGTCAGTCCGATGCTCGACGTCTGCAGATTGGAGAGGACGTCGGTCTCGTCGACCCAGTACATCTTGTTGCGATAGTTGTACATGGTCTGGAGGTTGATGGCCCCCCAGCCCTGCTTGTCGCGGTCGCAGTCGGAGTTCGACGCCGATCCGGTGACATAGTTCCACTGCGTGGCGGACGCCACGGCGAACGCGCGCGCGGTGGTGTTTTGCGGACGGCTATTGAAGGCCGTGCCCGCGGTTGGGTTGTTGAACGTCCCGGCGTCCCACATGTCGTAGAAGATGCAGAAGTGGCCGGCGGTCATCGGCGTCGCGCCGGAGGTGCCGCCGAAGGAGGACGTATAGCCGCCGCCCTGCGCCGTGGTGAAGATGTTGTCGTAGAAGCTCGCGAGCTCCGGCTTCACGCGGCCGTCGGCCGCGGGGCCGATGCTGGCGCTCGACCAGCTGTCGTCGGTGATGGACAGGGTGTTGAAGTGCGAGATCCCGCCGATCGCGACGCAGTTCTTGGCCCACGCACGCGCGCGGGTGTTCTGCGAACCCTGGTTCGACTGGGATTGTGTCATGGTCATGCGCGGGTTGTCGAACAGGATCAGGTCGGTCGTCTGTGAGTCCGACGTGTACTGGGTGGTCAGGGGCGAGAAGCCGCTGAACGTCTGCAGGACGGCCTTGTAGACGAGGGCGGGGTTGCTGAGCTCGCTGGTGTGGTTGTACTCACTGCCGCCCGACCAGGACCCGGCGGAGTTGCCGATGCCTTGAGCCATGTAGGCGGCGCCGCGGGCCTGGGCGTTGACACCCGAGGCGAACAGCTGGCCATAGACGCTGGTGCCGTGGGACGAGTTGATGAGCCCGCCGTGGGTGATGACCGGCCTCGCAGCGAACTCGGAGTGGGAGGTGTCGATGCCCGTGTCCGAGACCTCGGCGCGGACGCCAGCGCCATCGAACCCCGCCACCGTGTCGACGTAGGTCGACCCGTGGAACTGACGGCCGATGTCCATGTCGGACGTCAGGCGACCGGGCGCCTCGACCTCGATGAACTGGACCTCGTCCATCCGCGCGATCGCGGCGACCTGGGCGAGGCTCAGCGTCACGCGCATCTGATAGGTGTTCTCGTCGAGCTTGTGGACCTGGCCGCCGAGCTCCCTGATGCGGTCGGCGATCGGGCGCTGCCCGACGAGACCGCGGCGGAGGCTGACGATGTTCACGCGCTTCACGTCTCGCTCGGCGAAGCCCGCGACCTGCTCCGAGACGAGCTGCTCGTCGAGCTTGTAGGCGGGATGGAACGGCGTGATCGCGCGGACGTAGGGCAACACGGAGACCTGGGCCGCGACGTTGCCGCTCATCTCGACGATGTTCGCGTGGTTCCACAGGTGGTTGTGGACGAAGGCCCCCTGGGTGGCCAGGTCGTCACGGTACTCGGTCAACCCTTGCGTCCAGTACTGCACGATCCACAGGTTGCCACCGGTGTTCGCGTTCAGGTGCGCGGGGGGAGTGGGGACGTTGAACAGCGGGTCGAAGTTCGCGTAGCGCAGCTTCACGTCGTAGCTGGTCGGGGTGACCATGTCATACGACCGACCGGTGAGGCTGATGGCGTACCACTGCTGGGGACCGGTCAGCTCGGCTTCCGTCCATGTCAGGGTGAATCCGTTCGATCCCGGGATCGCGCGCCACGTGGCGTCAGTCACGGGGTGGACCGTCTCACGTGCGACGATCTGGCTCGGTCCGACGAGGGCGGAGACGAGCCAATGACCTTTGGCGTCATGGGAGACCTGTGCGTCGCCCTGGGCGACGAGGCAGGCGGAGAGGGCGAGCAGGACGGCGCACGCCCGCGAGGGCACGGAAGAGAATCTGGTTTGCATGTCGACTTCCACGGAGAGATCCCCATGACTCGATCCGGGGGTCGGACTCGAGCACTTGGGGAGGACACCGATCGGGGATTGGGATGGCAATTGCCGGCGCAAGCTAAGGGCAACTGAACTGCCCACCAGTCTACCTTGGACGGGCTGCCGGATTCACGGCCGGTCCTGGGGAAGTTGATCGGGTCCGGCGACCGGGCGTACTCGCAAACCACTGAGGGAACGGACCTTGTGGTGTGAAGCACCGCTCGGGGCCTGGGATGTGAACAGCCGACGGCCCAGAACTTGTCGTTTTGAGGCTCGCCGTGGGCCGCGCATTGGTGGGCTTTCCCCTCGATGATGGTCCGGGGGGATGCTGAGCGGTGGCGCTGCCCGCCCCGCGCCGAACCCGGTCATCGATCCCCTTGCGGGCCCGCCGTTGGCGAGGTCCTCGAGCGACGCGACCGTCAGGATTCTTGCTACCGTCGTTTCGTGATCGCGTCTGACGAACTTCACCTGTTCTTTGCCGATCCGGACTCCGTGTCGGACGGTGATGTGTTGGGCCGCTGCCGCGCGCTGCTGTCCGAGGAGGAGCGGGTTCGATGCGATCGGTTCAAGTTCGCGCGCGATCGACACCAGTTCCTGGTCTCCCACGCTCTCGTCCGGACGGTCGTCGCTCGATATGCCGACGCCGAGCCGGCCTCTCTGCGCTTTAAAATCGGTGAGCGAGGTCGCCCTGAACTCCTTCCCGGAACCACCCCCCGTCCTGTGCGGTTCAACCTGTCGCATACGGACGGACTCATCGCCGTCGGAGTCACGGCAGAGCACGACGTCGGTGTCGACGTGGAGCGGATGCGGGAGGTCAACCTGGGGATCGCGGACAAGCACTTCGCGCCTTCAGAAGTGGAGTCCATGCGGGCGCTGCCGGACGCCGACCAGCGGGCCCGTTTCTTTGCCTACTGGACGCTCAAGGAGTCGTACATCAAGGCGCGGGGCCTGGGCCTCGCGCTCCCGCTGGATGGCTTCGCGTTTGACCTTGATGGCGGCGGGCTCGGCTTCCACATCAGGGACGACCTCGAAGATCGCGGGGCGGACTGGTCGTTCGCCCTGCTGGAGGTAGCCCCCCACCACCGCGCGGCGTTCGCCGTGCGCCAGGGCTCGGGTGTCGTGTGCCGCTGGCGTGTGTTCGAGGGTGCGCCATTCCAGACGAGCCGGGAGCGGCGACCCGCGACTTTGGCGGGACTGGCGGTAGAATCCGTCCCAGGTCCATCCGGGGAGGGGAATCCTGGCCAAGCGAAGTCGGAAGAAGGATCAGCCTGATCTGCCGATCGAGGGCACCGTCGAGGCCGTCCCGCTGCATGAGGCGGCGCGGTCCCGGTACCTCAACTATGCGCTGTCCGTGATCACATCCCGGGCGCTCCCGGATGTACGCGACGGCCTCAAGCCCGTTCAGCGGCGGATCCTCTTCACCATGAACCAGCAGGGCATCCGATCGCAGGCGAGGCATCGTAAGTGTGCGAAGGTCGTCGGTGACGTGATGGGCAACTATCACCCGCACGGTGACTCGGCGATCTACGAGGCGCTGGTGCGGATGGCGCAGCCGTTCATGATGCGGGAGCCGCTCGTCGACGGGTCGGGCAACTTCGGATCGCTGGATGGGGACGGCGCGGCTGCCATGCGATACACGGAGTGTCGTAGCGCGGCCGCCTCCGACCGGATGTTGCGCGAGATAGGCCTCGGCACCGTCGACTGGCGCGCCAACTACGACGGGACGCGAGAAGAGCCAGTGGTCCTTCCGGCCGACCGGCCCAACTTGCTCATCAACGGCTCTGTCGGGATCGCCGTCGGGATGGCGACGAGCATCCCACCCCACAACCCGATCGAGGTCTGCGACGCGTTGCTGCGCATCCTCAAGAACCAGGAGAAGGACCGGGATACGAGGCTCAGCACTCTGTGCGGTATCGTGCGCGGGCCGGACTTCCCGACCGGCGGTCGTATCCTCACAGGGGCTGAGGAGCTCGAGGGCGTCTATCGAACGGGGTCCGGATCCGTGCGCGTGCGTGGCACGTGGACGGAAGGGGAGACGGCTCGTGGATCGAAGACTATTGTCGTCGACTCCATCCCTTACGCTCAGAACAAGGCGGTCCTGGTCGAGCGGATCGCTGATGTCATCAACGCTCGCAAGCTCCCGCCGCTGCTTGACGTCCGCGACGTCTCCTCCGAGGACGTGCGCATCGAGCTGGTCATCAAGCGTGACGCCGATGTCCAGAAGGTGCTCGCCTACCTCTACAAGCACACGCCGTTGCAGCAGAACGTGCAGGTCAACCTGACGTGTCTCGTCCCGGGTGGTGCCGCAGGGGCGGCGGTTCCGGAGCGGTGCGACCTCAAGGAGATCCTCAAGTACTTCCTCGGCTTCCGGATGGAGGTGGTGACGCGCCGGCTCGAACGAGAGCTCGAGGCGCTGCTGTCGCGGCTGCACATCCTCGAGGGTCTGGCGTACGCATACGACATCCTCGACGAGCTGATCGGCCTCATTCGCGAGAGCGAGGGTAAGGCCGACGCGCGGTCCAAGATGCTCGAACGTTGGCCGAAGCGGTTCGACGAGGTGCAGGCGAACGCCATCCTGGAGCTGAAGCTGTACCAGTTGGCGAAGCTCGAGATCCTCGATATCCAGGAGGAGCGCGGGTCGAAGCAGGCGCGCGTGGCGGAGCTGCGCGATCTGCTCGCTAACGAGTCCAAGCGCCGGGCGATCGTGAAGGCGGAGGTGACGGAGCTGCGGGCGTCCTATGCGGCGGACCCGCGGTTCGCCCGACGGACCGTGATCGAGACCGAGGATGAGCCCACCTTCTCCGCCGAGGATTTCATCGTCGCCGAGGACAACGTCGTGCTGGTCTCGCGGGATGGGTGGATGAAGCGTCAGAAGGAGTTCAAGGACATCCGGAAGGCTAAGCTGCGGGAGGGCGACGCGGTGCTCGCGGCGGAGCCGGGGTCAACCACGGCTACGATCGTCCTGTTCAGCAGCTTCGGCGTCGCTTATACGGTGCGTATCGCCGATATCCCGGCGACATCGGGCTACGGCGAGCCGGTCCAAAAGCGCTTCGCTCTCAAGGACGGGGAGCGCGTCATCGCGGCGACGAGCCTGGACAAGCGCTGGGTGGAGGACTACGTCACCGAGGGTCCTGACGGCCCGCCAATTCACGCCCTCGCTGCGACCAGCGACGGGTACGCGCTGCGCTTCAGCCTCGCGCCCTTCGCCGAGGCGTCGACAAAATCGGGCCGGCGGTTCGCTCGCCCGGCGCGCGGGCAGGAGGTCGTGGGCGTCTCCCTGGTCAACGGACTCGAGACGATTCTGGCCGCGACGTCCATGGCGCGGGCCATGATCTGCCCCGTAGCCAGCGTCAAGTTCCTCTCCGGCGCCGGCAAGGGGGTATTGCTGATCAAGCTCAAGCCTGAAGATCGGCTGCTGGGGTTCAAGGCGTCAGAGGGGGACCGAGACCTCCTCACCGTTGAGACAAACCGAGGAGCGACCAAGAACATCAGCACAGGTAAGTACGAGGTCACGGGGCGCGGCGGTCGCGGCCGCGAGATTCAGAGGAACGGTTCGTTCACCGGCATTGTATGGTCGGAGGTGGAGGCGCCACCTCCGCTCGCGTGATGGCACAGTACACAGCCAAGGACATCAGTGTCCTCGAAGGACTCGACCCGGTTCGCAAGCGCCCTGGTATGTACATCGGTGGCGTCGGTGCGGCGGGTCTGCATCACCTCGTGTCCGAGGTCTTCGACAACGCCGTCGACGAGGCGATGAACGGCCACGCTTCTGAGATCACGGTGATGCTGCACAAGGGCGGGAAGTCCGTCACCGTGCGCGACAACGGACGTGGGATCCCTGTCGATCGCCACCCGAAGGCGAAGAAGCCTGCCGTCGAGGTGATCCTGACCACGCTGCACGCCGGCGGCAAGTTTGACGACGGTGCTTACAAGACGGCCGGGGGGCTGCACGGGGTCGGGGCCAGCGTCGTCAACGCGCTCTCGATCCGGATGGAATGCGTCGTTCGAAGGGGTGGCCACAAGTATCGGATCGCGTTCTCTCGCGGGAAGACGACGGCGAAGTTGAAGAAGATCGGCCCGGCGCGGGGAACCGGGACCGAGGTCACCTTCGAGCCCGATCCCACCGTCTTTCCGAAGACCGGGTTTGACGCCGGGACCATCCGTAGTCGGTGCGAGACGGCGAGCTACGTGCACGGCGGGCTTCGCGTCGTGTGGGTGGATGAGACCGAGGGGGTGCGGGAGGTCTTCCAGAACGATGGTGGGGTGGAGGACTTCCTCGATCGCATCGTCAAGGAACGGAAGAGTCGTCCGGTGCACGACGCCCCGTTCGTCTTCCGTAAAGAGCAGGAAGGCGTGCGTCTCGAATGCGTGATGCAGTGGACCGAGGCGACGGACGAGAAGCTGCTCTCGTATGCCAACGGGATCCCCACCGGGTCAGGAGGTACCCACGAGAACGGATTCCGCGCGGGTATCGGCAAGGCGCTGCGCAACCACATCGAGACGCATAAGTTGCAGCCCAAGGGCGTCACCGTCACGGCTGAGGACCTGCGCGAGGGCGTCGCCGCGATCCTGTCCGTGTTCCTGGCCGATCCCCAGTTTCAGGGGCAGACCAAGGACCGCCTCAACAACCCGGAGGTGCAGGCCAGGGTCGACGTCGCCGTGCGCCGCGCGTTCGAGACGTGGCTCAATGCCAGCCGCACGGCGGCCGAGGCCATCGTCGGCCGCGTCGTCCTGGCGGCGCGAGCCCGCGAAGCTTCGCGCATGGCATCGGAGCAGGTCGTCCGCAAGTCCGCCACCAAGGGGCGCGCCACCCTGCCGGGGAAGCTCTCCGACTGCATACAGGCCGGCACCGGCCAATCCGAGCTGTTCATCGTCGAGGGCGACTCGGCCGGCGGCAGCGCCAAGCAGGGCCGGGACCGAACGTTTCAGGCGATCCTGCCGCTTCGCGGGAAGGTGTTGAACACGGAGGGCGTGGCGCCGGGCAAGGTCTTGCAGAACAAGGAATTGCACGACCTGGTCGTCGCGCTCGGCTGCGGGATCGGCAAGACCTTCGATATCTCGAAGCTGAGATACCAGCGCGTGATCCTGCTCTCCGACGCGGACTCCGACGGGCACCACATCACGACCCTGCTGCTGACCTTCTTCTTTCGCCACCTGCGGGAGCTCGTCGCTGACGGGAGGGTGTTCCTCGCGCAGCCGCCGCTCTACCGGATCGCGCTCGGAAAAGAGACGCACTGGGCCGCGGACGAGGCCGAGCGGCGACGTATCGTTGACGGCGCGGATCGCCGCTTGAAGCCCGAGATCACCCGGTTCAAGGGGCTCGGTGAGATGATGCCCAAGACCCTCTGGCAGACGACGCTGGACCCGTCCGCGCGGCGCCTCTTGCGGGTCGAGATCACCGAGCCGCTCCAGGCGGATCGGACGTTCAACGAGCTCATGGGCAAGGACGCGGCGCCCCGCTACGCGCTCATCATGGAGCATGGTGGGGCGGCTGACCTGGATTTGTAGGGGGGCTTCGCGCGCCCGGGCTTGGTCAGCAAAAGGGCCCCGATTTGTCCGTCAACCCATGCTCGCGGGGGTACTCTCCCCGGTGGCCAGGGGTGCCCGCAACAGCGTCAGGGCCCAACGCCCCCCTGGGTCCGCGTCGTGTCCCTGGCTGCACGCTTTTTTCGCGCCGCGGGCTCTCTTGAGCCCCGTCCCCGTCGATTGACTTCCCTTAGAGGGTCGTCATCGGAGCCACGTTCGGCGCCAGGAAGAAGCGCCCGATGTGGGCGTCGAAGGTCGAGCCATCTTCGCGTTTGAAGGTGTAGCTCCCTTCCATCGTTCCCCAGGAAGTGGGGAGCGGGCAGCCGCTCATGTACCTGAACGACTCTCCGTGATCCAGATCGGGATGCTCGCCGACGACGCCCGGGCCCTTGACCTCTTCTACGCCGTTGTCGGCGTCGGTGATGATCCAGTGGCGGGAGACGAGCTTCGCCCGCGTGACGCTGTCGTTGGTGATGATGACTCGGTAGGCGTATATCCATCGACCGACCTCCGGGTCGGATCGGTCGGGCAGATACTGAGCGGCGACACGAATGCGTATCCCGTCGGTCGTGGTGTCAGAGTGGCCGGTCTGGTCCATGGGGCTGCGGTTGGGGTTCAGCGGGGCTGCGGTTGCCATGTTAGCCCCACTGACCGCTTTCCTTCAACAGCGCGGGCGGTGGACACCTACCGGGCGGCTGGCCACCAGCGGTCCAGTTGCTGACGTAGGGCCGCGACACGATCGCCGTGGGCGCCGACGACGTTGGTCGTCTCCGACGGATCGCCGACGACGTCGTAGAACTCGGCCTCGCCTTTGCGGGGAAGGATGAGCTTCCACCGACCCTCGACGGCCCAGCGGTGGGTGAGGTTGGCTTCCGGTCGTTGAATGTCCACTGCGTTGTGCCTGAAGACGGCGCTGAGAAGCGGGCCTCGGAGGGAAACGGCGTCCTTGTCGAGGAGATCGATGCCGAGGTCGTCGGGGATCTCGAGCCCGAGCGCGGCGAGCACGGTGCTGACGATGTCCGTACTCATGACCGGCTTGCTGACGCGGCCCGGCTCGACTCGGCCTCGCCAGCGGATCACGATGGGTGTCCGGAGGCCTCCGTCGTAGGGGGACCGCTTGGAGCGCGGCGCGAAGCCGCCCCGGGTCTCGCGCTGGATCCACCCGTTGTCGCAGCTGAATACGAAGAGCGTCTCGTCGGCCAGGCCGCGCTCTTCCAGCCCCTTGAGCAGCTGCCCGACGGTCTCGTCGAGCCAGGTGCACATGGCTCGATAGCGGGCGATGTGGATCGTCGGGGCTTCGCTCTCGTAGAGTTCGAGGAGCCGTGGCGGCGGATTGTGGGGGGTGTGAGGGAGAAACGGCGCATACCAGAGGAGGAACGGGCGGTCGTCGGCCTGCTCCACGAAGTCCCATACCTCGTCCAAGCCCTCGCGACCAATCCGTAGCCCGTCGTCGCCGTGACGGCCTCGGCGTTTGGGGTCTCCATGGGTCATGCCGTGGGTGAATCCGCCGCGTCGATAGTTGCCGAGCCACCACTTCCCCGTCTGCTGGCTCCAGTAGCCGTGGCGACGCAGCATGCGGGGCAAGGTGTCGACTTCGTCGATCAGCTTGATCATCTCGCGAACCTGTCGCTGGTAGCCGGCCCGGTCCCTCACCGGCCCGTTCTTCGAGGGACGTGGCGGTTCGTTGCCGGTGATCCTGTGTCGGTGGGGGAGGAGCCCCGTCGCGAGCGACGCGAGCGACGGGCAGCAGAGGCTCGACGGGACGTAGCCCCGCTCGAAGACCAGGCCCTGCCTGGCGAGGCGGTCCAGGTTGGGTGTCTTGACGGTCTCGCTGCCCATGAATCCGTAGTCGGACCAGTGCTGATCATCGCCGATGATCATGACGACGTTGGGGCGCTTCTTCGATCGCCGCGTTCGCTTCCGCTCCCGTTGCTCCTTGTACCGCTCCCGCAGGGAGTCGCAGCGGGCGCGGAGCCGTTGCAGGATCGGGCGCATCTTTGGATCGCCCACGAGGTTGTTCACCTCGAGCCCGTCCGACGTGTGCTCGTACAGCTCCTCGTGGGGTGGGTCCTGTTGGAAGTAGCGGACGTATTTGTACTGACCCGTTCGGACCCCTTCTAGCTTGGGGATGTCCTTGTGGTCGAAGAGATGTTCGAAGAAGAACTCCTGGCGCCACGGGGGCGTCTCGCCCTTGAGGATCGGGACCAGGCTCTTCCCCTGGTATGACGCGGGGGCCTCGACCCCNACGAGCGCGCAGATCGTCGGAGCGATGTCGATGTTGAGCACGGTCTGGTCACGGGTGCCGCCGAGGCGCCGCGTCCCGCGGACACCCTTGATGATGAGGGGAACCCGCAGGGAAGCTTCGTAGGGCAGCCACTTGCCGGCGAAGCCGCGGTCGCCGAGGAAGTAGCCGTTGTCGCTCATGAAGATCACGACGGTCTCGCGGGGACCGTCGTTCGCCTGCTCGATCGCCAGGAGGTTGCGGTCGATGGCCGAGATCATCCTCCAATAGCCCTTTGTCATACGTTGGCGCTTCTCCTCGGTATCGAAGCGCCACTTCCAACGGATGCGATTCAGAGATTTTTTGATGAACTCGGGCTGGTCGGCGAAGAACTGGGGATCGGCGAGCGGGGGCTGTGGGACGTCGACGTCCTCGTACAGCTGATCTTCGGTCTCTGGCCAGATGAACTGGCGGGGGTTGCTGTCTTCCGCATGCGGTGCGTTGAACCCGACGACCAGGGCCCAGGGCTTGTCTGCGGGCGCGTTCTTGATGAACGAGCGCGCATCATCGCCCGTGATGTCGGTGAGGTGTCGGCGCGATCCATCCCGCTGTTTCTTCCAGTAGGGCGCGCCGCGCGAGCGGAAGACGTCAAACATCTCCTTGGCGGCGCCTTTCTCGACGCGAACCCCGAATTTACCCACATAACCGGTGTGGTAGCCGGAGTCTCGGAGCAGCCGGGGCCAGGCGGTGTCCGTGTAGCGACGGGCGAGGGGAGGGGTGCCGAAGGAGTACCCGTGGGTCCGTTCAAAGCAGCCCGTCAGCAAGCTCGCGCGGCTCGCGGCGCAGATGGACGTGGTGACGAAGGCCTGCCGGAAGCGCACGCCGCTCGCCGCCAGGCCGTCCATTGAAGGTGTCTTCAGGTGGGGGTGGCTCAGGCCGAGGTGGTCCCACCGCTGATCATCCGTCACAACCAGGAGGATGTTCGGGCGATCCTGGGCGGCGGAGAGCGAGGCGATAACAAGTCCGATGAGGGCAGCGCGCATGGCCCAGATNGTACGCAATNCCCTATTCTGAATGCAGTTGGGAGCGATTTCGGGGGGCCTGGGCCCCAGGCTGTCCCTTGTCCCTTGGATTTGAGCGAGACGGGAGAGCGTCCGAACAGGAAGATAGGGCCAGGGTTCTCAGCGAAACGTTGGCCGCGCCCAAGCGTAGAACGTGTGAGGGCCCGAGCGTCTCGGCACATTGCCGCGACGGAAGAGGGTGAGGAGACCCGGATGAGCCTCCAGATACTGAAGATCGTGTTGCCCGCCGCCACCGCCGCGTTGCTGGCCATCTTGCCCGCTTCTCTGAGCGGCGTTTCCAAGGACCCGTCCGGGGCAAGCGTGACGGAGGCGGCCGCCGCGATCGATCGTTTGGTCGCATCCGACCTCGAGCAAGCTGGGCTGAAGCCCAACGCCATCGCCAATGACACGACGTTCTTGCGCAGGACGTACGTGACCCTGGTCGGCCGCATCCCCACGGCTTCCGAGGCCGCCGTCTTTCTGCGAGATCGGTCCCGTGACAAGCGGGCGCAGCTGATCGATCGTCTTNTGGCTTCTCCAGGGCATGCCAGCCGCATGTTCAACTGGTGGGCTGATCTCCTGCGCGTGAAGACGCGGTTGAANCGCCGTGTCTCCGGCGAGCCGTACATGCACTGGATCCGCGCCGCGTTGACGGAGAACAAGCCGTACGACGTGATGGTCGCCGAGATGCTNGAGGCCGATGGATCCGCCCACGTGTCGGACAACGGGGCGACAGGTTACTACCTGCGCGACGGTGGGATGCCCGAGGACAACATGGCGAACACGGTTCGCATCTTCCTCGGGACGCGCCTNGAGTGCGCGCAGTGCCACAACCACCCGTTCGACAAGTGGACCCAGAAGGAGTTCTACGAGATGGCGGCGTTCACCGGCGGGATGAAGTTCTCGTCGGGTCGTGGTCGTCTGATGGAGCGCGCCGCCACGCCTGAGATGCGGCGGATTCAGGGCGCCCTTCGCGAGGTCCGCAGCACCCATGGCGAGCAGGCCGTCAGGAGCCTCAGCCGTCGCTTGATCCAGCCGCTTCAGCAGGGCATCAGCGGCAGCGGCTCAGGCCTCGCCCGCTTACCCAAGGAATACAAGTACGACGACGCGAAGCCGCTGGCGATCGTCAAGGCCCAGACGATCTTCGGGACATCGCCTGAGGTGAAGTCGCAGGCGCGTGAGCCGTCCCGGCGCCGTCAGCCCACCCGTGGCAAGCGTCGCGGTAAGCCCCGTGACAACTTCCCGGCGGTCGATTCTCGCCAGCAGTATGCGGCGTGGCTGACCTCGCCGGACAACCCCCGCTTCACCAAGGTGGTCGCCAACCGCATGTGGAAGTTCGCCATGGGGTACGGCCTCATCGAGCCGGTTGACGACATCCGTGAGGACACCAAGGCGTCCAACCCGCAGTTGCTGTCCCAGCTCGAGAAGCTGATGGTCGACGTCAAGTACGACCTCCACCAGTTCTTGCGTGTGCTGCTGAACACCAAGGCGTGGCAGCGGGAAGCGGCGGCCTCCGAACCGGTCGCGGGCGAGGCGTTCCATTTCACCGGGCCTCTCGTGCGGCGCATGTCAGCCGAGCAGATGTGGGACTCCATGTTGACCCTCGTGGTTGACGACGTGGACGGCACCGTCGGCGATCCGGATGAGAAGGCGAAGGAGATCTACGCCAGGCAGGAGCGCATGACCCAGATGACGGACGCCGAGCTGAAGGTGTACCTGGGGCGTGAGGCGCTTCGCTACAGCGACCCGGCCAAGTACAGGCGGACGATGCAGCAGGAGCGGGACCGTCGCAACGAAGACCGGAAGGCGAAGACGCGCCCGTTGCTCGAGGCGCTCAGGCGCGCCCAGCGTCGCCGCGACGTGGCGGCCGTCGCACGGATCAAGGGTGAACTGAAGGAGCTCGGGGTCGATACGGACCGTCGCCGGCGCCCGGGTCGCCGTCGCGGAGCCGCGGGACGGGTCCCGTTACGGCGCGCGTCCGCGTTGCCCCAGCCGACTCCGGATGGCCACTTCATTCGCCAGTTCGGGCAATCCGACCGCGAGCAGATTCAGACCTCGCACGAGGACCCGACGGTTCCGCAGGTNTTGAACCTCATGAATGGTTTCGTTGAGGACTACGTGCTCGCGCCGGCCTCCACGGTCATGCAGGAGATCCGTGAAGCACGCGGGGTGACCGCGAAGATCAACGCCGCGTACCTGGCGGTGTTGAGTCGGGAGTCGACGACGGCGGAGCGCGCCCTGTGGCGTAACGACATCGCTCGCGATGTCGCGCAGGGCGTAGATGACCTGGTGTGGGCGCTCGTCAACACGCACGAGTTCCGTTTCATCCAGTAGACGCGAGGACACGAACATGACACTCCGTGAGATCTTCCACGATGCCGACGACGTCTCGCGTCGCGGGTTTCTGTCCGGCGCCGCCAGCACGATGCTGGGGCTCGGCGCGATGCCGTTGCTGTCCCAGGCCGCGGTCGCNTCNCCGGCGGCGCTCCTGCGTAAGAGCCCGGCGAAGAACGTNATCTACCTGTTCATGTCGGGAGGCATGACCCACCTCGACACGTTCGANGTGAAGCCCGGTGCCGCGACCCAGGGGCCGACCGAGGCCATCCAGACGAGCGCTGACGGCGTCCGCATCTCGTCGCACCTCAAGTACCTGTCCCGCCANATGGACAAGTGCGTCGTGCTCAACTCGATGAGCTCGACCCAGGGGGCGCACGCCCAGGGGCAGTATTTCATGCACACCAGCTATGAGCCGCGCGGCACGATCGCCCACGCGAGCCTCGGCAGCTGGGTCAATCGCCTGGGTGGGCGCCTCAACCAGACGTTGCCTGGCTACGTCACGGTCGGTGGTGGACGCTACGTGACCGCGGGCTGGATGGAATCCGCGTACGCGCCGCTGCCCATCGGCGACCCTGAGGACGGGTTGGCCAACAGCACGCGCNCCGACACCATCAGCGACAAGGACTTTCACCGGCGCCTCGACCGCGTCGCGAAGATGAACAAGGCGTTCAGCGAGCGATTCAAGCAGAAGCAGGTGCGCTCCTACACCGAGATGTACGACCAGGCCGTGAAGCTCATGGGCTCCACCGACCTGCGGGCGTTCGACATCGATAAGGAGCCGGACGCGATCAAGGGCGCGTATGGCGATGGCCGCTTGGGCCGCGGGTGCCTGCTGGCGCGTCGGCTCGTCGAGCACGGAGTGCGCTTCGTCGAGGTCGTCAGCGGCGGCTGGGACACCCACAACGACAACTTCGGTGAGATGGAGGAGAAGTTGCCTCCTCTCGACCGGGCCCTGTCCGCCCTGCTGGCGGACCTCGATGCTCGCGGGCTTCTCGAGGAGACGCTCGTGGTCGTGGCGACCGAATTCGGCCGCACGCCCGACATCACCGCGAATCGGGGCAACGGGCGTAACCACTACCCCAAGGCCTTCTCCTGCCTGCTGGCGGGCGGCGGCGTCCAGGGCGGCCAGGCGTACGGCAAGACCGACCCCGAGGGCCGTGAGGTCATCGAGAACAAGGTGCTCGTGCCGGACCTCAACGCGACCATCGCGTACGCCCTCGGACTTCCGACTGACAAGGTGCTGCACTCACCCTCGGGGCGTCCGTTCCAGATCGCGCACAAGGGTAAGCCGGTCACCAGCATCTTCTGATCCCAAGGGAGGGCGTCATGCGCTACTCAATCATCGCGAGCGTACTGCTCGCCGGAGCAGNTGCTCTGCCCGCGCAGGACGCGGTCGATTTCGAAAAGCATGTGTGGCCGATCTTTGAGCGGTCATGCATCGAATGTCACCGCGCTCCCTACAAGGATCCGCAGGGCCTGACGCGCAATCCCAAGGGTGGGCTGCGCCTCGATGGCAAGGGCTGGATCATGCTCGGCAGCAACAACGAGCGCGTCGTCAAGCCCGGAGATCCGGGAGACAGCCTCCTCTACATCCTGACGACCCTGGACAGCGACGACCGGGACTTCATGCCTCGCAAGCGCAAGGCGTTGACGTTGACCGAACAGAGCACGCTCGAGCGCTGGATCAAGCAGGGCGCGGACTTCGGCGCGTGGGTCGGTACGGGCGGTCCGCAGGTCGGAGCTGAGGCCGCCGAGCGCGAGGTCGTCGAGGTCGCGGTCCCGATCATCCTTAAGCCGGTCGCGCGCTTGGGCGAGGGGCTCAAGCCCCTCAACTCCTCGGTCATCGCGAAGGCGGCCGGCAAGGTCGGCCAGATCACGCCCGCGATGAACGGCAGCCCGCTACTGCGCGTGGCTTTCCACGCCAACGAAGACCTGGTCACGGATAAGTCCATGGCGGGGCTCATGGCGGTCCAGGACCGGGTCACTCACCTCATCCTCGGGCGCACCAAGATCACCGATCGGGCCCTGGTCTCGGTCGCGCGGATGAAGCGTCTCACGCGTTTGGACTTGCGGCAAACCGCGGTGACGGACAGCGGGCTGCGCGCGCTCACCAAGCTGCCCGAGCTGCGCTCTCTCAATCTGTATGGCACGGCGATCACCGACCGCGGCCTCGCCCACCTCGCCACCATGCCCACCCTCGAGCGGATCACGGTGTGGGAGACCAAGGTGACGGGTGAGGGCGTCGATAAGCTGCGGCAGGCGCTGCCCAAGGCGAAGATCGTCCGTGTGCTGGTGCTGCCTCCGCCGGCCAAGGAAGGCGACGGCAACAACCGGCGACGCCGCAAGAAGGACTAGGTCGTCTCGCGGTCGCCGAGTGCCGGATCCGGTGGGCCCCATGTAACATGACGGGCTGCTATGGGACTCGTCCAGCCGCCTGACCGAAATCTTCCCTCGCCGATGGTGCGCCCGATGCCGGAGCCGGTGTCGTTGAGGCGGATGCTCGGCCCCAGCGTCATCCTCGCAGGCCTCGCCGTCGGCAGCGGCGAGTTCATCATCTGGCCCCACCTGACCGTCAAGCACGGCTTCGATCTGTTCTGGGCATGCTCCCTCGGGGTGACGATCCAGTTCATGATCAACATGGAGATCGAGCGGTACACCCTCGCGACGGGTGAGAGCGCGGTGACGGGGTTCTTTCNCTTGAGCCGCGTGTTCGGGCCCCTGTTCTTGCTGTGCGCGACGGTGCCGTGGATCTGGCCCGGGTGGGCCACGGGGGCGGCGGAGTTGGTGACATGGGAGACAGGATGGGGTGACGGCGCGATCGTGCCCATCGCCATCGTCGGGCTGGTCCTCTGCGGCGTCGCCCTGTCCCTGGGCCCCGTCGTGTATCGGACGGTCGAGGTCGTCCAGATGATCCTGGTGCCGACCATCTTCTTCGTGGTCTTGGTGCTCGCGTTCTACGTCGTCGAGCCCCAGATGATCCTGGACCTGCTGGCGGGGGCCGCCCGGATCGGATATGTGCCAGACGGGATCGAGATGCCGGTTCTGCTGGGTGCGCTGGCCTTCGCTGGCGCCGGTGGTGCGGTGAACCTGGCCCAGTCCAACTACATCCGGGACAAGGGCTACGGCATGGGCCGCTGGGTCGGACGCATCACGTCACCGATCACGGGTAAGACCGAAGAGGACTCCGTCGTCGGGGCCGTGTTCGAGGGAACAGATGAGGACCTGAAGCGCTGGCGAGTCTGGTGGCGGCGCGCCAACGGCGAGCACGCGCTGTCGTTCTTCGTCCTCTGCTTGGTGTCGCTGGTCCTGTTCTGCCTGGTGGCGCACGCGCTGCTGGGCGTTCAGCCGGACGCCCCCGCCAAGCTCGACTTCGTCCGTGAGCAGGGGGACGTGCTCTTGGACCGGTTCGGCGGCTGGGCTCGTCATGTGTACCTGCTCTGCGGCATCCTGGTCCTGTTCTCGACCGAGTTCGCGCTGCTCGACGCCGTCAGCCGTGTCGCCGCCGATACGCTGAAGGCGTCATTTCTCGCGGGGTCGTCCCGCTGGACCCTCACCCGGACGTACTTCGCGATGCTGTGGACCCTGATCGGATTCGGCATCATCGTCCTGTTGTTCGGCTTCGACCAGCCGCTCTCGCTCCTGATCCTCGCCGCCAGCCTCAACGGCGGCGTGATGTTCCTCTACTCGGCGACCCTCCTGTGGCTGAACGCCACCACCTTCAAGGGACCCATGCGTGTCCATCCCCTGCGCCTGTTCGCCCTGGCGGGTTCGTGTGCGTTCTTTGGCTGGTTCACCTGCCTGACGCTGCTCGACAAGCTGGGGGTGTGAGCTCGCGGTCTTATTCGACCTTGAGTTTGACCCGCAACCAGGCACGCACCCGTTGGTCGTGTTCCCCGGGGACCAAGCATGAGGACTCCATCTGCTGCAGCGGTTTACGACCATCAGTCGCCAGCGTCCAGATCACGCGTCCGGTGCGCGCCTTCCCCGAGGTCCCTTCGAGTTGTGCCCTCATCCGGATCGGCGCCCCGCTCTTGAAGACGCCGTTGGCGGACGCCGGCTCGAGCTTCAACTCGATCGCCGGGAGGGGGGATGGCGCCCGCTCCTGTGCCTCGGCTGGGATCCCCCATATCGCGAGGACGCAGACCGCCATCCATCCCGCGGGGACCCGGTCCCTCAGGGTCGGGGCCTTTTCGATCCTATGAGCCACTCGGCGTTAGTTGACGATCCAGGCGCTGCCGTCGGAGAAAGGGAACGTGAGGCTGTTCCAGCCCCCCGCGGGCAAGCCCGCCGTCGGGATCTCGTAGATCGCGTCGGTGGCGAGTCCGGACTGGGTCCCTGCGCCCAGGTTGCCGATGATCGTGCCCGACGCCGTGCCTCCCATGGGGCCTGGGTCGGTGCTGCCGCCGCCGCGAGAGATGCCGGCGATGGTGGGGTGAATGTGCCCCGGGTCCGGCGTGTAGTTGTCGATGATCGTGGCGCCGCCGGCGGTGAACGTGATGTCGAAGCTGTTGGCCGTCGCGCTCGTGCCGGCGCTTGCGACGTTCTGGAAGGAGACCTTGACCTCGGTCGCGCTCGCGGACACCGAGACAGACCCGGCGACGTCCGGCGCGAAGTCCGTCCACATCCCAACCCGGGGCATCCAGGTGAGGTACTGGTTGAACGCTGGCGTCGGATTGGCTGTGGGGAACTGGAAGTAGACCTCGCCGTTCGAGTGAACCCAAAAGACCGGATGCGTGGTTCCGTAGAAGGTGATGGGCGGCATGGTCCCGCAGAAGGGGCTGTTCTGATAGTTGATGTACGCCACGGTGTCGTCGCCGAGCTCGAGTCCGACGGCGAGGCCACCCGCGATCAGATTCACCTCACAGGCCTGGGACAGCTGAAACCCGTCCGGATGAGTCGTGTCGATGGCTAGCTGCTGCGCGGTGGCGAAGAACGGACCCGCGGTCGGGATCGAGAACGTGAACGTCCCCGGGTGGGGCTGCAGGTTCAGGATGCCCGCGAAGGACGCTGCGCCGCCGTTGAAGCTGAACAACGACGGGTGGGTGACGTCGATGTTGACCTGTTGCCCGCCGCCGGTGGTCAGGCCGGCTGGGATCGGGCTGGCGAAGGCGATGGCGATGTCCGACGGCGCTCCGGCGGTGGCCGCGGAGTTGAGGGTGAGGTTGCTGCCGATGCAAGCGGAGGTGACCGCTGGGCCGAGCCCGACGCTCTGGTTTCCGTTGATGTCCAGAGACGAGGCCGGGCTGTTGACCTCCCACGGATTCAGCGGACAGCCGGGCCCACCGAACTCCCAGGACAGGACTTCGTTCAGCTGATTGAGGCCGCCTGTGCCGCCCGTGAACCCGACATAGGCGGTGCCGTTCGGGAAGTTCAGCCCGCCGATAGCGGTGCCGGTCAGGTTGGTCGCGCCGGTGAGAAAATCGAAGGGCACGCTCAAGATGGGGGAGGCGAAGTTGTCCAGGAAGATGTCAAGGGTGCCGGGTACGTAGCTGATGCAAACGGTGTGGGTGGCGCCATCGGACATGTTGATGGTCGGGCTCACGCGACCGATGGAGTAGTACTCGTCGGCCCCGTTCACCGTCGTCGGGAGCGTGGGTATGAGGTGCACGCTGATGTGGTTCGCGTCAGGATCGGCGAAGTTGCCGTTCTGGTAAGTGTCGAGCTCGATCACCAGCAGGTTCACCAGTGTGTTAGTCGGCACCAGAGGTTCACTGGTGTAGGCCAGTGAACCGCCGCCCTGGGCGATGGCCGACGTGCCGGCCGGGTCGTCCTGGATAATGAAGGTCATGCCGTCGGCTCCCGCACCGGTCGGCGTGATCCGGAACTCGAACGTCGTGACGAACCCAGAGGTCACGGACTGCTGCGTCTGGAACCACGCGGTCCCTGCCTGAGTGTTGGCGGCGGGCGTGAGCATGAGGGAGTTCCCGAGCTGCCCCGCCGAGCCATTGAGGGCCATGCCCACGGTGGCGCTGAAGTCTGGGTAGACGATCTGGGCGGGGGCAGCGGCGCTGAGAGCCACTCCAATCACGATGACGAGGGCGCCGCATTTGCGGACCAGGTGGTGCAGATCGAACCGCATGGCAGAACTCCAATTGGGCGGGTGTGGATTCCCGTCGCGGGAACCTGAGGGCGCGCTATGGCTCCGGCGATTCTACTACGGGGGGCGTCGGAGCAGGGGATCGGCTCGCTCGCGGCCAGGGGGATCCGGGGGGTGCTGTACGATACGGGCGTGTCGATTCTGCTGATCGCCCTGTCCGTGATGGTGGCCGAACCGCCCGATTTCGCGCGTGAGGTGCGGCCGATCCTGTCGCGGAACTGCTTCGCCTGTCACGGCCCCGATGCGGCGCACCGGGAAGCTGGGCTGCGTCTGGACCAGGCCGACGGGGCGATGGCCAAGCTCGCCTCGGGTCGGGTGGCGGTGAGGCCGGGGGATCGCGCTGGCAGCGCGCTCTGGGCGCGCATCACCCACGCCGATCCCTCCGAGCGCATGCCTCCCCCCGCGAGCGGACATGAGCTGACGGGAGATCAGCGTGAGGTCTTGGGGCGATGGATCGACGGGGGTGGGGCGTACACGCCCCACTGGGCGTTCAGCAAGCCGGCGCCCGCGCCGTTGCCCACGGTCGCGGACGCCGCCTGGCCACGGAACGCGATCGACGCGTTCGTGTTGGCGCGGCTTGAGCGCGCCGGGCTGCGGGCCGCGCCCGAGGCCGATCGACACACGTTGGTGCGGCGCCTGAGCCTCGACATCACGGGGCTGCCGCCGACGCCAGAGGAGCTGGACGCTGCCTTGCGTGATACGAGTACGGGCTGGTACGGCAACGTCGTCCGGCGCCTGCTGGCTTCACCTCGCTACGGCGAGCGCATGGCGAGGCCGTGGCTCGACCTGGCGCGCTACGCGGATTCGACGGGCTACGCATCCGACCCTCTGAGGAAGATCTCCCGCTGGCGTGACTGGGTGATCGACGCGTTCAACAGCAACGTCCCGTTCGACCGGTTTACCATCGAGCAGATGGCGGGGGACCTGCTCCCCGAAGCCGCCACGGATCAGATCCTCGCGACCGCGTTTCATCGAAACACGATGACCAACACGGAGGGCGGAACGGACGACGAGGAGTGGCGTGTCGCCGCGGTGAAGGACCGGATCGAGACGACGGCGCAGGTGTGGATGGGGCTGACGCTCGGTTGCGCCGAGTGCCACACCCACAAGTTCGATCCGATCGACCACCAGGAGTACTACCGGTTCTTCGCGTTCTTCAACCAGACCGAGGATCGTGACCTGCCGGGGGACGCCCCGCGGCTGCGGACGCCGACTGAAGAGCAACAGACCCGCCTCGACGTGCTCCAGGGAGAGATCGATGCCCTGGAGGCGAAGCTGCGGGTCTCGTCGGACGCGGTCGTCGCGCGGCAGGCTGAGTGGGAACGCGGCGTGCGCGAGCGTCCATCCCCGTGGACGCCCCTCGTCCCCGAGAGCACGTCGGCCACCGGCGGGGCGCAGCTACGGATTCTGGACGACGACTCCGTGCTGGCCGAGGGGACGTCGCCAGCCGTGGCGACCTACACCATGGCGGCGCGTACGTCGTTGCGAGGTATCACCGCGATCCGGATCGAGGCGCTGACGCACGAGACCTTGCCCGGAAAGGGGCCGGGACGGGCCACGAACTTTGTCCTCAATGACCTGGAGGTGACGGTGCAGCGGGAGCAGCCCCGCCCCGTAAACGGTCGCTTCGTGCGGATCGATCTCCCGGGGCAGGGGAGGATCCTGTCCCTCGCTGAAGTGGAGATCGCGTCGCGTGGACAGAACGTCGCCACGGGGAAGCCCGCCCGCCAGTCGAGCGTCGGCTACAACGGGCCCGCCAAGCTGGCCGTCGACGGCAACACGTCCGGCTTGTACACGGACGGCTCGGTGACCCACACGGCGACCGAAGCTGACCCGTGGTGGGAGGTCGACCTCGGCGCTGTGACACAGGTAGACCGGGTGGTTCTGTGGAACCGCACCGAAGCTCCAGAGCGTCTCGCGGGGTGTGTCCTGCGCGTGCTCGACGCGGACCGCGAGCCCGTCTGGGAGACCGTTGTGGCGGCCGCGCCTCGGCCCAGCGTCGCCATCGACCCGGCCACCTTCGCCGCCCGGGCGGCCCTCGCCAACGCGACCGCCAGCTTCAGCCAGGATCAGTTTGACGTCGCGCGCGTGATCGATGGCGACCGGGGTGGGAGCTCGGGGTGGGCCGTGGCGCCGCGAGTCGGCAAGTCGCACGTGGCGGTCTTCGAGACACGGACCGATCTCGGGGTCGACGGCCCCACGCGCCTGGTGTTCGCGCTGACCCAGTCTTACGGATCAAAGCACACCATGGGACGTTTCCGCGTCTCGATCACCAACGCACCGCGCCCGGTGGCCGTCCTCCCCGAGGCCGTCGAGGCCGCGCTCACGGTCGCACCGAGCGCGCGCACGCCGGGGCAGCGCGAGGCGCTCGCGGAGCACTGGCGCTCAATCGACCCTGAGCTCGCCGCGGTGCACGAGCAGCTCGCAGCCAAGCGCAAGGCGCGCGCGGCATTACCCGCCGCGACGACCCCGATATTGAAGGAGTTGCCCGAAGGTCGACGCCGTAAGACGCACGTCCTGGTCAAGGGCAACTTCCTCGTGAAGGGCCAGGAGGTGAGCCCTGGTACGCCGGCCGCGTTCCACCCGTTGCCTCAGGGAACTCCCAACCGCCTCGCCCTGGCCCGCTGGCTCGTGAGCAGGGAGAACCCGCTGACGGCGCGGGTCATGGTGAACCGTCTCTGGGCGACGCTGTTCGGCGACGGCCTCGTGGTGACCCAGGAGGACTTTGGATCGCAGGGATCGCCGCCGTCCCATCCGGAGTTGCTGGACTGGCTCGCCGTGCGGTTCATGGACTCGGGCTGGGACGTGAAGGCCATGATCGAGTTCATGGTTTCGTCGGCGACCTACAGGCAACGGTCCGTGGCGACGGATGAGCTGCGCGCGCGCGATCCGCAGAACGTACTGCTCGCGCGGGCCCCACGCTTCCGTCTGGAGGCTGAGATGGTGCGCGACCAGGCGCTCGCCCTCTCTGGCTTGCTCTCCGCCAGGATCGGCGGACCGTCGGTGTTCCCGCCGCAGCCGAAGGGGCTCTGGAAGGCAGCCTTCAACGGCGCCGATCGCAGGTGGCCGACGAGCATGGGGGAGGACCGTTATCGACGCGGGATCTACACGTTCATCCGCCGGACGGCTCCTTACCCCGCGATGGCCGTGTTCGACGCGCCTAGCCGCGAGATCTGCACGCCGCGTCGCGTCCTCACCAATACGCCGCTGCAGGCGCTGGTGACGCTCAACGATCCGTGCTTCGTCGAATGCGCTCAGGCTCTGGCCCGCCGCATCGTCGCCGAGGGCGGTGACACGGACGACGCTCGAATACACTGGGCCCTGAAGCTGGTGACGGCCCGCCCTGCGGAGCCCGCGCAGGTGCGCGCGCTGGCCGCGCTGCTCGTCGCAGAACGGGAGGCCCAGGCCGGCGACCGGAAGGCTGCGGTCTCGCTGGCCACCGAGCCGCTGGGCGCGCTCCCTCCTGGCCTGGATGCGGTGGAGGCGGCGGCGTGGACGGTGGTGGCGAACATCCTGCTGAACCTCGATGCGGTGTTGGTGAAGGGCTGATGAGCATGCGTGACCCTCTCGAGCTACACCATGACAGGTTGAGTCGCCGTTGTTTCCTCGGCCGGTGCGGCGCCGCGGGATTGGGTGGGCTTGCCCTGGAGACGTTGCTCGCGCAAGGCGGACCTGGTGACCCGTTGGCGCCGAAGGCGCCGCACCACACCCCGCGTGCTCGCTCGGTGATCTACCTCCACATGGCGGGATCGCCTCCCCAGCACGACACGTTCGATCCCAAGCCGAAGCTCAAGGAGCTGCACGGGCAGAAGTGCCCGAAGTCCTTTATCGAGGGGCGCCGGCTGGCCTTCATCAAGGGACATCCGACGTTGCTCGGATCGCCCCACGACACGGTGCGTGCGGGGGAATCCGGGCTCGAGATGACGGCGCTGATGCCGCACCTGTCGCGGCACGCAGACAAGCTCTGCGTCGTGCGGTCGATGAAGACGGACGAGTTCAACCACGCCCCCGCCCAGCTGCTGCTGCACACGGGGTCGAGCCAGTTCGGGCACGCGTCGCTCGGGTCGTGGTCGGTCTACGGCCTCGGGACGGCGAACCGGGATCTCCCCGGATTCGTCGTGATGATCTCGGGTGACACGGACCCATCTGGCGGTAAGGCGTTGTGGAGTTCGGGTTACCTCCCCAGCCACTATCAGGCGACCCAGATTCGCACCCTGGGTGACCCGGTGTTCTTCCTCTCCGATCCGAAGGGTATGACACGGGAGACGCGCCGCCGCGGCCTGGACACGCTGAAGCGGTTGAATGAGCTCGAGCGCGCGCGCAGCGGCGACGACGAGATCACGTCGCGCATCGAGCAGTACGAGCTCGCGTATCGCATGCAGGCATCGGTCCCGGGTGTCATGGACCTGAAGCGCGAGTCAGCCGAGACCCTGGCGCTTTACGGGGCCGAGCCGGGCAAGCCGACCTTCGCCAACCACTGCCTGCTGGCGCGCCGCCTGGTCGAGTCCGGCGTCCGCTTCGTCCAGCTCTACGACTGGGGATGGGACATCCACGGCACCTCTCCGGGCGACGACCTGATCACCCAGTTCCCCAAGAAGTGCAAGCACGTGGACCGCCCCATCGCCGCGCTCCTGGAAGACCTGGAGCGTCGCGGCCTCCTTCAGGACACGCTGGTGGTCTGGGGCGGCGAGTTCGGACGTACGTCCATGAACGAGAAGCGCAACGGATCCAAGCTCCTCGGCCGCGATCATCATCCGGATTGCTTCACGATCTGGATGGCGGGCGGCGGCGTGAAGGCGGGCCACGTCCACGGCTCCACGGACGAGCTGGGCTACTTCATCCAGGACGGGGAGATCCACGTACGTGATCTGCAGGCGACCATCCTGCACGCGCTCGGCTTCGACCCCCACCGCTTGCACTACGCGTATCAGGGGCTCGATAACCGGCTGATCGGCCCCGCTGACTGGCCGCGGGTCCGCCACGAGCTGTTCGCCTAGGTCAGTCCGTCGCTTCCGATTCCGCATACAATCCCGGGCCCCCCCATCCGGAGCCTCCCATGTCCCACGCCGGTCGCATGATGGTGGCGGCGCTGCTGTTCGCAGCGCCGCTGGTTGCCCAGCTCCCCGAGTCCTCCCTCAAGGCCATGAAATGGCGAGAGGTGGGACCTTACCGAGGCGGTCGGAGCGCCGCGGTCTGCGGCATCCCGCAGGATCGGGATACGTATTACTTCGGCGCCTGCGGCGGCGGTGTCTGGAAGACGCAGGACGGCGGACGGTCCTGGAAGAACGTCTCTGACGGCGCGTTCGGGGCGTCCATCGGCGCGGTGGCGGTGTCCCAGTGGGACCCGAACGTGATCTACGTCGGCGGCGGCGAGAAGACGCTGCGCGGCAACGTCGCCCACGGCGACGGTATGTGGAAGTCGACGGACGCGGGGCGCACGTGGGAGCGGAAGGGGCTTGAGGACTCGCGTCACATCAGCCGCATCCGCATTCACCCGAAGAACCCGGAGCTGGCGTACGCGGCGGTCATGGGACACCTGTTCGGTCCCAACGAGGAGCGTGGTGTCTTCCGCACCAAGGACGGGGGTGAGACCTGGGACCGGGTCCACTTCGTCAATGCGGACGCGGGGTGCGTTGACCTGGCAATGGACCCGACCAACCCCCGCATCTTGTACGCGACGTTCTGGCGCGTCCTGCGCACGCCGTACGGCCTGGAGTCTGGCGGCGAGGGATCGACCATGTGGAAGTCGTCGGATGGCGGAGATTCATGGACCGAGCTGACCGGCAACGACGGCCTGCCCGGGGGCACCCTGGGCATCATGGGGATCACGGTCTCGCCGTCGAATCCGGACAACGTCTACGCCATCGTGGAGGCGAAGGAGGGCGGGGTGTTCCGCTCCCGGGACGGCGGCAAGACGTGGCGCAAGACGAACAGCGACCGATCCCTGCGGCAGCGCGCCTGGTACTACACGCGGATCTACGCCGACACCCAGGACGAGGACGTGGTGTACGTCCTGAACGTGGGCTTCCACAGGTCGAAGGACGGTGGCAAGACGTTCGGTCGGATCTCGGTGCCGCACGGTGACAATCACGATCTGTGGATCGATCCCGCGGACCCGAAGCGCATGATCCAGAGCAACGACGGCGGCGCTAACGTCACCGTCGACGGTGGCAAGAGGTGGACGCCGCAGGACACCCAGCCGACGGCGCAGATGTATCGCCTGTCCGTGGATAACGCGTTCCCCTACCGGATCCTGGGCGGGCAGCAGGACAACTCCGCGCTGCGCATCCGCTCACGGTCGGCCTTCGGGCGTCGCATCACGGAGCGGGATTGGGAGTCGACGGCGGGCGGCGAGTCGGGGCACGTGGTCGCCAAACCCGACGATCCGGACATCGTGGTCGGGGGGAGCTACGGCGGTTACATGACCATGGTGAACCACCGGACCGGTGAGCGGCGGTCCTTGAACCCGTGGCCTGATAACCCCATGGGAGCCGGCGCCGAGGACCTCAAGTATCGCTTCCAGTGGAACTACCCGATCTTCTTCTCTCCCCACGATCCGGACACCCTCTATTGCGCGGCGCAGGTGCTGTTCAAGAGCAAGGACCTGGGGCATTCGTGGGAGGTCATCAGCCCCGACCTCACCACGAACGACAAGGCGCGGCAGAAGTCGTCCGGTGGACCGATCACCAAGGACAACACGTCCGTCGAGTACTACTGCACGATCTTCGCGGCGTGTGAGTCGCCCCACGAGGCGGGGGTGCTCTGGTGTGGCTCGGACGACGGCCTCGTTCACGTCTCCCGCGACGCTGGGAAGTCCTGGGACAACGTGACGCCCAAGTGGCCCGAGTGGATGCAGGTCAACTCCATCGAGCCACACCCGTTCGAGAAGGGCGGGCTCTACGTCTCCGGCACGCGCTACAAGAGCGACGACTTCGAGCCGTACCTCTACGTGACCACGAACTGGGGCAAGTCCTGGATGCGTATCGACTCAGGCATCCCGCGTGACCACTTCACGCGGGTCGTGCGGGCCGATCCGGATCGGGTCGGACTCCTGTACGCGGGGACGGAGCGCGGCGTCTACGCGTCGTTCGACGACGGGGAGACGTGGCAGCCGTTGCAGCAGAACCTGCCCGTGGTCCCGGTCACCGACCTCGCGGTCAAGTCGCAGGACCTGGTCGCGGCGACCCAGGGGCGTGGGTTCTGGATCCTCGACGACGTCACGCCCCTGCACACGCTCAACGACGACGTGGCGAAGAGCTCGCTGCACCTGTTCACGCCCCGACGGGGCTTCCGGCTCTCCTCGGGCGGCGGCGGCGGCGTCACGTTCAGCTACCTGCTCGACGAGGAGGCGGCCGAGGCAGGATTGAAGATGGAGCTCTGGAATGGCGATCAGAAGATCCGCACCTACAAGAGCGGTCTCGCTGCGAAGGCGGGCCTCAACCGCTGGACGTGGAACCTCCAGTACGAGGGCGCCGAGTCGTTCCCGGGCATGATCAACTGGAGCGGCACGGGCGCCTCACCTAGGGCGGTTCCGGGGACCTACGAGGCGCGCCTGAAGGCGGGGGAGGACGAGGTCAAGGTCCCGTTCGTCGTGCGGGCTGACCCGAGGGGGTCCGCGACCCAGCAGGACCTGGAGGCGCAGCTCGCGTTCATGCTCCGTGTCCGCGACAAGCTCACGGAGACCCACCGCGAGATCAAGCGTGTCCGCGGCGTCCGCGACCAGATCACCGACATCACCAAGAAGATCTCGGATCGGGATGACGTGGCTCATGTGGTCGACGCGGGCAAGGCGCTGAGCGAGCAGATCACGGGGATCGAGGAGGTCCTCTACCAGACCAAGTCCAAGTCGCGACAGGACCCGCTCAACTTCCCCATCCGCCTCAACGACAAGCTCGCCGGCGTTCTCGGTGTGGTCGGACGCGGCGATTTCCCGCCGACCCGGCAGGCGATGGACGTGGCGAATGAGCTGACGGGGAAGATCAACGTCCAGCTCGAAGCGCTGCGACAGGTATGGGCCAAGGACCTCCCGGAGTTCAACAAGCTCGCGAAGGAGAACGACGTCCCCATCGTGATCCTGGAGAAGGCGAAGAAGCCCGTGCAGTAGCCGCGGGTTCCCCCGCGGTGGATGGGTGACCGGGTGTTGGCAGTCAGGCGGCAGCGTTGTTGACCCGCCCCTTATGGGCTGGGAGGATCCATGTGGAGGTGCCCATGAAGTCCACGCTCTTCGCAGTCATCGCCGTCGTCTCGCTGTGGGGCTGCGCGACGTCGTCACCGGACCCGGCTGGGGACAACCCTGTCGCGTCGGAGACGCCGCCGGCGGCGCCTGCCCCGCGTTCGGGGGACCGGATCGGGGGACATACGCCTCGGGAGATCATCGCCATGTTCGGCGCGCGTCTGCGCGACGGCGTCAGCGATCGCCAGCTGGGGAACTACCGCCGCGTCTTCGGCTTCGGGGACACGGACCGGGACGGCCGGCACTCCAGGCGAGAGTACGTGGACGAGGGGCGCTACATGACCCGCCAAGCTCGGCAGGGGATCTTCCGGGCAGCGGACTTCGACAAGGACGGCTTCGTCTCTCGAGCCGAGTACGTGAACAACCGGATCATCACCGATGAAGCCAAGGAGATCTTCGACGACATGGACGCCAGCAGCGATCGTCGACTGACCCTCGATGAGATGATCGGGAGCGGCAAGCTGAAAGACCAAGAGCTGGCGCGGGCGGTGTTCAGGGCGTTGGATACGGACGGCAACGGGGCGTTGATCATCCCCGAGTACCTCCGCGTCTGGGGCCGATGGGCGAGGAGCAAGGCCCCTCAAGCTCCACGCTGATCCGGCGTCCTGGCCCCTGCCGTCGTCGGTCAGAAGTTGATGCGTTCGATGGCCGAGAGCATCCAGGTGCCTGCGATGGGGTTCAAGACGACAGCCCGCGCATCCACCGAGGTCCCCGGCGCCAGGGAGCCCGCGGGGACAGAGAAGATGTAACTGCCGGCGAAGTCTGTCGTGCCGTTGAACGGCGCGGAGTTGGCCGGGAGGGTCAGGATAAACAGGGCGTCTGCCTGGAGTCCCACCACCGGGCCGCAGCCGATCGTGTTGCTGGTGTCGAAGGACACCGGGATCCAGAACGGGGAGAACGGAGATGCGCCGCTCATGGCCACGGTGGCGTCGCCGACGCCGGTCGTCCCCACCTGGAACGAGAAGTCGCCCGTGTTGGTGATCAGCTGGTTGCCGGCGTTGAACAGCAGGACCGAGTCTGTCGGCGCCAGGGCGCCGGACCACTTGCCCGCGACCAGGAGACCCTGACCGCCACCCGGACCGGAGGTGCGGGCGCGGAACCCGGGCACGTCCTCGACGACGAAGACGGAGTCGCCAGCCAGGACCACGGTCCCCTTGGGGAACGTGAAGCTGATGCCGCCCGTGAAGTACCAGTCGGAGACGTCCACGGACTCGGATCCGCAGTTGCGCAGGTGGATGTATGCCTCGTCCGGATTGGCGGTCGACGGCTCGGCCTGGACTATCTGGATCGGCGCCCCCGCGCTGGGGTCGGGGATCAGGCCGGTGCCCGCCGTCCCGTGGGTGTTGTACAGGTGGTTCCGTCGCGGGGTCAGGTAAGCGCTCGAGATCTGGTTCGACGCGTTGATGAACGTGAGAGAGCTGCTCCAGTAACTGGGGACACCCCACGCCGCCTGGTCGAGCGCGCAGTCAGCGCCCATATCGGCCTGGAGCTGGGCGATGCGGGCTTCGAGGACCAGCTGAGCGCTTGGAGTGCCCGTCGGCTGCAGCACCTCGTCCATGAACGTGCGGAGACGGCGCAGGTACATCTCCTCGACGCGCGGGACCCGCAGGCAGGCGTCGATGAAACGGTTCCAGGGTCCGTCCACCTTGGGGTGCTGCTGATCCCCGAAGAACGGATGACTGTACGGATCGTTGGCGGCCCAGATGGTGTCGTTGAGGACGCCGCCGGAGAGCGTGTAGTTGCGGCCCCACGTGAGGTCCTTGTCCCACGGGAGGAACTGCCACTCCCCGTCGCCCTCGGTGTCACGGTAGACGTAGTAGTTCTTCGCGACGTGGTCGTTGTCGTGTATGAGGCAGGTGGCGACCAGGTAGGAGATGACCGCGGGCACGTCCACGTTGTCGAAGATCCAGGTATCCAGGGCCGGGCCCGTTGGCTGGGTGATGTTCGAGATCATGGTCGCCAGATCGAAGTTGGGCTCCCACTTGCGCGTCTTCTTTTCGACCCCGCTCCCCGAGGACGTGCAGGTGTTGAACATCTTGTAGAGGGCGCCGCGAGGGTGGAGCCCGGCGCGCTCGAGGAGGCGCTCGTCTGGCTGTTCCACCAGGTTGACCACGCTATAGAAGGACCCGTTGCGCTGGACCCGCATGGGGAACACCAGGCTCCCCGGAGCCCCCGCGGCTTCGTAGAGCTCGCCAGCGAGCACCTGGCGGATGAACGACTTGTCTCCCCACGTGCTATTGAGGTTGATCTCCTCGACGCCGCCACCCAGGTCGGCCTCCTGCATGTGGTAGCCGGAGTTGAAGTCGATCTTGTGGCTCTTCTTCGTCCACCCGATCGACGAATTGCCGCGGGCCCGTGCCAGGACGTTGTCGTAGAGCACCCCCGCGTACCAGACGGACGCGCGCGCGCCGGTCGTGTTGTTGGCGGCGCCGGTGTTCTGCATGAACCAGTGGAGGGTCTTGAGCGGCGTGTTGACCGCAGGGTCGGGGATCATGATCCCCGCGTACTGGGGTGAGTTGTTCGGGTCGGCGTACAGGGGCCCGACCGTCGCCGCGCCGGTCGAGTCGGTCGCCTGCACACGCCACCGCACCATGTCGCCTGGCCCGGACACGCTGGCGGGGATCGCCGCCGACCACTGTCCCAGGGACAGGGTCATGGCCACGGAGATCTCACCGCCGAAGTTGACCCGGTAGCGGAGGAGTACGGACGAGATCGTCACCGAAGGCGGCGGCGCGACCCGGGCCGTTACGGTGATGACGTCGTTGTTGCCCGGGAGCGCGGGGGCCCAGGTGATGCTGCGGACGTATGAGTTGCCAGCCGCGGCGTTGGTGCTGCCCGGCGTCGCGTTGGTGAAGTGAACCCAGGCTCCGGTCCCCGACGTCTTCCCGAATGACACGTCGGGGTACTGCTGCGGGTACATGGGCAGGATCTCGTCCAGGATCATGGACCCGTTCGCGGCGACGACGGCGAGGTACTCACCGCTGGCGGAGAGCTGGAAGTTCGTATGTAGCTGGGTCCCGGTCAACACGTCCGACTTGCCGGACGCGAAGACGAGGATGTGCCCGTTCCCGGCGACCAGGGTCGGGTTGGGAAATTGCCACTTGGTCAGGTCGCTCTGGTCGTCAGTGAGGAAATACCCGCCGATGTTGATGATCGCGCCGGTGGTGTTGCGGAGCTCGATCCAGTCGGACGATTGACCGTCCAGGTCCTGCAGCGTCGTGTTGTTTGACGCGCAGAATTCGCTGAGGGTGATCTGCGCGGTGGCTGACGTGAACGGGGCGAGCAGGATCAAAAAGATGAGTCGCATGGGTTTCTCGGGGGCGTCGCGGGGATGTTCCCGCTACCTAAGAATACCCTACTTGGGGGTTCGTTTGAGGGCGACTTCCGCGCCCGCAGAGAGCAGCTTCATGGCGGACCAGTAGGCGGCCCGCGCTTCGTCACCGACGTTGTGGGAGGCCACCATGAGGATGTCGAGGAGTTTGGGGTGGTGGGTGCCTTTCGCCGCCGCTTCACCCACTCTCAGGGCGGCCACCGCGCCTTCGGTCTCGAGGACCCGGGTGACGACGGCGGGGACGCGCTCCGGGTGGAGGCGCCCCTCGGCGAGGAGGGCGCGTTCGATGTCTTGACCCACCCCTGGTTTGCCCAGACGCCGGGCGACGTCTGCGACCCACAGGAGCTTGCCCGCGTCCTGCCCCGCGAGCGCCTTCACCCTCGTGAGCGCAGTCGCGCCCTCTCGCTGCTGGCCTGACTCGTGCAGGCGCACCGCCAGGACCGCGAGCGCTTGCATGCCCAGGGCCTCGTCCATGCGCTCGGCCTTGATCCACCCCTCGACCTTCTCGGCGGCGATGGAGAACCACGTCGCCGGGTCGCGCCAGCCCTCGGTGTGCTTGGGGAACATGCGGGCGAAGTCGTGATAGCCCCCGTAGCCGAAGCGCTCCCACTCGTAGCGCATGAACGCGTAGTCGATCCCGCCTGAGGCGGGCACTTCGAACTTGCAGTATGCGATCTCGAGGCACCTGGCGGCCTTCTCTGTTTGACCATCGCGGGCGAGCAGGTGGACGGCGGTCTTGCACGCCTGGCGACACGGCACCCTCGATGTGTCGGCGATTAGTTCGAGGAACGCTTGCCCCTTCGCGATGGCCAGGTCAGGGCCGCCGATGCGCAGCCACGTCTGGAGCACCGTGTTGTAGTACCAGTCCAGGTTCCAGGTCTCGTCCGCGCCTGGCCGTCCGCCGTCGAGGATCGCTTCGACGATTTGATCGCGTTGCTCGCCCTCCAGCTCGGCGATGACCTCGTTCAACAGCGCATGGTCGATTGACCGATAGCCGCCGCCCCCTGCGTTGGCGCACCAGCGCCAGAGGATCGACGCCTTGTCGACTTCGCCCAGCCGGGCGTAGAGGCGGGCCATGCGACGGAGCTGGCCCGTGTCCTTGGCGTTGACGTTGCTCATCAACGCCGTCAGGGTCGCGCCGATCCCCGTCTTCTTGTCCTTCGCGGACTTCTCGAGGAGCGCGAACAGCATCGAGTATTCGAGCTTGCCGGCCTCGCCTTGCCGGTCTCTGAGGAGCAGGGCTTCGATCGCTTCGTTCAGCCCCTTACGCTCCACATCCTTGTCGACGAGCTGGGAGAGGAGGGGGGAGGCGTTCTGCAGCGCACCAGGGAGGAGGGTGCGCAGGTTGCGGCGCATCTCGTTCTCGCCGAAGTCGTGGTCGACGAGCACCTCGTGCAGGGTCCGGCGCTTTGGCTTCATCGGCTTTTCGGGGTCCTCGGATTCCTCCAGTTCCTCTGGTTTCGCTGGAGTCGGCGCCTTCTTCTGGTCGTCGATCTTGCGGTCGAGGATGTCGGCCGGGAAGCCGCCTCGGGGCCGCTTCACGGGCTTCTTCTTCACCGCGGCCTTCTTGTCCGCCGGCCATATCCACGACCGGGCGTTGCCGCCGATCGTCGCGCGGACGCCTCCGAAGAGCGGCCGGGGTTGCCCCGTGGGGAAGGCGCGCCACAGGCGCCGGAAGATCCGCTGTGCGCGGACGATGTCATCGGCGTCGAGCGCCTTCTTGATCTCCGCAGGGGTGGCGTTGGGCGTTCGAGGTTTCTTGTCGCTGGATTTCTTGGGCGTCGCCTTCGCCTTGGCGTCCTTCTGACCGTGCTGTCGCGCCGCCAGCGCCCGGATGGGATGGCGAAGGAGCTTCCACTGGTTCTCCAGCCGCCGCTTGTGCCCCGCGTTGTTCGGCTGCAAGGCCCGGATCTTCTCCTGGACACCGAGCGCTTCGACGCGGTAGCCCTTCTGGATCAGGTGGTTCATCAGGAGCTGCTGGATAGGGACGGAGTCCGGGTGATCCGTCACGGCTTGTCTCAGCGCCGTCAGCAGCAGGGCCTCGTCCTTCTTGCGCGTCAGGAGTTCGAGCCTGCGCATGGTCAACCCGGCGGTCTTGCCGCGCTCAGCCTCGAGGTCGTCCACGGTCTTCAAGAGCGCGTCGCCGTGGTCCTTGGCGATGGCTTCGAGGAGGCGGTTCGTCGCGTTGATGACCTGATAGTCCTTGGACGGGTTCGACGCGAGCTCTCTCCACAAGCCGACGCCCTGTGTCTTCACTTCGTCGGTGCGGCCGAGGGCGGCCAAACACAGCACCTTGCCGACGCGATATCCCGCGTTCTGATCGGCGCGGGTCAACAGGGCTTCGAAGATGCCCAGGACCACGTTCACGTGCGGCATCTTGCCCTGTCGGAGGCCGGTCAGGTTCTCCGCCATGTAGGTGAGGATCTGGGGGTCATCGACGTCCCGGACCGCTTGCTTGAACGCGCCGATCAGGAAGTTCTCGAACCCCGGATCGAAGTCCTCTTCGATTTGCGGGACGAGTTCGAGGATGAACTGAGCTCGCTGAGCCTTCGGGACCTTGGACCAGATGGACCTGAGGGACGACGCCCGCTCGGCGGCCGGAATGAACGTGAACAAGGCCGGGATCCCGTAGACCATGCGGTCACTGCTGTCGAGGCGGCTCTCGATGAGCTTCTGTACTTGTTTCGTGGTCAACAGACCCGGGCCGATCTCCTTCTGCAGGCTCGGCAGCCGTTGGATGAACACCGAGAACTTGTCGGGCTTCTCGACGACCGTCTGGACAAGCCCCTCCACCAGGCTCTTGAACTGTGCCGGCTTCAGCGCGCGTCGACCGCTCGACAGGATCTGGGTCGCGGGCGCATACAGCAGGCCACCCTGGTGGTGGGTCACGACGGCGCTGAGCCAATGCCGCAGCAAGGACAGGGCGACCTCGGACTCGCCGAGGAACTGGGCTGTCGAGACGAGGAGAGGCATGTACGCCTCGTCGCCCTTCTCGGAGGTAGAGAGGTCCACCCGTTCGAGGAGCAGGCGAACGGTTTCGTTGTTACCCGTGACGAGCAGGGGGAGGACCATGGTCGCGGCCTCGCCGACGGGGACGAGTCCGGGCAGGTCTTCCGAGCGGCCTCCGCCGACGAGGAGCATGAGGCGGCCTCGTTCCTTTTCGCTGCGGCCACTGGACTCGATGATGCGTCGCGCCGAGACGACGTATCCCCACCGCATCCTGAATCGAACATGCCGCTCGAGCAGCTTCTTGTCCTTGGGGAAGGCCTCGAGGAGCTGGCGATCGCAGGCGTCGGCTGCGCTGATGCGTCCGTATGCGACGGCGACGCGTCGCAAGAGCTTCGCGCGGTCGCGGATCCGTGGGAAGCCCTCGAGCACCTCGCGGTCCGCCTCCTCCATGTCGCTCAGCTGACGGATGTCCTCGGCGAGGTCCTCACGCAGCCCGGCCATCCATGCATCGACTTCACTCTCCGGTAGCGTCGCGAGTAACCCCATGGCGAGGCTGGGGTACTGCTGCTGGTCGGCGTCGATGCTGCGGCCCACGAAGCTGAATGGATCCGGGGGCCCGGTGTCTTTCTTCACCGTCTCCGAGAAGGTCTTGCGCGCCAGATACAAGTCCAGGCCGCGCTTGTACAGCCCGACCGCGAGGTCGTCGCGGCCCATCTGTTCGTGTAATCCACCGACCTTGACGATCATCTCGAGATCGCTGCTCTCGACGGTGAGGATGCGCTCGTAGACGCGGAGCGCTTCCTTGGGATAGCGCGCCGCTTCGAACGAGGACGCGATCTTGCGCTGCAGGTCGTCGAATTCGGGGAGCTGGCTGGCCGCGCCGAAGGTCCGCGCGGCGTTCACCACTTCGCCGGCGGCGAGGAAGGCGTCACCCAACTCGATATACACGTCGGGCGGCACGATCTCACCCTGCCCGAGGAGGCGGCGGCCGAACATGAGATGGTCTTCCCGGGTGGGCTGGTCGCCTGCGGGGCCACCGCCCTGCTGGATGATGATGCCGCCGGGGCCGATGATGCGCACGATCCCCATCGCCGGGCCTTGACCGCCCGGCTTCGCCTTCGCCATCAGCTCACGCAGCAAGGGGGTGCGTTGCTCCCCGGCGACCGGCAGCGCGGCTTTGAGCGCGCGGATCGCCATGCCCGTGTCGTTGACCTCCTCCGACAGGTCCGTCACCAGCTGGTAGAGATAGAGCTTGTCGGGGCGCGTGGCGACGCGCTCGATGGCGCAACGTCGGGCCCACTTGACGAGGCGATCGGGTGCGCCGAGGTTCTGACGCCCGTCGCGCATGTTGAGGATGCCGTCGATCGCGATGGTGAACAGGTCGTCCTTCTCTGCGGTCGCGGCCAGGTACTGGAACATGCCAGCGGACAGGGCGTGCTGGCCCAGGTCATTGAGCGTGTTCGAGACGAGCAGCCACGTGTCGACGCGTTCGGGGTGCTTGGCGAGGCTCTTGCGGTAAGCCTCCAGGGCCTCTTCCCGCAGGCCAGCGAGCGCCAGGACGCCGGCTTCGAATTCCTCGCTGACGGTGTCCGCTCCCTCCGCGCGCAGCTGGGCGAGGATGGTCCGCGCCTCCTCCCGTTGCCCGCGCTCGAGGACGCTCATGGCGAGCTGCCGCATGTGGTCGGCGCGGTTCTCCGGATCGTCGATCTCGATGAGCCGACGAATGGCCTGCTCGTAATTGTAGTAATCGTGGCAGCCGAGGAAGATCCGCGCCTTCTCGGCGACGACGTCCGCCTCTCCCTTGCCCGCCTGCTTCATGTACTCCTCAATGATCTCCGTCGCGGACACGGGGTCGTTCACGCGGCTGTAGATCTGGACGAGGAGACCCGCGTCACGGTCGTTGGCGGTTTTGTCGAGCAGCTTGCCCTCGATCTCGACGGCGATCTTCGCCAGAGTCCCGAGCCGCGCCGCCACCGTCATCAGCCTGTCCTCGACGTAGCGACGCCTGGGGATCGAGTCGATGCGTCCCCATAGATCCAGCCACAACGCCTGCGCCTTCTGCTCTTCGCCGATCTCGGAGTACAGGAACGCCAGCTTCATCTCGAGGTCCGGGGTGCTGGACCGCGTGCCGCGTGCGTCCTTGAGGTTCTCTAGGGTCGCCGCCGACCGCGTCTTGTCGCCGAGGCGGGCCCAGGCGTCGGCCATGACCATGCGTACGGCGCCGGCCGGATCCGCGAGGCGGTCGAGCTCCTGGAGGGCCCCGGTCGCTTCCTTCATGCGACCCCGTTCGCGGTGCAGTTCGAACAGGAAGAGGAGCGCTTTGTCGCGGGCGAGGTCGCCTTGCGGGATGCAGGCCCGCGCGAACGCGACGGCGAGGTCGTCGAGACCGAGCTTCATGAGGCTGGCGGCGGCCGCCATCCGGTAACGCACGTCCTCGGTCGCGTCGAGGTAGTCGGCCCAGACGTCGCTGGCGGCGGCCGCGTTGCCTTGCTCGAGATGATAGCGAGCGAGCCCCTCCCGCCACTCGATGAAGCGGGGCTGCTCCCTGACGAGGCGCGCGTATGCCTCGGTGAGGACGGTCTCCTGGCCCGTCTCGCGGCACATCTCGAGGAGCTGGCGCCGCATGCCGTTCGTGAACTGGTCACCGGATGACGCGCGGAACAGCCGCAGCGCTTCTTCGACCTGACCGGTCTCGCGCAGCAGATCGATCCAGACCTGGCGCGCTTCGTCCGTGAGGTCGCTTGCTTCGGCGAACGCCTGGGCCAGTGCCTCCAGCGCGTCGTCGCGGCGATACGCTTCGACGAGGATCGTCAGGGCGTACTTGCGATCCCGCTTCAGCTTGGCTGAACGAACCGCTGCCCAGGCGAACCGCTGCGCGGCTTCCCACTCAGCGCACTCGATTCCCCACTCGGCGAGCCGCACCTCCTGGCGAAAGCGATGAGATCTCGGGCCGTCCTCCACGTTGAAGATCTTGATCGCGTCTTGTTGCTCGTTCTGCAGGGCGAGGATCACAGCGGCCCGGTTCTGCAGCGTCTTGTCTCGTCCCTCCTCGCTGGCGAAGGCGGCGAGGGGCGATCGCCCGTCGTTCTTTTTCTCCTGCAGCAAGGCCTTTCGCAGCAGGGCCCGGTTCCGCAGCTCCGCGTCTATCTCGAAGCTGAGCAAGCGGTCGTACATGGTGACGGCTTGCTTGTTCGAGCCCTGGGCATCCAAGACCTCCGCCTTCGCCAGGACGTCGGCGACGATCTCCTGGTCTGGTTCGATTTGCCAGAGCAAGGTCCGTGCTTTTCGCGTGTCTCCGAGGATGCGGTGGATGCGCGCGCTGAAGCGGATGAGTGCGAGCTTTGTGCCGGCGTCCGGCGCCTTGCCGACGCGGCGATCCAGCTCTCCGATCAACGGATCGATCTTGCCGTAGTGGACGACGCACGCCCGCCAGACGTCCATGGCGGCTGGGCGCGGATCTGCTCCGAGATCCATGGCGGCGCCGAGGGCGGCGTTCACTTGCGGGTCGAGCGGGTCATCCCCGATCTCCTGGCCGCAGGCTGGGCTCGGGGCGAGGAGCACAGCGACGGCGAGGAGCAACACGCGCCCGCCCATGGCGTCACCCTTCCACGCGGCGGCGCCAAGGTGAGCGGCGCCACGCGATGTCTGAGAGATAGGCGAGCAGGGCGAACAGGAGACACCATGGCCAGAGCGGCGTCACCGTCACCGGGCGGGAGGCGCCCGCGGACTTCGGCGTCCAGGTCGCTGCGCCGTCGAGGGTGGTCACGTCCCCTCCCGTCGCGGATGCGGCGGAGGAGAGATCGAGTCCTCGGGACGGCGCGACCTGCGTCTCCGTCGAGAGGTCCGAGTAGGCGTCCGAGATGAGTCGGAATTTGCCGTGGCCCGGGCCGATGTCCGTGCTGCACAGGACGCGTACGTCGGCGCCTGGGTCGGCGACGACGCGGGCGGTCCAGACGCCGTCAGCGCGAACTCGGAAGGGCACCTCGTCCCCGGGCTGACCCTGTTCGTTGAGGCGCGCTGCCAGGGGCCGCGCCAGGGTTTTTGCGCGGCGGGTGGCTGTGATCAGGGCCTCGTGGTCGTGCCGCTCGATCTCGAAGCGGAACGGCATGCGGTGTTCCCTCGCCGTGCGGGCCAACACCCGGGCCATGAACGGGCCGTACCCGTCCCAGCCCCGCCAGGGTTCGGTGCCGTTGCCGGTCGGTTCGGTGAGCATGGCGGTCACCCGTCCCAGTCCGACCCGCCATGAGGACAAGACTGGCTGCTTGTCTTTTTGCGTGCGCAGGACGACCTCCGCGCCGACGCGGGCCTGCGCTTCGACGTACCCGGCGATGGGGGGGACGCTCTTCGGGTCCACCGTGCCCCACCACCCGGCGCCGAAGCGCGGCTCCAGGCTATGGCTTCCGGGGCGATAGCTCGGGAGGCGGGACGTGGANGGCTGCTTGAGCATGATCTCNGGCAGGTTGAAGCGGTTNGACGCGTTGTAGTAGCGNCCNCCGCCCCAGTCGGCCATNTGCACGAGGAACTCGCTGTGGCGNCCGGGGCCGACNAGGACGGANGACACGCAGATGCCGTCGCGGGACATCCGNCGCAANAGGGANTCGTANGGNCCNGTCTCGACGCCGGCGTCGGTGAGAACGAGGACGTGCTTGTAGCGCGTCTGCGCGTTCTTCATGCCGTAGTAGGCTTCCTCGATGGCGGGCAGGAGCACGGTGCCTCCACCTGCATCCAGCCGGTTCAACGCCCGTTGGATGTCGATGGCATTGGCGGCGGACTGGAGGGGAGCGGCCCACCGCTTGGTCCCGTAGAACTCGACGATGCCGATCTTGTCGTGGGGGAGCAGGCGTCGGATCGCGAGGCGCGTCACCTCCTTCGCCAGGCGGATACGGTTGCCGCCCATGGACCCTGACGTGTCGATGATGATCGCCAGCGCCGTGCTGGGGTCCTTCTTCTCTTCCTTGTGGACGAACCCGATAGGGAGCGACTCGGCGAGCGACGAGTCGTTCCAGCCGCCGGCGCCGAACGAGAGCCCGCCACCGGACACGAACAGGCCCAGGCCTTTGTTCTTGGCTGCGTCCACCAGCGCGTCCTGCGACTTCTTTGGCAACGTGCGCGCCGGCCGGTCGTCGATGATTGCCGCGTCGAAGCCATCGAGCCCTTCAGGGGGTAGCTCCCCATCCGGCGATCCCTCGGAGATCTCGAAGCCGCCGCCGACGAGCTCCCCGAGGCTCGAGCCGCCGCCCTCGACCCGGTGCCCCAGGTAGAGCACCCGGAGCGGGTCCTGCACCGCGATCGTGCGGTCGATGTCGTTATCAGCGGTCATCGAGTCGGCGGCAGCGGTGACGGTCGCACGGAGGGTCACGAACCCGGCGGCCTTCGGCTCGAAGGCCAGGACCGCGAGCGCTGAACCATTCTGAACGGTGGCGGTGGTCCGAGCGAGCTCGCCGCTGGGGCCGTGCAAGGCCACCTCTACAGCGTCCCGCCCTCCCGCCACTTCGACCCACACGCGGGTGAGGTGTCCGACGCGAACGGGCTGCTCGCAGACCAGGGACACGGGGCGGACGTTGCCGGGCAGGGGCGTGAGGGGTACGGCGTGGAGCGGAACACCTCGCGCGGCGAGCGCTTCGATCACCGGCGCCCAGCGTCGGTCCGTTGANTGCCCGTCGCTGATCAGGGTGACGGCCCCGCGCGCCCCTTCAGGTATCCGGGCGGCCGCNGCCGTGAGGGCGGCGGTGAGCGGAGACCCCCCGCCGTCCGATCCGACGCGCGCGACNGCGTCGAAGCTGCCTGCTTCGACGTCCCCCGNCCCGATGACNAGGAGCGTCTTGTCCGCGTCGCCAGCGATCCGGCTGGCGATGTCGGTGGCGATCGCGCGGGCGCGTTGGGTGTCATCAGGTGCGACGCTGGCTGTCAGGTCGAGCACGACGACGTGGTGCTCGCCGCCTTCTTCAGAGGTGCTGACCGGACGCGCGAGGGCCAACGCGATGAACCCGAGCGCCAGGGCCCGGATCGTCGCGTGCTTGTAGTCGCGCACCCGCCTGGGGAAAAACCANGTGAGCGGTATGACCAGCAGCAGGAGCAGCCACGCGGGCGCGAGGAAGCCAATGCTCATGGCATCCTCCCGGTCCGGTAGAGGAACCACTCCATCAGCAGCAGCCCGAGGGCGACAAGCGCGATGATGGTCAGCGCATCGGCGCCTCCCGATGAAGCGACGGAGGCCGACGCGTCGNTAGCTGCGATGGCCGATCCGGTGGTCGTCTCGGGGCTGAGCAAGGACGCGACGAGCTCGTCCGCATCGGAGGCGTAGGCGCCCGCGACGGGCGGGACGAAGGCGGCGCCGACGGGATCGAGCGTCCGCCCGGCCGCGTCCCGACGTGGGGTGGCGTCGCCGCGGATGGGTTCGCCCGCGGCGACGAAGGCCGCGAA
Organism: Planctomycetota bacterium; assembly: GCA_002683135.1. Taxonomy (GTDB): domain Bacteria; phylum Planctomycetota. The sequence goes on along the minus strand of NYSS01000022.1, from coordinate 64,261 downwards.
GTCCGTCGTGCCGGCGAGCCAGCGGAGGGAGGCNGCGACGAACAGGGGGAACGANCGTGAGTGGACGAAGTTGTACTGNGCGCCNAGCAGNGTGTCCCATACNCCGACGCCGCGGCGNTCNGCNGGCGCGGCNCCNAGGGAGATNACGCGCCCCGTTCGCGCCGCCAGGTCTGAGGTGTCCACGTCCTCGAGCCCGAGGCGGTCAAAGGACTCAACGAGGACGCGCTCGGATTGCAGGCCGCGCTCGTGATGCAACAGGATCGCCTCGACCTGGGAGTCGGGCCGCGTCCATTCGAGCGCGGGGATCTCTCCGCCGGTGCTCTCCCCACCACGACGGACGGCGACGTCGGCGCCTGAGGCGACGATCGCGATGCCCGGGTCGGCGGCGAGGACAGGCTCGAGCACGTCGCTGAGGGAGGGGGAGAGCGCGACCTTGAGGCGCGGGCGCTTTGGCAGGCGGATGCGCGCGACATCGTCGAGGGAGAGCGGGTCGCCGCCGGGCAGCGTGATCTCGAGCAGGCTGCCGCGAGCGGGGAGATCCCTGATGGAGACCTGCCGCCGCTGGCCATGGGTGGTGACGCGCGCCGCGTTCGCCGCTAGCGGAGCCCCGCCCACCGAAATGGCGAGGCCCGCTGCCTCCCCGTGGAGCTCGGCGAGCACGTCGACGCGATCCCAGGCACCGGACGAAGCTGGTACGACGCCGAGGGCGGTGATCCCGCGGTTCCCATCGCGAGCGGAGGTGGTGGTGAGCCGTGACACGGTCACGTCGGACGGCAGCAGGGCGTCCGTCTCATCGCGGACGGGCGCGTCCCCGGCGACCACCACATTCAAGGTCCGGCCAGTGTCCTTGGCGTGTGATATCGCGCGCAGGGCCGTCTCCACGGTCGCGGGGCACGCGTCGGGCGTGATCCCATCGACTCTGCGGTCGAGGACCCGCTCGTGTTCTCCGGGTAGCAGCAGGGTTCGAATACGGCTGCCGCACAGGAGCACCGCGCGACGGTCACGCGGCAACGCCGCGGCGTGCGCCCTCGCGGCTTCGATGGCCTCCTCGAATCGATCTCCGTAGGCCATACCGGCCGATCCGTCGACGAGGATCACATAGTCGGCGTCCTCCGATTCCCCCCATTGGGGGTCAGCGAATCCGAGCCAAAGGAGGGACGCGATGAGCAGGACGAAGAGGTACGCGAGGAAATGACGGAACCGTCGAACCAGGACCCGTGCCCGCGCCTCTTCGAGTGCCTCCTTCCAGAACAGGGTCGTGATCACTCGCTTCGGCTGGTAGCGCACGCGGAGCCGCTGCAGCAAGAAGAGCCCCGCCGCGAGGCCCGCGACGCCGAGGGCGACACCGAGTCCGGACAGGTTGGCGAAGCTCATGTGACGTAGCTTCCTGTCTCGAACAGAGTGGCGAGCTGGGACACGACGTCCTCGTCCGTGTCGAGCATGAGCATCCCCGCGGGTTTCTTGCGGGCGAAGTCCGTCAGTTGTTCCTCGAAGCGGGCGTAGGAGCGGCGGTAGGCATCGACGACCGGGGCTGTCGCGGAGACGTCTTCGGTGTGGCCGGACTCGCAGTCCACGAGCTGGAAATCTCCGCCGGGGTCGGGCGCCGCGTCGGTCTTGCGCCAGAGCCGTACGAGGAGCACCCGGTGACGCAGCCCCTTGAGCGCCTTGACGACGGACTCTGCGCCGGCCGGATCGAAGAAGTCGGATACGACAACCGCGAGCCCTTCGCGCAGGTTCATGGACGAGAAGGTGCGTATGGACGTCTCGAAGTCGGTGGTGTCGCCGGGTCGCAGCGATGCGAGGGACTCGGCGAAGCGCCACAGGCGGCCCTTGCCGGAGCTCGGCCGTAGCAGCACCTCGAGGTTGTCCGCGAACGGGAACAAGCCGACGCTGTCGTGCTGTGAGAGAGAGATCGAGGTGAGGGCGAGCGCCGTACGAAGGCCCGCGCGAATGCGTGGCGGGTCCTCTTCGAAGAGGCTGCGCGAGCGGTCGACGAGGAGGTACACCGGTAAGTCTTCGAGCTCCTCGTAGAGCTTGAGGAAGACCTTGCCGAGCCGCCTGTAGACGGTCCAGTCGATGGCCCTGAAGTCGTCGCCCGGTGCGTACGGGCGAAAGTCGCGGAACTCAATCCCTGAACCGAGATCCTTGGAGCGTTGCTCGGCGTTACGTCCACCGCGGGACACACGCCGGGCGAGGACGTGGAGCCGCCGCAGTGACTCCAGAAACTCCGGATCGAAGAGCTCCTTCGCCGTGAGTGTGGTGGTGTCAGGCATCGGTCAGGAAGACGGAGGCTTGACGTGTTCGAGGACCGCGCTGATGACGTGGTCTGGCGTGACCCCGTCCGCCTGCCCCTGGAAGTTGATCATGATGCGGTGGCGGAGGACGTCGTGCGCGCTGGCGCGGATGTCGTCGCTGCTCACGGCGAAGCGGCCGTCGAGCAACGCGCGCACCTTGCCCGACAGGAGCAGCCCCTGGGCGCCGCGAGGGCTCGAGCCGAGCAGGATGTTGTCGTTCACCATGTCGCACGCGTGCGCGCTGTTGGGCTGGGTGCCGACGATCAGGCGCACGGCGTCGTCCTGGACGTGCTCGGGGACCGGGACCGATCGTACGACCTCGCGCATGCGCATGATCTCCTCCCCGTTGGACACGTGCTTGGCGGTCTGCTCGGTCGTACCTGTCGTACGGTTGAGGATGTCCTTGTACTCGGACTCCTGTGGGTACCCGACGACGACCTTGAACAGGAAGCGATCAAGCTGCGCCTCGGGGAGGGGATAGGTGCCCTCCTGCTCCACCGGGTTCTGGGTCGCCATGACGCAGAACGGCTCTGCGAGCTTGATGGTCCGCTTCCCCACCGAGATCTGACGCTCCTGCATCGCCTCGAGCAGGGCGGATTGGGTCTTCGGGGTCGCCCGGTTGATCTCGTCGGCGAGGACCAGGTTCGCCACCAGCGGGCCTTCCTGGAACTGGACCGTGTGGTGGCCATCTTCGTCGTCGACGAGGATGTTGGTCCCCTGGATGTCGGCGGGCATCATGTCGGGGGTGAACTGGATGCGCGAGAAGCTGATGTCCACCGCTTCACCGAGCGCTCGGATGAGCATCGTCTTGCCCAGTCCGGGCACACCCTCGAGTATCACGTGGCCACCCACGAGGAGGGCCGTGAGCACGGAGTCGATCGCGGCCTGCTGGCCGACGATCACCTCCTGCACTTCGGACTTGATGCGTTCATGGACGTTGCGGAAATCGGCTGCCGCGCTTTGCGCAGCGGCCACGTTGGTCGCGTTGTCGGTCACGGACGGTTCCTCGAGTTTTTGCGCAGACTCCCGAAGTAAGTCCTCAGGAGATTTTGCATCCAGGGAGCGAGCTCCGGGTTGGACAGGTGCCCCGCGGGCGTGCCGCGGGGCCGCCTCGGACTCGCCTTCACTGCGGCGATGTCTTCGGGCTGTGGCTCCACGCGCTCCTGCGTAATCTTGGTCTTGCCGGGGTTGGGGCGGCCCTTGATGTGGTCGGGGATCGGAACCCCCAGTACGAGAGACGCCACGCCGCGCGACTTCTTCCGTGTTCCCGGTCCGCCCCGTCCGTTCGCATCGGGGTTGGACATGTTGCCGAAGCCGATGGACAGGTCGCGGTTCACGGGGGGCTTGCGGTCCCGTAGGGCAGGCTGCAGCCCGCCGCGGGCGTCCGAGTTGTCGAACTCGTCGTCGACCTCTTCGTCGTCGTCCAGGTCTTCCTCGTCGTCGGACGTCACCTGGTCCTTGCTCGACCACTGGGAGGCGGCGGGGCTCTTGTTCGAGCCGCTCGCGGCGCCGCGGCCGGTGGTGTGCCCGGATTCTTCTTCGGCCTTGCGTTCCTTGTCCGGATCCTGCTGGCGTTCGTCGCGCTTCTTGGGCTTCTTGCTCTTCTTCTTGGTCCGCTCCTTGCTCGACTTCGTTGACTGGCCCTGGCTTGAAGGGGTCCCGCGGGCCTGTCCCTTGCCGGAGGAGGAGGCGGCGTCGCCGGAGCGTCCGAATCCGGTCTTGCCCTGGCTCTTCTTCACGTCTCGCGTCGGTGGCGCGGCTTCCTTGCCCGGGCGCGCTGGCGATGCTCCGCTCGGTGGCGTCGGCCCCGGTTCGGGCTTCTTCTCGTCGTCGGGCGGTCTCGTCTGATCGTCCGGAGGATCGTCCCTGACGGGCTCTTCCTCGGCGACCGTTCCCGTACCGACTCCGCTCCCTGCGGGCGTGGCGACGGCTTGATCGCCGATGGACACCGCGACGACCCCGAGGATGACTGCGACGAGGGCGAGCACGCGTCCCCGTTGGGACATGGACCAGGGAGGGGATTGCGTCGCGAGCGAGGCAGTGCGCGCGTCATCGACGTGATCGCGGGCATCCTGCAGCGCGAGGTGCATGAACGGCGTCGGTTCGCTGACGCCCAGGAACTCTGAGGCCGTCGTGAGCCGGTCCTTGAGCTTCAGCTGTCGGTCGACTTCCAGGAGCGAAGGTTTGCGCGGGATCGAGCGCAGGGACGCAAGTGCGGCCCGGACGGGGACCCACAGCGCGCCAAGCGACAGCGACCATGGGAGCATCTGCAGGGGCGACAGGGCGGCTCCGAACAGGTGGGCGATCAGCGTCCACGACAACAGCGCGACGACGATCATGAGCGCCTCGTCGAGCGCGGCGCCGGCGGCCGTACGTGCGTGATGGCCCCGGATGACGTCAGCGCCCCTTCGCGCGATGGCGTCAAGCTCACGACCGAAGGCGTCGGGGTCGCGTCGCCTCGCCATCAGCGCTTCTCCTTGAGCTCAGCGCCTACCGGGTTGATCTGAACGGCCTGTAGCACTTCGCGCGTGCCGACATTGCGGATGTAGGCGACGAGGCTCACCTGTCTCGGGTCGATGGTTGTAGACAGACGCGAGCACGACTTCCCGCCGCCCTGTTCGTAGCGATCCAGGTAGGCCTCGTTCGCGGCGGTCACGTCGGCGAGGGCCTCGTTGAACGGGATCGTCATCTTGCCGCCTTCGGGGGCGTAGCGGACCCCATCGAGTTTTCCGGTCAGCGTCGCGCGGGCGACCATCCGGTTGACGACGACCTGGGCCTTGCCGGGATACAGCACGCCACGTTCGGCGAGGACGATCTGGACGTACAGCCCGGAGGCGGCTGGCCCCTTGACCACAGCTTCTCCCGAGACGACGCCGGCCTCGATCTTCGCGGTGAGGTCGATCTCCCAGTCCGTCTCCTTGACGAGGGCGGAGACGACGCGCTCGCGGTTGGCCTCGTAGACCTGCTCACCCTTGCGCCACTTCTCGGCTCCAGGGCCGGTCTCGACGCCGTTCACCTTGGTGTAGATCGGGCGCGGGTCACGGTAGTACTCGGCCATGTGCATCGACAGGGCGTTCATGAGCGCCGTCGGCTCGGGCTGTTCGACGTGGTACATGAGCACCGCGCACTGATCCCGTTCGTAATGCGACAGCAGCCCCTCCGCCGCCATCGCGCCGCCGATCGCGAAGCTGCGCCAACCTTCGGGGAGGCGTTGCCCGAAGTGGCCGTTGGTGAAGAACTCCACCAGCACCACGCGGTTGGAGGTGTTCTCGGGCTTCGGTTCGAAGCGGGTCGCGGCGCCGAAGTTGTAGACCTTGCCGGCGATCATCTTGTCGATGAGGTCCACAGACAGGGGCTCGCCGCTCATCTTCTGCTGCAGTCGCTCGAGCGCGGTGACCGCCATGGGGCCGCTCTCCGGCTGGACCACCGCCTGGACGTACCGGGACATGGCGCGGCGATATCGCTTCTCGAGCTCGTAGAAGCGTCCAAGGTGCAGGTTGATCATCCCGTCCTCGGGGAGGCCGAACGCCGCCGACAACAGGTGCTCCCAAGCTTTACGCCGGCGCTCCGGGTCTTCGAGCATCAGCTCGCCGAGCTTGCTGTGCAGCTTGTGGACAGACTCTGGATATCTGTCGTCGCGCCCGCTCTTGACGCCGATCTCGCCGGCCATGATGGCGACGTCTGGCCGGCGCGCCTCGAGCAGGGTCTTCATCGTCGTCAAGGCTTCCGTGCAGCGCAGGTCCGCCACGCGCGTCCTGTCCATCCACTCGATCGCGGGTGCGAACTCAGCGGGCTCGGCCTCCGTCTCGATCTGCAATTCGAGGAGGAGCTCGGCGCACTCACGGGAGAGCCGCGCGCCCTTGTGCTTCTCGAGCCACTGGAGCAGCGGGTCCGGTTCCTCCTCCAGGCGCGCATGGAAGAACTCCAGGTCCTCCGTGGGGAACGCGGGCGCCCGCGTCGGGGTCACCTTGACCCACTTGTTGACGCGGTCGATCTCGACGCGAAGGCTCTGCAGGGCGCCGAGCCCGAGCGTGCCCAGGGCCCGATCGGGGTGGACCTGCACGAGCTCCTCGGGACGCATGGCGACGTACTGGTGTAGATCCAGTGTCTTCAACTTAACCCCGCCGATGTCACCGGCGGGTTTGTCCAGGTCGTCGCAGATGTCCTCATCGACCACGCTGTCGTGGCGTGAGGTCCCGACGTTCATGGTCGCCAGGCTGCCGTCCGCGAGGCGCACGGGTACCCAGACGAGGTCATTCACCAAGGTGCATGACGTAACGACCTCGCCTTCGTTTTCGCTGGGCGGTTCCCCCGAGCGCCTGGACGGGGGACGCAGCAGGATCTGTCCAGCGTTGAGGTCGAACACGATGTGGTAGCCGCCGAGGACCTTGGAGCCGAGGGTTCCCACGCAGGCGTTCTCACCCAGCTCCCTGGAGTACAGGCGAGTGAAGTCGTCCAGGATGTCCTCGTCGCCGTGCTCCCGTCCGTCGACCTGCAGGTTGAAGCCGGGCAAGTGCACGGTGATGGGCTGACCACCACCCTTGTCGACGCCCAGCGGGTCCGCCGCTCTGTTGTGGAGCTCGAGGGCGCAGGGGCGGTCGTAATCGATGAACAAGTTGACCGGGATGCGCCGGAACTTCGTCGACAGATCGCAGCGGGCGACGAGCCGCCCGTCGATGACCTTCACCAGCATCCGTGCCTCGAGCCCAGCCCCTTGCTGGGCGCTGAGCGCGGGGCTCAGCCACAGACAAAGCAGGGCACAGGCGAGGCTGCGGCGGACGGTCTTCATTGCTCTCTCGGACGTGGACTCAAACAGGGGCGCGCGATGACCCGCTCATGATAACCGCAGGGGCTCGGCGCCGACGGGGCGCGCGACGCGGGGAGGGGCCACGTCGGTACAGAGGTCAACCGTCAGCCCATCAGCCGGCTGGCTGATAGCTGACGGCCGAAGAGTCTTCTCATTCCCCTCGAGGGGCGCCTTCGATGTTGCCGAAGGCCCAGTTGTCGAGGGTCATCTTGACGTTGAAGTCGACTTCGAACGGTACGCTCACGGCGACCGGGACCATGCCCTGGCCTCAGCAAGTTCCCGGGAAGTACGCGGTGGCGATTTCCCGGCCCGTCTTCCTGTTCGTGAAGGTGAACTTGGGCGACTTGCCGAGAGGCTTGAACGCGAGGTATTGCTCGCCCTGGGTACCGTAGTACCAGACCGCGTTGGGGGAGAGCCCGACCTTGTCACCCTGGCGCTGGTAGTCGAACTCGGCCTTCACCGGTCCACCCCAGCCGACGACCAGCGGCTTGTCCGCCGTGACCGTCATTGGCTTGCTGCGCCCGCGCACGAACTTCATGCGGTTGGCGCCGATGCCGAGCTCACCGCTGTGGGCGACATAGTCGCCGGCAGGCACCGACAGCCCCGCTTTCGCGCGCGACATCTCGAACGAGTACTGGCCGTCCACGCTCTTGAGGACGGCGCCGAGGACCTTCGCCTTGGTGTCGACGTCCAGCTTCAGGGTGCCCGTCTGTCCGGTGTACGGCGTGTACGTGATCTTCGAGCCGTTCTTGGCGACGTCGATCTCGTACAGCGTTCCGCCGACGCTCACCGCCTTCGACAGGAACGAGGCCGCCTTGCTGCGGCCGACGACCAGGGCGTCGACGCCGTAGTCGGCGTAGCTGCCGTTGTTGTTCTGGTCGATGATCTGAATGCGGACGCCGTTGATCTTGGTGGTCGCCGCGCCGCCCGCCGCGAAATGCCAGCCGCCCTTCTCTACGAGGCGCACGGCATAGGAGAACGTCCGACCCGCGGGCGTCTTGCCCTTCAGGGTCACCCGCCCCTCCGTGCCTTCCACCTTGACGTCAAACGTGCCGTCGCCATCGGAGTCGATCACGAGGGCCGTCCCCTCGATCTTCGCCGCGAAGCGCTGGCCGAGGCTCTGTTCGAACGGGAACCCGACACCGACCGGGGTGAACGTCTCAGCGGGGAGGCTGAGCTTCCACTTTCGATGGGTGCGGTAGTCCAGGTCCTGGGTGGTCGGCTCGGACACCGTCGTCTCGAGGGCGGCGCTGTCCTGGGCCATCACAGGTAGGGCCGAGGCGACCAGCGCCAAGACCAGCCACGAAAACCATTTGCGTTCAGCTTGCACTGTTTCTGTCCTCCGCTGTAAGGACCGCCAGAACTGGTGCCGGAAGTCCAACTACAGGCCCCGATTCTAACCGCTCGGTGGACGATCGGGGGGGGCGTTGCTTTCCCCCATTGGATCCTATCGGCCTCGGGATGGTAGACCATGCCCCCCCGCGGGCCAGATGTTGGTCCCCCAGCAGGAGTTGAGCCATGTCCGTTGCCGCTTTCAAACCCGAATTTATGCGTATTGGCGTTCTCACCGCAGCCCTCCAGGAGCTGACTCCCAGGGAGGTTCGTGACGCGGACCCGGACCGGGCCGTGGAAGAATGGCTGCAGTTTGCCGCTGAGCTGGGCGCCGACGAGATCCAGCTCTCTTCTGCGTTGCACCCGAGCGTGGCGGACATCCCCGCCGAGGCCATGCTCGATCCGGTGGCGAACACCCTGGATTTGCGCGAGCCGTTCGACGCCGCGCGCGCCGAGCGGGTGCTCGCGTCGGTTCGCGAGACCGGGGTGGAGATCGCGGACGTCGCTTACTTCGACAACATGCTCCACGACGACCCTGCGATCCGCCAGAAGAAGACGGACTTCATGCTGCGGGTCTTCGACACCGCGGCGCTCCTCGGCGTCAAGGCCGTGTGCGGGTTCGTAGGCAAGAACGTCAAGCGCACCGTCGACGGCAACCTCACGGATTTCGAGGACGTGTTCATTCCGCTCTTGAAGGAGGCCAAGGCGCGCGGGCTCGAGTACCGCGTTGAGCAGTGCCCCATGCCCGGGTGGACGTGTGACGACTCCTTCCACAACAACATCGCCTACGCACCGGGGCCATGGATCGCGCTGCACCGGATCTGCGAGAAGCATGGTGTCGGTGACCAGTTCCGCATCCACTACGATCCGTCCCACGCGGTGCTCATGGGTCAGGACACCCGCTCGATCTTCCAGTACCTGAAGGACGAGGGATATCCGTTCCTCATCAGCGGCTTCCACGTGAAGGGACAGGTGACCGATTCCAAGGGCATCAGCGCCTGGGGCACGGGCGGACAGACCATGGAGCGCGGCGATCAGGTTGACGGGGCAACGACCCCCAACGCGGCTGACCAGGCGAACGCATGGCTGAAGCAGGTTGCGACCTGCGAGCACGAGCTCCCCGGTACCGCCCGCCATGATCCGCTGGCTTACCTGCAGAACCGCACCGTCGATTGGCTCGACCACCAGCTCGCCGCCCGCGAGCTGTTGGAACTCGACGTCAGCAGCGCCGCCCTGGTCGTCGAGCACGAATACCCGCCGGCCCGTATCCAGGACAAGGAGAAGCTGCGCCCCATCCTGGAGGGCTCGGTCGCCTTCACGCGCAAGATCGACGAGGCCGCCGCGTGCATGTATGCGCTGCAGAACGAGGTCATGCCGGCCCAGGGCATCCCCGTACAGGGCATCGGCCGCGAGGCTTACCGAAGCTAATGTGGGCGGGGATCCGATGGGCGCTCGCGGTCGTGCTTTCGGCCGCGGCTTCCGTGGCTGCGGAGCCCCCCCAGCGTCCTCCCAACGTGCTGGTGATCCTGGTGGACGACCTGGGTTATCGGGACCTGGGGTGTCAGGGCTGCGTTGACTTCAAGACGCCCCACATCGACAAGCTCGCCTCGGGTGGCGTGCGGCTGACCTCGGGCTACGTCTCCCACCCTTACTGCAGCCCATCGCGGGCCGGGATCCTGACGGGCCGCTACCAGCAGCGCTTCGGGCATGAGCACAACCTGCGTTACGACGAATCGGACGTGGTGAACGGCACCGATGTGAAGGAGGTGATGCTGCCCGCGCTGCTGGGGAAGGCCGGGTACGCGACGACGCACATCGGCAAATGGCACGTCGGCGCGGGGGAGCCGTTCCGGCCGCTCGCCCGGGGCTACGGGGAGTTCTTCGGCTTCCTCGGCGGCGGCCATCACTACTTCAAGGCGGATGGAAAGAACGAGTACGGGGCGCCCCTGTGGCGCGGCGCCGCGGCGACGGAGACCCAGCCCACCTATCTCACGGACGACTTCACCAACGAGGCCTTGGCCTTCATGGAGCGCAACAAGAAGCGCCCGTTCTTCGTGTTGCTCGCCTATAACGCGCCCCACTCTCCGGACCACGTGCCGCCGCGTTACCTGGAGTCGGTGGCGTCGATCCCGCACAAGGCTCGGCGCCGCTATGCGGGGCTCGTGCGCGGCGTGGACGCGGGCGTCGGCAAGCTCATGGCCAAGCTCGAGGAGCTGAAGCTCGACGACGAGACGCTGGTGGTCTTCCTCAGCGATAACGGTGGTCGTCGGGGCTCGTCGGACAACCGGCCCCTTCGCGGGAACAAGGGCTGGCTGCACGAGGGTGGGCTGCGGGTGCCGTTCATCTGGCGCTGGCCGGGCCAGCTCCCGGTAGGCGCCACCTACGGGGAACCCGTCTCCTCCCTGGACATCCTGCCCACGGCGCTCGCTCAGGCGGGCGTGGCGCTCCCCGAGAACCTGGACGGCGTCGACGTGCTTCCCCATCTGCGGGGGGAGACAAAGGGGTCACCTCACCGGACGCTCCACTGGCGCGTCTGTGGCGGAGAGGGCTACGCCATCCGCCACGATGACTACAAGCTGGTGCGGGAGGTGGCCGTGGACCGGTCGGCGCTCTTCGACCTGGCGAATGACCTGGGGGAGGACCACGATCTCGCCGCCAAGCATCCCGGCGTCGTGGCCAAGCTCGAGGGCCTGCACGCGGCCTGGAACGGGACGCTTCGCAAGCCCGTCTGGACCGACAGCCACAGGCAGTACGCCGTCACGGAGCGACGCCGCGCGCAGGAAGCGGGGACGCGCCAGTTCCCCATGCCCTGGGTCCGCTGACGGCCTCGGGGGCGAAACGTCGCGGGAGGGCGTCCGTCCTTCCATGGGAGACGTTCGCGCCGTACGGTGTCTTCTGGAGCGGATCGTCCAGCGACCGAGCGACCATCATGACCCACCGCATCGTCCCGCTGTTAATGCTGGCGGGGCTCTCTTGCCTGTCTCTTCCGGCGCAGACGCCCGCGCAGCTGCTAGAAGAGGTGCGCCAGCGCATGGCGCGGATCGCCGCGAAGCAGTCGGCGCCGCGGATCGCTGAATTGGAGGCGTTGGTCGGCGAGCTGGAGACGTTGCATGACGCACCCGTGGCCGTCCGTGAGAAGGCCTGCGGTTGGATGTTCTCCCTGCTCAAGAAGGGCAGCACGCACGATCGGCGCATCAGGATGCGGCTGGCGGTGCTGCGGACGCTCGCGACCCTCGCGGAAGACCCGGCGTGGGCGGATCGCCTGGTCGCGTTGTCGTTGCGGGGCGGGTCGGGGAGCCTCTCCGGTGTCCACTTCTGGGTCGAGCGAGCCCTCGGGACGTTGCGGGGAGGCGGTCACGTCGACCGTCTGGCCGCCCACGTGCGGGGCGAGGACGTGCGCGCTCGGCGGCTCGCCCTCGGAGCCCTGGCCCGCCTTGAGGACGCCGCGTTGCGTCCGCGCTTGCACCCGATGATCGGCGTGCTGGCGGAGATCGCTGACGGGGATGACACGGAGGCGCGGGTGCGTGCCCTCGCTGTCCTCGGGGCGCTGGAGCCGCCCGCCGTGTTGCCCACGCTCCTCGCCGCGGCGCGCGACCCAGATCCGCTCATCCGGCTCGCCGCTGTCCGTGCCCTCGCCCAAAAGGTCGTGCTGCCTGGTGTCGCGGCGTACCTGTCCCGTTTACTGACCGATGACGTGGCCCTGGTACGTGAGGAGGCGGTGATCGCCCTCGCGGGCGGCACCGACCGCTCGGCGGTGCCCATCCTGGTGCGCCGACTCGAGAAGGAGCCGCTGCGGATCCGCGTCGCCCTGAACGACACGTTGCGAAAGTTGACGGGCTTCGACCACGGCCCCGAGTCAGCTCCCTGGGCGTCGTGGCTCAAGTCCGTTCAGGCGGCGGACAAGCTCGAGGAGGTGCGGCCGAAGCCGGACGCCTACAGCAAGCCGAAGCCGAAGCCCGCCGAGTACTTCGACATCCCGGTGCTCTCCGACCGCATGCTGTTCGTCCTGGACGTCTCGGGGAGCATGGACTACAGCGTCGGCGCGACCAGCAAGACGCCGACGCGCATGGCGCACGCCAAGCTCGAGCTCATCCGTGTCGTGCAGGCCCTCGATGAGCGGAGCCGCTTCAACATCGTCTTCTTCGATCAGAAGATCCGGGTGTGGACATCCGGGCTGGCGCCCGCGACGGAGCGCAACAAACAGCTGGCGATCCGGTCGGTGCAGGAGCTCGTCCCGCGGGGCGGGACCGACAGCTACGGCGCCCTCGAGTTGGCGTTCAAGGGTTTCCGCGGGATCGATACGGTCTACTTCTTGTCCGACGGCGTCCCGTCCGTGGGCAAATCGATCAGCCAGGAGAAGATCCTGCAGCGGGTGTGGGACTGGAACCGGCTGCGCGGCATCCGCATCCACACCATCGCGCTCCAGGTCGGCGAGCAGCTCAATCCGTTCCGTCGCCAGCGCGAGGACAAGGAGGAAGCGGCCCGGTTCATGCGCATCCTGGCGCAAGAGACGGGCGGGACGTTCACCGACCGTCGGTGACGTATCGGATAGGCTGAGCGCCATGCGCATCCTGTCCCTCCTCACGGTGATCGCCTTTACCTGCGGCGCTCAAACGCCCGCTGCCCGAGTCTTCGAAGGTTCCCTTGCCGGGTTGGAGCAGCACGTCTCCGCTGGGGGCGGGTGCGTGGTGCTCCTCGACGGCGTCGGTGCGCTCACCGGTGAGCAGGCAGCCATCCTCGGTGTCGAAACCGGGACGCGCGTCGCTGTGGGTGACGGGCTCGCGCGACGCCCGGGACCCGCCAGTGCCTTGACCGCCATGGTCGCTGATGGTGGTTGGAAGGGGCGCCTGGCGACCGTTCCCAGGTCGGCGCTGAAGGACGGCCGTGTCCTCCTTGCTGACGGCGAGCGCGTCGTCGCGTGGGCGCGGGAGCATGGCGGGGCACGCATCGTCGCGACGTCTTCGATGGCGCGCGACCACGACGCCGTCGGCGCGGTTCATCGCCTACAGGCGCTGGCGTGGGCCGGGCGCGCCGCGCCTCCGGAGCGCCCCAAGGACGCGGTCGTCTTGTTCGACGGCGGCGCGACCGACCACTGGGTCACGGAGAAGGGCGGCGGCCCGTGCGGCTGGAAGGTCATCGACGGGGCGCTGGAGGTCACGATGGGGAAGGGCTCGATCATGACCCGTGAGCCCTACGGCGACTTCCAGCTGCATGTGGAGTTCAGGGTCCCGGAGGGGAAGGGGAACAGCGGCGTGTACTTGCAGCGTCGCTACGAGGTGCAGATCCTCAACACGCCGGCCCTGGAACCGAAGCCGAACTTCTGCGGGTCGCTGTACCGATACCGGAAACCGGACGTGAACGCGGCGCTCCCGGTCGGCGTCTGGCAGACCTACGAGATCACGTTCCGCCAGCCCCGCTGGGCGGACGGCAAGAAGACCAAGAACGCGCGTATCACCGTCGTCCACAACGGGCTCATGGTCCATGACGACTTCGAGCTGGCGCGAAAGACCGGGGCAGGGAAGCCCGAGGGCCCCGATCCCATGCCCATCTTGCTGCAGGAGCACGGCGGCAAGATCCGCTTCCGCAACCTCTGGATCCAGCGGCTCAAGCCGTGATCACTTGAGGTCGCGGAGCGCCTTGCTGGCGACCTTCTTGACGTCCCGGTCGTCCTTGCGGCTGAGGTCTTTCAGGCGGGCCATCAGCGGGCGCGCGTCCCCGTCCATGCGGTCCGCGAGGTTGACCGCCCGCAGCCGCACGCGGAGATGCTCGTGACCCATGGCCCCGTCGATGACTGGGAGCGCGGCCGCGGCATCCCCCAGGCGCCACATGGCGGCGGCCGCGGCGAGACGCACGGCGACCGACGGATCATCGAGCAGGGCGCGCAGCTTGTCCTTTGAGGCCCGCCCCGCTTCACCGAGGGACTCGATGGCGTTGGCGCCCCACCACCGGACCGCCGCGTCCGGGTGGGAGAGGTCTTGCTCCATCTTCGCGAGGGCGTCTTCGCCACGCCCCACGCGGTCGGCGGCTGACCAGAGCGCGTCGAACGGGTAGGTCGTCCCGTCGACGCGTACGGCGTCGTATTCTGGGCCCGCGAAGCGCAGCCGCATCTCCTCCTCCGGGAGCAGCCCCAGGTCCTTGATCTCGCTCATCCAGCGGCGCAGCTCCGCAGCCAGACGTTTCTTGATGTCGGCGTAGTGGGGGTCGGCGGCGAGGTTGTGGACCTCGTGGGGATCGGCCCATGTGTCGTACAGCTCTTCCCTCGGCTTTCGCGACGTGAAGAAGTTGCGCTGGGGCCCGACCAGCCGCCCTTCCGCGTGAGCCTTGCGCCAGGCCTTCATGGTGGGCATCTCCTCCATGTAGGCGATCCACTGGGCGTAGGGGAGGTGGGGCAGGAAGTTCCGGATGTACTTGTAGCGGGCATCGCGGACGCTGCGGAGCATGTCGAAGCGCTCGTCCATGCGATCACGGAAGCCGTGCACGTAGGTGCGCGGCTCGGCCGCCGCGCCGCCGAGAAACGCTTGGCCCTGAAACCGTTCGGGAATATCCAGGCCGACCAGGGACAGCACGGACGGCGCCAGGTCCACGAAGCTCACGATCCGCCCGGTCGCGGTCCCCGGCTTACCGGGGGCGAGGTGCTTCCATCGCTCCGGCACGCGCACGATCATCGGCACGAGGGTGCTTGAGTCGTACAGCCAACGCTTGCTGCGGGGCAGACCGGCGCCGTGGTCCGAGTAGTAGATGACCACGGTGTCGTCGGCGAGGCCGTCGTCTTCCAGTTGCCGTAAGACATCACCGCATTGTCGATCCATGGCGGTGATGAGCTCCCGATAGCGTGCCCAGTCGCGCCGCACGGCCGGCACGTCGGGGTGGTAGGGGGGGATCTGGACCTCGCCGGGGTCGCGCCGTTCGTCTTCTCGGAGCCGCTTGGTGAGGTTGGTGAACTGCTTGTCCGGGGCCCGCACCTTGCTCTCGTGACACACCGTGAAGTTGAACACGGAGAAGAAGGGCTTGCCGGCTGGCCGGTTCCTCCAGTGGGCTCGCCCCGACGACGCGTCCCACGCGTCCCGCGGCGGCGCGAAGTTGTAGTCCGTCTTCTGCTTGTTGGTGCAGTAGAAGCCGGCGTCCCTCAGGTGCTCGGTGAAGCAGCGCATCGTCGCCGGGAGGCGACCCTGGCTGCGCATGGGGGCGGTGCCGATCGACGGTGGGAACATCCCGGTGATGATGCAGGAGCGGGCTGGCGCGCAGACGCCGATGGGCGCGAAGGCGCGCGTGTATCGGACGCCCTGGGCGGCCAGTCGGTCCAGGTTGGGCGTGCTCGCGTGGGCGTCCCCGTAGCAGCCGAGGTGGGGGCTGATGTCCTCGCACGTCAGCCAGAGCACGTTGGGGCGATCGGGCCTGGGCGCTCGCCGCTCGTGCTGGGCGAGGAAGGCGATGGCGGCTTTGTCGATGCCCTCGTGGCCGCCTTCGAAGATGGTCACCCGGGACGGGCCCGCGTGGCGGCGCAGGTGGATCTCCCGGTCCAGGGCCGGATCGACCTCGCGGTCGGACGGTCTTGGGTGCGGCAGCCGCCCGTCGGGTCGCGACAGCGCCGCCATCTCCAGGTCGTCGACGCCGTCGAGCCCGCGCGCTCGCGCCACTGCGTTGAACGCTCGCAGGGTGTGGGCCACGGGGACCGACCCGGTGTGTCCGTCGTGAATCCCCGCGGCGATGTCCACGGGGACATCCTTTGCCCGATGCAACCAGGTCAGCGGTGATCGCCTGCGGTACGCGTCGTCGATCTCGGTGGAGGCTCCGGGGGCGCCGCCGCACGCCGCGCGCATCATCTCTCCGTAGCGCCCGTTGGCATGACGTGTGTGCCACGCCGGGAGGTCGGAGATGGGGACCCAGGCAGAGACCGCTGCCCAGAGCTCCGGGTGTCGGCCGGCCATCAGCAGCGCCATGTGTCCACCTCCGGACGATCCGGTCAGGTAGATGCGTCGTGCGTCGACCCGGTGTCGGTCGCGCACCCAGCGCACGGCGTCGACCACGTCCTGTACCGCGAGGTCCGACCCGCACGCTTGGGGCCGGTCATTGCGTCCGCGGAAGTCCGGCTGCAGGGTGATCCACTTGCGCGCGTTCGCCTCGCGTTCGAGCTCGGGTTGGCGCTGGTCCAGGTTGGCGCTCCATGAATGCAGCGAGACGAGGAGCGGTCGGGGCGTGGTCGTGCCTTCGATGGGCACCGTCAGCCACGCCGGTTGCTTGGAGCCGTCGACGGAGCTCTTGATGGTGATCCGCCTTCGCTGCTGGGCGTCAGCGAAGGGAAGGGTGGCGGCGAGAACGATGAGGGCGATGAGGACGCGTTGCATGAACGACATTGAACACCGGGCCCCCCCCGGCTATCCATCCTCATGGAGAGAAGCCGTGGTTCACGTGCGATCGGCGCCTGGCTGATCGCGACTTTCGCGCTCATTGGCGTGCTGGTCGTGGTCGGTGGGGCCACCCGGCTCACGGGCTCGGGGCTCTCCATGGTCGACTGGAGCCCCCTGGGCGCCGCTCCGCCGGGGAGCGCTGCGGAGTGGGGCACGCTTTACGACGAATACCGTGCGTCTCCCCAGTTCCAGCAAGTCAACCACTGGATGACCCTGGACGACTTCAAGGGGATCTTCTGGTGGGAGTATGTGCACCGCCAGTTGGGTCGTCTGGTCGGGCTGGTGTACGGGCTGCCGTTCCTCTGGTTCCTCTTTCGGGGCCGGCTCTCCCGGGAACTCGTCTGGCGTGGCTGGATCGGTCTCGGCCTCGGTGGCCTGCAGGGGCTGGTTGGCTGGTGGATGGTAAAGAGCGGCCTCGTCAGCCGGCCTGAGGTGAGTCACTACCGGCTCGCGGTGCACCTCTCGTTGGCCCTGCTCGCGGCGATGTGGATCCTGTGGATGTGGCTGGGGACCCGGCCCGCTGGGCGCCCGCGCGATCCGGTGTCGGCCCGTGTCTCCTGGATCTTCACCGGCGTCGTCTCCCTCCAGATCGTGTGGGGGGCGTTCATGGCCGGGAAGAAGGCCGGGTGGCGCTACGACACCTGGCCGGACATGGATGGCGCGTTCATCCCGGAGGGGGCGCTCGGATCGCTGACCGACCTGGTCGAGGACGGGGACACCATCCATTGGGTCCACCGAACTCTGGGCTGGCTCGTGCTGGTTTCGGCCGTGTGGTTATGGACCCGCCTGCGTCACCCGGTGAGGGGGCCGGCGAACGCCGTGTTGTGGCTGACGCTGCTACAGTTCGGTCTGGGCGTCGCGACCGTGATGGCGAGCATCCCGGTGACGCTCGGCGTGGCGCATCAACTCGGCGCGTTCTGTCTCCTCTCTGTGGCTATCTGGGGCGCACATTCATGCAGCAGCAGACCTCCAAGCTCCGCTCCCTGATCACGACGGCGGCCGTCGTGGTGATCGCATACACGGCGTTGACGTGGGGCCGTTCATGGTCGCTCGCGAGCCACGAAGATCCGTCGCCGGTGGCCGGCGAGGCGGTGTGGATCGCGACGTTCAACGGCTTGTGAGGTGACACGTGAGTGGCCTCGGTCGAGGGGGCCATCGCGCGCCTGGACGGCGTGCTCTCTGTGTCGGCGGGGTGGTGGACGGACCAGGCGGCGATCCGCACGGCCGTCGGGCGTAAGTTGACCCTGGAGGAGGTCGACGAGGCGGTCTCCCTACCGTTCAAGGTGACGGCGCTCACGCGCGCTACCGGGGCCGCCAACTGACGCCATGACGGTCCTCTTGGCGATCCTCCTCGGCGTGCTGCTCGGGCTGCTGTCCGGGGGCGGGTCGATGATCGCGGTCCCCGTGTTTCGGTACGGGATGGACAAGGAACCCGAGGTGGCGTTCCCGGGCGCCCTGATCGTGGTCGGGATCGCCAGCCTCGTCGGCACCATCCTGTACGCCCGCGAGAAGAGGATCCGCTGGGCCGAGGGCTCCCTGTTCGCCGTCCTCTCCATGGTCGGTGCTTTCGCTGGCGGTTTTCTCTCAGGCCTGCTCCCCGGCGGGCACATGGTCATCTTCGCGGTGATCCTGGTCTTCACGGGCTGGAAGTTGATCACGACTCGCACCAGGGATCTGAAGCCCGTCGAGGGGGAGCACATCGACCAGCGGCGCCTGGTCCTCACGGCCCTCGGGTTAGGGGCGCTCACCGGGTTTCTCGCCATAGGTGGGGGTTTCCTGATCGTCTCGGCGCTGGTGCTCTTGATGCGCCTGGAGGTGAAGGACGCGATCGCGACTTCCTTGCTGGTTATCACCGTAAATGCCTTCGCGGGCCTGTTTGGCCACCTCAGCCACCACCCCCTCCCGTGGGGCGAGCTCCTCGGGGTAGCGGGGCTCGCGAGCATCGGGGTGGCCATCGGGGTGGCGATGTCGCGACGCCTGCCGACGCAGCGTCTCCGAGACGCGCTGGGGTGGATCGTCCTCATCGTGGCCGTCTGGGTCCTGGTCGGGGAGGCGATGCAATAGACTGTCACCCATGCGTTTCGTCCTGCTCGTCGCCAGCGTAGGCCTCAGTCTGCTGTCTCCTTCCACCCTCTGCCGTTACACGATTCGCGACGTCGCGTTCGTCGATCTGGGCGGTGACGGCTGGATCCTGCGTGCTGAGGTTCCGGAGAGCACGTCCGATGATTGGGCGTCGACCCTGAAGCGGATCGCCCGCGCGAGCTTGGCGGACAGCAACGTCGAGCTGGTCATCGCGCGGGGAGACAAGGACAGCCCGCTGACGACGTCGCTGGTCGCGCCTGACGGCCGCGCCCTGAGCCTCGCCCTGCCGACCGACCCGGACGCGCTGGCGCGTCACGGCTGGGACGAGCTCGACGCCGTCGCTTCTTCTGCAGCCCGTGATCGGTTCCGTGCGCGCTGTCTCGAGATCCACGCGGCCGTCGTCGTGTTCGAAGGCGAAGATGTGGCTGACAACGTCCGGGTGAACGGCCTGGCGAAGGAGGCCATCTCGCAGGTCCTGGGGACCCTGGAGGAGTTGCCGAAACCATCCCGCGCTCCGCCCGAGGTCATCGCGGTGCCGTTCGGCGACCGCCGCAAAGAGCGCGTCCTGCATTGGGCGACGGGCGCCGACGAGGAGGAGGCCGGGGATGCCCACGTGGTCGTCCTCTACGGTCGCGGACGCCGCATGGGGCCGGTGATCTCCGGCCCGGTGATCACAGCTTCGGCGATCAAGCAGGCCCTCCTCCTGATCGGCCAGGATTGCGAATGCGAGCTGCCGCGTTCGATCATGCGCGGGTCACAGATCCCCCTCGCCTGGGGCAAAGATCAGGCTGACCGCGCGCAGGACGTGCTGGGTTTTGATGGTAGGAACCCCATGGTCAAGCAGGAGATCGCTCGCATCGTCGCGCGCGAGTCCACGTCGCCGAACGCGCCGAGCGTGCTGGGCGTTGATCCCCTCGGACTCGGTTACCACGAGGAGGAGGTCGTTACCGCGCCGGAGGCGACACCGCCGCCCCCTGACGAGGGGCCTACCCCCGAGGATGCAGCGGAGGTCGTGGCCAGCTGGATCGTGATATCGATCACCGCGATCCTCGTCGTGGTCGGTGCGTTCGTCGCGTTCCTGGTCCTCTCTGCTCGGAGCCGCGCATGAGCACCCTTTCGCTTGTCTGGAGAGAGCTGCGGCACCGCCGGGCAAGCGCGACGCTCATCGGCGCGGGGGTCGGCGCCGCGGTCGCGTTGTTCGTGGTGTTCTTCAGCACCGGCAAGGCCCGTGAGGATCGGGCGCGCGTCCACATGCGCGACCTCGGATACAACCTCCGCATCATCTCGAAGGCCACGGATATGGAGCGGTTCTGGCTCGAGGGGTACGCCACGGACACGTTCCCACAGGACTACATCCACCGGCTCGCGCAGACCAAGGGGCTGACCTACAACCACCTGATCGGTCGGCTGGAGCGGAAGGTCGACATTGACGGCCGTTCGTTTCTCTTGACGGGGCTGTCTCCGGAGTACTCACCCCCCGGAAAGAAGAAGCCGCCCATGATCTTCGAGGTGCCGCCGGGCGCGGTGTATCTCGGTCATGACGCTGCGCAGCACCTCGAGAAGGCCAGAGGTGACCGGGTGACCGTGCTCGGGCGGTCGTTCGACGTGGTCGAGATCGTCGGCGAGTCCGGTTCGTCGGACGACATCCGGGTTTGGGGTGCGCTCGAGGACGTGCAGGTGCTGCTCGAGGCGGGGGACAGCTTGAGCGAGATCCAGGCCCTCGACTGCCTGTGCCTCGAACCTGACAAGGACCCGCTGACGTTGCTTCGAGCGCAGCTGGACGAGCTGTTGCCTGACACGCGCCTGGTGCACAAGCGGAACCTGGCTGAGGCCCGGGCGAAGCAACGTCGGACCCTCCAGCGGGAGAATGCGTTCTTGCTGCCGGTCGCGCTCATCGGGTGCGCCGCGTGGGTCGCGCTCCTCATGACCCTGAACGTCCGCCAGCGCTTCTCCGAGATCGGGACCCTGCGCGCGCTCGGTTACGGATCGTCCACCATCGCCAACCTGTTCCTCGGCAAGGCGGTGTTCCTCGGCGTCGCCGGCGCCGTCGTTGGCTTCCTCTGCGGGTCGGCCCTCGCCGTCCCCTTCGCGCCGGGCATCTTCAAGATCCCCGCCGAGTCGGTCCGCCTGGAGTGGCTGCTGTTGCCCGTGGCCGTCGTGGCGGCGCCGCTGGTCTGCGCCGTCGCGAGCCTGGTCCCCGCCATGATGGCGGTGACCAGGGACCCGGCGGAGGTGCTGCGTGGTGACTGAGCAGATCATCGCGACGCGCGGTTTGACGAAGACCTACGGGACCCGGAGGGGTGAGATCTCCGCCCTCAAGGAGGTGGACCTGGAGGTCGGCCGCGGCACGTTCACCTGCGTGCACGGGCCGAGCGGCAGTGGCAAGACGACGCTTCTGCTGGCCATCGGCGGGATGCTCCGGCCCTCTTCCGGGTCGGTCAGGCTGCTGGGCGATGACCTGTACGCGATGACGCCGTCGGAGCGCGCGCGGGCCCGCTCCGATCACGTCGGGTTCGTGTTCCAGCTGTTCCATCTCGTGCCGTACCTGGACGTGCTCGAGAACGTTCGGCTCGGGGGAGGGGAGGCGAGCGTCGACGCCGCGAGGGCGCTGCTCGGCGACCTGGGTCTCAGCGGCCGGGAGACGCACCGGCCGTCCGAGCTCTCCGCGGGTGAGCGGCAGCGCGTCGCCCTCGGGCGCGCCCTCGTGAGGCGCCCGGCCCTGATCCTCGCTGACGAGCCCACGGGCAACCTCGATCCCGACAGCAGCGCGGAGGTCCTGCGGCATCTGTCGTCGTTCTGCGACGCCGGCGGCACCGTGCTGATGGTGTCCCACGGATCGGACGCGGACGCCTACTCGGATCGGGTCCTTCACCTGTCTGATGGGAGGGTGACGGAGGACGCGCCCGGCGCCCTTCGTTCCGACCCTGGGCGACCGATTTGATAGTCTCTGCGCCCTCATGAGGTCACCACTGCGTCGTTCCCGCGGGGCGATTTCCCTGGCTGCGCTCGCGGTTGTTTCTATCGCGATCCTGGTGCTGTGCGTCGTGTTGCTCCGCCTCAATACGGCGCGAGAGATGGACGGCGGCGACGCTGATGTGCTGACCGTCTATTGCGCTGCCGGATTGCGTCCCGCCATGGAGGCTGTCCGCGAGAGCTACGAGGCCGAGTACGGCGTCCGCATCGACGTGAACTTCGGCGGCTCCGGCAGCTTGTTGGGGACCATACGCGGCGCGGCGGCGGGGGACCTGTACGTCGCCGCGGACATCGCGTACATGGACCGGGCGCGAGAGCTGGGTCTCTGCGCCGAGGTCTTGCCGCTCGCGTGGCAAAAGCCGGTGGTCGCTGTCGCGGAGGGAAACCCCAAGGGGATCAGGGAGTTCAAGGACCTGTTGCGGGACGACGTGCAGGTCGGCATGGCGAACCCCGAGGCGGCCGCCGTCGGGAAGTGCGTCCGCACGGAGCTGCGCAAGGCCGGGCTATGGAGCCAGCTCAAGGCTCGGCTCGCCGTGATGAAGATGACGGTCAATGAGGTCGCGAACGACGTGAAGATGGGCGCCATCGACGCGGGGATCACCTGGGACGCGACGCTCACCTCTTACCCGGGCATGGAAGCTGTCGGGATGCCGGAGCTTGGCGGCGGTGAGCGCCAGATCGCGTGCGGGCTGCTGACGTCCAGCGAGGTGCCCACCTCCGCGCTCCGGTTCGCGCGCTACCTCACGGCGCGGGACCGGGGGCTGCTCGAGTTCGGCAAGCGAGGGTTCCGCGTCATCGACGGCGACAAGTGGGTTGAGATCCCGCGGCTCATCGTCATGAGCGGGGCCATGTTGCGCCCCGGGATCGAGGACATGATCGTCGCGTTCCAGCGCCGGGAGGGCTGCGAGCTCGAGGTGACGTTCAACGGCTGCGGTGTCCTCGTCTCACAGATGAAGGCCGGTAGCTGGCCCGACGCCTACCTCTCCTGCGACCGGTCCTTCATGGAGCAGGTGCAGGAGGGCTTCGAAGGGCCCCGTGACCTGACAGAGAACGACATGGTCATCATCGTTCCAGAGGGGAATCCTGAGGGCATTCGTGGGTTGATTGACCTGCGGGAGGAGCGGCTGCGCGTCGGCCTCGCCGATCCCACCAAGAGCGCGCTTGGTGCGCTGACCCAACGCATGCTGAAACGCGCCGGCCTGGCGACCGCGGTGAACGCAGGGATAGAGCTCCGCTCGCCGACGGGAGACATGTTGGTCAATCAGATGCTCATCGGCGCGCTCGACGCGGCGGTCGTTTACCGCAGCAACGCCCTGGCGCATGGGGAGAACCGGGATCGCCTCGATCTGGTGGAGGTGAAGGTGGAGGGGGCGACGGCGTACCAGAACTACGCGGTCGGGCGAGAGACCGATCACCCCTGGTTGCTCGATCGCTTCTTCGCCCGCGTCCGCGCTCGCGCGACGCGCGGCGTCTTCGAATCCGTGGGGTTCCGTTGGATCGGCCGATGAGCGGAGCGAAGCAGGTGCGCCGCGTCGGGTCAGACGTCCCGTTCTTCGCCAGCATGATCGGGCTCGGGTCGGTGTATGTCGGGCTGGTCGCCGCCATGCTGATCGCCGACGCCACGGTCGCTTCGTGGGCAGACATCACCGACGCTCTGGCGCAGCGGGAGATCCGTTACGCCATCTGGCTCAGCCTCATCTCCTGCACCATGACGACGGTGCTGTCCCTGTGGGTCGCCGTGCCCATCGGCTACCTCATGTCTCGGTACGACTTCCGCGGCAAGGCGCTGGTCAACGCGTTGCTCGACATCCCCATTGTCTTGCCGCCGCTGGTGATCGGGATCAGCTTGCTCATCTTGTTTCAGTTGCCGGCGGGCAAGTTCGTTCAAGACGTGCTGGGCACGCGCGTGCCCTTCATGCTGCCGGCCGTGATCATCGCCCAGTTCGCGGTGGCCTGCGCGTTCGCGGTGCGGACGATGGTCGCGAGTTTTGATCGGATCGACCCGCGGCGAGAGCAGGTCGCCCTGACCCTCGGGTGTACGCGCGCTCAGGCGTTCTCCTCGGTTGTCCTCCCCGAGGCGCGTCCAGGGATGGTGACGGCGGCGACCATCGCCTGGGCTCGCTCCCTGGGCGAGTTCGGCCCCATCCTGGTCTTCGCGGGTTCGTTCAGGATGCGCACCGAGGTCATGCCGACCACGGTGTTCCTGGAGCTCAGCGTCGGCAATCTGGAGGGGGCGACGGCGGTCTCGTTGATCATGGTGACCGTGGCGGTGGTCGTGCTGGTCCTCGCCCGTCGGTTCGGCTCCCGGAGGTCCCTGGCGTGATCCATGTCGATCAGGTCGCCATCGTCCAGGGGAGCTTCCGCCTCGATGACGTCACGTTCGACGTTCCGGACGGCGCGTGCTACGTGCTCATGGGTCGCTCTGGATCCGGCAAGACGACCTTGCTCGAGGCGATCTGTGGATTACGTCCGTTGCGTGGCGGTCGCATTCAAGTCGATGATCGGGACGTGACGAATATGAAGCCCGCGGAGCGGGGGATCGGTTACGTCCCGCAGGACGGCGCCCTGTTCCCCACCATGTCGGTGGGGGACAATCTGGCGTTCGCTTTGCGCGTCCGCAAGGAGAGCCCCGCCAGTGTCGCGGCGCGGATCTCGGAGCTCGCTGACCTGCTCCGCATCGGGCACCTGCTCGATCGCGGGCCCGACGACCTGTCCGGGGGTGAGGTCCAGCGTGTAGCGCTCGGCCGCGCGCTTGCGTACCATCCGGGAGTCCTCTGCTTGGACGAGCCCTTCAGCGCGCTCGATGACGAGACCCGCGAAGAGATGCATGGGCTGATGGGGCAGGTCAGGCAGGCGACCGGTTGCACTGTCCTGTTCGTTACACACAACCTGCGCGACGCACAGGCCCTCGGGGATCGAATCCTGAAGGTCGAAGCGGGCCAGGTCATCACTGCAGATGAACGTCCACCTGATCTGGTTCGGCCAGCTTCGTGACGTCGCAGGCGTCGGCGGGGAGACCGTCGAGGTCGACGCCGGAGCGACCGTCGCATCCGTGCTCTCGGTCGTTGCCGAGGATCGCGGTGAGGGGCTAAGACGTCTCCTGATGGATGGAGAGTCGGTCGCGCCCACGATCCTCGTCTCGCTGGACGACGTGCAGGTGACGGATCCATCGACCACGGTGCTCCAGGACGGCGGGCAACTGGTGGTCATGGCACCCATGTCGGGAGGTTGAGACGTGAGCGCGGATCGCCCACCGCTGACGGATGAAGAGCGCGCCATCTACGAGTGGCAGCTGTGGGTCCATGACTTTGGCGAGGCGGGTCAGGAGGCCTTGAAGGCGGCCACCGTCATGGTGTCGCGGATCGGGGGGCTCGGGGGGATGGTCGCCTACCAGCTCGCCGCCGCGGGGGTCGGGCGCCTCGTCCTGGCCCACGCGGGGGATGTCAAGCACAGCGACCTCAACCGTCAGCTGCTCATGACCCACGCCGCGCTGGGCACCTCGAGGCTCGACTGCGCGGTCGCGCGACTGCGGGAGTTGAACCCACGCCTGGACATCGTCGCCGTACCGGAGAACGTGTCGGACGCGAACGCCGACGAGCTGGTCTCCCAGGCGGACGTCGTGGTCGACTGCGCGCCGCTGTTCGAAGAGCGCTTCGCCATGAACCGGGCGGCGGTGAGTCAGGGGAAGCCCATCGTCGAGTGCGCCATGTACGAACTCCAGGCGCAGATCACCTCCGTGATTCCGGGGGAGACGCCGTGCCTGGCGTGCATCTACCCGGCCCCGCCCCCGGAGTGGAAGCGGGAATTCCCCGTATTCGGGGCGGTCTCGGGATCGGTCGGCTGCCTGGGTGCGATGGAGGCGATCAAGATCATCTCCGGTATGGGCGAGCCCCTCGCGGGACGGCTGCTGACGCTGGACCTGGGCAGCATGGAGACGCGGACGATGCGCCTCACGCGCCGTCCCGGATGCGACGTCTGCGGGAGCCGCTGAGTCCCCTGGCTCAGCGCCGCAGGGGCACCACCTCGGTGACAATCATCGCGAGGCCGGAGGTGTCTTGTCGTCCGTCATGGCCGGGCGCCTCGCGTGGTTGTTCCCGTTAGCGTGTACGATGCAGAGGACCATGCGCCGCCCCGCCGTCCACCACCTCGGCAGCGTTCTGCTGGCCGTTCTCGTCGTCTGCTCGGGCGTCGTCCCTGCGCAGACAAACGAGCAGGTCGACACCTCCATCGCGAGCGGAGTGCAGTGGATGCTCGCCGCCCAGACGTCTGACGGATCGTGGCGCGGTTCCCAGTTCGAGAACTACCGCGGGTTCACCGCCCTGTGCGCGTACACGTTGCTGAAGTGTGGTCTCCCCAAGGATCACCCGTCCGTGCGTCTCGCTTTCGATTGGCTGGATCGTCAGGAGTTTCATCGGACCTATGATCTCGGCTGCGCCCTGATGGCCTATGAGGCACTGGGTAAGGGGCGCCGTCCCATGGAGCTCATCCGGGAGTACGCCAAGAAGCTGGTCGGCACGGCCGGGAATGGACAACGGAAGAACGGTGGCCGCTGGGGCTATCCGGGGAACCACAGCGGCGCCGACATGGGCTGGACCGATCTGTCGAACACTCAGTTCGCGGTCCTGGGCCTGCGCGCGGCCCGTCGTTGCGGCGTCAAGATCGGCAGCCGTTCGTTGTGGACGCGCGTCGCGCAGGGCCTGATCCAAGACCAGGACTCCTATGGTGGCTTCGGCTACCGGGGCGGAGAGAAGCACTCGGCGTCCATGACCTGCGCCGGCATCACGGGGCTGGTCCTGTGTCGCGAGGTGCTCGAGGACGTCAACGCGGAGAAGGGCGTCCTCGGGAAGGTCCGCGTCGGCATCAAGCGTGGCTTCATGTGGTTGGAGAAGAACTGGGCCATCGACCGGGCCATCGACTACCGCGTCAAGGGGCACAACAACGCGGTGTGGCACTACTACTACATGTACGGTCTCGAGCGCGTGTGTGCGTTCACGGACACGGCGCGGATCGGCGACCACGATTGGCACGCGGAGGGCGCCAAGCTGCTCGTTGGCGCGCAGCAGTCGCCGGGCTGCTGGAAGGGCAATGAGACCGACACCTGCTTCGCGTTGCTGTTCCTGCGTCGCGGCTCGCGGACATCCGGGCTCGGCCCGCGGGCCGCGATCGCGCACGCGGCCGCCAAGGACGCCGCGTTCTCCGTCGGCATGAGCGGCGATCGGCCGCTCGTCGCCTGGATCCGCACCCTCGGGACCGTCCGTGGCCTGCTCGATCAGGGAGACGAGGTCGAGGAGTTGCGCTGGAGAGTGAACGGGTCCATCGTCCGCAGGGTCGAGGCGCCGGCGCGGGCCGCGCTCCTGGAGGCTCCGTGCCATCTCCAGTACGGGTTCGAAAAGAACGGGCGCTACGCCATCCAATGTGAGATGGAGATTCAGCCCATCGACGCCCACGAGAAGGTCGCTGTCTACAAGTCGAACGTGGTCGAGTTCACGGTGGACGACGTGGAAGAGCCCTGGCACCGCGAAGCGACGCGGGACCACGCCCGACAGCTCCTGCATCGAGGGGACGTCGTCGCCAGGGCGTCTTCCGAAGCTTGGGGCTGGTCACGGGCGCTCTACGCCGTCGATCAACGCCACGCGTCTGCGTGGTGGTGCAAGAACGACGACGTTCGACCGCGCATCGTGCTCGACCTCTCCCACGCCTCGCGCGCCAGCGCTATCAAGTTGACCCAGGCCCATCCCCACACGCTGGA
Organism: Planctomycetota bacterium; assembly: GCA_002683135.1. Classification (GTDB taxonomy): domain Bacteria; phylum Planctomycetota. The sequence goes on along the minus strand of NYSS01000022.1, from coordinate 36,616 downwards.
TCCGAAGGGGCGTGCCCGCGCCAAGGACATCGAGATCCGTGTCAACAACGGCAAGCCCATGCGCTATCGCCTGAGGGACGACCCGAAGCACAAGCAGCTCGTTCGTTTCCCCAAGACCTCGGTGCGGTCACTTCGTATCGACGTGTTGAGTACGTATCGCGGGCATCGTCGCAACGAGGAGTCGGTGGTCGGCTTCAAGGAGATCGAGCTCTTCCTGGATCCCCATCCGGACGACCTGACCGACGTCCCCACGCGCACCAACGAGATCATTCCGATCGCCCGCGCGTCTGGTGTTCAGTGGCGCTACACGCTCCAGGCGCCTCCGGCGAACTGGAACCAGCCGACCTTCCGCGATCTCCGCTGGGAGAAGGGGGAGTCCGGGTTCGGGACCGTCGGGAGCGCCCACAATCCCAAGAGAACGGACTGGAAGACTCCAGAGATCTGGATCCGCAGGGCGTTCCGTATCGTCCCCGGTGATTCCCGTGAGTTCCGCATCGAGATCTGTCACGACGATGACGCGACGGTCTACGTCAACGGGGTCGTGGCCGTTCAGGCGAGCGGTTGGTCGAACGGCGAGTACCGGACGTTCCCGTTCTCCAAGGAGGGGCGCGCCGCGCTCGTCAACGGTCGCAACATCATCGCCGTGCACTGCCGCAACAACACGGGACCGGGCTACCTGGACGTGGGGTTGATCGAGGTCTCCCGCTAGGCGAGACGGCCGACCCGGCTACAGGAAAACCAGCACGTAGGCGAGCGCCAGGGCGATGTGCATCAGGGCAAACGGGATGGCCGCCTTGATGAATCCGCCGAAGGTCATCGTCAGGCCGTGCTTGTGCATGATGGTGACGGCGACCAGGGTGGACGCGGAGCCGATGGGGGTCAGGTTGCCGCCCAGGTTGGCGCCGAAGATGACCGCCCACCACAGGCCGGGCGAGACCTCCCCGGCGGGCATGGACCCCAGGATCTTGGCCAGCATGGCGGCCAGCGGAATGTTGTCCGTGACCGAAGAGAAGGCGGCCGCGGAGACCAACAGAGAGCCCTGACCGACACGTCCGCCGTCGCCGATGATGACCTTCAGGCCGTCGCCGATGAGGTCCAGGACCCTGGCGTGTTCCATCACGTTGATGGTGACGAAGAGCGCGGCGAAGAAGGCGAGGAGATCCCAGTCGATGGCCTGATAGAAGCGGTCGGCGACGTGCTTGAAGCGGACGAGCATGATCCCGGCGAAGAGCAGGGCGACGTAGCCCATCCCCAGGTCCCTGATGACGGGGATGCTGGACGCCGTCGCGATGACGATCACGAACAGGACCGTCATGATGGTGCCGAACCAGAAGAACCCCCTGCTCTCGATGCCGTCGTTCTCGTCAAAGCCCGCGACCAGGTCCCTGGCCTCCGCCCGCTCCGCTTCGTTCCCCAGCTTCTTGATACCGAAGATGCGCGCGCCGAGCAGGATCGTCATGACGGTCGCGACGACGACGAACGGCGCCGATTGTGTCAGGAAGCTGACGAAGGAGATCTGCGCCGCGGTCCCAACGATGATGTTGGGCACAGAAGAGATGAGGGTCAGCAGGCCGCCGATGTTCGTCAGCAAGCCCTCCGTGAGCAAGAAGCCGAGCATCTTGTCGTTGCGCCCTAGCTTGTCGAGGCTCACTGCCGTCAATGAACCGACGATGATCATGGCGGTGACGTTGTTCAGGACCGCCGAGAAGACCACCGTCATCAGCCCGTAGAACCACAGGAGCTTCAGGGGGTCGCCCCCGGATACGCGCGTCAGGCGGATGGCGATCCAGGTGAACAGGCCCGACTTGGACACGATGTCCACGAACAGGCTGGCCCCCAGGATGATCGAGATGACGCCCCAGTCGACCGAGGGGATGAAGACCGGGAGGTTCACGGTGTGCCCTCCCCAGCTCATCTCTCCCGTCGGCATGAGCTCGAGGGCTTCTCCGAGGAACAGGCACAGGAGGGCGAAGACGACGGCGATGACCGACTTCTTCGCGTGGATCTTCTCCTCGAGGGCGAGGCAAGCGATGAGCCCGACCAGGATCGCGGTGAACAGGAGCGTCACCCCCGTGGACACCTCGTGCTCCATGAGGGCCATCACAGCATCAGGAGCGGGACTTGCCGCATCTCGATGGCGATGGGGTGGGCTAGACCGTGCATCGCGTCCTGGTCCTCGTCTTTGGTGTTCATCACCAGCAGCGAGGCTTCATGCGCGTCAACGAGGCGCTTCCACGTGGTCAGGCGGTGTCCGAAGCCGACGTCCGCCTCGATGGTCACCGGGACCCCGGCCTCGGCGAGGGCCTCCTGGCACGACTCGATGTAGTCGGCGGGGTCCTTGAGGAGCCGCTCGCGGAGCAGCTCGGTCACCGATTCCGTGTCCATCTCGGGGATCTTGGCGATGGCGTCGGTGTACCGCGCGAGGACCGTGTCGTCCTCGACGTGGCAGAGGACGAGGCGACCCTTGGGGGTCGTATAGCGAAGCGCGTGGCTGACCAGGCGGCCGTCGCCCGTCAGGTGGTCCGTCATGACCATGACCACCCCCGTGTCGCGATCAGGTAACTTCTCCGCGTCCTCGGAGTCGGGGTGCGGCAGCACCATGACCGCGCGATCGGTCGCCTGAGTCAGGACGTCGAGGACCTCACCGAGGGTCCACGCCCACCGCTGGTTCGGGCTGCCGACGTGGCGATGGGTGCAGATCAGATCCGGGTCCTCTCGCTCCAGGATCTCCATGAGCTCCTGGATGTTGGAGAACGCGCTCGAGGGGACGTCCGTCCAGCGTACGTTGGCGCCGAGGACGGAGAGGAAGCCGCGGATCTGGTCCGCGTACGCCTTCACCGCCTCCTCGTCCCCGTCTGCCACCACCAGGGCCGACGTCACGCGGACGTCCTGGCGCTGGAACGGCTCCTTCGCAGCGGACTTGAAGAGGCTCTCGAACTGGTCGACCTTGTCCATAGGAGGCGGGATCTTAAGCGATTCTGCCCGGGTGGTTATCCTGTAGGACGGGTTGAGCCCGATGAGAAAGACCGTGAGGACACTCGGTGCACTGGTGATCGTCGCGTTGGTGAGCGTCGGTCTGTGGCAGATCCTCTCCGATCCACCACACGAAGACGCGCCCGCGCGTCCGGCGACCAAAGGAGAGCGCGAGGACCCTGCCGATTTGCGGAATCCCGCTGCGGTGGCCGACGTCCCGGTCGCTAGCGATCGGTTCACGCGTCGCAGCGATCCGCCACCCGAGGTCCCAGCTCCGCTCCAGGTGACGGTCCTGGTGGAGGCCGCAGACGGTGTGGCGGTGCCGGGGGCAATGGTGGTGCTCGCGGAGGACGCCCCGGCGTCCGCTTCGGGGCATGAGGAGGGGATCCTCTTCCCGGAGGGGGTGACCGATGGGCTTGGCCGCGTCACCCTCGACGCGCCTCTGCAGGTGGTGTGGGCCGTGGTCGTGAAGGACGCCTATCCGCCGGTGTTGGCGGCGATCGCCGCTGCAGGCGTTACCGTCGTGCGACTGCCGGGCGGGGTCTCAGTCGAGGGCGTGGTCACGGTGGGAGGGCGTTCGGTGAAACAGCCGGTGGCGCTCGAGCTGCGAGGCTATCGCGACGTCTCTGTCGACTGGACACTCCCTCAGCGGGCGGCGCGTGCCCGCGCGGGGTACGTGCGCGGTGACGTCATCCCTCTGGTCACCGATGACCGTGGGCGCTTCGCTTTTCACGGGCTCGAGGCGGAGACCGAGCTCTCCCTGCACTTCCCGTTTCACCAGGTCGTCGGCGGGCCTGGTAACGGAGGCCACAGCTACCAGGTCATCGCACCGACGAGCGGCGTGCGCATCGACCTCGCGCCTTCACCGGGGATCACCGGTCGCCCTGTCGGCCACGACGGCATCCTCGCGGTGCACGCGGTCGTGACGCCGTCGAACGGGGAGCCGTGGACCGCTCGTCCGCGTCGCGGGGAAGGGGGCTCGTTCCACCTGGTTCTCCGTGACGGGGAGGCGCGGCAAGCGGAGGTCCTGATCACCCGCCCCGATGGCTCGCGCTTCGCGCGACGGTTGGTCGTCTCGGGTCTGGACGCCCTCGTCGACCTGGGGGACATCCCGGCTGATCCGCTGCGGTTGCTGCCCGTGCATGTCACCGGTCCCAAGGGTGACATCGCCGGGGCCCGCGTCGTGGCTGGTGGGTACGTCAGCGCGCCGACCGGTGAGGACGGGTGGGTGGACTTCCGGGCTCCGCTCGGCGCCCCCACCCTGGTCGTCGGGGCCGCCGGTTATCGGTTCGAGGAGGTTCGGGTTCCGCCGCTAGACAGCGGGGCGGTGGAGGTCCGGCTGGCGCCGTCCAACGCGCTGCGGTGCGTTGTCGTCGGGGCTGGCGCTGCGAGCCCGGGGCTCCAGGTCGAGATTGCCTATCCGGGGAGCAGCCTCTTCGAGGGGCCGATGATCCCGCTGCATGCCTCCACCGATGTGAGGGGCACGTCTCCGCTCCGTCGGAGTCATGATCCGGTCACGGGCGGTGGCCGCGTGATCTACAGGCTCGCCGCCGGGTCGCGGTCGAAGGGTGTGGTGGTGTACGGGGTGCGTCCGGATACGCCGCTCACGGTTTCGTTGAAGGACGCTCATGGCCACGAGCTCTTCAAGGAGGTGGTGAGCCTGGGAGCGGGGCAACAACGGACCGTGACGTGGTCGGTGGAGAGACGGGCTCGGGCGCTCCACCTGCGCGTCCGTGACGACCGGGGGGCGCCGCTCTCGGGCGTCGACATCGCGCTCGGCGGGCGTGGGTCGGGGGTGACGACCGACGGTGAAGGGCGCGCCGTCGTCCAGGGGATCTTCGGCGACCGGGTGGAGGTGACGGTCTCCAAGCGTGGCTACGGAACGGTGACCGTGGGTGAGGTGGGCCTGGAGGAGGAGGTCGCGATTCGGCTGTCTCGCGCGCGCTCTGTCTGGGTCACGGTCGTGGACGGGAGCGGCGCCCTGGTCGATGGCGCGTCAGTGGAACTCGACGACGGATCAGGTGGCCGAGGGCTGCGCGTTGGCCCCGGGCTCTACCGGATCGACGGCGTACCACGCCGTCGATCCGTGGTCGCGGCGCGGGCGGCGGGGAGGATCGGCACGGAGGACGTGTTGGCCGACGTGGAGCGGGTCCGCGTCGTGATCAGATAGGGCGTCCTGATCCGTCAGGGGAGCCGCGTTCCGATCAGAGAATGGCCCGTTGTGGATCGTCCGGAAGCGTGATCTCGCCGCGCAGATCTCGCTCCATCTCTTGCTTCACCACATCCGGGGCGAGCCCCTGCCCGAAGAGCCAGTACATCTTGGTCATGGCGGCTTCGACGGTCATGTCGTGGCCGGCGATGGCGCCCGCATCGGCGAGCGCTGACCCGGCTACGTAGGCGCCCAGATTGACGCTGCCTCGCAGGCACTGGGTGCAGACGACGACGACGACGCCGCGTGCCGTGGCCTCACGGATCGCCGCGGCGATCCCCGGGTGGGTGGGTGCGTTGCCCACGCCGAAGGCCTCGAGCACGATGCCCTGCATGGGTTCACGCAGGACTTCGGTCAGGACCCGCGGCTCGATGCCTGGAAACAGGCGCAACGCCGCGACGTGCACCGTATCCAGTTTCGCCACCCGTAGCTCGCCGGGGAGCCTGTTTCGTATGCGATTCTTGTAGAGCGTCAGGTGGATGCCGCCGCGTCCGAGCGGTCGGTAGTTTGGTGACTCGAACGCGTCGAGTCCGTCAGCGCTTGTCTTGGTCGCCCGGTTACCGCGGAGCAGCAACCCGTTGAAGAGGAGGGCGACCTCGGGGATGACCACCTCGGGATGGCCGGCGATGGTCAGGGCGTCGATGAGATTGTCCCGCGCGTCGCTCCGCGGTTCTGAGAGGGGGATTTGTGAGCCGGTGACGATCACGGGGCGGGAGAGGCCCTCCAGCATGAACGACAGGGCCGACGCCGTGTATGCCATCGTGTCGGTGCCGTGGAGGACGACGAAGCCGTCGTAGTCCTGGTGGTCCAGGATGTCCCGGGCTATCCGCTCCCAGTCGGAGGGCGTGATGTCGCTCGAGTCGAGCAGTGGGACCGACTCCGCGACCTCGATCTCCGGGATGGTCTCCGCGACCATCTCCGGCATGCGGGAGAGGAGCTCGTCCAGGTACCCCGGCACCGGCTCGTAGACCGAGCCCTTGCGGCGCATGCCGATGGTGCCGCCCGTGTAGGCGACGTAGACCCGTTTCGAGGACATGCGGTCAGGATGTGGCAATGACGGACCTCAGGCAAGCTTGTATGGCATGGGTGAATACTGCAGGATCGCATGAGCCCACCCAGACCCATTGCCGACAATCAAAGTGAGAGGTTGCGTGCTTCGCAGGATAGTCAGCCCTGCAGCCGCGCAGATTGCGTCATGGAAGCGCTGGATCCCGATCGTATTCTGTCTTTTGTGGACACTTTTCCCCCGCCCCCGGGCGAGGTTCGTGATTTTCTCGCTGGTGGGGATGTCCAACCGTCCCAGTTGATTCGCGCGCTCCGCAGCGCGTTCTCTCCGGATGGCCCGACGATCGGCGATACCCCCTGGTGGGACCATGCCATCGCCGTCGCGGAGGGGGCTGCCATGGTGGCCGAGTCCACCGAGTCGGCTGACCCGCGGATGGCGTACGTGGCCGGCTTTCTTCACGATGTCGGTCACCTGGTGATGGTCAGGCTCGACCCCCAGGCGTTCCACCAGGTGCTGGCGCGGCAAGGCGACGGGACTCCGTTCATGGCCATCGAGCGAGAGTTGTGTGGCCTCGATCACGTCCGCATCGGCGAACACTTCGCGCGCCGCTGGGGATTACCGGACGAGATCTGTGCGGTGGTCCGCGGGCACCACGAGCTCGAAGGTGAGATCACCCCGCTGTTCGCATCCGTGGTCCTCGCAGACGTGTGGGCGCAGGTGCTGGGCTACGGTTACGACTTTCCGGCGGGGGGCATCTCGTTCCGCGTCGACGAGGCGGCCCTGGCGGCCGACCTCATCTGGAGCGAGCAGATCGACCTGCTGGCCCAGGCGGACTACCGCGTGGTCGCCCGCAGACGCGAACTGGGGGCGACACCGCGTCCCTTCGCCTCGAAAGACGGCGGCGCGGAGCGCGCGCTGTGGGTCTCCGTCCACGGCGGTGAGCCGACGCCGCTCGGGCGCATGCTGCTTCAGCACCGCGGTTACGAGGTCGTACACGTCGCGGCGACGGAGCGGCTGGAGGCTCAGGGAGCTTCCCTCATCCTGATCGACTCGCCCTGGGCCGAGCCGGACGAGGTGGGGGATCTGGTGACGGCGTTGGTCCCCGATGGACATGCCCACGTCGCGCTCCTGGCCGAGGTCGGGCCGGAGCAAACGAGCCGTCGCCGTGATCCGCTGAGCGGTATTTGCGGCATCCCCAGGATGTTCACCGCGTTCGATCTCCGGTGGCTGCAGAGCCGTCCGGCGGTTGTCGGCTAACATCCGGGCGTGCGCCATGTCCTTGCGTATGACGTGATCGGCTCGGGGGCCGGCCAGACTGTCTGGGTTCTCCACGGGATCTTCGGATCCGGCCGGAACTGGGAGGTCTTCGGTCGGAGGTTCGTCGCTGCGTATCCCGATGTGCGCATCGTGCTGGTGCATCTGCGAGGGCACGCCGGGTCTCGCGATGTCCCGCCTCCCCACACCATGCGCGCTTGCGCGCAGGACCTTGAGCGACTTGGGACGCATCTCGGTAGCGGTCCCGATGTGGTGTGGGGGCATTCCTTCGGGGGCAAGGTGGCGTTGACCTACCTACGAGAGACCGGAGGTGCCGGATTGCGTGAGGTGTGGAGCCTCGACTCGCCTCCGGGCGCGGGCCCTGCTGGAGGTACGGACGCGATCAGCTCCGAGGTGGGTCGGGTGATCGCCGCCGTCAAGGACATCGCGCTGCCGGTCGCGCGGCGCGCCCAGGTGCAGGACAAGCTGCGTGCTTGTGGCCTCTCGCGGGCGGTGGCCGGTTGGATGGCCACCAACCTGGTCCGCGGCGACGACGGTTATTCGTGGCACTTCGATCGGGACGTGCTGGATGCCTTGCTGATCGACTATTGGGAAGAAGACCTGTGGCCGACGGCCGAGGCACCGCCAGGAGACGTCCAGGTGCACCTGGTGCGCGCCGGTCGGAGCGATCGGTGGACGTCGGACGATCTTCTACGGCTCGGCGGAGTGAAGAACGTGCACGTGCTCCCGACCGCCGGCCACTGGCTGCACGTAGATGATCCGGACGCCTTGGAGGAGCTGCTCGGTCAGGCGTTCTGACCCGGCTGCCAGAGGACGTCGTCCTTGCCGCCGTTGTTGGTCGCGCGGGCCCAGACGAAGAACAGGTCGGAGAGGCGGTTGAGGTAGGTGGCGACCGCGGCGTTGACCTGCTCGCCTTCGATCTGGCGGAGCTCGGTGACCAGCCGCTCGCCGCGGCGGCAGACCGTGCGCGCGAGATGGAGCCACGCGGCGACGCGGGTTCCCCCCGGGAGGACGAAGGAGTTCAACGGTTCAAGTCCCGCGTTGGCTTCGTCGATCCAACCTTCGATTCGGGTGGTGTAGCTGTCTGAGATGCGTAGGCGTTCGCCGGCCTCTCCGGGCACGCTGAGGTCGGAGCCCACATCGAACAGGTCGTTCTGGATTGCTCGGACGCGCTCGTCGAGCGGAGCCTGGATCCCCTCGGTGAGGAGCAGGCCCAGCACCGCCGACAGTTCATCGACGGTGCCGTAGGACTGAATCCGGGTGTGGTGCTTCTCGACTCGGGAGCCGTCGCCGAGGGCGGTGGTCCCGTCGTCACCCGTCTTGGTGTAGATGCGGCTCAGTCGAACCATGACCCCATCATAGCCGCCGCTGCCCCGCGGTCAGCCGTCGAACGCAGGGAGGCGCTCATGGGAGTCGGCGAGGAGCATGGCCCCCTGGTCCTTCTCTGAGAGGATGGGGTCGGTGATGGGCCAGGGGATGCCGATGGAGGGGTCGTCCCACTTGATGCTCAGCTCGGAGGCCGGGTCATAGGGCGCCGTGCACTTGTACTCGACCTCCGCCGCGTCGCTCAAGACGCAGAACCCGTGGGCAAAGCCGGGTGGCACCCAGAGCTGGTGGTGATTGTCGGACGTGAGTTCGATGCCCGCGTGACGCCCAAACGTCGGTGACCCGGTCCGAATGTCGACCGCGACGTCGTAGATCGCGCCGGAGATGACGCGGATCAGCTTGCCTTGGGCGTGTGCCCCGACCTGGGCATGCAGGCCGCGGAGGATGCCCTTGCCCGACTTCGAGTGGTTGTCCTGGACGAACGCCAGGTCGATGCCGTGTTCGGCGTATCGGTCCCGGTGCCAGGTCTCGACGAAGAACCCGCGGGGATCACCGTGCACGGTAGGTGCGATGATGAGGACGCCAGGCAGGTCGGTCTCGGTTACTCTCATGGGCGCGCCTATCTTACTGGCGGTCCCTAGCCATACCATCTCATGGATGCAATCCACGGCGTCACCCAGGGAACGTTGATCGAGCGCCTTGGCGCGGATCATGGTGATCGTCCAGCGCTGGTGTATCCGCAGCGTGGGCTGAGGTGGACCTACGCCGACCTCGATGCGCGCAGCCTGGCGCTGGCCCGTGGGCTCATCGCCGTGGGGATCGAGCCGGGGGACCACGTCTGTGTCTGGGCGGATAACCGGCCAGACTGGATCCCCTTCCAGTTCGCCATCGCTCGGATCGGGGCCGTGCTCGTCACCGCCAACACGGCCCTGACGGCTCCAGAGATCGAGTATCTGCTCGGCCAGAGCAAGACCCGGATGGTCGTGTGCGCCCCGGGGCGGGAGGCGGAGGAGTACCTCGACGTGCTGGCCGCTCTGATCGCGGGCGGTGCCTGCCCGCGGCTGGCCCGGGTCACAGTCATGGAGGGGACACCCCGTGACGGGATGATCTCCGTCGATGAGCTGGTCGCGGCAGGAGAGAGCGTCCCAGCCAGTGTGGTGTATGAGCGTTGTGCCAACACACCGGTGAGCGCGCCCGCGAATATCCAGTACACGTCCGGCACGACGGGGTTTCCGAAGGGGGTGGTGCTGTCCCACGAGAACCTGGTGGAGAACGCGTACGTGGGTGCGATGACAGCGGAGCTGGTGGATAGGGACGTCATGATGCTCATGGTGCCGCTGTTCCATTGTTTCGGCTGCTCTGTGGTCGTGCTCGGCGCGACCACCCACCTGACGCCTATCGTCGCGTTGCAGCGCTTCGATCCTGGGGGGGTGCTCGAGGCCGTCGAGTCCGAGGCCGTCACCCTGATCCATGGGGTCCCGGCGATGTTCCGGGCGTTGCTGGCCCAGCCGGACGTTCGCACACGGGATCTCTCGTCTCTGCGCTCCGGCATCGTGGCGGGGTCCATGTGCCCCGAACCCCTGATGCGTCGTATCCACGACGACCTGGGAGTGGAGGGCATCTGCGCGGCCTATGGGCTGACCGAGGCTTCCCCCGGCGTCACGATCTCGAATTCCGCTGCGCCGCTCGAGCAGCGGATCGGGTCAGTGGGTATCCCGTATTCAGGTGTGCGGCTGAGGATCGTCGACCCGGTGTCGGACGTGGAGCGTCCGGTCGGGGAGACAGGGGAGGTCCTGGTCAACGGTCCGGGTGTGATGCTCGGCTATTTCGACGACCCCGAGGCGACGTCCGCGGTCATCACCGCGGAGGGCTGGCTGCGCACGGGGGACCTCGGGTTCATCGATGAGGAGGGCGCGCTGCACATCGCGGGGCGCATCAAGGAGCTGGTGATTCGCGGGGGCGAGAATGTGTTCCCGGGCGAGGTCGAGGACGCCCTGCGCACGCACGCGGACGTGGCGGACGCGGCGGTCTTCGGCGTCGCCCACGAGCGCCTCGGGGAGGAGGTGGCCGCCGCGGTGGTCCTGTGCCCTGGCGCCAGCGTCGATGCTCCCGCGTTGACGGAGTGGCTGGCGACCTGCCTCGCGTCCTATAAGCGTCCGCGGCAGTGGCTGTTCGTCGACGGGTTTCCGCTGACGGCTTCGGGGAAGGTGCAGAAGTTCAAGCTTCGCCAGATGGCCGAGGCGCAGGGGCCTCGTCCCTCGGGGGAGGGTTAGGGGGCAGGCGGGACTCCGTGTACTTTTCTGCGTTCCTGAACTGAACCGGGCGTTGGTCCGCCTCGTCAGAGACAATTGGGGCCGGTTCCGCGCTGCCCCTGAGGATTGGAGAAACCTGGATGCTGGGACGTTCCGCTCTGCTGGCCCTGCTCCTGATCGCCTCCGCGCTGCCGGCGCAGATCGGTGACCTGGACCCGCTGGTGGTGGAGATCCTCGACGCCGAGGATCGTCGCCTGCAAGGTGACGGCCTCCCCATCCTCTTCCGCGGGAAGCGTCCCATATCCATCGAACAGCTCCAGGCGTGGATGCGCGTCGTCGCGGCACCGGAGGCGGAGGAGAACCAGGACCGGGACGCGCCCGTCGTCATGCCCCCGTCCCCGCGGTATCCGAAGGCCCAGCACCCCTCCAACCGCATGCTGGTGATCCGCTGCTCTCCTCACCAGGACGCAGCCTGGGTCCAGGCCGTCGTACAGGCTGCGTGGGTTCTGTCGTGGCGAGACCGCCCGGACCAGGTCCAGGCGAGCCCCCTCATCCAGGATGTGCGCATCGGCCTGCTGGATCGAAACACCCGCGCGCCGGTTGCCGTGCTGCGCGCGTCCGAACTCGAGGCGTCCGGGAAGCAGCCGCGCCGCGTTGAGCTCCTGGTACGGATCTTCGCGCCGGGACCTCACGCGCCGCCCGCCCGTCCGGTAGTGCTTCAGCTTGGCGCCTACACCCGACCACTAGGGACGATCAACGGCTATCGCGTCCATCCCGCCAACGCGGACGCCGCCGAGTTCGACTACGAGCCCCGGCTGATCGGTTTTCGATTCCGGGAGAAGATGGGCGCGATCCGCAAGGACGATCCGGACACACAGATCAAGCTCATCGCGAGCCCGCGTGTCCCGTTCGTTGTCGTCCACAGCATGTTGCAGGTGATCGCCGCGAATGAGCTGACCGCGGTGTTCGACGCAGAGGTCAGCCTGAGCACGATCCGTTCCCTGTCCCGTCCCCACGTCGGTGAGACGAAGGCGCCGTCCGAACCAGCGCCGCCGTCGTCCGACCAGTCAACGCCTGGTCCTGCACCGGTGGATCGTTCCGCGGTTCAGCGAGCCGCAGAACGCGGCCTTGCCTGGCTGCTGCGATCCCAGTCGAAGGACGGCCGATGGGACGCGGACGGATTCGCCCGCGTGGGCGTCGATGGCATGCTCCAGGGCCACGGCATCCAGGACGTGGGTGTCACCGGTCTTGCCCTCCTCGCCCTCCAGGGGGCCGGGGCCGGCGCCAAGACGGACGGGCCCTACGCGCAGGCCATCCGATCGGGCCTGAAGTGGCTCGTGGCCCAGCAGGACGGGGACGGCGCCATCGGATCGCGGGGCGACTCCCAGTTCTCTTACGGCCATGCGGTGGCGGCCCAGGCGCTCATCAAGGGGTATGGACGTACGGGGGCCGCCTGGCTGAAGACCGCCGCCCGTAAGGCGACGCGGTTCATCCTGGATGCGCAGAATCCGTATCGAGGTTGGCGTTATGGCGTGCGGCCGGGTGACAACGACTCACACGTCACCAGCTGGATGCTCGCCGCCCTCGCCGCCGCCAAGGATGCGGGCCTCGAGGGGAGCGCGAGCCGTCTCAAATGGGCGCTCGATTACCTGGACGAACTGACGGACCAGGAGACCGGTCGCACCGGCTACAGCAAGCGCGGCGAGCGTCCGGTGCGCGCCCAGGGGCGGCGTCTCAGCTTCCCGGCGGAGGCGTCAGAGGCCCTGACCGCGGCGGCCATGTGGTGTCGCCTCACGCTCAGGCCGGAGACCACCGACACCTCGGTGACCCGCGCGGGGGCCGAGCTCCTGTCCGAGTGTCTTCCTACCTGGGACGCGACCGGGTCCGTCGACATGATCTACTGGTACTGGGGAACCCTGACGCTGAGGAAGCTCGGCGGTCCCACCTGGGAGCTCTGGCGTCGTCGCCTCTCGCACGAGCTCCTTGAACACCAGGTGACCGGGGGGGACCACGCTGGTGGCTTCCGCCCCGTCGGGGCGTGGGGATCGGAAGGGGGGGCGGTCTACAGCACGGCGCTGATGACCCACACCCTGGCGCTCCTGAAGTGACCTGAGACGCGCTGTAGCCGTTATCCTCATCAGCGGCAGCTCAGCCCCATGATCGACATCGGCGCAAATCTGACCAATCGTGCGTTCCGCTCCGACCTGGATGCGGTCATGGCGCGCGCCGTGGATGCCGGGGTGACGGGTATCCTCGTCACGGGGACGAGCGTCGAAGGGAGTCGCGCGGCTTGCGAGCTCGCGGCGACACGTCCCGGATTCCTGTGGTCGACAGCAGGGGTCCATCCCCACGACGCCAAGACCTGCGACGGGGCGACCCTGGACGCGCTGCGCGCCCTGGCATCGGCGGACCACGTCCGCGCCATCGGCGAATGCGGGCTCGATTTCAACCGGGACTTTTCACCGCGGCCCGTGCAGGAGCAGTGGTTCGATGCTCAACTCGCCCTCGCTGCCGAGCTCGGCCTCCCCGTGTTCCTCCACGAACGGGACGCCTGCGAGCGGTTCGCCGACATCCTCCGTTCGTGGCGCGACCGGCTGCCTGGCGCGGTGGTCCACTGCTTCACGGGTGAGGAGGCCGCCCTCCGCACCTATCTGGACCTGGATTGCCACATCGGCATCACGGGTTGGATCTGCGACGAGCGCCGCGGGACCCACCTGAGGGATCTGGCGAAGACGGTCCCGCCGGACCGCCTGATGGCAGAGACGGATGCGCCGTACCTGCTGCCGCGGGACCTGGACCCCAAGCCCAAGACCCGGCGCAACGAGCCCATGCACCTGGCTCATATCATCCGCACCCTGGCGGCGTGCACCGGCCGTTCGTACGAGGAGGTCGTCTCCGAGACCACCCGTACGGCCCGAGCGTTCTTCGGTCTCGCTTGAGTCCGCCCGGACGCAGTCGTATGTTCCGGTCATGACGTCCCCCATTCGAGTTGCCGTGACCGGCGCCGCCGGCCAGATCTGTTACAGCCTGCTTCCCCGTATCGCCGCCGGCGAGATGTTCGGTAAGGATCAGCCGGTGATCCTCCAGCTCCTCGAGATCCCGGTGGAGAAGGTGATCACCGCCATGAGCGGCGTCGCCATGGAGCTGGATGACTGCGCGTTCCCTCTCCTCGCCGGTATCGAGATGTCGGACGACCCCATGGCCGCCTTCAAGGGAGCGGACTGGTGCCTGCTCGTCGGTAGCAAGCCTCGTGGACCGGGGATGGAGCGCGCCGATCTGTTGAAGGACAACGGTCGGATCTTTATTGGACAGGGCGACGCCATCGACGCGGTGGCAGCGGATGGATGCAAGGTCGCCGTCGTGGGCAACCCTTGCAACACGAACGTGATGATCGCGGCTAACCGATGCGCGCGGATCCCGGACGAGAACTTCACCGCCATGACGCGCCTGGACCAGAACCGGGCGGCGACGCAGCTGGCGAAGAAGGCGGGCGTCCCGGTCACGGATGTCGAGGACATCATCATCTACGGCAACCACAGCCCGACCATGTATCCCGACTTCTTCAACGCCAAGATCGGGGGGCGTCCGGTGACGGACGTGATCACCGACCAGGCGTGGCTCGAGGGCGAGTTCATCCCGAGCGTCGGCAAGCGCGGCGCCGCGATCATCGCGGCGCGGGGGCTGTCGAGCGCCGCCAGCGCCGCCAACGCGCTCATCGATCACGTCCGTGCCCTCATCACCCCCGGTGACACCGTGCACTCCATCGCGTGCAAGAGCGACGGCACCTACGGGTTCTCCGAGGGCATCTGGGCCAGCGTCCCCGTGCGCACCACGGGCAACGGGACCTACGAGGTGATCGGGGACATGCCGCAGAACGGGTTCGCCCAGGAGAAGCTGGGGCTCACCAACGACGAGCTCGTCGGTGAGCGGGACACCGTCGCCGAGTTGCTCCAGTAGGCCCGGCCCCTGCGGTCCCTACTGCCGCTTGAGCAGGGCGTCCTTGTGGATCATGAAGGCGAGGACCTTGGCGCGGATGTAGTTCTCGGAGAGCATCCGGTAGCCCTTGAGCTTGCCGTGGTTCTTGCCCCATGAGTCTTTCGTGAGGTAGAAGCGCTTGCCCGCCTCATCGCGCGCGACGCCGACGATGTGCAACAGGTGGTCGTCCGTGGTGCGCTTGTCCTTGAACATGGCGTCCCGGACTTTTTGGGTGACCGCGCCCTGCTTCTCGAGGTCATCGGTGAGCGTGCCGATGCCGTCGCTCGGCCGGTAGGTCTTCTCACTCACGTCGATGTCCACCGCAACGGAATAGCCCTTCTCCAGCGCGTTGTCGAACGTCTTCATGAACTCGTCGATGGGGACGTTCAGGTAGCCGTCGTACTTCATCCAGTTGTCGCGGACCGTGAGCGTGGCCTTCTGGTGGAACGGCGCGTAGCTGTATGACATGACCTCGACGTAGTCATTGAGGGGGATCTTCAAGAAGTCGGTCGCATATTGCTGCGGCGTCATCTTCTTACCGTCGACGGTCACCTCGGTCGGGGCTGCGCCCAGATGCCCATCGACGACGGCCGCCACCGCGTCGGCTTCCTTCTTCTTGAAGCGCCGTCCGTTCTCCTCGACGAACCCTTTGATGGCGCCCTTCACCTTGCGGAACATCCCGCCGTGGGAGTGCCGTTGTTTGCCCTCTTGCAGTCCCGTGTAGGACTCCTGCGGCACGATCCCGTGCTCCCGGATCATGGCGATGACGTCGTGCGATAGGCCGCCCTCGCCGAACACGGCCTTGCCGCCCGCTTCGACGTAACGCTTCGCCTTCTCGATCGTGGTGTTCCGCACCGTGAACATCTCGGAGAGGTCGTAGGCCTTTCCGTGGATGCGCTGCAGCTCGCTCTCGAGGAACGAGGTGGTGGCGAAGCACCAGCAGGTGCCTGTCCTTCCCTGGTTCTCGACGGCCAGACGGGGGAGTTGGCTCGTGACGACAAAATCACCCAGCTTGGTTTCCTGGGCGACGAGGGCGCCCGTCAGCAGGAGCGCGATGATGAGGGAGTTGAGGAGGCGGTTCACGGTGTTCCTTTCGTCAGGTGCGCTGAGTCGCGCAGACCACATGATATGCGGATACGACTTCCTTCTCCCTTCAGGCCTCCGGATTCCGTCGATTTCGGCCTCCTTGACCTCCGCCACGGCCGCACGTAGAACCACGCTCCCGGGGCGATTAGCTCAGCTGGTTAGAGCGCCGTTCTCACACAGCGGAAGTCGTTGGTTCGAATCCAATATCGCCCACTCTTTCCAAGACGCGGCTGTGCCTGTGATTGCGAGCGCGGCCGTTTCTCGTTGGTGGCATCCTCAGCTTCGCCCTGGCTATCTCGCGTTCAGGGTCCAGATCGGGAGATTCCCGAGCTTGCCTTGGCGGGTGACTTCGAAGAACTCGGAGGCCGCTGCCATCGCCGTCTCCGTGCTGTACCGCCGTTCATCGTGACCGTGTCGCTCCGCGGCCTGCTTGCAGTATGTCTGTACGCGGTTCAACTCCATCCGGTTGCTGAAGATGACGCGGCCGTCGCAGACCTGCCGGAGCATGTGGAAGATCTCGCGGTGGTCCAGATAACAATCACTCGAGCGAGAGCTGCCAAAGTAGAAGTACTGGTAGCTGTTGATCACCAGCGATGTCTGGAACGGCCCGCCGAACCCCCCGATCCGTTCAGCCAGCTCGTGTAGCTGCAGCTTGATGAACCGTGCTCGATCGGCGGGCAGGAACGCCTTGATGGCCTCGCATGCCCTGAGGTCGTTGTCGTCGATGTCGATCCCCAGCGCGCGCTTGCATGAGGGGCGCACGGCCGCGTCAGCGACGAAGAACCCCTTCGAGCAGCTCACGTCGAGCAGGCTGCTCACGGGTTCGGGGTACAGCCGCGTGATGCGCTTGTAGCGCGCGGCGAGCTTGCGCTTGGCGATGAGCGCGTCGCTGACGATCTCCACGTTGTGGTTGTGTGGGTAGGAGTCAGCGAGGTGCGCGGCGACCTCCGGATCAATAGCCGGTGTGTCGGGGTCGGTGCGTTCGATCTTGTAGCGTCGGACGAAGAACATCTCGGCCTCGTGATTTCAGGTGCGCGCGGGTCGCCGAAGTCAAGCTCGTGGGCGAGGCTACTCGGTCCGATGCGGCGAGGCAACGCTGCGAGGGTTCCCGACGCCGGACGGCGTGGTGTCTCCATAAGGCGTAAGGTAGCGAACCGTGGAGGAGGCAGAGCGGCTCAAGCGGGAGTGGGACCGACGGGGGCGTTCGCCCCTGCTGGACCTCTACATCGCTTCGCATACGGGGTGGGACGATCCTGAGACGTGGGGCCTCCGGGCCGCGCGGGACGTCGACTTCATCTTGACGGACATCGGGGCGGACCAGCTGCGGCGGGCCCACGTGTGCGAGGTCGGATGCGGCGTCGGTCGGCTGGTCCCGGCGTTGGCTCCGCGTGTCGCGAGCTACACGGGGGTGGACATCGCACCGTCGATCGTCAGCGAGGCGCGCAGGCGCTGCGAAGGACTCGACGATGTCCGGTTCTTCGAGGGTGACGGCGCGGGTCTGCCCGACGTCGCCAGGGACCGCGAGTATGACCTCATCTTCGCCGTAGCCGTGTTCATCCACTGCCCGCGAGCGGTGGTCGAGTCCAACCTGCGTTCGATGAAGGCCGTGCTCGCGCCCTCCGGACAGGTGCGCTACCAGTTACGCGCGCTGCTGGCGGACCCGGAGGGCATCGCCGTCCCCGAGGAGTTTGTGAAGGCGACAGACGCGGAGCAGGCGTCGACCGAGGTGGATTTCAAGGCCATCGTTCAGGATGCGGGGGAAGAGGATCTCATCGGCGATGGCTACATGGGCCACAAATTCACCTACCGTGAGGCCTCCGAGATGACGCGGGCGGTGTTCGGCTCCGACGCGGCGGTGCTGCGCCTCGACCGACAGTTCATCATCGGTGGATGGACTCGGGGCGCGCCCTGAATCGGGCGGGGGGAGCTCAGCCCACAGCCTGAGCGACCAGCTCGATCAGGTCCTTGACCTCGAGCACGTCTTCCTTGCCGAGGGTCTTCACCGCGTCCGAGTACATGGTGTAGTCCTTGGGGCACGCGGTGACGAAGTAGCGGACGTCGCCGAGCTCCAGCGCCTCTTCGATGCGCTGCTCGCTGGTGCGCTGCTCTTCGTTGGACGTGTCCATCCAGATNCGNCCGCCGCCGGCGCCGCAGCAGAANGTGTTCTTGCCGCAGCGNGGCATNTCGTGNAGGTCGAGGCCGATGGANCGCATCACGTTGCGGGGCGCGTCNACCTCGCCGTTGTAGCGGGCNAGGTAGCAGGGGTCGTGGTAGGTGACCTTGGCACCGACGGGTGCGTTGACAGTGATCTTGCCCTCGGAGAGGAGCTTGTCCAACAGACCGGTGTAGTGGTGCACCGTGTAGGAGCCACCGAGCGCCGGGTACTCGTTCCTGAGCGCGTTCAAGGTGTGGGGGTCGGTGGTGAAGATCTCCTCGAACTCCGCCTTTTCGAGGGCCTTGATGTTGTCCTCGGCGAGCATCTCGAAGAGCCCCTCTTCGCCGACTCGGCGCACGTCATTGCCGGCGTTCTTTTCCCCGTCGTAGAGGATGCCGAAGTCCACACCGGCGGCGTTCAGGACCTCGGCGACCTGTCGGGACAGGGCCTGGATACGGGGATCGTAGGACGCGAAGTCGCCGACGAACCACAGGTACTTCACGGGCTCCTTGCGGGCGTCCTTGATCTTGAAAGAGAGGCCCTTGGTCCAGCGCGCCCGTTTCTTGGCCGACTCGCCAAACGAGTTGCCGTAGTCCCCCAGGTTCATGAGCGCCCCCTGGAGGTTGTCGTCCACCTTGCCGCCGTCGACCAGATGGCGGCGCATCTGAACGATGTGGGTCAGGTGCTCGATGCCCACGGGGCATTGCTCCATGCACGACATGCAGGTGGTGCAGCTCCACAGGGTCTCGGGGCGGACGACGGCGGCGGCGACGTCGACGGCGAGGGGGCCGTCGGCGCTGGCCTCCGGCCAGTTGGATCCGGTCGAGAACTTCTGCTTCAAGAGCTCCGGCGTCCCCATGGACTCGTTGGCGAAGGT
Source organism: Planctomycetota bacterium (assembly GCA_002683135.1). GTDB lineage: Bacteria > Planctomycetota. The sequence goes on along the minus strand of NYSS01000022.1, from coordinate 17,482 downwards.
GCGCAGGTCGAGGATCAGGTCTCGAGGCGAGAGGGTCGTTCCGGCGGCGGTGGCGGGACAGGCGACGTGGCAGCGCCCGCACTTGGTGCACGCGTCGAAGTCCAGCAGCTCCTTCCACGTGAAGTCGGTGATGCTGCTGTAGCCCATGGCGCCCTCAGGCGGGGCGGGGAGCCTCTGGGCGGCGTGGTCGTCGGTGAACACCAGGTTCGCCACGTCCGTCACCATGTGCATCATCTTCGAATAGGGGATGTAAGCGACGAACGCGAGCGCCGCGATCCCGTGCGCCCACCAGGTCCAGACATGCCAGTCCCAGAGCGTGTCCTTGGCCATGCCGCTGAAGGCGGATCCGAGGGCGTAGCCGACCGGAGACCAGCGCTCGAACTCGGGCATGCTCTCGGCGATGCGCAGGCCCTCGATGAAGAACCCGGTCACCCCGATGACCAGCAGGATCCAGACGAAGATCATGTCGTCGGTGACGAAGCCGGAGCGGTCGTAGTGGCCGCCGTGATCGTCTGCTCGCGTGTAGTCCAGGGCCTTCGGTTTCAGCATCCCTCGGCGCACGATCATGGCCACCAGGCCGACGATGAACAGGGCGCCGAAGATGTCGAGGACCAGGGAGAAGCCGAGGTAGAAGTTGCCCTCGAGCATCTTCATGTCGAAGAACCGCAGGACGTCGTGGTCGATGGCGACGAGGACGGTCCCGATGAACAGGATGATGAAGCCCCACAGGATCAAGGTGTGGGCGATGCCACCGAAGCGGTCGCCCTTGCGGACCGTGGCGTTGGTGATGATGGTGACGAAGGCCCGAGCGATGCGACCGCCCAGGTTGTCGAAGCGATTCTCGGCGCGCCCCCTGCGGTACTTCTTGTAGCGGCGCCAGAACCCGTAGATGAACGTCACCGATGCCAGGCCGCCCAGGACGTAGAACGCCACCTGCGGACCGGTCCCCAGATGCAGGAAGATCTCGCGAGTCGGGATGGGCTCCGGGGACGGCATGCCGGGCCTACTTCAACTTCTCGGTCAGCGCGGGGACGAGATCGAAGAGGTCCTCCGTCGATCCGTAGTGGGCGAACTCGAAGATGGGGGCCGTCTCATCGGTGTTGACGGCGATGATGAGCTCGGCGTCCTTCATGCCCTCGATGTGCTCGGGAGCGCCGCTGATGCCGAGGGCGAGGTATGCCTTGGGTTTCACCTTGAGCCCGGATTTTCCGACCTGGCGTGTCTTGGGTAGCCACTTGGAGTCGACGATGGGCCTCGACGAGCAGACGGCGCCGCCGAGGGCCGCAGCCAGCTCCTCGGCCAGCGGCAGGTTGTCTTCGCTGCCGATACCCCGACCGACCGCCACCAGGATGTCGTGCTGGGTGATGTCCACGTCTCCGCCTTCCGGCTCCACCAGGGCCTGGAAGCGGACCTGAGCGTCGTCGATGCCCGCCGGAGGCGCGACATCCTCGATGGCCGGCGTCCCCTCGGTGCGGCCGCTGTCCGCAGGGAACGAACCAGCCAGCACGCTGACGATGACGGAGGCGCCCGTCGCGGCGGAGTCGGCGTAGATCTTGCCGCCGTACAACTGGGACGTGGCGACGATGGCGTCCCCGTCCACCTTGACGTCGAGGGCGTAGGCCATGAGGGGGAGGTCCTTGGCCACGGCGGTGGAGGCGGCGAGGTCCATGCCCATGGACGTGTTGGCGACGAGGGTGAGGCGCGGTGCGACGTGGTCGAGAATCGTCCCGAGGGCGGCGCCGTGGGTGAGGGGGTTGAAGTCACTCAGGCCGGCGTGATCGACGCAGTAGACCTTGGCGGCCGCGCCGAGCTCCGACGCCTTGCCCTTCATATCCGCGCCGACGAGCGCGACGCCCACAGACCCGCCGGTCGCCCCGGCGAGCTCGGTGGCTTTGCCCAAAAGCTCAAAGGTGACGTCAGCGATTTCACCCTTCAGGTGTTCGGCGACGACGAGGATGTCCTGGCCCATGGTCAGCTCCTCTTCTCGTTCAGGAGTTCGGCGATCCGTGCGGCGACGTCTTCTGATGATCCCTCGAGCATCTCGGCGCCGTCTCCCTTTTCGGGCGTGTACATGCGTCGGACGGTGGACCCCACGTCCACGTCGGCGTCACCGACCTCGATCTCCTCGAGCTCGGTCTCCTTCATGATCTGGCGGACGCGGCTGACCGGTGCGTAGCGGGGTGTCTGCCGGGCGGCCTGCACGCCGAGGACGATCTTGGGGGTCACCTCGTAGCGCGCCATGACGCCCCCGGAGTACTCCTTGTGAACCGTGAGCGTGTCGCCGGAGACGCTCACGTCGCTGACGACGCTGACGCAGGGGACGCCGAGGTAGCCGGCCAGGAGGATGCCGAGCTGTCCGTCCCGGTCATCCGCGGCCTGCACTCCTGTCATGACGACGTCGTAGTCCATGCCTGAGATGACCGTGCACATGGCCTTGGCGGCGGTGTGGGTCGTGGCCGCCTCGTCGACGCCGGTGACCTTGATGGCTCGATCCGCGCCCTTGGCGAGGGCGGTGTAGAGGACCTTGTCCGTCTCGTCACGCTCTATGGCTATGACCGTGACGGTCGCGCCTTCGGTTTCCTTGATCTGGAGCGCCTCCTCGATGGCGTGATCGCAGAACTCGTTGATCTTGTAGCTGAGGAAATCACGCTCGAGGTCCGTGCCCTCGTCGTTGATCTCCAACTCCTCGACCAGATCTGGAACCAATTTGACGGGTACGACGATGTTCATGTTCGGAAGAGCCTAATGGGAAGCGCCCCGGATTTCTCCACGGGTCGCGATTGGGGTGGGACTCAGCGCCGTTCGGGTGGCAGGACCGAGGGTCGGGGGGGCGTCCCTCAGCCGTCGCCCAGCCACCCGTCCACTGCCCCTTTGACGGAGAACAGCCGGGCGTGGTCGAACTTGAAGGTCTTGTGGGCGTAGTCGCCGCTATCGAGGCGCTCGTAGAGCCCCTCGTAGTGCTCTCGTTTCTCGACGAGGTCACGGAGCGCTTCGGCGAGCAGGTCGACGTCAGCCTTGGTGTTGTAGATGCCGAAGCTCGCCCTGACCATGCCGCGGTGCAGATCGGCGAGGCGCTCGATCTCCTCGTCGGAGAGGTCATCGGACTCCTCAGCCAGCACCTCGGTGATCATCTCGCGGACGTACGGGTGGGCGCAGAAGCACTCGTTACGGACGGCGATGTTGAAGTAGTCGTTCAGCACCGCCGCGGTCATGGCGTGGTCGACGCCACGGACGTTGAAGGACACGGCGCCAGCGCGCTCGCAGGCATCGCAATCGCTCTCGCCGTAGATGATGACGTCCGGGATCTGGCTGAGCTGCCCTATGGTGTAGCGAATGATCGCGTCTTCTTCTTCGGCGACCTTCTCCATTCCCACTCGATTGAGGGCGTACAAGGACGCGGCGAGGCCGATGGCGCCCGGGATGTTGGGGGTGCCGGCCTCTTCGCGATCGGGGAACGCGTCCATGATCATGTACCGGTTCAGGTACACGTCGTCGACCATGCCGCCGCCCACGTCCTGGGGTTCGACGCCTTCGAACAGGTCCTTGCGCGTGACGACCACGCCCGGCGATCCGGGCGCGTAGATCTTGTGCCCGGAGAAGATCACCACGTCGAGGTCGTGAGCCGGGTTGTCGTTGCCAGACATCTGGATCGGCAGGTGGGCCGCCATCTGGGCGGCGTCCACCACCACCAGCGCGCCATGGGCGTGGGCGAGCTCGGCGATTTCGTGGATCGGGTTGATGATGCCGGTGACGTTGGAGACGCCCGTGATCGCGACGTAATTGACGTTGTCTCCGTGCTCTTCGAGGGCCTCCTTCAGGCGATCCATGTGGATGCGCCCGATGGACTTCTTCGCCATCTCCGCGGGCACGTGGACGACCTGCGGGAAGTGCTTCCTGTGGGGGAGGTCGTTGGAGTGGTGCTCCATGATGGAGGTGATCACTACCTCCCGGTCCGGGCGCTTCTCCCGCAGCGCGCGGGCGACCCGGTTGATGCCGGCGGTGGTCCCGCTCCCGACGAAGAACGCGGTGTGGTTCTCCGGGTTCGCGTTGAGGAAGTCCAGCACCATGCCGTGGGTCCACTTGTATTCCGACGTGGAGAGCTTGGCGCCGAAATGGAGCACGCTGTGGGTGTTGGAGTAGTACGGCTGAAACTTGGTCAGGGTGTCCTCGACGACCTGCAGGCGAAGGCTGCTCGCGGTGCTGTCCAGGTAGACGCGCTTGGTCCGCTGGCCGTTGGCGAGGTCGTAGTTCACGTCGAGACCGACGGCCGCGGAGGCCAGCTTCTCAAATAGGCCGTTGTCACTCATTCTTCCGGTCCCATGGACTCGACGACCAGTTCGATGATGTCCTTCACGACGAGCTTCCCCTCGTTGTCCGTCGACTTGACGGCGTCCTCGAATCGGGAGACCTCGAGGGGGCAGCAGACGGCGAGGACGTCGGCGCCGGTCTCGATGGCTTCGATTACCCGCTGCTCCGAGAGCCGCATGGCGACGTGATCGGACATGTGGCCGTCGAGCCACATGCCGCCACCGCCGCCGCCGCAACAGTAGCTATTCTCGCGGCAACGCCCCATCTCCGTCAGATCGACGCCCGGGATGGACTTCAGCATGTTGCGCGGGGCTTCGTACTCGCCGTTGTGACGGCCGAGGTAACAGGGGTCGTGGAACGTCACCTTGACGCCGAGCTCGTGCGTCATGCCGAGCTCTTCCATGCGGTCCTGCAGGAAGGTGGTGTAGTGGATTGTCTCGAAGAACTTACCGCCGAGCTTGGGATACTCGTGGCGGAAGGCATTGAGCGCGTGGGGGTCGGTGACGAGGACCTTCTTTGCCTTGTACCGCTTGAACTGCTTGATGTTGTGCTCGGCGCATTCCTCGAACAGGCCCTGCTCGCCGGCGAGGCGCTGGCTATCGCACGAGCACTTCTCGTCCGCTCCCAGGATCCCGTAGTCGACGCTGAGGTGGTTCAGCACCCGGGCCAAAGCGACGCTCGCGTCGATTCCACGGGGGTGGTAGCTGGGGTAGCACTCGACGAACCACAGGTAGTCCGCCTTCTTCTTTTCCTTCATCAGCGGGACGTCGCACCCCGCCTTCTTGGTCCAGGCGGCGCGCTTCTTGGGTGATTCGCCGAGGGGATTGCCGTAGTCGACGGTCTTCTGGAAGACCTCTTGGAGCTCCGCGGGGACGTTGCCCTGCAGCACCGCCTCCTGGCGTATGGCGGGCATGATCTGGATCATGTCCACTTCCTTGGGGCACACCCGCAGGCAGTTCATGCAGGTCGTGCATTGCCACGTGTCGCTGCTCTCGAAGAGATCCTGCCCCGTCTGCACACGACGGAAGATCTTGCGTGGGCCGTAGTCGCCGACGATGTCTACGGGGCAGACGGGGATGCACTGGGCGCATTGGTAGCACCAGCCGAAGGACTCGGCGCCCTCGACGTCGGTGACCTTCTCCAGCAATTCCGGCGTGTAATCCCAGATGACCCGCTGTTCGAACATGCGGTTCCAGTGGCCGGAGATATCCATGCCTTCCTGGATGACATGCTCTTTCTCGATGATGCGTTCGGGGTCGACGTTGGGCGCTTTGGACACGATTTACGCTCCGACCGGCGCCTTGCGCTGGCCCTTTCGGTTGACGCCGAGTAGGCGCCGCGAGAACTCCGGCAGTCCGGGCATGACCTTGTTGAACTCGTTGGTCATCCGCATCTTCAGCACCGTGTACGCGTAGACCACGTACACGCAGGAGAGGAAGACGTCGGTGCCGAAGATGTTCCGGCTGATGCTCTGGAAGCCGGCGGCTTCGCCGACCTCGTGCACGAAGGCCACGGCACGGCCGACCTTCATGTAGATCGCGCCCTGGGTCTCGCCCTCGTAGCCATACGCGGGTGTGGTCACCAATGGCAGGGCGCCGGTCCTGGTGCGGGGATCCCACATCCACCGTGCCCACAGCCAGTGGCGGTCCGGACTGGCGAAGTGGAGGACCTCCCCCGCGAAATCCATGCGGAGGTTCTCGCCCATGCCGTCCAGGCGCGCGATGAACGTGTCGACGCGCTGATCCACCTCGTGGTCACCGTACAGCAGGTCCCGCAGCCAGCCGCGCATGTCGTCCAGCGGGAACGCGAGCAGCTGCTGGCGCGCCTTCCCACGGGCCGCGAAGATGCGTCGCAGCAGGTCCTCGAACGCGTCCTCGGTGAGCGAGGGGATGGCCTCTTCGGCGAGGGTCTTTTGGAACCAGGCGGACTTCGCCTCCACGTCCTTGCAGATGTCCGCGAGCGTGCCGGCATCGACCTTGTCCAGGGTCTCCTTCATGAACTCCCTGGCGGTCTCGGTGTCGACGACCTGGTCCATGGACCCCTACCCGGCCATCGCGGCCTTGCGGACTATGGTGATCGCCTTCATGGCCGCAGCCGAGGCGGAGGAGATCGAATCTTCGAGGTCGGCGGGGCCGGTGGCGGCGCCGCACGCGAAGACGCCTTCGATGGACGTCGCGACCGTGTTCAGCGCGCCGCCGGTGGTCTCGATGAAGTTGTACTGGTTGAGCTGGGTGCCGAAGATCGCGGCCATCTCCCGCGTGCCGGCGCTCGGCTCCATACCCACCGAGAGGACGACCATGTCCATGGGGACCTCCATGGGCCGCCCCATGGTCGTGTCCTCGCCGCGGACGAGCAGGCGGTCGCCCTTCTTGATGATCTCGGTGGCGATGCCCTTCACATAGTTGACCTTGTACTTCTCCTGGGAGGGCCAGTAGATCTCGTTCTCCCAGTACCCGTACATGCGCATGTCGATATAGAAGATGAACACCTTGCAGTCAGGGACGAGCTGGCGGACCTCGATGGACTCCTTGGCGGCGACACCGCAGCAGACCTTCGAGCAGTACTCGTTGCCGATCTGACGGTCACGGGAACCGACGCACTGGATGAAGCAGAGGCGCTTTGGCGGCTCGCCGTTGGACGGCTTCACGACCTTCTTGGCCTTCAGCATCTTCTCGAGATCGACGAGGGTGATGACATCGTCGTACTCGTAGTAGCCGTACTGCTGCGTCTCGCGCCCGGGGTCGAAGTGCTGGAACCCGGTGGCGATCACCACCGAACCCACCGCCACCTTCTCCGATTCCTTGCTGTTCTTGATCGTGACCTCGAAGTTGCCTGCAGAGCCGGTCGCTGCGGTCACGGTTGAGCCCAGCCTCAGGTCGACATTGGGATTGTTGGTGACTGTGGCTGCCATCTCAGCCATGGCCTCGCCGGCGTCGCGGAAGTCCGGGGTCAAGGCGGCGTAGTTCGCGAGCTCGGGGGTGCCGCCGAGGACGTTGCGTTTCTCGACGAGGACCACGTTGTAGCCGACGTCGGCGATGCCGCGGGCGGCTTCGATGCCGGATGGGCCACCGCCGATAACGAGGACCGGTTGCTCAGACATCGACTTCCTCCCAGGTGACGTTCGTACGTTCGCCAGCCTTGATCTCGTCGACCACCTGTTCGAATTCGGCCCATGCCTTTTCGTGGTCGATGCCGAGCTTCTCCATGAACGGTTTGTTGTCGGTGCTGTGCCAGTGGAGTTGCAGCACCTTGTAGGGGTGCGCGCCCATGGCAAGCGCGGCGATCTGCGAGTCGGACATGACGGGCAGTCCGACGTTCTTGTCATGCGCCTTGGCGGCGAACTGACTCTGGTCGAGGGTCGTGACGCAACCGGTGTCGTGAGTAATGAGGACGTCGGGGTCGGCCTCCTCCTTCATGACCTCGATCTTGCGCTGNACAGCGAAAGATCGGGAGAAGTCACGGGATACCAGGATGTGTCGGAATCCGAACCCGCAGCAGTCATACCAGGTTGAGTAGTCGCGCACGTCCACGCCCAAAGATTGCAGCATTGAGGTGATGATCGCGGAGCGCTGGTTGCCGTACACCTCCGGGGCGTAGATGGCGTCTTCACCGATCAGCTTGTGGTAGTGGCANGCCGGGTGGATGGTCGCGGCGATGTGGTCCATGGGGANGACCTGGTGCTCGGCGATGCGATCACGCATGGCGTGGACCCANTCGCTGTAGTGGACGATCTCCTCGGGCATGATCAGCTTCTTGCCCAACTTGGCGAGGATCTCGCGCACCTGGCGTCGTAGCTCGGGGCTGTGGATCAGCTGCTGGCGGGTCTCCTTGTAGTGCCCGAAGCTGGTGGCGCAGTGGATGATCGGGAAATAGCCGGTCTCGTGTGCGGCGGCGAAATTGCGCATGGCGACGGCCGCCTGGGCCGCCGCGTTCGACGTCGCCGACGCATAGTAATTCCACGCCGTGCACGACGTCTGGTCAGTGGGGTCGTTGTAGTCGAGCCCAAGCTTGCGGTTGAGCCAGAACACGGACGTCGAGTAGCCGGGGATGTGGCCGCACTGTCCGCAGCTCTTGTGATGCCAGGTCTTCTCGACGGGGATCTTCTTGGTGCGCCCGAACTTGTTCTTCACCTCGATGTAGGGCTCGGGGACCCGGTGGACTTCCCACTCACCCTNCTTCTCAAGCTGATTGAGGATGTCGTGGTAATCCTCGGTCGGAGCGTTTGACGGATCGGGTGTGAAGGTCCGGTCTTTCGGCTTGTTGAAGAGCGCGCTATGGGGGATCAAATCAAGACTCCGTGGTCCGAAGAGGCCGATCAGTCGAAGGAGACATCGTATCCTTCATCCTCGAGCTTCTCTTCCATGACATCCTGGAGAATCATGAAGAGGCCCTCGTCGACCTCCTTGATCATGTCCATGACGCCGGTCATGTGCCAGATGAGATAGAGCTCGGTGATGGTCTTGTCGTCGACCTGCCAGCTCGTCTCTGTGGTGTTCATCGATTCGGGGGGGAGCGCCTTCCGCCAGTATTCGAGGTTCTCCGAGATGTCCTTGACGTGTGGGCCCCAGTCGGGGAACGCGTTCGCCTGCAGCATGTCGGGGGAGACCTGGGTCCCGGTCGCCATGATCTTGTAGACCACGCGACCGTAGCCCTCCAGGGCTTCCTGGGCGCTGGCGAGGCCGTTCTTGACCGCGACCTCGCGCATGAGGGTGATGACGCCTCCGGGCGAGTTCTTGCGCGGACACACGTCGCAAGAGAAGCACTGGGAGCAGTCCCAGACGCTGTCGTTCAGCAGCGTGTAGAAGAGGTCGACGTCCTCGCGGGCCATCGTCTGGGCGATCTTCCGCGGGCTGAAGTCGTAGAAGCGCGCTGAGGGGCACGCCGCGACACAGATGCCGCACTCGTAACAGCCGTACAGGTACTCCTCGTACCGCAAGTCCTGTTTGACCTCTTCGAACAGACGCTCCTTCTCGTCGTAGTCGACGTGGGCGTATTGGCGTCCGGAAAGATCAAGTGCCACGGTGCCTGCTCCCTTAGATCTCGAACCCGTCGACGTGTTCGCACGCCTTGATGTCCTCGGACTCGATGCGCTCGCGATAGGCGTCAACGGCGGCCTGGCCGGTCAGCAGGCCGTCCATGTCGGCCGCCAGNTCACTCGGCTGCATNCGCACGATCCAACCTTGCTTGTAGGGGCTCCGGTTGATGACCGTCGGGTCGGTCTTCACGTCCTCGTTCACCGCGACGACCTCACCCGNTATGGGTGACTTCACGGGACCCACCCACTTGCTGCTNTCGACGGTCGCCACCGGCTTACCCTTCTTGCGNGTTGCTCCGACCTTCTTGGGCTTGGCGTGCAAGAGCGGNCCGGCCAGNTTCTGGGCGACNTCGGTCATGCCGATGNNCGCCGTNCCGTCNTCNTCNAGCNTGANCCACGTGTGGTCGCCAACGCTGTAGTGGAGNCTCAGCGGAAGCACGCACCCGCGNACTTCAAGGTTGTCTGACATGGCTTCTGGTNTCGCGTGATTNGGCNGAGGCCNAATCAAAAATACATCACGTGATCGGCGTTGAGAGCGAGGTCGATGATACTGGTCGCCCCGAGGATGTCCACACCGTCGATGAGGTCATCCGTGGTCATATCGAAGAGTTCGAGGCTTTGCTGGCAGACCCGCAGTTCGACCTCGCTCTCCATCGCATTCTCGAGCATCGTCTTCAGCGTGACGCCGCTCCCGGGCTTGAGCTCGACCTGCTCGGCGGCGCCCTTCTTCAGCTGGTTGGTCCCGTCCATCGTGAACCACACCAGCACCTCCATTTCCATGGCGGCAGCCGCCATGGCGTAGAACAGCGGTGAGTAGGTTCGGTTCGGGGTCTCGACCCCGTGGGTTTGGATGACGAGGATCTTCTTGCCTTCTGGATCTACGGACATCTCTGCTCTCCCGAGATCAGCTCTCGTAGTCGTTGTAGTGGACCCACACGTCCTCGTGGATCTTGACGCCAGGGCGGACGAGACCGCCCGGACGGTGGACGAAAGACGTGTCGAGGAAGCGCGCGTCGACGGCTTCGATCTCGCGCATTTCGTCCGCGGTGGGTTGTGCCTCGAAGAGCTCTGCCTCGAGGACGTGCTCACAGTGATTACGGTATAGCCCGGCGACCGTGGAAGGGTCCGGGGGGTCGACCACCTCACGGGCGAGCGTCGTGATGTAGCAGGCGAGGTGGTCACGCACGGCGTCTCGGAACGCCGCGGACGGCGCGTTCACGATGCGGGCCATTCGCTCGGTGTCGAAGTCGAACAGGAAGTTGCCCACCAGGACCTCCGCATTTCCCACGTGTCCGGCGCCGGTGCCGCCGATCTTCTTGCCGTCCACGTGGATGTCGTTGACCGGGCGAAACCGGGCGTCGACGCCGACCTCGTGGTACGTGTCGACGAGGGGGCGGGCGAACAGGGCGAACCTCTGCTCGACCCGCACGGGCAGGTTCCGTGGGTTCATGATCCACTGCACGAACAACTGATCGGAGTCCAGGTAGACCGCGCCGCCGCCCACTTCGCGCCGCACGATCGGTAGACCCTCGCGTTCGCAATACGAGACGTCGAGCTCACGTTCCACGTCCTGGTGGAATCCGATAGACACGTACGGCTCCGCGGGTGTAGCGAGCACGATCGTGTCCGGGCTCTGCTCGGTGCGCGCGCGCGCCAGTCCGTGGTAGATGCTCTGGGAGCGGACCGGGGAGAGCATGCCAGCGTCAATCAGCCGGATGCGCCTAGGCCCGGTCAATGGGTCTTCCGGATCAAGAAGCGAAACGAACCATCCTCGGACTCCTCGGACAGGACCAGCTCGTGGCGCGTCTGACGCTCCCAAGCCTCCATGTCCGGGACCGATCCCGGGTCTGTAGCGACCATCTCAAGGATCTGTCCGATCTCGATCTGCTTGATCGCGCGCCGGGTCTTGACGACGGGCATGGGGCAGATCAGGCCCTTGCAGTCTAAGAACAGGTCAGGTTGGTCTGGCAACGGTCCTTGCTCCTCTCGCCCATGGTACGCCGATGGATCTCTGGAAGCAGCATCGCTCCCTCCTCGGCGTCGACGAGCCCGTTGATGAAGTAGAAGAGGTACATGGTCGTGAGCCAGCTGGTGAAGTCGGACTTCGACCCGAGGTGGCTTCGGAGGTTTAGCATCACCCAGGAGAAATGCTCCCAGGTGTCAAAGCAGGAGTCACAGTCCCGATCGACGCCGGTGCAGCAGCGACGGGTGGACCGAAGGTCGGCGTTGTAGGCCTTGAAGTGGCGGTTGAAGGGCTTGCCGTTGCGCACTCGATCCTCGTTGACGGGGTGGTCAGCGGTGACGCTCGTGCAGGTCGCGTGGCCCCATTGCGCTCCGAAGAGGCGCCCGGTCGAGACCACCTCGGCGAGCAGCGATGTCATGAGAATGCTCTCGGGATAGCGAAGGATCATGCGGTCAATGGCCTCCCGCACGGTGTCGAAACCCTGCCGGTAGTCCAGATCTCCGCCGCGGGATTCGACGTCGCTGTAGAAGTTGAAGAGGACTCGGTTGCCGTTGGCGACGCATCGATCGACGACGCCCTCGACCTCGTTCGCGTGCCCAGGCGCCACGGTGTAGTACCAGAACGCTCGCTCGTCCCCGCTGTAGTTGGCGAGCGCGCGCTCGAACACGTCGATCTTGCCGCCGCCCCGCAGCTGGCGGTCCGTCTCCCTGTTGCCCCAAACGGAGACGCCGATGGGGAGGCCCTCGAAGCCATCGCGAGGGATGGGTATTTGCCCGTTGGTCGCGACGTTGATCCGAAACGCTTCGTGGAGCTTTTTCAGCGGCTCGAGGGCGAGGCTGGGCTCGCCTCCGACGACCGTGACGAAGTTGGTCCCGCGATCACGCTCGCGCGCGATGAACGTGTCCATTTCATCGAGATCGTCCGACGGCGCGGCGGCGTCCATGCCCTCCGCGAAGTAGTAGCACCCGGTGCAACGCAGGTTGCATACGTTCGTCAGATCGACGCTGATCGAACGGAGCGGACCCGCGGAGCGCACGGCGCTGTGAAGCCGAGCGAGGAACGGGTCGGTGAGCCAGGTCTCAGACGGGCTCGCCATGCCCTCTCACCTCGTCGAGACGGAGCTGTTCCTCGATCACCATGACGTCGTCCGAGCTCGGCTGGAACGGGTAGTCACGGAACTCCTCGCCAGGACGGTATGACCCGTACGGGCGGTTGCACGCCACCTCGCCCGTGCGGCTGGGGCACCCGTCGGTCATGAACGGTACGCCGCTCCGTGTCACGTCGTCGATGTCCACGCCGGGGGCGTCCAGCCGGACGATCGCTCCCTGGTCATCGAACATCACCGCTTCGCGGGGCAGCCCTTCGTTCTCGATCAGGTGCTTGGCGAGTTGGATGCGCCTTGTCCGGTGGATGGGGGCCCGTTCCACGTCCTGCATGACCGTCCCGGGCTCCGGATTGAACGAGAACAGATAGGCTGCGATCTCCTCGCCCTTGAGCCCGAAGAACAGATCGACCAGCTCTTCGTCGGTCTCGCCTAGCCCGACGATCACGTGGAAGTTGACCTTCCAGGCGCCGTACATCCGACGCGCCGCGCGGGCGATGGCCCAGTGGTGGTCCCAGTCATGAGGACCGCGGACGCCGCGCCCCCGGGTCTCGTGGAAGACCTCCTTCGAGGCGGCGTCGAGGCCGATGCCGATGATGTCGGCCCCGGCCTCCTTGACGACGCCGAGGCGTTCTTCATTCAGGGTGCCGGCGCTGACCAACGCGGAGATCGGGACATCGGGGGCGGCGCGGTGGACCCGCTTGGTCATGTCGACCAGGTCTCGGTAGGCCCGTGCATCTTGCACCTGAGCGATGCAGACGCGGCCGACCGTGGACTCCCGCTCCTTCTCTGCGATCTTCTCGGCGACGAGGTCGGTGGGGAACAGGGGCCAGCTCACACGAATGAACGTGTTGTCTTCGGCCGTCCCCGGGCGCTCCCGCGCCAGCCCGCAATAGCTGCAGTTCGCGTAGCAGCCCTCGGGGTAGTTCTGCAGGAGGTTGATGCACCCGCAGTTGCAGCCGTGGATGCGGCCGGGTTTCAGGCCGAGCTCTATCGCCGCGGCCATGCTGATGCGGACCCAATCGGGGCTGATCCTGGTTTCTTCTTGGACGCTCACCAACTCACTCCGCAACAGGCGTTGTTGAACACGGGGTCGAGCCCGCGTGACTCGGCGTAGGCCACGATGCCGTCGGCCGGATAGGCGATTCCGTTGAGCCCGGCGTCGATCGCGAGCCGATCGATCTCCACCTTCATCGCGCCGAGGGGCCTGGCGCAACCGAGCATGATCGGTGTCTCGGGCAGGGCGCGCCGCGCCGCTTCGAAGAACGGCCCGATCTCTTCCAACGGCGGCGGCTCCACGTCTCGCATGGCCGTCCCCGTCAGGGGCATGAGGACCACGAGCACGAGGAGCTTGGGGGGGTGCTGGGCCACGATCTCGAGCGCGCGCTGCTCGCCGAGCATCTGACCGAAGTGGAGCCCGAGGATGATGTGGGGGACGGTGGGCACCCCGTGGCGATCCAGCCGCTCGAGCACGTCGTCGAACGCGTCGGGTGTCGCGTCGAGGTGATAAACCTCGCGGAGCGTGTCCTCGTGGCCGATCACGTCGACCATGGCGCCGTCGAGGCCGACCTCGCCGAGGCCGGCGCACGTCGCCTCGTCCGGCACGCCGACGTGGGCGCGGATGACCAGGCCGAGCTCGTTCCTGACGCGGATCATGTCGGGGACGTGTTCGAGGAGGGGCACCCGGCCCCTCTTGTCGCTGCCACCGGAGACGAGGACGCCGCGGGCGCCCCGTTCGGCGAGCCGCGCGCAGAGGTCGTACAAGGTCCCGTCGTGACCCGTGAGATCGGTCATGCCCTCGAGCACCTTCATCTTGCAGTGCTCGCAGGACAGCGCGCATCGCGTGCCGGTCACGCTGATGGACACGAACTCGGCGGCGTCGTGGCCGCCATATTCGGAGGTGGAGTAACGTTTCAGCCCGGGGGCGTGGAAGCGGATGTCGTCGGGGAAGGTCGCCCGGCGGATCTCCATGCAATCAGCCATGGGAGGTCTCCGGAGTGACGAAGCAGCCGTACGGCGCCGCGCTCGCGTCCCGCGCCTGGATGATGGCGCTCGAGATGGTCTGGATCAGGGCATCGGCGTCGACCGTCCCGCTCTCGTGGCGCCACGCGTCTTGCACCGTGGCGGTGATCGCCCCCTGGTCGCTCGAGTGCCATCGGAGGCGCCCCTCGAGGTCCGCGACGGCGCTCTCGTCGGCGACGAAGTCGCCGCGAATCCAGGCGGCCTTGATGGTGCGCCCGGCCATCGCGACGTGGACGTCCACGAGGCCGCCGGAGGTCCGCAAGGACGCGCGACCGGCGGTGTCGGTGACCGGGGTCCGTTGTCGCAGCCAGCCAGGGTCGCCGTAGCGGCTCTCTTCGAGATTTGCGACCGCTTGTCTCTCCTCAGGGTCGAGCTCGCCGGCGTCCTTGACCCCGAACGCGCTGGCCAGGTGGTCACGCAGCTCCGCGATCGTGACCTCTCGGTTGACCAGCCCGCGGATGGTGGCGATGCGCCTTGAGACCATGCGGACCTCGCGATCGCTCACCTTGGCGAATGGCGTTCGTAGCACCCGCACCATCAAGGAGACGTCGAGGTCCAAGAGCACCGACGCGTGGAACAGGAGGCCGCCGGACGAGTCTCGATGAACACCCAGGCCGGCGATCTTCCTGCCGTTGACGGCGAGGTCGTTCTTGCCACGGAACGCGGCGTCGACGCCGAGCTTGGCCAGGGCGCGTGCGATCTTGTTCGAGAACCCGGTCATGAGCGCGCGGGGGCCGCCTGATTCGCGAGGCAAAGCGAGGGCGACGCCTAGCTGATCGGGCCCCATAAGGATCGCGCCTCCGCCCGTGGGACGCCGGTTCACCTCGATGTCTTCTCGCTCACAGACGTCCAGGTCAACCTCGCGAGATGCGTCCTGGAACCGGCCGACCAGTGCGCAGTGTGGGCGGTAGGTGTAGAGCCGCAGCGTCGGGGCCGAGCGACCCGCGCCGACGCGCGACGCGAGGGCCTCGTCGAGCGCCAAGCCGCCCGCGGCGGAGGCGCCGTCGTCAACGAGGAGTCGTAGGGGCATCACCCGGCGGCGGAGCTCTCGCCCCGCGGTCCCTCGGTCTCGGCGCCGAGCTTGTTGATCTCGGCCTCCGCCCACGGCGTGACGGCGTCGCCAGAGAGCAGCTCCGCTGCGTCCGCGTCCCACATGGACGGCTCGATCTCGAGTAGCCAGCCGGCGCCGTACGGGTCCTCGTTGACGCGCCGAGGGTCGGCCAGGACATCGTCGTTCCGGGCCACGATGGTGCCCGTGATCGGCGCCGCGATGCTGGTCGTCATCTTGGCCGCCTCCAGGGTGCCGACCGCCGCTCCGCGGACGACGGACGCGGAGACCGACTCGATGGCGACGTAGGCGAGCTCGCCGAGGGCCTCGAGCCCGATGGCATCGATGCCGATGCGGACGCGGCCCGAGGCGGGATCTCTCATGGCCCAGAGGTGGTGCGCACCGTCGTAGTGTCGATCTGTTGGGACATCGGACGCACTCAACTCGCTCATCGGGTCCATCTCCAGCTACTCCCTGATGGGGCGCGTCATCCTACCTGGAGACGGAGCTACCGATCATTCGGGAGAATGTAGGGCCGGGATTGCTTGAAGAGCTTCACGCGCTCTCCGATGATCGCGGCCATCCGCTTGGCGCCGGCACGCCCCGCCATGTTGGCGGCCTCCTCGGCGGCGGCGATGGCCTCCTTGTATCGCCCCGCGGAGGCGTAGGCGCAGCCGAGGGCATCGAGGATGGGAGGGCTACGGCTGGCCTTCACTGCTTGCTCGGCGAGTCGGACCGCCTCCGCGGCCTCCTGCGGGGTGCACTTCTTGCTGGTCGACAGGGTCATGATGAGCACGGAGATGGGATCGAGTTTTGCGCGCGCAGGGGCGTTGGCCACGGCGGAGCGGAGGTGGGCCAGCCCCTCGCTGCGGTTGCCGATCTGGCACAGGGCGGTCCCCAGTGTGCCGAGGGCTTGTGGGTCCCCGGCCCGCCGCGCGAGGAGCTCGCGGCATTCCCGGATGGCCTCCGTCTCACGTTTCAAGAAGACGAGGATGCGGGCGAGGCGGAGCCGTGATTCGCTATCCGCGCCGTTCTGGGCTATGGCGGCGCGGTAGTGCTTGACCGCTTCCTTGGGGGTGTTCAGCCTCTCGAGGAGGCGTCCGAGATCACGGTGGGCGATGCCATCCTGGGGGTTGGCTTCCACCACCATTTTGAGGTGCCGGGCGGCTTCGGGCAGGTGTCCCAGTCCGCGGAGGACCCCCGCGAGGTTGTAGTGGACTCCGGAGTTGTTCGGATTGGCGGTCAACGCATGCTTGAGGTGGGTCGCCGCTTCGGGCAAGCGGCCCATCTGTGCGAGCGCGCCGCCCAGGTTCATGTGCAGCACGCTGACGTTCTTCTGATCCAGACCCAGGCGGAACTGGGTGATGGCGGCTTCGAATTGCCCTTTCTCGGCCAGCGCGGTGCCGAGGTTGTTGTAGCCCATCCATCCGCTCGGGTCGCGATCAACTTCGTGCTGGGAAAAGGCCTGCTGCATGACGTCTAGCTTGGACTGGTCGTCCGGGACGACCTGCAGGGCCAGGGTGCCCATCTCATCGAGGGAGCTGAGCCCGAACCGAATGCGTTTTGGCGGTACGTTGGGGTTGCGGGGATTGTCCGCTGAGTTGTCGTAGCTGAAGCGCATGACCAGCCTGGTGCCCTTCGGCAGTGACGGCGGGTCTACGAAGCGGTACTCCTCCTGCCAGTTGAAGTCCCAGTCGTCGATGTTGAGCAGCCACTTGCCGGCCCCGTCCGGCAGGCGAGCGAACACCTTCATGGTCTTGCCCAGGTAGTGTGCGTGCGGGTACACCCCAAAGAGCTTGACGGACGTTGGGAGTTCGAAAGAGTCCTCGATGACGTAATCCCGGTTGCCGGCGGGGACGTCGATGCGGTCGTTGCGCAGCAGGATCATGAACGGGCGGCGCTTGGGGGGCGTGGGGGTGAAGTGGAGTCCGATCGAGCAGCGGATCTCCTCGGGCTTTCCGGTGGGCAGCATGTGGAGCTGCAGCACCAGGGCGCTCCCTGGCT
>NYSS01000021.1 GCA_002683135.1 Planctomycetota bacterium | reverse complement strand
ACCGATCTCCTTCACATCCCCTTTGGCCACCACAAACTCTCGTGCAATGGCATCCCACCCTCTCGATTCATTCAATGAATCAGCCAGGAATTCTTCAAGACTCGGTTCGACGAATGCTGCCCGTGGCTCGGCTTTTCGATAGAGAATGACATCCCGCCAATACCTCGCCCAGTTCATTCCATATTGCGAATCGCCCAATAACTGCTCGATGACTCGGTTTACTTTTTCCGAATCCGAATCGGCTAGAAAAGCGAGGACGTCGTCGGGGGTCGGAGGCTGACCGACAAGATCGAAAAACAGACGACGTAAGAGTGTGACATCATCGGCCGCCGGCTGCAGCTTAGTGCCGGGAAGCTCTCGCTGAAGTTGCCGATCGACTTCGGCCGCAAACTGTATTGGACTCGGTGTTTCGTCGCCAACAGCATGGTTCGAACACAACAACACTGAAAACAGAAACAATGAAGAACGCAACACTGCCGGAATTGAGCTTCGCGTAACCTGTCTCATATTCACAATCCCTTTTCAACAAACCAGCGCCAGGATATGGTCACCGCCAGCTACGATTCTCTTTCCGACTATTGAACACTCAAGATGCTTTTTAGTTTCGCAGATTCTACATTTTTCTGCTACCAAAAACCGCCATGATTTGAAAAGAAGAGCTCGCTAAAACGCCGAGACTCAAGTAGACCGATCTTTGGATGTCGCATCACTACGTCACTCAAACTTGGATCGAGATCCGCTTCCCGGTGCCACAGAACAGACTCAGCGAGGTGTCCATAAAGTCACTCTTGGACCTGGATCACTTATTCAAATCGAACAGGAGATGTCCCGCCCAGAAATACGGGTGATCTCCTTTGAGTCCCACCGCGTTCTCACCGATCTTGAGTTTCGGTTCAGCGCTGGCATCGACATCGAATTCCCAAATGACCTGAATGGCACGTTGCCACGATTCTTGCGCCGATAAATTACTCAATTCCTGAGCGAATTCACGAACAAGGTCTGACGAGGGAAATGCGGCGGCGCGCCAGCGACTGACGAGCGCGGTCTGAGTTCCGCTGGCATAGAGCGCGCAAGTCAGCAAGAAGAGTTCACTGCCGTCACCGCTGCTACGCAACGCTGTTTCTGCCGGCGTATGGAATCCGGGAATGATGATCTCGCGTGGCGCGCCGAACGGCAACTTCATCCAGTCCATCAATTTGCTGCCAGGAGTTCCTCGATCAATCGCCAATGGCGACCACTGCCGAAGTCCTTCTTTCCTCAATGGAGCATCTGCCAGCACAATGACTCGGTCCCATTGCGGTATCGACCAGATGGCCGGTGAATCAAGTTTGCGGATCATTCGCAAATTCGGCAACGCATCCTGGTAGTCCTCCAAGCTCAACAATTCCAGTTCGGATTCTTCGGACGGAAAAAACGCTCCGCGAACGAGGACCGGCACGGCATCTTGCGCCGCAGGCGTCGCCTTGGCCGTCATCATACTCAGTAAAGGGAGATACCGGATTTTCGTGGTGGCAGCGAGTACTTTTCCGTCACGATCAGGTAGAGCCTGAAAGGGGAGATACCAGAGAGGCCCATCGGGCACAATCGTCAGCAATTCATCGTCGCCGAGCAAGCCACCCTTGAATGCCTTATCGAATGCAGCGACCAATTCCTCGGCTTTCTTTTTCCACTGCTCTAACGTCTCGGTCTCGAAAGTAGCGGTACGATTCGCATCGATCAAGTTCATTGATCTGAGCAAATTGGAGATCTGAGATCGCCAACCTCTGGCAGACCCAAGTCGTTGAACCGAGTATTCTTCCTTCCGGACCAACATTCCATAGAGCGAACTGCTTGTCTGAAAAAACACAATCGCTCGTTCCTTAGGTCGTAACGCTGCTTGAATTTCTTCAAGTGACGCGATCTGGGGTGCCATCAAAGGAACATGCTCGCGAGAAAAAGCGATATTCCATAGCAATCCCTCTCGGGCCTGACTCACTGTCGCTAATTCCGTCAAACGTTTTTTGCGATCTGATTTGATATCAGCCTGGTCATCAGCAGCGGCTTTTGCGTCAAGCTGCCGCANTTCTNTCTTGATCTGNCCNGCTCGCATAGCGAGTTNCNGATAGGCCGGATANTTATTCAACAAGTCGGCNCGTTGCTGAAGAAAGGCATCATCAAGTCGCTCNNTGGGGGCATTNAGNAGCCAACGNANTGACAGCAGTCGGCCACCCAACGGCAACGATCGNTGGAATCGATTTTGACGAANTCGTTCAGAAATCNGCAGTGATTTTTCCAACTCTCTGCGTTCCAAGGAAAGTTCGAACCANCGCACCAACACTTCTTCTTGGGGNGAATTNAGAAAGGTCANCGATTCGAGCGGATCGGTCTTCCAATCTCTCGCANTNGGTATCCGCAACAATTCCTCGTAGAGATCCGCTGCCACTCGCGGGGAGACTGTTTTTCGAGCGATCAGACCATCCGCCATGGCAAGCTGAAACATCCGCTTGCTCGTCTTGCGTTTTGCCTGCATCGCTTTGTCCAACAACGCCCGAGCTCGAACCGCATCGCCTGATTTGAGAGCCGCNTAGGCCAGCACAAATTCCAGTTGCGCCGCGCGTGGGTTGACTCGCAAGTCACTTCGACCCATCACTCGATTCGCCTGNACAACCAATTGTTCCGCCGACTTAATCTGGCCGATCGCAACCGCGTTTTCTGCGGCCATACTCAAAACCGCAAATTCAGTTGGCTCACTCTCCCGATGGGCCCAAGTCGCTGCGGCGATGAGTGGAGGATAAACTTCCTGCTTGCCTAGAGCCAAACGAGAGGCGGCAGCCCAAGTCAGACCTTCCGCCACGTCATCAAATAGCTCAAGCTGCGCCGCGGGAAAACTCGCTTCGTAAAACAAGGACGCAGCGTTTTCGAGTTGGTTTTGAGCGAATGCGATGTGGCCCAGTTCCAGAAGCACCATCGAAGACAGTTTATGATCAAGTGCTCCGGATTTTTGTGCGAGTGTCAACGGTGCCACGGCATCGTTGATTTTTCCTTCCGCTGCGAATGCAATCCCGACCAACGCTTTCTGCCAGATACGAGACCAGTGATTTGCCGGTAGTGGCATCCGAGAAAGCGAGCTAGATAGTTGCGAATTCAATCGATTGTGCCGACCGAGCGGACCCAGGATATCGCGACGACGTCGCATCGAAAGCCCGATGCAACGCATGATCTCTTGCACGTCGACCATGACGTAATAACGTTCAACGTCCCCCTGTAACATCTGCATCTTGTCCGGGACTCGAGCAATCTGGCGCCGGCGAGTTGAAGCACCCCAATTCGGTGGCCGAGCCATTGTGAGTTGGGAGGGTTCGATGGTTGGCGGCCATTTGATTCTGGATGTCCATCCTTCATGGACGAGTGACAATCGTAACGCTGCTTCATATTGCTCCAGCGCATTGCTGTATTGCCCCAAGTGATAAAAACACTCACCCATCATTGTGAAGTAGCAGATGGAGTCGATCCAACGGCCTTGCGCCGAGGCAACTCCGCCTCGAGCCGCTCGCCGAAATGCTGACCCCGCATCCCGATACTCGCCTTCGTGCATCAGCGAAAAGGCGGCATAATAGATTTCGTTGGGAAACGATTTATTCGGCAATTGCGCCGAGCCGCTGCGGATCCAAACGAGGCTTACCAAGAGCAAGCAAATGACGATCGGCCGACTCATTCGAATTCGAAACTCACTGCACAATCGAGTCCGTTTTGAATGTGATATCCTGGCAAACATAGCGACTCAAATCTGAACAAAAGAGGTGAACTCGCAAAACATGCTTGAAAAGCCACTAAAACCCCAAACTACGAGTTTTTTGCCCAAATAGAAAGCGTCGATTTAGATCCCAACGCCTGAAGTTTTCGGGTGGTTTACAAGAACCAAGCAACTTCTCTCTTAATAATAGCGTCTGTTTGCCGGTTTTCGGACAATTCTTGTGAAACAAGTCAAGATTTTCTACTTATGAGGACGATACCGGTTCTAACGGAAGGGCGGGGTACGTCTATCGTGTCGATACGGCTTTCGATTGAGCCGTCTGGGAGAATACACAGATGAAGAAGTCACAAGGGAAATGCTGGACGTTGGCAGCATGCAGTCTTGCAACCGCACTCCTGTTCAGTACCGTCGGATGTCAGGTAGACATCAATGGTCAGACATTGCCCAGCCCTTGGTATCGTTTCGACGATGTGCAGTATTTTGCCCCTGGCACCGAATTCCCGCTAAGTGCTGAAGCAGCGAGCTTAGAAGCTGCAAAAGCTGACATGCAGCGACAGCAAGCCGGCCAGTAATCAAGCTTGGCAGTAACGGACCAGACCGTTCAATTCATGTTTGAGTCAGACTCTCTTTGGCTCTCATCGGCCGGCTGCAATAGTGTGTGCAAGCCGTAGGAATATTTCCCTAGTTTTCCGCCATAATTTCCTGCCGATATCGCCGAAATTCCTTCGACGCATGCCGCGTGAATCGCTTGGCGCAGCCCATCGGCGACTGCATTTTCGTGGCAGCCATCGATCACAATTTCCACCGCGTAATTTGCGTCGGGATGGAGCTTGCTCTGAACGCGGCCTTTCAACGTCGGGCAGAAACCATCTGCCGTTGAAGCGATCAGGTCCGGATATTGCGAACCGACTTTACTACCACTTCGAGCAATTCCGCCGGGAAAAGGCGTGATCAACTTAGCGGAATCTTCGAGTGCCGAAGTTGCGCGCCGCGCCGCGGTCAAAACCAGCTCGATGGCCGGTCCTTGGATAATAAAATTCCCGCCGGCGACACCTTTCCCAACACCGATGCGATCTTCCACGATGAATTCACCATCCATCACAGGGATCCGCCAGAATCGACGGCCTCCCAGTCGCTTGCTCTTTTGAAAACCATCGCCAAAAAACCTCAGATGTTTGCCGAGCGGCATCGAGGCCTCGGTATCAAACAAACCGTTGAAGACAGCGGTGGTGGGACAGGTCATGACGCATTGTCCGACCCGTGACCGCACCGCTTCTGCCAAAGCGTCAGCGGAAAACCCAAAAAACAACACGGATGCTCCAGGGCGGCCATCGAGTGTCTGACCTTCGGCCAATTTCAGTTCCACTCCGACTTCCGCATCGCAGCCGATGACCGACGACCCGTAGCCGGTGACTTCGTTCAGTGCCGCATCCAGCCAGTACTCGTCGTGAGCGGTGATATCGACACGGGTGAAGCGCATACCAAATGCCTCGGCAAACGTATCATCAATCCAGGTGCCATTAATCTCCAAACGACCATGTCCTTTCCCGTGAAGTCCTGCGAATAGTTCAGACTCATGCTCTTTCAATCGCTCGATTCATGCAACCGGTTGCAACGATCCGCGGATACTGACACCCGCCATGGTCCCGATTGTGAGCATCATCCGATTAATCCGGTGAGTGGTTTTTTGACAAGCACGGATTACTAACCTATACGTACTTTGGACGGTCCTTTTTGCGTTCGACTTGATTTGAACAGGCTACCGAGAGTGGTCTTGATTGCCACATCAAGGACACCCCGTCATCACTGACACTGAAACACTTGTACTTCATTTGACCATTTTCAAGGCGCATTCACCAAATGGACGACTACACTTCGGACTCCGATTGCAAGACCTCTTCAGCCCAATCCAACGGATTACAGTTTGGCGATCAGCTCGAACAGGACCGTCAGGAAATAGCTCAGTTGCAAATCGATCTGGACGCCTACCGTTCCCAATGGGAAATTCAGCAGCATGTCGTCATCGAACGTCACCTATCGCTTTTGGAGACCCTACAACGCCAGGTCGTCGAATTAGAATCTCAGAGCCATTCATCAGATTCCGATCAGGTCGTTGCGTCATCAAGCGGCCGAGAAAGCCACACCAGACAATTTAAAGTTTTAGAGCAACGATTGGAACAAGCGGCTCAGTTATCGGACCAGCAAGAAAAAACCATTACATCACTGTGCAGTGAAATCGAGCAACTGAAGACTGAGAAAACATCACCATCCGAAGCCATCGACGAGTCGGTGAATGATCACCCGTGGCAACGACGATATGAATTAGCATTGGAGGATCTCCAAGAACTCAGGCAGCACAATCAAACTCTCACTGAAAAACTCGAACAAGCTGCCGTTACGGCCGGCACCCAGTCCAGTGATACGTCCGACTGGGAATCGATGAAACAACGCCTGCTCTCGGAACTGGAGAACGGGGACGCATCCACTCAACATTCGCCGGAAGAACAAACGTCTTTGACAAACTCGATGGAGATCATGGACCAAATCGTATTAGAAAAAGACGATGAGATTCGCGAATTACAACGCATACTAAGC
>NYSS01000020.1 GCA_002683135.1 Planctomycetota bacterium | reverse complement strand
CGAGGTCCTTCGCGCGCTGGTCGAGCTCCCTGATCGTCTTCTTCAGGTGGTCGAGGGTCGCATCGACATCCTTGAGATCTTCCAGCTTGTCGCCGAACTGATCCTTGAGGCGCTGACGATTCTGCTCGTGTTGCTCGCCGAGGTTCTTCAACTCTTCGATGGACCGGTTGATCGCCTCCTTCTGTTCGGGCGTGAGTGCGTTCCGGATGGCGTCCGTTTCGTCCCTGATCTCACGTTCGCGATCCTTGATGTCGGAGATGCGGCGAGACATCTCCTCGAATTCCTTCAACTTCCGCTCTAGCTCCGCGAGGTTGGAGTCCCTCTCCATGAGCAGGTCTAATAGCTCCTGGATTTCCTGCAGGACGCTGGTTGTCTTGGCGAGACCCGCGAAGGCTTGACCGGTTCGTACCTGCTCGGATATCTCCGACATCTGGTCGGTCAGGCTGATGTCGTCGAGGCGCTTGATCGCCGTCTCCAGAAGTTCGGCCGAACGCTGCCGTCCCTCCTGCGCCATCCGCTTTTGCAGGCGATCTACGCGGCGCCGTAGTTCGTTGACCCGCCTTATTGCGGTCTCCTGCGCGCGAACGATGCGCTGGATCTCCTTGTCGTTCTGCCTCACGGGCTGTTCGCCCTGGGCGACGACGAGGGTCGGGAGCAGCATCGCACAGGCGACAATCATCTTGGTCAGGCGTGTCATCATGGTGACCTCACTTCTTCTTCGTCAGCTTCTGGATGTCGGTGTGGATGCCTTTTTGCATCTCGAGGAGGTCCTTGAACCCCTGGATGACGTCGAGGTAATCCTCCCACGCCTCTAGCTTCTCGATCAACAACATCACATCCGTATGCAGGAGCTTTTGGATCTCATAGGCGCTTTCGAGCTGCTCGATGCGGTCGTCCTTGACCGCGACGAGGCTCGCGCGCTGCAGCCGACGCCGCGCCTCCGGGGATCGTTCCGCGGCGCTCCGGATCAGGAGCTCGAGGATCCCGGTGAGACGGCCCATGACGGTGGAGTCGTCCACGAGGGGCTTCACCTGTTCGACCGCATTTCCGTAGACCTGGAAGGCGTCTTCCGCCTCCCCTGATCGGTATGCACCGCTGAGCAGCCCGATGACCTTCTCGGTGAGCGCGCCCTCATCGAGGCGATTCCACAGGTAGCCGTCATAGACCCGCATGAACTGGCGCGCGGTCGCCTGGAGCTCGATGGAGATGCGGTGCTGATCTTGCTCGACGCCCCAAAGGCCTGCCTGGATCTTGGCCACGTCGCTCTGGTCCGCCTTGACGAAGCCGATGAGCTCCTGGGTATCGATCATCCGCGTTTCGATGAGCCCGGCGATGTCGCGCACGCGGGTGCGGAGCCGGACCTGTCGCTGAGCGAGTTCGCGTTGGAGGTCTTCTGCCGACAGGATCTGGACGTGATACTGGTAGTCGCCGAACGTCCGGTGTGGGTTGGGCTGGGACGATGTCTTGCGGTTGTCGGCAGAAAGAAAGCGGAACGCGAACCGATCACCGATCTGAGCGGGCCGCGCCGGTCGGGCCGGATTGTCGCCCTGCGCCTCACGCGCGGGCATGATCATGGTCTTGACCTGGAGCGGGTGAAAGAACGCGACCTGCGGCTCCCCGAGTTGGGCGCTGACGAGATCGTCTCCTACGAACTCGACCGCGCCGTCATCTAGCTGCTTCGGGTCCTCCCCCCATCGGATTCCGACGGCGGTGATGCCGTAGTCATCGGTCGCGACCCCCTTGAGTGGTGCGGTCGCATTCGGAGTGACGAACAGGGTCGTGACCCCCGGCATCTCAACGCTCACTCGGGGTGCTTGATCAACCTCCGCTGTGATGACGTAGCGGGGGACATCCGCTGATTGCACACCGTTGTCGCCCTTCAGCCGATAGGTGTAGAAGTCATTGCCCTCGACCACGAACGAGTGCGCATAATCGCCCTTCGCGGAGGTCGTCATCGTGATCGCGTCAGAGCTTTCGAGCTCAAGATGAAAAGACTCCAGCGCCATGTTCACCTCGAAGTGCATGGTGACGCGCGTGCCTTCGGGCGCGCTGATGTTGGCGTCCGAGAGGGAGCGGTCCTGTAGCCCTGTGTACGGTGGATATCGGTAGTCGGCCCAGAAGCGGGTGGCGCGCGGGGCCTGGTCAACGTGGATGACGTACTCGGGTACGCCGTCATCGTCGTCGCCCCCTTCTGCGTGCAGCAAGATCGACCGAACGAGGGGCGGGAAGATGTGCTGGAAGTAATCGTTCTTTTGGGTCCGCCCCATCGAGATCCGCTGTTCGTCTTCGCCGCCTACGGGCCGCACGACGAGGTTGACCTCGTCCGGAAGTTGCCCGTCTTTTTCGAAGACCTGAACCTGTAGCGGAGTGCGTTCGGGGACGTGGAGGATGACCCGCCGCCCCCCCTGCTCGTACGTGGGGTCGAAGCGCTCCATGTCGACGACCGTGATCTCGAGCGTGTGTTCGCGAGGCCACGGCTCGTCAGTGAGGAGGAGCTGTCGTCGGGCCCAAAGCGCCAGGGTGTCCGGGTATACGGCGCCGAATCCGCTGAGCGCGATCACCGCGGCGGTGGCGAGCAGCGCTGGTATGCGGCAAGGTCGTAGGCTGACGGACCTCGCGAAGCTGTGCGACTTAAACCGCTCCGCGGTGTCAGCGATGGTCGCACGGATCAGATCTGGGGACTCGACTGCGTGGCCCGCTGCGAGGTCGCGCTCCAGTTGGATCGAGGAGATGACCTGGTCTTTGAGGTTCGGGTCGGCGTTTTCCGCCATCAGCGCGAGTTGGTCGATGGTCGGCTTGGCCATCAGGGGCAGAAGCAGGTGTCGTACCAGGACGAAGGTGAGGACACCGAGGGCGATGACCAGGAGGACGGCTCGCACCGCGACCGGCAAGCGCATCGTGTAGTCCAGAAGCAGAGTGAAGCCGGCGAGCCCGCAGGCCGACGCGATCAGCCGCGGCCCTCCGGTGAGGAGGATGCGCAGGAGCAGACGTCTCGACAGTGCCTGCAAGCGTGCGATGACCGACCTCAACTCCATGTGTCTCCTGACGTTTTGGGCCCCCCGAGGTTCTGGATAATCCAGTCCCCGGGGCGGTGGGGAGGCACGGGCGTCCCCCGTGTGCACCTCCCCATCAACGGCTTGGATGCCCAGGTGCTTCAACTTCCGGCGGGAGTTGATTATACGGCGCCCCAAGCCGGCCGGAGGATAGATGCGTTCGTGCGCAAGAAGCACGACCTTTTGCCCCTGGGAGCGGTGTGACCTCGGTCGTTCATTTTCCGTCTCAATTGGAGAACGGGTATGCGATTGCCGACTGTTTGCGAGACGAGGGTCTCTTTCGTGCCTTTAGCCCAGGCACTAACGAGAGCTGCGCCCGAACGCAGGCCACCGCGATCAGGTCGATTTGGCACGGAATTCAGCGGAAAGGCACCTGCAAGTCCTCTCAAATGGTTCGATGGAGTCTACAAAACCAAGAATATGGTCGTCTTGCCGTTTGGTCCGAACGTTGCAGTGTTTCGCGAGCCACGGCGCGGTGAGACGAGCAGCTCCCACCTGATTTTGCCAACTCCCATCGCGCGGTGCTGAGGTTCAGGGTCTCGCCGTTCCCTCTCGTCAGGTAGCCACAATGGTCGATGCTCAGCCAAACACCGACTCAAGTAGGCCTTCCACCGGGGAGGGGATATGGGCGGAGTTTTTGATGCGCGGCCGTGTAGGGGCCGTCACGGGTCTCGCCATGCAGAGGGTCCCATGATGCCTTTGCCCGTACTCATCGTCGATGACGACCCCCAGACACTGATGCTCGTCCAGGCTCAGCTGTCGTCGGCGGGTATCGAATCATCGGGGAGCTCCGATGCTCAGGGCGCCCTGGACTCCATGGCTGCGCACGAACCACACGTCGTGGTGCTGGACCTGTCCCCTGCTGCCGCGTCCGGTAACAAGCTGCTGTCGGACATTCGATCCCAGTATCCCCGAGTCGACGTGATCGTCATCGTGGGGGATCCGGGGGTCGACGAGGCCGTGGCGTGCATGCAGTTGGGGGCTGTGGACGTTGTTTCCAGGCCTTTCGACCCGATAAGGCTGGTGACGGCTGTCAGGAACACGCTTCAGCGACGTCGTGTCCACGATCGGGTCGACCGCCTTGCTGACGAGCTTCGGCATGTGGACAGCGCTCGCATGATCGGCGACTCGGCGTGCATGCAAGAGGCCCTCGCCATGCTCAGCCGGGCGGCGTCCAGCGACGTGACGGTTCTGCTCCAGGGGGAGAGCGGAACTGGAAAGGAGCTCGCAGCCCGGGCCATTCACGCCGGCAGCACACGTCGCCACGCGCCCTTCATTCCTGTCAACTGCGGCGCGATTCCGGAGGCCTTGATCGAGTCGGAGTTCTTCGGGCACGAGAAGGGATCGTTCACAGGAGCAGACGAGACCCGAGACGGATTGTTCGTCCACGCGTCGGGGGGAAGTGTCCTGCTCGATGAGGTTGGTGAACTGCGGATCGATCTCCAGGTCAAGCTGCTGCGCGTTCTGCAGGAGCGTTGTGTTCGTCGGATCGGATCAGATCGGAGCATCCCGGTCGACGTGAGAGTCATCGCGGCGTCCAATCGCGATCTTATGAAGCTCACGGAAGTGAACGGATTCCGCCGCGATCTCTACTATCGGTTGGCGGTGTTCCCGGTCAACCTGCCGCCGTTGCGTGATCGTGGCGCCGACGTCGAGATCCTGGCCAGGATGTTTGTCCAGCAGTTCGCGAGCCTCCACAGCCGCCCGGCGAGAGGCTTGTCCCAGGACGCGCTCAATGCTCTGCGGCAGCATAGCTGGCCGGGCAACGTGCGCGAACTCGAGAACTTGATGGAGCGAGCCGTCATCATCGAGCAGAGCGATGAGGTTGGCCGCAGTAGCTTGCCCCCCTATGTCTTCGGTCCTGCCGAAGCCTCATCTGGAGGCAGCAGCGATGCGGGGCATTCCGGCGCCCGGCCAGACGACCCAGCGTCACTTCTTCCCCTGGCTGAGGAGGAGCGACGCATCATCCTGAACGCGCTGGAGGTGTGTGGCTGGCGCGTCCAGACGGCAGCTCGACGACTCGGGATCGGCCGCGCCACCATCTACCGGAAGATCGAAAAGCTCGGTCTCCGGCACCGATTGACATCGACAGATTCCTGACGGCGGAGGATCAGTCGATCATCGGCAGATTGAGCCCGTGCTCTCGGGCGCAGTCTCGGGCGGTGTCGTAGCCTGCGTCGGCGTGTCGCATGACGCCGGTGGCGGGGTCGTTCCACAGGACGCGTTCGATCCGTTTTGCGGCGGCGTCAGTGCCGTCGCACACGATCACCAGGCCGGCGTGCTGGGAGAAGCCCATGCCGACCCCACCGCCGTGGTGAAACGAGACCCACGTGGCGCCCGAGGCGGTGTTGAGGAGGGCGTTCAGCAGCGGCCAGTCGGAGACCGCGTCCGAGTGGTCCTTCATGGCCTCGGTCTCCCGGTTCGGACTCGCCACCGATCCGGAGTCGAGGTGGTCGCGACCGATGACGACCGGGGCCTTGAGGCGCCCGTCCTTCACCATCTCGTTGAACGCGAGGCCGAGCCGGTGTCGGTCACCGAGACCAACCCAACAGATGCGTGATGGCAGCCCCTGGAATTGGATGCGCTCCTGCGCCATGTCCAGCCACCGATGGAGATGTTTGTCATCGGGCAGGAGCTCCTTGACGACGGCGTCCGTCGCATGGATGTCCGCGGGGTCACCGGAGAGCGCCGTCCATCGGAACGGGCCGACGCCGCGACAGAAGAGCGGTCGGATGTACGCCGGGACGAACCCCGGGAACGCGAACGCGTTTTCGAGGCCGGCGTCTCTCGCGACTTGGCGGATGTTGTTCCCGTAATCGAACGTGGGGACGCCGAGGTCGTGATACGCGAGCATGGCCTCGACATGCGTCCGCATCGACAAGCGGGCTGCCGCCTCAACCGCCGCCGGGTCCGACGCGCGCTTGCTGTCCCACTGTTCGAGCGTCCAGCCGGCTGGAAGGTAGCCGTTTATCGGGTCGTGGGCCGAGGTCTGGTCGGTGACCGCGTCAGGGCGAATGCCCCGCTGCACGAGCTCTGGGAGGAGCTCGGCGGCGTTGCCCAAGAGGCCTACGGAGATGGCTTCGCGGCTCTCGCACGCCTGCTCGATCCACCGCAGCGCCTCTTCGAGGTTCGTGGTGGACTTGTCGAGATAGCCCGTATCGAGTCGCTTCTGGATGCGGTCTGGACGACACTCGATGGCCAGCATCGACGCCCCTGCCATGCTCGCTGCCAGGGGCTGGGCACCCCCCATGCCTCCGAGCCCCGCGGTCAAGATCCACTTCCCAGCCAGCTCGCCGTCGAAGTGTTGGCGGCCCATCTCCACGAAGGTTTCGTAGGTCCCCTGGACGATCCCCTGACTGCCGATGTAGATCCACGATCCGGCGGTCATCTGCCCGAACATCATCAGGCCTTGGCGGTCGAGCTCGTTGAAGTGCTCCCATGTCGCCCAGTGAGGCACCAGGTTGGAATTGGCGATGAGTACTCGCGGTGCGTCCGCGTGCGTTCTGAAGACCCCGACCGGCTTGCCAGATTGCACGAGCAGCGTCTCGTCGTCTCCGAGCTCCTTGAGGGCCGCGCAGATCTTGTCGAAGCAGTCCCACGATCGTGCGGCCCGCCCGATACCTCCGTAGACGACGAGGTCGTCGGGCCGCTCCGCAACCTCCGGGTCGAGGTTGTTCTGGATCATGCGTAACGGCGCTTCCGTCAGCCATGAGCGCGCTGAGATTTCGGTGCCGCGCGGCGCGCGGACAGGTCTGGGGCCAGGCATGGGATTACCTACCGGTGGAAGATGGGGAGGTATTGGTTGGGGATCTGCAGGATGACGCAGGCCACCGCCGTTGAGAACGCTGGGCCCGGGCCTGTGCGATTGGCCCATGAGCCGTTCGGTAATTGGTGCGAGAGGAGGTCTTCGGCAATGCGCGGCCAGTACCAATCCCAGAGATGCTTCGTTGTCTCGTGATCAGAGCAGAGAAAGAAGACCTGAGACGCGTAATAGTGGCCGTAAAAGTAGTAATAGTGGCGGGCGTGGAGCCGGTTGAATCGAGGCATGGTCGACTTGAGATACTCGATGCCCGCGCGGATCAAGTCGCTGTCGTAGACCCCTGCGTGATTCAGCGTCGCGATGCCCGCTGCGGTGAGGGCGAACGAGGTCCGCGAGTTCGGCTCGATCTTGTACTTGAAGCCGCCGAAGTTCGAGCGGCTGGGGTTCTTGTACGCGGACCGCTCTACGTATTCATACGCGCGATCGATCGTCCGCTTGGGGACGCGAATCCCGCCGTTGCGCGCCGCGCGGAGCGCCATGATCTGGCAGACCGTGATCGACATGTCGGCCTTGTCCGAGTACGGCCGGTATCGCCAACTGCCGAGCTTGTTTTGCGACTTCACGATCAGGTCGATGGCGAGCTGGAGCTTCTCCTTCACGTCGGCCCGGTGGGTCATCCCGTAGATCTCCGCGAGCAACAGCGTCGCGAAGGCGTGGCTGTACATGCGCGTGTCATGGCCGGTGATGAAACCCAGGTTGGGGTCGACGCTTCGCAGCACATAGTCGACGCCTTTCTCGACCACCGCGCCGTGGCGCCCCCGCTCGGGGAGGTGGCCGCCCGCCAGGAAGGCCATCAGGCAAAGACCGCTGACGCCGACGTGCGGCTTCTGCGTCGTCGTGCGGACGTAGGAGTCACCGCGCTTGTATCCGATGTCTTGGATCCAGCCCCCGCTCCTTGGGTCCTGGGTCTCGCGTAGCCAGCGTAGGCCCCGCTCCACGGCCGCGCGCACGCGGGCGGGTTGCGGGTCCTTCATCCGGAGGTCCGGGATCGTCGGCATCACCTCCGTCGTGGGAGTCCGGTCCCACCAAGCGAGCGCACCGCCGACCGCGAGGGAGAGCAGCAGGGCGGTCGTGGCGACGGATCTGCGCATCAGCGGTGGAAGATTGGGAGGTACTCGTTCGGCACTTGCAGGATGACGGTCGCGACGGCCGTTGAGAAGGCCTTTCCAGGACCGATCGTATTACGCCACGACCCGTCAGACTCCTGACCTCGCAACAGCTCGTCCGAGATACGTGTCCAGTACCACTTCCAGAGGGCGCGGTCCTCGTCGCCGGCGAAGAAGAACACCTGGGCGGCGTAGTAGTGCCCGTACCAGTAGAAGAAATGCCACTTGAAGTGTCGGTACTGGAGCGCCATCTCCCCGCGCAGATACGAGATGCCGGCCTTGATCAGCTCGTGGTTGTAGGTGCCGGCGTGATTCAGGGTGGCAATACCGGCCGCCGTGAGCGCGAACGAGGTGCGAGCGCGGCTCTTCTCTTGATACTTGAAGCCGCCGTATTGGCGAGAGGTGCGACTCTTGTAGGCGGAACGGACGACGTAGTCGTAAGCCCGATCGATGGTCGCCTTCGGGACACGAATGCCGATGTTGCGTGCGGCACGGAGCGCCATGATCTGGCAAACCGTGATCGACATGTCGGATTCGGGGGAGAACGGGTTGTACCGCCAACTCCCGTATTTGTTCTGCGACTTGACCGTGAGATCGACGGCGATCTGCAGCTTCTCCTTGACGTCCTCGCGGTGCGTCATGCCGAAGATCTCGGCGAGAAACAGCGTCGCGTAGGCGTGGCTGTACATGCGCGTGCCGTTGAGTGACACGTACCCGGAGTGCTTGTCCACCGCGCGCAGGATGAAGTCCGTACCGCGTTGCACGACCTCACCGTGCCGGCCGCGGCCGGGGAGGTGCCCGCCGGAGAGGAACGCCATGAGGGCGAGGGCGCTCACGCCCACGTGTGGCTTCGCCAAAGCCGTGCGCTGGTAGTCGCTGTTGAACTTGAAGCCGACGTCCTGGACCCACCCGCCGGACGCGGGGTCCTGTGTCCTGCGCAGGTACTCGAGCCCACGCTCCACCGCGGCCTTGACGCGGCTCGAGGTGGGCTCCGCAGGAGAGGCAAGCTCAGCCACCGCCGGCCGGATGTCGGCCGCCACCGGTGCGTGACCTTCTCCGGGGTCGAGGGCCAGCCGGGCGAGAACGACGCCGCCTGACAGGGCGGCGAGCAGGAGCGGCAACTTGATGGATCTCGTCATGGGGCCTTCTATTTGATCCAACCTTTGAGTTCCGTTCCAGTGCTGATCACCAAGGTTTCCTCCCGAACTACCATTCCAGGGGAATCTGCGATCGCCGTGTCCCGGGTCAGCTCGACCAGATCGTCCACCCGGCCGGTGCGGGCATCGATGAAATAGAGCTCTGGGGCATTTCCCCGCCGCGCCCGGCTGCGTCGGGGGGCGCTCTTACGAACCAGGACCCAGTCCTTCGTCGGGTACGCCCACAGCCGGAGACTGGAGCCGGAAAATTCCGCGGTCGACCACGGGCTGGTGCCCTTGCGCATGTCGTATGCACGGATCTTCTGGGCGATGCCCGTCCCGGTCTTCACCGAAGCCATCACTCCGAGGTAGAGGCGGTCCCCGGAGATGACGGCGTCGATGCTGAATTCGTTGGTTTCGAGCTCGCCGACGAACCGTGGTTCGCCTTTCTCAAGGTCGAGGACCACGACCTTATGGCGGCTTCGCTCGCCGCGGCGCGATGAGGTGGTCGCGGCGCGCAGCTCGAAGGCGAAATACTCGTCGTTGAGCATCAGCGGGATGAAGTTGCCGCGCCCGGCCTCGAACTGCCAGGCGTCCTGCCCGGTGGCCGGGTCGCGGGCGACGATGCGGACAAGCTCGTCCGCCGCGCGCTCCGACCCGAACGAGAGGACGACCTTGTCTTGCTTGGTGAGGAACGGCTCCTGGCCATCCCGTTGGAATTGCAGGGTGGACCCGACCTTGTTGCCCGTGTAGCCGTCGAAGCACGTGGCCTTTCGCTGGCGTGGGGTGCGCACCAGCAGCCAACCGGGGCTTACGCTCAAGGTGCCGTCGTAGAAGCCGCGCATGGCGAAGCTCTGTACCTCCTCGCCGGATGTCCCATCGAGCCCCTTGACGATGAGGCCGCCTTGGGCGACCGAGCGGATGAGCAAGTAGACCTTGCCGTGTCCGCCGATGAGGTCGCGCAGGTCGCCCGCTTCCGGTCTCGTGCGCCAACGTTCGGCCCCGGTCTTGGGGTTGAGGGCCACGACGTCGCCGTCGAGGGCGACCACCAGGCTGCCGTCGTGCCACGACGGGAACATGGGCACCGCGACGGACGCCTTCCGCCAGACGACCTGTCCGTCTCTCGGTGTCAGGGCGACCAACTCCCGATTGAGGTGCGCGAACACCAGACTCTCGCATCCCCTGGCGGCCGCGCCCAGAGGGGACACGATCCACGCCTCCTCACCACCTTGCCCGGCGGGTTTCGTCCACGCGACCCGAAGCCCCTTGTCGATCGCGGGGGCCTCCCGGGCCTTGGAGATTCGCGTGACCTCCTCACGCGCGAGCTGGGCCTTGGCCCAACCGCGAACGCGGACGCTTTCACCGGCTGATCGCAGGACCGCGTCGCCGTGACGGCGCATCAGCACGTTGACCACATCGGCGTACGAGTCGTACGCCTGCAGCTCTTCCAGGCATCGCGCGTATTCGTACAGGGCAGCCGCCGACGCGTGGCCGAAGCGGGTGAAGTACCGCTGCATCTCACCGAGGGCCTCGCGGTATTTGCCCTTCTCGAGCAGGCGCCGTGAGAGCTCCAGGTAGGCCTTCTCGACGACCGAGCTCTGCGGATAGTGGCGGAGAACGGTCCGGATGCCCTGCATGTCGTTGCCGGCGATGGCGCGCGTGAGGAGCCTGCGCGCCTTCTGCTCCATGGCCTGGTAGACGCTCTTGCCGTGGATCTTGATGATGCGTTGGATCTTGTCGCCGGCGTAGTGCCAGGCCGATTGGCGTTCGATCGGGATCTCGGCGTAACGCGTCTGGGCATGGTGGAAGTGCTTGACCGCATCCCGGTGCCGATCGGATTGATCCGCTCGCGCTCCGGCTGCCAGCAAGGCGAGGAGCCCAGCGGGCATGCGGGTCCCCTGCGGCAGCTCGGGGAAGAGGCCGTGAACCTCTCCGTTAAGCTCCGTCCACTCCTCCGCATGTCCCTCGGCGATCAGGGTGACCGTGCGATTGAACGCGGGTTCGTCGTTCTCCCTCAGGGACCAGTCGAGGCAGGCCATCAGGGCCCGCACGTGCTGCTTCTCGGTCTGCGCGTATTCGATCGCCTTGTGGAAGCGGGCCTCCGCATTGACGGGGCCACCGGTGACCCTGCGGTCCTGCTCCTCGGCCATCTTCAGCCAGCCGTTGTAGAGGTTCAGGGCTGCCCGTCGCGCGATGTGGCGTCCGCGTGGTCGGGTGGCGCGGGCCCGTTCGAGGGCTTTTTGATACGCCTTGAGCGCTTGCGCCCATTGCCCCTGTCGCTGCCGAACGTCACCGAGCCGCATCTGCAGCTCGGGGTCGGAGCCGGCCAGCCGGGACGCCTGATCGAGCCGACGTTCCACGTCCTCCAGGTCGAAGTATGCGTCGATGGACTGCTGACCTGCGATGACGATTGCGTCAGAGCTGACCACCACGTTGCCCTCGCGATTCGCGTAGGGCATCCGCTCCTGCTGCACGAAGCTCCCGTTGCGCAGGTCGACCCGATTGATGTGGTTCGCGTTTCCGTTGCCCGTCGCGGTGCAGAAGACGATGTCGTTGCCGATGACCGTCGGGGCGCCCTGGATTGCGGAGCGGTCGTACTGAGAACCCAACTCGACGGAGCTCCATTCCTCGCCGAAATCGTCAGGGCGGATGGCGGTGATCTTCCTCCCAGCGACGAGGAGCAGCCCGCCGTGCTCGCCGAGGAAGTAGTGGTTCTTGCTCGTGGCAGTCCGCGTGCCGATGCCGACCCGCGAGAGCTCGCCGGTGTCCTTGGCGCAGGCGTAGAGGTTCATCGAATCCGTGGGTGCGATGAACACCTTGTCTTCGACGATGGCGGGCCGGCTCGGCATCCACCCGGGGTGACGCTCTCGCGTGATTGGACTGTCGGTCGAGGGGATGCCCTCCTGCACGTATGCAGACTCCCAGATGATCGTGCCGGTGACCGCATCAACGGCGCAGATCACGCCGATGTTCGTGCTGTAGTAGAGGACTCCTTCGTGTTCGGCGACATGGCCCGGGACCCCCTCCTTCACGGGGTTCCCGAACATGTTCAGCTCCATCTGGCCGGCGCCCGTATACGTCTTCCACTTGATCTGTCCGCTCCCACGATCGAACGCACAGATCCACTGGTGGAACACGCCCATGAGCACGTTGCCAGCGGCATACAGCGTGTCGCCGATGACGAGGGGCGGCTGATTGATGGTCAGCCGCTCGATGAAGGCGGTCTCGTCTGGAGTCCGCCCGGTGAAGTTCATGTGGGACCAGCGGACTTCACCGGTGTTCCGATCGACGGCGATCAGCTTGTGCGCGGGGATGGTCTCGATCGGCTCGAACCCTTGCCACGCCCTCTGGCCTTCCATGGCGGGCTTACCCTGGACGTAGCTGAAGACGAGGTCGTCGTCGACGACAGAGTGGTAGTGCAGGTTGCGGTTCTGTTGTCCTGAGAACTCCGGAAGCAGGCTGGGGATGCCAGGCCACAGTTCGTTGCCAGTGAACAGGCTGCGGGCACGTAGGAAGCGTCCGTCACAGTAGTAAACGACGCCGTCCTTGATGTTGGGGACGACGGGGAAGTGGTTGACCCAATGGCTGCGCGAGCGCCCGCCAAACATGGGTGTGCTCCCCGATGTGTCCGTGTTGCGCAGAAACGCACGGTTCCAGATCCGCTGTCGGACGACCTTGATCTCGGGTCGGATCTGCGGGCTGTCCGTGCGTTGGGTGGCGACCCTGTCCGCGAGCGCCTCGAGGAAGGCGACGACATCGACCTGGTCAGCGCCGACAGCGATGTCCTTTCCGTTGGCGTTTTCCCGCGCGACCGTGACTGTCTGCTTGAGCTCGGCCATGCGTCCGGCACCCCAAAGCGCCAGCCCCTCGCGCGCGAGGATCTGGATACCGATCGGTCCCGCGAGCTCGGCCTCGGTGAGGTTGTGCCGGAGGCGCTTTGCCGCGACGCGGGCCTCCTCGAATCGACCATGCTCGATGAGCAGGTCGATCAGCGCGAAGTGGGCGCCGCGTCCGCTGTCGGTGAGCAGGTACCGCCGCGCGCACTCGCGAAGCAGCCCCTCGTCCTCCTTGGCGATCCCATCCGCGAGCAGGCGACGGGCCTTGGGCCCCATCATCTTTCGATATTGAAGGAGGCCTTGTCCGGGGAGCGCGCGGATCAACTCCATGACGCGATCCCGGACGCCCTGGAACCGATCCCCATCGATGACCGCGTCGGTCTCGGTCCCCATCCGGGCGGCTCGGTGAGATTCAACGACCTTGCCGGAGAGCCGATCAAGGATGTCTTGCCAGGTGCGGATCGCCCGCGGCGCGTCGCCTTGCTCAAGTGCGTCCTGGGCTCGGGTGAGGTGCTGGCGCACCACGAGGTCGTCTGGGACCGAGACCTTGCTGGTGTGGAACTGGGCGCTGACCGGGGTGGCCAGGACGCCGCCGGTGACTGCTATGAGCAGGATCCAACCGTAATTGGGGTGATGCCTCGTCTTCATTTCCAACCTCGCGTAGCCACTATACGGATCGGCTGCCGCGCACCTCGATCTTCCGCGCACTTCTGGAGGGCGGCTCCAGGGCTATTGCTGGACGGGGTATGCGGCCCGCCACGCTTCGAAGCCCCCGGCCATGCTCTGCACGTTCTTGAACCCCTTCTGCTTCAGAAACAGCGTGGCGCCCTTGCTGGAGTTGCCGTGGTAGCAGTAGACGATGACCGGGGCGTCGCTTTTCAGCTCTTCCCCCAGGGCGTCCACGTCCTCCTGGCTGGTGATGTGCCGGCAGCCAGGGATATGTCCGGTGGCGTGGCTCTGGGGATCACGGATGTCGACGAAGGTGGCCGACTGGGCGTCGAGGGCCGCCTTCGCGGCGTGGATGTCTATCTCGGGGACGTCGTGCATTCCTGTGGCCTCATTCTGACTCGAACAGGTCCCGCAGGACTGTTCGGATGGCGGTCTTGTCTCCGCCGGACACATCATCGCGCATGACGCCGATCAATCGCACGCATTCCTCGCGCACGTTGTCCATGTCGGGCGGGCGCCGTTCGGCGCGGCGCCGCGTCATGCGCTGTATCAGTCGCGCGACAGGACGACTGACGTGCGCGTGGAGGTCACCGAGCGGTATGTTCCGTTCATTCAGCGTGGCACGAAACATCTCGGTAGTCTGCCGCCCTGCCAGCGTCAGGGGGCCGGTCAGAAGCTCGTAGAGGATCACTCCAAGTGAGTAGATGTCGGTTCTCGGGTCGATCTGCTCTCCGAGAATCTGCTCCGGGGCGGAGTAGGCCGGCGTGCCGATATAGGCGCCTATCCGGGTGATCGCCGTGTCAGCGTGGAGGTCCTTGGCGATGCCGAAGTCGAGCACCTTCACCCGTTGATCCTCTTCGCGGATCATGATGTTCGACGGCTTCAGGTCCCGGTGAATGACGCCCGCCGCGTGGGCAGCGGCGAGCCCCGATGCGATGTCACGGGCGATGGCGAGGGCCTGGTCCGGCTCGAACAGCCACCCTCGTTCGATGAGATCCCAGAGCGTCTGGCCATCGACGTACTCGATGACGAGATACGGCTGTCCGTGGTGGTGCCCGAGCCCATGCACGCGGACGAGGTTGTCGTGTCGCAGCTTGCCGAAGGTCTTGCCCTCGCGCAGGAAGCGGGCGCGCAGGTTCTCATTGTCGAGCATGCTCAGGTGAAGGAACTTCACAGCCACAAGGCGGTCGCGCTTGTGGTCCTGGGCGAGCCAGATGGAGCCGCTGGCACCCTCGCCGAGTTGCCGCTGCAGCTCCAGCCTTCCGTCCTTGCCGACGCGTTGCCCCAGCAGGCTGTCTTGCTCGTCTGAGTCCATCGTCTGCATCCTAACGTGGGGGCACCTGTTCTCGCCGCTCGCTTCAGCGGGTCCCGCGGTGGGCGAGNANCTCCGGGNCGGCCGTCTCCGGGACGGCTTATAGGTATCGGAAGCGCTTCCGGACGATCCACTCGATCGTGAGCAGCGTCAGGAAGACGATGGGGAGCCAGCGGAGCCACGGGCTCGTGCCGTCCCTCAGGTGTGTGAATCGTCGTTGACGTGGGATCTCCACCGTTCCCGTCGCGACACCCTCTAACAGGCTCCGTGCGCCGTCGAGCGTGGCGTAGCTGCCGGACGTGCGACCCGCGAGGGTCCGCAGCGTCGGCTCTGCGAGTATGGGCTCACGCCGCTCGACGTCGGACACGGTCACCCGGAACGAGATGGGGGAGATCTTGTCATCAGAGAGCGCGTCTTCGGGCTGGATCCACGCGTGGTAGTCGCCCGTAACAGCCCCGTGGAACGAGTGTTCAAAGACCCCCGCCTGGACGCGTCTGAGGTGCAAGGTCTCGCGGCGTTCCGACGACTTGGGGTGCTCCAGGATCACTTCCTGATCCGGCTTGTCGGCGGGGCGGAACGTGCGGTCCTTGACGTGAGCCGTGAGCGTGATCAGGTCGCCTTGCTGATAAACGGTGCGGTTTGACACGAGGCGGAATCGCTTGTCGCCCTGAAACAGGCGCGCCCGGGCCAGGTGTCGGACCACGTTGCCCCAGAAGCGATGGTGCGTGAACGGCCCTTGCCAGGCGAACCAGCGCCACGTGTCGTCGAAGGCGGTAAAGAACACCGGGCCCTCGCCGTAGGTGCTCGCGACNAGCAGCGGGTACGGCCCATGGGCGTTGCGTTCATTCTCATGAACGGCGAGNACCATGGCGCCGGGCTTCGCCTTCTTTACCCGAGAGAACCAGTAGTTTTCTTCGAGGCCACCCGGCTCGTCGCGCTTCTCCCAGATCCGCCGGTTGCGCTCCGGGTCCCGCTCGTCGTCGTCGATGCGGGTGACGGGGTGATTGGCCCCCAGGGGGGTGAGCTTGCAGCGGAATCCCAGCTCGTCGCCGCCCCCGACCTGCTCGCTGGGGTCGATCAGGATTGGCAGCACGTCCTGCAGGGGGGTGTCCTTGAACGCGCGAGGACTGAATCGGTCGCCCGCGATCATGGCGAAGCCGCCGCCCTCGGCGACGAACTCCTTGACGAGATTCATGATCTCGCGCGCCTTCTCCGGGTCGGCTCCCGAGAACTTGTCGCTCATGGGGTCGACGTCACCGAAGATGATGACGTCGTACCAGAAGAGATCCTCTCGCGTCGCCGGGAATTCCTGAAGTGGCTGCAGGTCCCTCACGCCGTAGGTCGTCTCTTGCGGGAAGCCGTGGTCGGCCTCGAGCAGCAGGCACTGGCACACGAACGCGTCGTCGGCCCGAATGAGGAAGTCCTTGAGGCCGCGATACTCCCAGCGCGGGAACGACTCGACGTAGAGGACCTTGATCTTCTCGTCCTTGACGAGGATCTCGATGACGCGGGAGTTGTTGTCCTCAGTGTGCTCTCCAGGTACGGGCTGAACGCGCACGGTCCAGCGCTTGCGCCCCTCGGAGAGCGGCCGGTAGAGCATGCGGAACGGCTGGTCCTCCTCGCTCGCGGCGAGGGTCACGCGCTGGCGATGGATGACGTTCCCGTCGTCGAGGATCTGCAGCGTTATATCCTGCCCGGGAAAGCCGCGATGGCGGATCTTCAAGTCGAGGCTGACCGTGTCCTCGACGAGGACGACGCTCGAGTGCAGCACCGACGTGAGCTCGATGTCCTTGAGGGCGCGGGGGTCACCCACGCCGATGCAATGGACGGGGATCTTGCGTCGAACGGCCACGTCGATGATGTCTTCAGGGGGTGGCCCGGATGTGTTCTTGCCATCCGTGATGAGCACGATTCCACCGACAGAAGAGCTCTTCACCTCCGGTTCGTCGAGGATGCGCTGGAGCGTGGTGCCGAGGGTGGTCACCCGGTCGCGGGCCTCGACCTCGGCGATGCTAGAGATGCCCTGAAGTCGTTCGCCGAACGAGTAAAGACGTAGACGGTTCTCTTCGCCGAGCTTCTCGAGGAAGGGGACGTCGCCGCTGTTGAGGATCTTCTTCACGAGATCGAGCCGTGAGAACGTCTCCAGCGGCGTGCCGGGCGGTAGATCCCCCGCGTCGCGCAGCGCCTCCGCGAGCGCTGGGTTGGTTGCGTAGCCGTCGCGGTGGTCCATGGACGCGCTGACATCCAGCAGGACGACGGTCAGGGTCGGCTTGCGTTCGACCACCGTCGTCTGGATGGCGGGGTCCATGAGTAGCATGGCGACGAACACGAGGACGGCGATCCGCAAGAGCGTCAGGCCGTGACGCACCAACCCCGGGACACCCTCGCGGCCGAGTCGGTAGAACAGCGCGCAGAACGCCAACAGCGCCGGGAGGATGACCAGGAACATCACCCAGGTGGGGGGCGCGCTGCGAAACACCAGCCCCTCGGAGACGACGTCGGATTCAAGCAGCCAGGTCATGCGTCGCTGCTCCTTGCCCGGAGGCCGAAGATCTGGGACAGGGCCGTCTCCAGGGCGAGCACGGCCGCGCCGAGGAGCAGGGCCCACCACCACGCACGCCCGTCGCGGTTCGCCGCCGCGGCCTCTTCCGCGTCCTCGACGCCAGAGACGACGTTCACGCCTTCTCCCGGGAAACTAGCGGTGATGTATGGCTCGTCGACGCGCGCCAGGTCGGCTTCGACGGGGTCGACGTTGACGGCCACGTGTATGGGGTTGGGGCCTTCGCTCTCCTCTCCGGATCGGCGTTGCAGATCGAGTCGATAGATCCCGGCCTTGTCCATGCTGGACGTCTTCAACTCGTAGCCGCGGTCACCCTCGAGCGCCAGAGGCTTGATGACGCTGAGCTGCTCGCCGTCGTGTGAGACCACGACCTCACGCACGAACGACTTCAAGATGCGCTCGTAGGACTGGCCTACCGCGAGGTTCTCGTGCCGTTGTTCCCGGCGGGTGAGGAAGTACGACAGTTCACGGACGAGCAGCAGGTAGGTGGGGAGCGCCTGCATGCCGCCCCAGTTCTCATCGCCGCCGGCGGTCGCGATGAGGACGCACCGACCCTTCCCGGTCGTTTTTTCCACGATCAGAGGCTCCGGGGCCGGGAGGCCGGCCTTGGGGCGGTCGATGGAAGCGAGCACGCGGATCGCCGGATCTTCGGCGCCCATCTCGAGTCGAAAGTACCGGTAGATCGGGGTCGCGTCAGTCAGCCATGGGGCGACGGCGGGATCGGAGAAGTACTGCAGGGCTGGGTGCTCCAGATCTGGCCGCGTGATCTGGAACGGCAACTCCATGAACATATCCTCGCCTTCGGCGGTGCGTAGCCCGGCGGGCAGCACGCCGCTACCGTTCTTCCACAGCCGCTGGTTCAGCATCGCGGGCTGTGTCTTGTCGCCGACGAAGATCAGCAGCCCGCCCCCTTCTTCGACGAAGCTGTGGATCTCCTCCGCGCGTCGTGTCGAGATCAGGGCGACGTCCATGAGGACCAACAGATCAACGGCCTTCAGATCCTTGCCGTCGAACGTCACCTCCTGAACGATCTCGACGTCGAATTCGGTGTCCGTTTCTCGATCGCTACCGGGGCTCATGGCGGCGTTGAAGAAGAAGGACTCGGACTCGCCGGGTTCGGGGCTGGGGTCGCCGTCGACCACGAGGGCGCTGATCTTGCGGCGGACCTCCAGTGCGAGCCCGCGACGATTGTCTTTCTCCAATCCGTCGGAGAAGAACCGAGCCTCGACATAATGGCTCCCCTGCGTGCGGAAGACGTGTCGGAAGTCGACGGAGTAGAGGGCGCCCGGGGGGATCGCGTCGATGTCTCGGAAGTCGATCGGTTCTGTCGCCCCGTCGACGAACAGCCGCACGACGCCGCCCTGAGGGCGGCCTCCGAAGTTCCGCAGGGTCACGGTGACCGCGGTGGGCGACCCGGTGACGGCCGCCTTGCTGCGCTTCTTGATGGCCACGATGGCGACGTTGTCGGTGGTAGCGCCCGCCGGAGCCACGATGTTCAATGTCGCCTCTCGGGCGCGGATCTCCTGCACCAGCGACGCGAGCAGTTGCTGAGGCTTCCCGGCGTTCGGCGTTTCGGCGTCGTCGGCTTTGGGGGCGTCCGATGGGGGGCTGAAGCCGATCTTTTGGAGGTCGGAGAACAGGAACACCTCCGCGCCCTCCTGGAGGTCGTCGAGCGCCGCGACGCAGCTGCGGAATGCACCGATGAGATCGGTGGCCCCGTCTCCGACCTCGACCTCCTCGATCGCTGTCCGGACGCGCTGCAGGTCGGAGACCCCCTTCAGGCTCAAGGTCGCGGGCTTGCCCGCGAGCACGAGCGTCACCGTGTCGCCCCGCTCCTGCTGGAGATCGTCGATGAGCTTCTTGATCTGCTCCTTCGCCCGGACCATAGGCGTTCGGCCGTCCGATTCGGTGAGAGCCATGCTGTAGCTGTTGTCGACGACCACGACGACTTCACGAGGGACGTCGCCGAGTCCACCGACGATCGCGCCCGGGTTGAGCTTGGGATCGGCGAGCGCGAGGACGAACAGGAGGATCGCCAGGATGCGTAGCAGGAGGAGCAGAAGGTGCTCGAGGCGGATACGCCGCTGGGTCTTCTTGAACGCGCGCAGCAAGAACCCCATGGCGGCCCAGGGGACCTTCTTGTATCGCTGGCGCGCGAACAGGTGGATGAGGATGGGGATAGACGCGGCCGTTCCCCAGAACAGCATTCCCGGCAGCCCGAAGATACTGCCCATGCCCTACCTCGTTCCCGTTCGCTGCGCGAGGTACGTGCTCAGCGCGAGGTCCAGAGGCCGCGACGTGTCCAGCACCTGGTAGTCCATGCGGCCGCCCAGGCAGGCCGATTTGATGCGCGTCTGGAACGCGCCCAGCTCCTCGAGATATGCCTCGCGGAGCGCGCGTGGGTCGGCGAGCAACTTCTCGTCGATCTCCAGGCCCTCGAAGCGCGTCATGCGTTCGAACGGGAACTCCAGCTCGTCGCCGTCGAGGACGTGGAAGACGATGACGTCGTGTCCTCGGTGGGCCATGCGGTGCAGGCCGCGCATGAGCCCTTCCTCGTTTTCGTCGAAGAGGTCGCTCAAGACCACGACCAGGCTCTTGCTGCGGAGCCTCTCGGCGACCTCGTTGAAGATCGCGCCGAGGTCCGTGTCCCCTTCGGGTTCTTGAGATGAGAGTTCGGAGAGGCAGTTTCGGAAGTGAGCCTGGCTGCTGGATGGCGGAAGGAACGTGCGGACACCCTCGCCGAACGTGACGAGCGCGCCAGCGTCCCGCTGTCTCTGGACGAGATAAAGGAGTGAGGCCGCCACGTACTTCGCGTATTCGAGCTTGGTGACCCCATTGGTGCCGTAGGCCATCGAGTTCGAAGTATCGACGACGACGTAAGCCTTGAGGTTCGTCTCCTCTTCGAACTCCTTGATGTAGTAGCGGTCGCTCTTCCCGTAGACCTTCCAGTCAAGGTAGCGGAGGTCGTCCCCGGGTACATATTCTCGGTGTTCGGCGAACTCCACCGAGGACCCCTTGTACGGAGATTCGTGCAGCCCGGACATGAATCCCTCGACGATGAGGCGGGCCTTGACCTCGAGGTTCCCGACTTTGTTGAGGACCTTGGGGTCGAGGTACTTGCTGTAGTCCTCAGCCATCAGGCCGTTGTCCCGGCGTCGGCGTCGGCGCGCGGGATGCTCTCGATGAGCTTGTCCACGATGGTGTCTGAGGTGATCCCCTCGGCTTCTGCGCTGAAATTGCAGATGATGCGGTGCCTGAGCACAGGGTGAGCGACGGCCCGGATGTCCTCGCCGCTGACGAAGGTCCGGCCGTTGAGGATCGCTCGCGCCTTGGCGCCGAGGATCAGGTACTGGCTGGCCCGCGGCCCGGATCCCCACGCCACCCATTGCTTGACGAAGTCCGGGGACTCTTCCTGAGTCACTCGCGTGCGGCGCGAGAACTCG
The DNA here is from genome assembly GCA_002683135.1 of Planctomycetota bacterium. Classification (GTDB taxonomy): domain Bacteria; phylum Planctomycetota. The sequence continues at coordinate 81,002 of NYSS01000020.1, read as the reverse complement.
AGGGCGTAGTTGACGACGTGGTCGGCGACGGGGACTTTGCGAACCAGGTCTTGCAAGGCGAGGATGTCGTCGCCGTCCAGCACCTGGCCGAGCTTCGTCTCCTTCGCCGACGTTGTCTCCTGGATGATCTTCAACTCCTCGTCTGCTGACGGGTAGCCGACGTGGATCATGAACATGAAGCGGTCGAGCTGGGCCTCGGGCAGGGGATAGGTTCCCTCCTGCTCGATCGGGTTCTGGGTCGCCAGCACGAAGAACGGCTCTGGCAGCGCGTGCCGCGTGCCACCAGCTGTCACCTGGTGCTCCTGCATCGCTTCGAGCAGTGATGCCTGCGTCTTGGGCGGTGTCCGGTTGATCTCGTCCGCCAGGACGACATTCGCGAACACCGGGCCTTGGATGAACTTGAACTCCCGTTGGCCGGTCGCCTTGTCCTCCTGGATGACCTCGGTGCCGGTGATGTCCGACGGCATGAGGTCCGGGGTGAACTGGATGCGATTGAAGGACAGGTTCAGGGCTTCGGAGAGCGTCGAGATCAGGAGGGTCTTGGCGAGCCCGGGGACCCCGACCAGCAGCCCGTGGCCGCGCGCGAAGATCGTAGTCAGGACCTCGTCGATCACCTGCTCCTGGCCGACGATCACCTTGGCGAGCTCGCTCTTTAGCCGGGCGTACGCCTCGCTGAGCCGCTTCACCGCTTCCATATCGCCGCCGGTCTGGACATCGGTCATGGTGGGAATCTCTCTTCGCGCCGTGGGGAAGTGCAAATTCTAACAGCGGATACGTCGCTGGGGTGTCCGCGCTCAGCGCTTCCGGGCTGCTCGCGGGGGTTCGTCGATCGCCACGCGCCCTTCCTCAATGTAGCCTTCCTTCTGCAGCGCGCCTTTGACCGCGGCAGGGTCGTTGCCCTTGATCAGGGTGATCGTGCCGCGGACCTTGTCCCGGTCATTCTCGAGAACGTCCTTGCGCTCCTTGAAGTCCCGGACGATCCGACGGGTCTCGAGCTGCTCGCTGCGGGCCTCCAGGCCCTCGAAGAAGAGCCAGATGCCCAGGGACAGGATCCCGAGCCAGAGGACGGTGCGTGTGCTGCCGATCGGCGCGCGTTCGCTCATGGTGCCTCCCCCGTGAGGTCGAATCCGACGAGTACGGCGGGCCCAGCCCGCGCTCCCGGGGCCCCTACCAGCCGTAGCTGGCGGCGCCGCCGAGGTGCTCTTCGATCCTCAGCAGCTGATTGTACTTGGCGACCCGGTCGGTGCGACAGGGGGCACCTGTCTTGATCTGTCCGGCGTTCACCGCGACGGAGAGATCGGCGATGCTCGTGTCCTCGGTCTCGCCCGATCGATGGCTGATGACGCTCCTGTAGCCGGCCCTCGCGGCCCGGTTGACCGCCTCGAAGGTCTCGGACAGGGTCCCTATCTGGTTCACCTTGATGAGGATCGCGTTGGCGATGCCCTCGCCGATGCCTCGCTCGAGGCGGGTCACGTTGGTGACGAACAGGTCGTCGCCGACCACCTGGACCTTGTCGCCGATGGCATCTGTCAGGATCTTCCAGCCGCCCCAGTCGTCCTCGAATAGCGGATCTTCGATGGATCGGATGGGGTAGGAGTCGACCCACGCCGAGTAGATCTCCGCCATCCCTGCCGCGTCGAGGGTCTTCCCCTCGGCCTCGAGGGTGTACTGGCCGTCCTTGTGAAACTCGTTGGCGGCGCAATCGAGCGCGATCTCGATGTCCTCTCCCGGCGTCCGCCCTGCCTTCTCTATGGCCTCGAGCAAGAGGTCCAGGGCCTCCGTGTTGCTGCCCAGGTTCGGGGCGAAGCCGCCTTCGTCGCCGACGTTCGTGTTGAGGCCACGGGCAGCGAGCACCCCCTTGAGCCCATGGAAGACCTCCGCACCCCACTGGAGGGCCTCACGGAAGCTCGACGCCCCCGTGGGCATGATCATGAACTCCTGGATGTCCACGTTGTTATCAGCGTGGGCTCCGCCATTGAGGATGTTCATCATCGGGTACGGCAGGAGCCGCGCCTGGGCGCCCCCGAGGTAGCGGTACAGGGGCACGTCCATGGCGGTCGCCGCGGCGTGCGCGCACGCCAAGCTGCAGCCTAGGATGGCGTTGGCTCCGAGCCGGCTCTTGTTCTCGGTCCCGTCGACCCCGCACAGGATCAGGTCGATGTTGGGCTGGTCGTAGGCGTCCTTGCCTTTGATCGCCGGGCCCAGCTTCTCGCCCACGTTTTCGACGGCCTGGAGAACACCTTTGCCACCGTAGCGGGTGCCGCCGTCCCGCAACTCCACCGCCTCGTGGGCCCCGGTCGACGCACCGCTGGGGACGATCGTTCTCCCCACCGCCCCGTTTTCCAGCCTGACCTCGACCTCGATGGTCGGGTTGCCCCGCGAGTCGAGGACTTCACGGGCTTTGGTGCGAGCGATGCGCAACATGGTTTGGTTATGGCACGGGGCAGGGGCCCTGTCCATAGGTTCCCGTTATCCTGGCCCGACCATGTACCTGGCAAAGAAGCCCTACCCGAAAGACGAGGTCCTGTTCCTCGTCCTCGCGTCCGCATTCAGCGTCCTTCTGGTGCTGACCAACATCGTCGGTGTGAAGCTGTTCCTCTCGCCGTGGCGCGGGGATACGTTGACGACCGGCATCATCACTTACCCCCTGACCTTCTGGCTGACGGACGTCGTCTCCGAAATCTGGGGCAAGCGTCGCGCGAACTTCATGGTGCTCGTCGGGTTCGGCATGAGCTTCATCATGCTTCTCGTCGTGCAGATAGCGCTTCACGTGACCGGGTCTCCGGCCTGGGTCGCAGAGGGCAACGCGTTCGGCTATCAGGGCGTGGCCGAATACCAGAACGCGTTCGATTCCGTCTTCTCGATTAACGGCGTCCTGCTCTTCGGATCCATGCTCGCCTACATGACCGCGCAGCTGTGGGACGTTCGCATCTATCACATGATCAAGCGGTGGACCAAGGGCCGACATCTGTGGCTGCGCAATAACGGCTCGACCATGACGTCCCAGCTCATTGACACGGCCATCGTAAATTCCATCTTGTTCTACTGGGGATTCGGGATGGAGTTCTGGTTGGGCGTCGAGATCATGCTGACGATCTACGTCTACAAGATGGCCCTCGCCGTCATTGATACGCCGCTCATCTATCTCGGAGTCTACGGCGTNAAGCGGTACCTGGGCCTGAAGGACGCGATCCCGGAGCCCGCCTGATGGATCTCGTCTTCGACTGGTCAGGGACGCTGGCTGACGATGAGCGGCTCACGTTCGAGCTGACCCGCGACTGCGTCGCACACTTCGGCGGCGGGTCCATCGACTGGGAGACCTACCGCGCCGAGTTCACGATCCCCGTCGACGGCTTCTACGGGAAGCACTGCCCGGCCGCAGCGGTGGCGGACATCGACCGGTGGTTCTTCGGTGCGTACGCGCAGCGGCTCGGTGAGGTGAGGATGTTCGAGGGGCTGCCGGCCGTGCTCACGCGGCTGAGCCGGGATCACCGCCTCTACGTCCTGTCGACGTTGCAGGGGAGCCTGATAACCGGCGCCCTCGGCGCCATGGGCCTCGAGGCCCTCTTCACCGAGGTCGTCGGAGGCGCGTTCGACAAGCGCGATCATCTGCCGGCGCTCCTCGAGCGCCATGGGTGTGACCCCATGGAGACCATGTTCATCGGGGACACGCCACATGACGTCGTCGCCGGCCAGGCGGCGGGGGTCCAGGCCGCTGCGGTGACGTGGGGTTACACGGACGCCCAGCCGCTGAGAGAGGCCTATCCGGACCACCTCTTCCATGAGACCGCGGGCCTCATCCATCACCTCGATGTGGAGGCCTCTCTGGACGTGGAAGACCGGCCGATTGTCACCTCCGGCGGCCTGGTGTTTCGCCCGGATGGGCGGGCCCTGTTCATCAAGACCGACAAGTGGTGCGGCAAGTGGGGCACGCCGGGCGGGAAGGTCCGCGGTGACGAACCCATGGACGACGCGTTCGTTCGAGAGGTGAAGGAAGAGACCGGGCTCGACGCGGAGGACGTGGAGTTCGTGCTGGCCATGGATGCCATCCGTCACCCCGAGTTCTACAAGCCCCGCCATTTCCTGTTGCTCAACTTCGTCGGTACGACCCCGGGCGGCGAGGTGCGTCTCAACTACGAGGCCAGCGAAGCCAGGTGGGCGACGCTCGACGAGGCGATGGAGTTGGATCTCAACGACCCGACCCGCCACCTCGTGTCCGAGCTGCTGGAGCTACCACGGGAGGGGACCATCAAGGTNGCGGACCTCCGCGTGACGTGCATCGTGGGGATCCTCCCGCACGAGCGCGAGAACGAGCAGGACCTCCTCGTTGACGTGGAGCTGGGGCACGACTTCGGCGCCCCAGCGGCCACCGAGGACGTGACGACGACCGTCGACTACGCCGAGGTCTCGGAGGTGCTCACGGACTGGATCCGCGAGAGACGGTTCCAGCTCATCGAGACCATGGCTGTTGAGGGGTGTGACTTGATCCTGGACCGGTGGCCGGGAGTGACCCGCGTCAAGCTGACGATCAAGAAGCCCGACGCGGTCGAGGCGGCGGCCCACACCGCGGTCTCGTTCGAAAAGGAGCGGCAGGTATGAAGGTCGCCCTCGTAACGGGATCGGCCAGGCGCCTCGGGCGCGCGATCGTCGAGCGCCTCGCGCGGGAAGGCCACGCGGTCTGGGTGCACTTCCGGACCTCTGAGGATGAGGCCGTCGAGGTGCAGGAGGCGATCCGCGCTGCTGGCGGGACCGCGTCGCGTGTCCAGGGGGACCTGGCGACGGAAGCTGGNGTGCAGGACATCGTCGCGGCGGTGCAGGACGCATCGGGGCGGCTCGACGTGCTCGTCAACAACGTGGGCCGTTACGACATCGCCGACCCCATGACCTACGAGCGCGGCGCGTTCGAAGACACGCTCGCGACTAACTTGTTGGGGCCGTTCGAGTTGATCCGGGCCGCCGCTCCGCTCTTCCCGGAAGCAGGAGGCAGCATCGTCAATATCGGGTACAGCGGCCTCAATGCTCTGGCCGCGTCCGCGGACAACCTCGCTTACGTCGTGTCCAAGACGGGGTTGCTGGTGGTGACCCGCACGTTCGCGGAGGTCCTCGGGCCGCGCGGCATCCGCGTGAACATGGTGTCCCCCGGTCAGCTCGAGAACAGCGTGGNCCTCCCCGCCGATTTCGCCACCCGCGTCCCCCTCGGCCGCGCCGGTCGCCTCGACGATGTGTGCGACGCGGTCTCGTGGCTCGCCAGCGATGGCGCGTCGTATGTCACCGGGCAGGACATCGAGGTCGCCGGCGGCTACATGATGGGGTTGGACGACGACCGCGCGTAAGGGCGTCGCGGCGAGCCGGGGGGAGAGGGCAGTCGTTAGGATGCGCTCATGAGGTTCTTCTCCCTCCTGCTGATCATCGCCTGTGGCGCCCGCGCGCAAGAGGGCTGGCCGATGGGTCGGCACGCGCTCGCGATTGAGTGCCCCGGGGGCGAGCTCCCGTTCGGGCTGATCCTTGACGCCGCGGGGGGGCGCCTGCGCGGCTGGATCGAGAACGGCCCTGAGCGGATCGAGATCCCGCGCGTGACATGGGGCGACGAGCTCGTGCTGGATTTCACGCACTACGACTCGCAGGTCGTCTTGCGGGTCGACAGTCGGGAGAAGCGATTGCACGGCACCTGGACCAAGGTGCGCGGTGCCGGGAAGGCTTCGCGGATGAAGGTGGTGACCTCGACCTCGCCGAGCCGCTTCCCCGTCAGCGGCGCCGCTCACGACCCGTCGTGGATCGACGGCCGTTGGGCCGTGCGGTTCGCGTCGTCCGAGGATCCGGCGGTCGGGTTGTTCACGGCCGCGAAGTCACCCCCTTACGCGGTGACGGGCACGTTCATGACGACGCTGGGCGACTACCGCTATCTGGCTGGAAACGTGGACCGAGGGGTCACGCGGCTCTCGTGCTTCGACGGCGCTCACGCCTTCCTCTTTCACGTGCGTTCGGGGGCGGACGGGACGATGTCCGGGGACTTCTGGTCGTCCGGGACCTGGCACGAGAAGCTGTCGGGCAAGCGCGACGCGAGCGCCCGGCTCCCGGATTGCTGGAAGCTGACGAGCTGGATCGAGGGCGCCGATCTCTCCAAGGTCACGTTCACGGATCTCGACGGGAAGCAGCGGTCGCTCGATGATCCAGCGTTCCAAGGCAAGGCCCGGTTGATCGAGGTGTTCGGCACGTGGTGTCCGAACTGCCACGACCACGGCGCGTACATGGCCGAGCTCCACCGGCGTTATGCCGACAAGGGGCTCCGCGTGCTCGGTCTCGCGTTCGAACACACGGATGATCACGCGCGCAGCGCCAGGCAGGTGAAGACGTTCCGCGAGCGTCATGGCGCACGGTTTCCGGTGCTGATCGCCGGGTTGTCGGACAAGAACAAGGCTACGGATCGCCTCGGCCTCCTCGATCGCATCCGTTCCTACCCGACCACGATCTTCATGGACGGTGCGGGCCGAATCCGGGGTGTCCATCAGGGCTTCTCCGGACCCGCGACGAGGGAAGCGCACGACCGGTTGCGCCGTCGATTCGAGTCTTTGATAGAAGACATGTTAGCGAGCAAGTAATGGAACCCCTTCTCTTCATCGGTGTCCCTGTCCTCGTCGTGCTCATCTGGCTGATCGGCACGTGGAACGGTCTGGTGCGCTTGCGCAACCATTGCAACGAGTCGTGGTCGGGGATCGACACCGAGCTCAAGCGCCGGCACGACCTCATCCCCAACCTGGTCGAGGTCGTGAGGGGGTACGCGAAGCACGAGCGTGAGACGTTCGACGCGGTGGTGGCGGCGCGCACGCGGGCTCAGTCCGTGACCGGTACCCCGTCCCAGCAGGCCGATGCCGAGAACGGCCTGGTCCGCGCGCTGCGCGGCCTGTTCGTCGTCTCCGAGTCCTACCCGGACCTGAAGGCGAGCGGCAATTTTCTGGCCCTGCAGCGCGAGCTGTCGAACACCGAGGACCGCATCCAGTCCTCGCGGCGCTTCTACAACGCCAACGTGCGCGACATGAACAACCGCGTCGAGGTGTTCCCTTCCAACATCGTCGCGAACATGGGCGGGTTTAGCCGCCGCGAGTTCTTCGAGGTCGAGGACGCGGGGGTGCGTGAGGTCCCGGAGGTCGACATCGGATCGAGCGGGTCCGGATCGTGATGCTGCTGGGCATGGGAGGCGGCGCCGTGGTCCTGGTCGTCCTCGGCGTGGCGCTGGTGATCGCCGTGGCGGTCTTCGCTCATCTCGCGGAGAAGAAGCGTAAGGCTGCGCTCGCCGCATGGGCGGCGCGTCACGGCTTGGTGTTCAGTGAAGCTCGCGACTCGGGGATGGACGATCGATATCCTGAGTTCGACTGCCTCCACGAGGGATCGCGCCGCTATGCGTTCAACATCATGCGCGGCCGCTGGATGGACCGCGGCCTCATCGCATTCGATTACCACTACGAGACTCACTCGACGAATTCGAAGGGGCAACGACAGACGCACCACCACTACTTCTCCGCGGCGATCATCGACCCGGACTTCGTTCTGAAGCCCCTGTTCATCCGCCCTGAGGGGTTCTTCGACAAGGTGAAGGCGGCGTTCGGCTACGACGACATCGACTTCGAGTCCGCGGAGTTCAGCAAGCGCTTCTTCGTCAAGTCTCCCGACCGCAAGTGGGCATACGACGTCATCCACGCTCGCACGATGGAGTATCTCCTTGCGGCGCCGCGGCACTCCCTGGAGTTCGACGACCGGAGCATCATCGTGTGGAACAAGGGGCGATGGAGCTCCGGGCAGTTCGCGGCGGCCGCTGGCGTGGTCCACGGCGTACTGGATCGCCTGCCCGACTACGTATTGGAGCAGCAGCGCAGCCTGCGATAGGCGGTTCCGGGGTCGGATGGACCAACCGTCCTCGCGGCCTTTCGTCGCCTCCAGGCCCCGCGTAGCATGGACTTTCCCATGCGCATTCCGCTGACCCCGCACGGCCTCCCGGAGATATTCCTGTTCACCGCCTTGCTCGGCTTCGCAGGGGTGGCGGGCGTGGCGTGGATCCCGGCTCCGGCCGGTCCGGTGGTCGCGCTGCTGGCGGGGGCGACCTGGCTGTTCATCATGAACTTCTTCCGCGACCCGAACCGTCAACCTGAGGCCGTGGGTCCCGGGGTCGTCCTCGCGCCGGCCGATGGCAAGGTCACCGACATCATCGACGTGGAAGAGGTCCCGTTCATCGGCGGTCCCGCGAAGCGCATTGGCATCTTCCTGTCCGTGTTCGACGTTCACGTGAACCGGTCTCCCGTGGCGGGGACGGTCGCTCACACCGAGCATCGCCCAGGGGCGTTTCTCGATGCCCGCGATCCTGCGTGCGCGGACCTCAATGAGGCTCAGGATCTGGGCTTGCTGGTGGCTGACGGAGAAGGCGGCACCTTCCCCGTGCTGGTTCGGCAGATCGCCGGGCTCGTCGCCCGCCGCATCGTGTGTGCAGCAAAAGAGGGGCGAGTCCTCGACGCCGGCGAGCGGTACGGCATGATCAAGGTGGGGTCGCGAACCGAGGTCTACATCCCGGGCGGTCACGTCGCGTCGATCGACGTCGCGGTCGGCCAGCACGTGATCGGTGGTCGCGATCTCATCGCCCGCATGCGTGTGTGTTCACGGGAGCCCGAAGGAGTCGCACAGTGAAACGGTTCGAGGTCGGATCCATCGAGGACGAGAGCCAGGCCGAGCCCGGGTCGGATGACGCGCCCCGTCGTCGCGGTGGTCGCGCGGTCGAGATGGTGCCGACGCTCGTCACTCTGGGGAACCTCTTCAGTGGTTTCCTGGCCATCGCCTATCTCACCGACTCAATGCACTCACCGGACGCCGCGTCGCGCATCCCGCTGTACGAGAAGGCCGTGTGGCTGATCTTCCTCGCGATGTTCTTCGACGCGGTGGATGGCTGGGTCGCGCGGCGTATGGGGTCGAGCTCGGACTTCGGCGCGCAGGTCGACTCGATCTGTGACGCCATCAGCTTCGGCGCGGCGCCCGCGCTGCTGTTCAAGGTCATGTGCCAGTCCAGCGAGACCGGTGTCGCTGATGGCATCGGGCACAAGCTATCTCTCGTCCTCGCGGTGGGCTTCCTCGCGTGCGCGGTCCTCAGGCTCGCGCGCTTCAACCTGGAGACGGATTCGGGCGAAGAGTCTCATCAGGCTTTTGAGGGGTTGCCCACCCCGGCCGCCGCGGCGGTCATCGCGTCTCTGGCGTACGCCAACATCTCGCTCGATCCCGCAGAGGGACGTTCGTGGATCCACATGGCGCTTCCTTATTTCATGCCGGTGCTCGCGTTCTTGATGGTGAGCCGGTTCCCGTACGTCCACGCGGCGAGCTGGGTGCTGAAGAGAAAGACCTTCCCCACGCTGGTCTTGTTGCTCTTCCTGGTGGGGGTCGTGGTCCTGCAACCTGAGATCATGGTGCCGGCGCTGTGTGTGGGGTTCATGGCGTGGGGACCGTTGGTCTGGGTCTGGCGGCGTTTCCATGGACGCGAAGAGCCCATCGTCTGAGGACCGTCTCATGGCCGATGTGCTGATCGGACTCGGGAGCAACCTCGGCGATCGCGAGGGCTGGTTCCGATCCGCGCTCGACCGCCTCTCCGGGCATCCCCGAATCGAAGTGGTCTCGGTGAGCCCCTTGTACGAGACGGACCCGGTGGGCGGCCCCCGGGATCAGGGTCTCTTCCTCAACGCGTGTGCGACCCTGGAGACCTCGCTCGAGCCGAGCGTCTTGCTGCGGTTCATGCTCGACATAGAGCGGGACGCCGGGCGGATTCGTACGGTCAAGGACGCCCCGAGGACGCTTGACCTCGACCTGTTGCTCTACGGTGATCGCGTCATCGAGGAGCCGGGGCTGAGCGTCCCCCATCCGGCCATGGCGGAGCGACCGTTCGTGATGGCGCCCGCTGCCGCGCTCGTCGGCGCGCGCCTGCATCCAGTCAGTGGCCGCACGCTGGTCGACCTGGCCAGCGTGCACGACGGTGCGACGGGCATCGTGTTCCATGCGGCGACCGGTTGGTGGCGCGACGTGACGGAGGCCAACGGTTGAGCTCCTCCGTCGTCGTCTCGCAGACCGTCGCCGAATTGCGAGCGCGGCTCGACGCCGAGCGCTCTGCGGGGCGGACGATCGGGCTCGTTCCGACGATGGGAGCGTTGCATGGTGGCCACGCGTCTCTGGTCGCGCGCGCCCTCTCCATGTGCGATGTGGTCGTGACGTCGATCTTCGTCAACCCGCGCCAATTCGGACCGGGGGAGGACCTCGGTTCGTACCCCAAGATGTTGGACGACGATATCGGTGCCCTCGCCGATCTCGGGTGTCAGCATGTCTGGATTCCGAGCACGGGGGAGATGTATCCGGAGGGTTACGGCACCCGCGTGGAGCTCGATGGACCGACAGACGTCCTTTGCGGCGTCACGCGGGCAACTCACTTCGGCGGCGTGTTGACCGTGGTGCTGAAGCTGTTCAACCAGGTAGGGCCGGAGGTCGCGTTTTTCGGGCAGAAGGACTACCAGCAGGCGTTGCTGATTCGTCTCATGGTGCGGGATCTGGATGTGCCGGTGCGCATCGAGGTGTGCCCGACCGTGCGCGAGCCTGATGGCCTCGCCATGTCGAGCCGCAATCGATACCTCTCACCCGAAGAGCGGGAACAGGCGGCGGCGCTCAACCGAACTCTCGGGGCCTTGGAGGAGGCGTGGCGAGCGGGGGAGACGGACGCAGCTCGCCTCATGGGCTTCGCTCGCGCGTTCATCGGGCGGAGCCCGCTCGTTCGGATCGACTACCTTGAGATTCGCGACCCCGCGACCCTCGCGGTTCGTGATGGTCCGGTCCGCGCCGGCGACCTCGTCGCCGTGGCAGCGTTTGTCGGATCTGCTCGGCTGATCGACAACCGTCAACTCACGGACGGTTGAACCCCATCGCGGTGATTCCAAAGGATTGGCTGATTGCCGTTGATATTGAGACTGGCTCTCAGTATCAATAGATGCGGTGGCATGGGGCCACGCCTGGGAGATCGTAAGGTGAGTTTTGTCAAAGGGATAGGTTCTGCCCTCGCGTTCATTGGTGTCCTGGTCGTCGCGGCGCCGGTCGCCGCTCAGACCCAGGAGGAGCGCGTCCGCAAGCTCGAGGCTCAGGTGGCCCGCATGGCCGTCGAGATGTCCTCGCTGAAGTCCGACCTCGTGGCGGCCAAGGGTCAACTCGAGGATGCCGAGTCCGATCAGCGGGCCGATGAGTTGGAGCATCTGATCGAACAGAAGACCAGCGACATGGTGGTCGATTCCAAATCGCGGCGGTCGTCGGGGATCGATTTGTCCGGCTACTTCGACCTGGAGTTCCGCGATGACAACGCCGGAGACAAGCCGACGGAGTTCGATCACCACCGGCTGATCCTCAAGGCCCACTCGGACATCACCGAGGTCATCGCCTTCGACATGGAGCTGGAAATCGAGGGTGGTGGTGTCGGCGCCGGACACCTGACGAGCAGCGAGATCATCGTCGAGTTTGCTGAGCTGTCCTTTCGCATGGCCGAGCTCTTCAACCTCAAGGCGGGGGCGTTGCTCGTTCCCTTCAACCGGTTCAACCTCCTGCACGACTCACCGCTGCAGGACCTGACGGATCGGCCCCTCGTCAACCGCCGGGTCATCCCCACCACCTGGGCGGAGTCCGGGGTCGGTGCTTTTGGCGCCGCGTACTGGGGCTGGGGCAGCCTTGACTACGACGTCATCGTCGCCAACGGCTTGACCGACGCGATGTCCGCGTCCGGTGGAACCAGGAGCGCGCGGGGAAGCTACAGGCAGGACAACAATGACAACAAGATGGTGATCGGGCGTCTGGGGCTGACCCTGGACGTTCCGTTCCTCGACGTCTTGAACCTGGGCGGCAGCATCGCTCACGGCAAATACGACGATGATAATGACCACAACTTGACCATGGTCGGCTTCGACTGGACCTTGAAGCGTGGCCCCTTCGAGCTGGTCGGCGAGTACGCCAACCTCGATCTCAGCCGGGGCGCTGACGAGGTGGCGGCGGGCATCCCCGGCGGGATGGACGGCTGGTACATCGAAGGCCGTTTCCACTTCTTCCCGGATTCCTGGCGCGGCGCGAACACGTTCTTCACCGATCAATCGACGTTCACGCTGGTCGCCCGTTACGGCGAGGCGGACACGGACGATTCCGGCACCGCGGTTGACTTCGCGACCAGAGGTGACGGCTATCGCGATGACCGTCACCGCCTGACCCTCGGCTTCAACTTCCGGCCGGTCGAGAGCACCGTCTTCAAGGTCGAATACCAGATCTTCTTCGAGCCGTCCGGCATCGACGATGTCGACAACAACCGCTTCGTGGCCTCCTTCGCCACGTACTTCTAGAGGAATTCCAGAGATGTCCCTCCGCGCATTCGCGTGCACGATTTTCCTCGCAGGCCTGATCCTCCTGCCGGGTTGCGAGACCATGAGTGCGTTTATTCGCGCGGACGGGACTCTCGATTGCCAAGCCCTGTACGCCCGGCGTTGTAGCCAGTGTCACGCCCTGTACGCGCCCTCCGACTACACGGATGGGGAGTGGGTGAGCAAGGTGAACCGGTACGGGCCGCGCGCCGGCGTCGCGCCGGAGTATCGGCCGGCCCTCATCGCCTGGCTCCAGGGTTCGAACTGATCATTTCGAACCTGGGGTGAATCCAGGCCGTGGCGGTGCGAGAATCTCCACCGGCACGACATGATTCACCTCCACCTTCACGGACCAGGACGGGCCGCGACCAGCTGTGCGGCGATGGCGACCCGTGCGGGTATCCGAGTCACCGGCCTCTCCGGTGGATCGGCCTCCGGCGCCGCCGCGGCGCAGGAGGTGCTCGGTGAGGCTCCCTGGACGTCCGGCGCTCCTGCCGCGTTTGCCGCCGGGACCCTGGTCGTGGTGGGTGTCCCAGACGACGCGCTCGACGAGGCGATCACCGAGCTTGCTGGTTCTCGCTTCGAAGCCGACTGCGCTGTCGTCCACTTGTCGGGGATCCGGGGCCGGGCCGCGCTTGAGCCCCTCGCGGAGGTCGGTGTCGCCACCGGTGCGCTCCACCCGCTGCGGTCTTTTCCGACGCGTGACCCCGGTGATCGTGACCTGGAGGGCGCCCTCGTAGCGATAGAGGCGCAGGGTTCACTCGACGCGACCTTGAGGGACCTCGCCGAGGGCCTCGGCGGGAGACCCTTCGCTCTCGAGCCGGGAGCTCGGGCCGCGTACCACCTCGGCGCGTCGGTGGCGAGCAACACCCTGCTGGCTGTGCTCGACCTGGCCCGTGCGGCGCTCGAGACCGCCGGTGTTCCCGCCGACCTGGCAACGCCGGGGCTGGCAAGCCTGATGTCGGGTACCCTCGACAACGCGACGTCCCAGGGCGTCGCAGACGCGGTGACCGGGCCCGTCGTGCGCGGTGATGTGCAGACCCTGAGCCGACACCTGGAGGCCCTGGATGCACAGCTCCCTGAGCATCGCGGCCTGTACGTGGCGCTTGTTCGTGGCCTGCTCGCCGTGTGCGAACGCCGCTCCGACGGGGAGCGCGCCGCCGCCGTCCGCGCCTGGATCGAGGAGGCAGACGCATGATCGTCGCTGTGGTCGCCGAAACGAACTCAGCCGCCGTCGCGGCGCGCCTGGGATCTCTGGCGGGCCCCCCGTGGGCAGGCCACGTCACCGCTGAAGTGCGGCTCGATACGCTCGCCGATCCCGACGTCGCCATCGCGGCGCTCTCTGGCGCTGGGGTGCCCGTCCTCGCGACCTGTCGGCGTCTGCAGGACGGCGGGGCCTGGCGGGGCACGGAGGACGGGCGCCGCGCGCTCCTGCAGGCCGCCTTCGACGCCAACGTCGAGGCCATCGATGTGGAGGTGGACGTCCTCGCGGACCTCCCGTTCGCTCGCGGTGATCGCGTCGTCGCGTCCTTTCATGACTTCCACGCCACCCCTGACGGGCTGGATGAGACCATCGCCCGGGCGTTTGATGAGGGCGCGGGTCGCGTCAAGGTCGCGACGAGGGCGAACGATCTCACCGATCTCTTGAGGTTGCGCCGCGTCGTCGACTCTGCTGCACACCCGGACCGGGTGACCGCGTTCGCGCTCGGCCCGGTGGGCATCGCGTCGCGCATCCTGTTTCGACGCATGGGTGCCGATCGTGTTTATGCCCACGCGACGGATGCCGGTGGGCGCGAGCTGGCACCCGGCCTGCCGGCGCTCGCCGACCTCGCTGGTCTCTACTACGCCGATGCGACCTTGTCGGCGCCGATTGCGGGGTTTGGGGTCCTGGGTGATCGCGCGACGGACAGCATCGGGCCCACGGTCTTCAATCGAATCTTCAGGGGGCGCGGCGTCCCCGCGATCTATGTCCCCATCACGGCTTCGTCCACCATCGGCCTGCGCGAGGCCATGCGGCTGCTCGGTATCCGCGGCCTCTCAGTCACCATCCCGCACAAGGAGGCGGCGCTCACCCTGGCCGATGACGTTCACGATCTGGCTACTCGCATCGGAGCCGCCAACACGCTCGTGTTCGAAGAAGGGCGGCTGCGTGCCTTCAATACGGATTATCACGGCGTCCTCGAGCCCGTTCGGGACGCTCGGATGGCGTCTCAAGCACGAGCGGGGGAGGCGGTTGTCCTCGGCGCCGGGGGAGCGGCGCGGGCCGCCGCCGCCGCCTTGAGCGACCTGGGACTGAAGACACGGATCTGTTCTCGGACAGCTGATCGGGCGATCGCCGCGGCGTCGGCCCTCGGGGTCGAGGCGGGTCCGGTCCCTACCGAGCCTCCCGCGGTGCTCGTCAACGCGACCCCCGTGGGCGGGCTACGGGACCCGGACGGAATTCCGGTGCCCGCGTCGGCGCTCGGGCCGGGGCAGGTGGTCCTGGAGATGAACTACCTCCCTGCCGATACTCCGCTCCTGCGAGCTGCGCGGGAGGCAGGAGGCGTCGCGATTGACGGCGCGGCCATGTTCTCCGTACAGGCGCGGCACCAACTGCACCATTTCTGGGCCGGCCTCCCTGACTTGAAGGGCGAAATTGAGGAGACCGTTCGATGGGCGATCGAACAACGGGCGTCGTCCTGATCGGCTTGCGTCGTGCCGGGAAGACGACCGTGGGTCGTCAGCTCGCCGAGGGCCTCGGGATGCCTTTTGCGGACCTGGATGATGCGATCGCAGACCGCGCTGGGAACTCGGTCGCCGAGATCATCCTGAAGGAAGGCGAGACCGCCTTCCGAAAAGCAGAGAGTGACGCCCTGGCTCTTCTGGTTTCCCGCGGCCCGGTCGTTCTCGCCTGCGGTGGTGGCACGCCGATGGGCGAGGGCAATCGCGCCTTGTTGGCTGGTCTCGGCCAGGTCTTGTACCTCCGTATTGGTGTCCCTGAGTTGCTGAGGCGGTTGCACGACGACGCAGATGTGTCGAGCCGGCCACCTTTGCTCGACTGCGCTCCAGAGCAGGAGGTGCGGGAGATGTGGGAGGCGCGTGACCCGCTATTCACCCAATTCGCGAGTCAAGTAGTCGACGGCGAGGGCGCCGTCCCCACAGTCGTCGCACGTTGCCAGGATGCATTACGCGCCGTTTGAGCGAAACTTGCGAGCGTGATATTATGGACCCCGTCCGGGTTGTCAGGGGTGATTGAGCAGCATCGCGCGCGCTGAAATGAGCAAGACCGTTCCGTACGTTATCTGTGTCGTTCTTTGTCTGGCGCTGGGGCTGCGTGCGCAGAACGGAAACGGACAAGAGAAGCAGCCGCCGACGCAGCAACAGATCGATTCGTGGGTCGCGTCACTACGCGGCGAGGAAAACGAGAACGCGATCCATAATCGCGTCAGCGAGCTGGGTAAGGCCCATGAGACGGTGCGCCACGCGCTCTACGGGTTGCTGGCGGAGCCGAGCATCCGTCCTGCTCTATTCGAGGCGCTCCTCAGCTGGATCGTGAACGAGAACGACCGCTCACCGTTCGCTTTGAAGGCGGTCATGGGTGTGATCGCAGCGTCCTCGGCTGAGCGCAGCACCCTCGCGTTGCGTCACCTCGAGGCGTTGGACCGACGCCAGCCTCCGCTCCTGTCGGATCTGCTCGCCCGCGTGCGGAACCCGAAGGACTCGCTCACCAAGACCTGGGTGAAAGCGGCGTGGCTGCTGGCACGTGATCGCGCGAGTGAGCGGGCCGAGCTCGCGGACGCCTTGATCGCGGTCCTCGAGGGTGGCGCGGACAACGGGCTCGCCGAGGTCGTCAACCGGACGCTCCATCGGGTGACGTTGCAGAAGTTCAACGCGGCCCCCGCCTGGCGATCCTGGTACGCGGCGTATGTCACGGCATGGGGCAAGGCTGGGTTCGCCTACGAGGATCTCTTCGCTGACGCGATGAAGGGCGTCGAGGACAGCAGCACCCGCGCTCATCTGAACGCGATCAACCTATTCGTCACCGCTGGTGCTCTCCCAAGTGCCTACGTCGATCCAGCGAAGTACCCCGAGCCGCGGGTACGTCGCGCGGCGATCGACGGGCTACTGAAGGCCGCGGGGGACAAGCCGGCGCTACGGAACGAGGCCGCGAAGCTGCTCCTGGTGGCCGTGGGCAACGACGCTGATGCTGAGGTGCGCCGGTTGGCTGCGCGTGATCTCGTCTCTGTCGTGGGTGGGCTCGCTCCGGACGCGGCCGTGTTGCGTGGCCAGATCGCAGACGCCATGGCCGCCAGGCTGGAGGAGTCGAACCTGACGACGGTGCGGTTCGCCGTACAGGGCCTCGGCAAGTCCGGGGTCCGTGGCAAGGGCTTCGGGGCGAAGCTGTCCGCCGTCTACGTCCGCATAGGCATCGGCGGCTCCACGGACGCGGCATCAATCGACGTGAGGCGAGACGTCATCGAGGCGCTGTCGGCGCTCCAGGAGGGGATACCGACCGTGCTGGCGGCCCTCGGCGACAAGGATCTCAACGTGCGGCGTCGGGCCGCCGGCGCGGTTCGTGCGCTTGGCGATCCGACGCACGCGGTGAAGCTCTCCGAGGCGTGGGTCGTCACCGAGGACCCCAACTACCGTCGTGACTTCATCCTCGCCATCGAGTCGCTTCAGAACTACGCGCCTGCGATCGTCACGAAGTGCCTCATGCAGGCCGTCGAGAAGGGCGAGCCGGAGACGACGCCGGCGTTGCGGGCCTTGATCAAGGCGCTGCGGGCCAAGGGTGATCGCGGTCCCGGTGCCGAGCAGGTCGGCGAGATCCGCTCCTTCCTCGTTGCCTGGATCCCCACCAAGCTCGATATCGTCAAGCGTGAGGCGCTGATCAAGGACGAGCTGGTCGATCTGGGTGGCGCGATCGGAGAGGTCGCGCTTTCGTGGGCGCTCGCGGAGACGAATCCGAAGGTGCGCACACAGCTCGTGAACGCGATCTTGGGGGCGGTGCCGACCCTCCCCTTCGCCCCGCTCGAGGTGCTGGCGAAGGACCTGGAGGACAAGAAGGCGTGGACTGACGCGGAGCTCCTCCTCGCAGGGCTCGTGACGCGAACGGGTCAGGGGCAGGCGCCCGAGGCGGAGTCGCAGAAGCACGCAGGGTTCAAGCTCCGGCGCGCCCACGCGCTCTCGCAGCAGGGCAAGCACGCCGACGCCGAGAATCTGCTCTCCGCGGAGATCAAGCGTCAAGGTGATCAGGCGTCGTATGTCCTGTTCCGCGCGCGCGCGGGCTACCTCCGCGTCCAGAACACGGTCGAGAAGAAGACCGACGCGCTGCTGGATCTGGAGCAGGCGCTCAAGCGTGCGGGCGATGCGGTCGCGCCATCCATCAAGAAGGCCATCCTTATCGAGGCTGCGCGCCTCGAATGGGACATGGGGAAGAACCGGGCGGCCTATGACCACGCGACGCTCGCAGAAGGCCTGGAGGGTCCGGGTGATACGGCCCGCGTCCGCGTCGAGACCGGGCTACGGCTGATCGATCCCGAAGTGCTTGGAGGCGCGGTCGACGCCTATGACAAGCTGGTCAAGGCTGGCGGGGCTGACCTCTCGGACAAGCTCAAGGAGGTCGCCGATGCGCACGTGGCCGCCCGCGGGTTGGTGACGACGCTCGATGCGGGGGGCCCGGAGGCGGAGGCCGCGTCGAAGGCCCTCGCGGCGACGGCCCCGAAGATCGCATGCCCCTGGCTCGTTCGTGGACTCGTCGGCTTGGCTTCCGAGGAGGCGACGCAGCCAGCGTTGCGTGCTCGTCTGGCCCTCCTCAAGCAGCTTGCTGAGAGTGCCCCGAATCCTCCCCCGGACACCGCCGATCAGGCCGCCCTCACCGCCGCCGCTACCGCCGCCCAGACCTGGTGGGCAGAGACCAAGTGACCCCCTCTGGGGGGAGCTTGATTCCCACTTTTCGGCGGCTACAGTGACCTCCCTGACGCGGGGTGGAGCAGTTGGTAGCTCGTCGGGCTCATAACCCGGAGGTCGGAGGTTCGAGTCCTCCCCCCGCTACTCTCACACTGAGGACATCGCCTTCCGGCGGTGTCCTTTTTGTGTGCCCCGAGGTCCCGGACGACACTGCGTTCTTGCCCAGCGCTCGTGCCCGCGGATAAGCTACAGGTCGATACCTACAGGTCGATTGGCAGTCCTGCTGCCATGACGCCGTCCTCGCGGCCGGTGGGCTGGCAGAGGAAGATGCCCTTAAACCTTGTACATGTTGAAGAGGAGGTCACATGAACCTTCCGATCCGCAGCCTACTCGTCGCCGTTGCGCTCGCCGGTCTTGTCTCCGCGCAACAACCGAACAGCTTCAACGCCTCGATGCAAGTCAACGGCGTAGCCGGCCCTCCATNCCCGATCACGGGTGTNGNGCTCCCGCGCGGTCTGCCGCAGAACGTNGTCATCACGAGCCTGGCGCCGAACGCGCCGTTCATCCTGTTCGGCGCCGCGTCGCTGTATCCCTCCGGCTCGTCGGTATTGGGTGGCCAGCTCCTTGATGTCGACATCGACAACGGGGGGTTCATCCTCTTGGATGGGTCCATCAACCCGACCACGTTCAACACGGGCCCGACCGGCAACTTCAACAACACCGTCGTNCTGCCCGCGTCGGCGGCGATCGGCACTCAGGCGGCGTTCCAGTCCCTTGTGGCCGATCCGACCGTTTCCATCTACGCCGTGACCCTGACCGCCGCGACGGGGGTCATCGTCTCCCAGGGGCTCACCATCGTTCCCATCACGTTCGCAGGATCGGAGCCCGGCCGTCCGGGCACCCTGTTCAGCTTCGTTCCCTACGGGATGACGTTCCCGTTCTACAGCAACACCTACACGTCGATGTTCGTGAATTCCGATGGGCACTGCACCTTCGGAGTGAACAACTCCGACTTCACGCCAACCCCGACCGAATTCAGGACNGGCCCGCCGAGGATCGCTCCCTTCTGGACGGACCTCGACCCCGGGGTCTACGGCGCCTCCGTCACCGTCACGGTCGATCAGAGCGGCCTGACGCCGTTTCCGACGGTCACCGTTGACTGGGACGAGATGGCCGAGTGGAGCAACACAGGCGCGCGCCACACCTTCCAGCTCGTGCTCAACATGGTCACCGGCGATATCCAGGTCAACCACAGCCCCTTCAACGTCGCCATGATCTACGACCAGCTCATGGGCATCGTACCGGGCGGCAATACCGTCCCCGCCGGCGGATGGCCTGTTCAGTACGACCTCTCCACCCTGCCGGGCACTCCCTACTTCGGAGCGGTCAATGAGGCTTTCTGGGAGTGGTACGGCCTGGTNGGCATGACGTATTACTCTGCGGGCTTTCACAACCCGTGGGACATGGTGGGCACGACGACCAACTGGCTCGCCATCAGTCCCGGCGTCCCGAACATGGCTCAGTACTACGGCAGCTGAGAGAGCCGGTACTGGGCGTCCTCTCTTCCGCGAAGAGTCGGGCCCCGCTGCACTAAGAAAGAGGACATCGCCTTCGGGTGATGTCCTCTCTGCGTTCGCGGNCGCTCGTTCGTGACCATCTGCGAAGCGTCACGGGCCAGTCCGTTCGAGAAGGTTGAGGGCTCTGCGGCCGAGCTCTTCGCCGACCGTCCACTCCTCATCGACGACCTCCGCNCCAGTGTCTCGCAGCCGGTCGAGGTGCATGTGATAGCGTCCGCGTGCGACGACGGGGACGGAGCTTGCGAGGCTCTTGACCTGTCGGGAGATGGAGACGGCGACCCGGTCATCGGGGAGCGTGACGCCGACCAGGCAGCAGCTTGCAACACTGGCGTGCTCGAGNGTGTCCGGGTGCGTGGCGTCGCCGACGGAAGCTTCGATTCCCTTCGCCCGCGCTGCCTCGACGAGCTTCGGGTTGAGGTCGATGACCTTCACGCGCAGTCCGGCCGAGACGAGGGATTCAACCAATCCCTGGCCAGCGGGNCCGANCCCCNCCACGACGGCATGNCTCCCGCCGGCCGCTCCCGCCTCTGCGGCATTGCCCAAGCTGACCCGAGCGCCTGCGACGCGCCCGGCGAGAAAAATCAGAGACGGGGTGAGCAGCAAGGTCACGATGGTCGCCGACGTGAGCAGCATGAACAGGTCGTGCGAGACCAGGTCGCTTCCGACACCGAGCAAGACGAGTGCGAATTCACCCGCTTGCGCCAGCGCGACTCCNGTGGCAAGCGCGTGCCGAGAGGGGACGTGGAACAGCCGCAGGATGCCCCAGAGAACACNGATCTTCGTGAGAATGAGCAGGGCAACCGCTCCAAGGATCGGGAGGGCATGCGCCATGGCCCAGGCCGGGTCAGCCAGCATCCCGATGGAGCTGAAGAACAGGGTCATGAAGACCGTCCGCACCGCGGAGACGTCTGTGCGAATGAGGATCGAGTACGGCGATCCGGCGAGCAGCAGCCCGGCGACGAACGCTCCGATCGACGGCGAGACGCCGAGTTGATGCGCGAGCAGAGCTGATCCGAATCCCGTGACGAGAGCGAGGAGCACAGGCAGCTCGCGATTCCGCAGCGTCGTCGTGAGGTCGAGCATGCGCGGGATAACGACCGTGAACAGGATGAAGAAGCCGCCAATCATGAGCGCGGTGAGTCCGAANCCCTTCGCCAGCGAAAGGGCGAGCTCTCCAAAGGAGCCCTCCGATTGCATGCTGGAGACGATCAGCACGAGAGGCACGACGGCGATGTCCTGGACGAGGAGTACACCGAGTGCATGTCGCCCGTGCTGGGTGTCGAGTTCTGCGCGGGCCTGCAGCAGCCGCAGCACCGACGCCGTGCTACTCAGCGCGAGCGCGGCACCGACCAGCACAGCCTGGCGACCCTCCAGGCCAAGGGTCCAAGCGATCGTCGCGCCGATGCCAGCCGTGAGGACGACCTGTATCGCGCCTCCCAGGAGTGCCGCGCGCCCGCAGGCTCGCAGCCGCGTCCAGGAGACCTCGAGCCCGATGGAGAAAAGGAGCAGCGCCACACCCAGCTCAGCCAGCAGCGCGACCATGTCGCCGGACCCGACGACGCCGAATGCATGCGGGCCGAGCAACCCGCCGGCCAGCAGGTATCCGATGATGGCGTTTTGCCGAAGTCTCTCGCAAAGTGCGCCCAGCACGAGGGCCACCGCGAGCAGAGTCAGGAGATCGGCGAGCAGGTTCCAGGCGAGCATCGTAGGTCCGTTAGTGAAGAACTGGCTGCGCCCAGCCTACGGGCACCTGTCCTTTTCGGACATGACCGTGACTCGTCATGCGCGGGAACGAGTTGCAGGCCGACTGGTCCAACTGGAATGACGGGGAGCGTCAGCAGGTGAAGGGCCTGTTCGGCGGGAACCCCCGCCGCGCTCGATACCTCGGCGGGCCCTGGTATTACTGCGTTTGGATTTAGGGGCTCCCCGTCGGCTGAGCGCTGGGGGCGCTCAGCCCAGACGCAGAGGGTCAGGCCCGGTTCGCGATGTCCGCGATCTTGGCGAGCGCCTTGCGGAGCGTCGCCGCCTCCTTCTCGAGGGCGTTCATGCGAGCGATGACCGCCTGGATCGCCGCCGCCGGGCTGTCTGCCTTGCGGGGACGTCCTGGCCCGCGTTGGCCCGCCGCCTTCTTGCGCGCGACCCTCTTCTTTGGCCGTGACCAGCCGAGCTCCTTGCGCGCAAGACCGATGATCAGGGGATAGACGTGGTAGCCGGCAGCGCTCCCGAGCTTCTTCAACTCGGTCATCGACGCGCCGGGGTTCTTGCTCATCTGTTGCGCCGTCCACTTGACGGTGTCAGGGCGAGAATATCTGGGCTTGCTTGACGCNGCCTTCGCGGTCGAGCGGGACTTTTTACGGGCCTTCTTCGCCATGACGTCGCTCCAATAGGGGGGGGCTATTCGACAGGCGGACAATAGCGTCGAGGACGGCCGAGGGCCAGCGCTGATCGCCCCTCAGTCATTCGGTACGCGTACGGTCAGCGTGCCGATCATGCGAAGCTCGTCGGTACGCTCGAGCTTGACGATAGGAAAGTTGTTCTTTGGTGCCGACGCACGCGTGCGTTCATCGAGATTGGGATCGGAATCGAAGAAGCACTCGCTCGCCATTTCGGGCCGCTCCTTGATCCAAACCTTGTAGTGGACGTGGCGCGGGACCGAGGAATTGGGATAGCGCTCGGGCATGATGGTGTCGACGGTGAAGCGGCCTGCGTCATCCGTGCGCAGGAATGCCCACAGGCGTGGATTGCCGGCCCCGCCACCCGCGTCCATACCGGGGCGATATTCGCCGCTGGCGTCTGTGTGGAACAACTGCATGACCGCACCGGATAGCGGCGCGCCGGTCTTTTGGTCCACCACCCGCCCCTCGAGCCTGATCCGACGGCCCTCCTCGTGGTTGTCGACCAGGGTGGCGCGATGGGTGCGGACGTGCTTCTTCGCCAGCGCAAAGAGCTCGAGGCGGCGTTCGGCGTCCTCTCGAAGCGGCCGCAGGGCTGGGTCCGTGGGGATCTTCTCGGGTCCGTAGCCCTCTTCCAGTGCCTGGCCCATGAGCGCTACGGCGGCTTCGAACTGCCCGACACGCACCTTGCCCGCGGCGTCGCGGTAGGCCTTCATGCCGCCACCGGGCTTGAAGGAACTGATCAGCTTCTTGCCGTAGGTTCGGAGCTCACGCTCGATGATCTTGCGGTCAGCGTCCGACATGTGTCGGCGCGTGGCGTCGAGCATGGACATGAAGTGGTCGATCTCGTGCGGCTCGGCGGGGCAGCCGCAGTTGCCCTTTGGGCCATCGGACGTGATCTTCGCGCGGCCGGCGCCATCCAGGATCACCATCCAGGGGATGCCGCCGCCCCGCTTCTTGCGCAGCTCGGCGGCGACCTCAGCACCTTCAGTCATGCGGTCCGTGTCGATCATGGTCACCACGTAGTCCTTGGCGAACCGATCACGGACCTCCGGATGCTCGAGGAACTCCCCGAGCCGGTGGCACCAGCCTCACCACGGTGCGCTGAGGTAGACCAGCACGTGCCGGCCGCTGCCCTTCGCCTCGGCGATGCCTCGGGAGAGCACCGTCCGTGCGCTTGCGGGTTCGCATCCGTGCTTCTGGAGGAAGGCCTTGACGCGCTCCGGATCGAACGAGTCACCGGAGAGCATTCCCTTGGCGCCGAGCCGTTCCACGACCTCGTCCGTGGTCGTGAGGACCGCGAGCGTCGGGAGCGCGACGTCGGACAGCCCGAGGGCCTTACGCAACGTCCGCCCCGCCAGCGACGACGCGGGCTGGGCGGCGACCTGGTACTCGTACCTGAGCAGCTTGCCGAGCTGTCGGTAGTTGGAGAGCGCGCTGGTCAGCGCGCCTTCGACGGCGGCATCTCCTCCGGAGAGGAGCAGCAGCACCCGCTGGTTCTCCGCCTTCGCCTTGGCGCGTGCGATGGCCAGGGCGTCGTGGCTCTTCGCCTCTCCCTGCGCTGGCGCCAGGACGGCCACGGCGCACCACAGCATGGCTCCGGCGAGGTGACTGCTTCGTTTCCACATGCTGGTATCTCCTGGTCTGAACAGGTTCTTGTACCACGTCCCGAAGCTCGGTTCGTATCCCGCGACCCCCGATGTCGGGCCCGTCAGAGTTCGCTGGCGTACCGGCGTTCCCAAGGTTGGAATGCCGGCCGCCCTCGGGCAGGCCTGAACGTGGGCGGGCGCTCATCCGAGTTCCAGGAGGGGATCGGGGAATCCGGTCTCCGGGATCTCCGGATGCCCCGGCCAGGTCATTTTCCGATGGGCTTCATGACCCGGACGACCGGGAAGGTCTTGCCTTCCGCGATGACCTTATCGAGGACGTTCCAGGCCGCGAGTCCGTCCTCCGCTTCCGGTTCGAGCAGATAGACGATGAGGTTTCCGAGCGGGTGTGCGGTGCGCACCATCATGGTGTCGGCGGACAGCGGGTGCGCGGGCGCTGCGGTCTTGGTAACGCCGAGGGTGACCATCACGTGTTTCTGAAACGGCCGCCGGGCGCGCGTCATCTTGTCGATCCTGTAGACCTCGGCCGCCACCGTGACGCCAGCGGGGGCCGCCTCTACCGGGACTCCGTGTTGCTTCAGCTTCTCCGTCAAGCGAGTGAGCGACGCCGGATAGACATAGGCGAACGGGCGCGTGACCGAGTGGGTCGCCTTGTAGGCGCCCCAGTGCTCCATCTCGTAGGTCTTCTTTTCCGTGGTCGGGCGGGCTCGCGCTCGGCGCCCAGTGGCGCCAGCGGGGACCTTCTCCACCCAGCCGTGGATCATGATGTTCTTGGGGATCCGGGCGACCTCCGCGCGCACGGCCACCTGGTCGTCGGGCTTGGGATCACGTCCCTTGGCGACCGTGTCCGCTCGCACCTGACCGATCAGCTGGCGGAAGGTCTGCCTGTGCTCCGCTGCGTAGCGAAACAGGTGCTCGACGATCGCCTGAGTGCACAGGATGCGGTCCTTGTAGGGCGCGTACTTGTAGGCCTCCGTGAGGATGGAGACGATGCCGCGGATCCCGCGGGCACGGGTGCCGAATCGCGGCCGCCCTTCGTACGTCGTCCACTTGGTCTTGTCGCGGTTGGAGTTGCCGTAGAAGGTCGTCTTGTACCCGGTCTCGGCCTCGACGCTCTTGCTGATGGCCGGCAGGTAGGTCTCTCTCACGAAGTCGATGATCCGGGCGTCCCCCGCAGGGTTGACCGGCCCATCGAAGGTCAGGGTGTTCTGGTGGTAGGAGCCGTTGGTGGTGTGGGTGTCGATGACCAGCAGGGGGTCCCACGTGTTCATCACCCGTGAGAGTGACTGGGCCTCCGGGCTGTCCAGCTTGGTGTTGTCACGGTTCAGGTCGTAGCCCTCGGCGGTCGCGCGTTGCCCCATGCCCAGGAGCGGCCCGGCCTGACCCGGTCGGTTGTTCTTGCGCACGCGTTCGTTGCCGTCCGGGTTGTAGATCGGCGCCAACAGGATCACGAGGTGCTTCAGCAGCGGGTGATCCGGCTTGGCTGCGATCTCTCGGGCGAGCATCAGGAGCGCTTCTTTGCCGCAGCACTCGCCGGAGTGGATGCCCCCCTGGGCGTAGACGACGAGCTTGCCGCTGGCCTTGGCCTCCGCCGGCGTCGACACCGGGGGATTCGCCAGGATCATCAGGGGCATGCTCCGACCCTCGAAGCTCTTGCCCATCTCGGTGAGTCGCACGACGGACGAGCTCTTTGCCAGACGTTCGACCAATGTGATCACGTCGGCGTGCAGCGCTGTCCCCTTCCAATCGCTCGACTCTGCGACGGTGAGTAGCTTCCCGTGATCTCCCTGGGCCACGAGGATGCGGGCGGCGAGGAGAAGAAACAAAATAGTCGACTTCATCATGGTTGGTTTGCCTTCCCTCTGCCTCAGTCGTTCCCTGTGAGCCAGGCTTCGCGGATCTGGCGCTGTCGGTCGGTCGGGTTCTCGATGAACCGGAGGGACGGGATCATGGTGCGTCGCTCCAGGAGGCGGACCTTCGCTTCACCCTCCTTCCCGTCGCGGACGTAGGTCACGGTCACCTCGTCGCCTGCCGTGCGTTTAGCGAGGAACGTGGTCGTGTCGAACCGACCGTCGCCGTCGATCGCCTTGATGACATCGCCCGAGCGGATCTCGCCGCTGGTCTCGTCCCGGATGCGCATCACGCGGCGATCTGCTCCGCGACGGCGCACGCTGAAGGGCAGGCTCGCCGTCAGGTGGTTCTCCGTGTATTCGACGCCTGCGTAGGCAAAGCACTCCTTCAGCGGCGGATCGAGGACGCCGCGGACGTGGCGCGCGAAGAACTCCCCGAAGTCGTGGTTGCTGATCGACGTGCAGGCGCGCTCCACGTCTCCCTCTTCAAATCCGACGCCGCGTTCGGCGAACCAACGGTTGAAGAAGCGCATGACGTCGTCGAGGGACTTCTTGTTGTCGGTTTCGTGCCGGATCTTCAGGTCGATGGCCAGGCCGAGGAGCTCTCCTTTTGCGTAGTAGTCGACCCGCGGCAGTCCATCCGCGCGATTGCGGTGCCAGACGTTGCGGCTGGCCCAGTAGACGGAGTGCTCCTTGCGCGCCTCCTTGTTCAACTCGACGCGGATGAACCCCTCGATCTTGGAGAGGTACTCCTGCCGGCTGATGATCCCGGTCCGGGCCAGGGTCAGGTCGCCGAAGTACGAGGTCCAGCCCTCCGAGACCCACAGGTTGCCGGTGTAGTTCTCGTGCTCGTACTCGAATGGCCCCAGGACCTTTGGCCGGATCCGCTTCACGTTCCACGTGTGGAAGAACTCGTGCGACGTGACGGACGCGCCGGCCCGGACATCGCGCTTCATCCCGCTCGGATTCAGTCCGATGGTGGTGGAGTTGAGGTGCTCCAATCCTCCGCCGCCCGGCAGCGAGAACAGGAATACGTAATTGGGGAAGGGATAGCTTCCGTAGAGGTCGCCCTGCGACTTCACGATCTTCTTGCAGATGTCGACGAAGGCCGCGATATCGAAGTCGTACTGCTGGTCGTTGGAGAAGAAGACGCAGGAGAACGGAGTCCCAGCGACCTCGAACGTGTGCTCCTGGAAGATCCCCAAGGTGGTGGGGGCGTCGATGAGCGTGTCGTAGTCGCGCGCGTGACGGACGGCGGGGTCGCCGGTCGGCAGCAAACCGTTGGCGATCTTCCAGCCGTTCGGGATCTCGTAGCGACTGCTGACCGGGACATGCTTGGACCCGACGACGTAGAGGTACGTGGAGGGACCGCTGAGCCTCAGTCCGGTCGGTTCCCCTGCGGGTGCGCGGGCAGCCGGCGTCCGCCGCCGCCCGCGCCGTCCCCCTGGCTTGAGCGTGTACGTCGCGTGGATCTTCTTGGAGCCCTTGGTGTTCACGCTCCAGGTCTTGTAGTCCATGGGCAGGACCTCGAGCGCTCGTCCTTCGCCGTTGGTCACCGTCAAGCCGTTCACGCGTGCGCCGTAGCGACCGATGCCGTACGCCCCCGGTGTCCAGTCCGGCATGGCGAGGTGCACCGTCGGCCGCGCGATGTGGTCGACGCTCATGTCGATCCGCAGGGTCTGCTTGTCATCTCCGACGGACGTCGTGTAGGCGATATGCAGCGGCGTCAGGTCATCACGGTTTTCCTGCGCCGTGACAGGGACGCTCAGGACGCACAAGAGGATGACGATCAGGGATCTCATTGGGGTTCTCCGGTTTGTGCCTGGTACATCAGGCTCATGCGGGGGAGCAGGCGGCTTCCGGTCAGGAGCCCCGTCTGCCCTCTTCTTCTGTCTCGCCGTCGCGGCGTTCTTCGTCCTCTTCGCCACCACCGCGACGCCGCCGACGCGGACGCTCTGCCGGCTCTTCTTCGGGCTCTTCGCCACGAATCGGGCGCACGTCCATGGCGTACATCCCGCGACCGTGGGTCGCGATGACCATGATGTCGTCCCGCGGGTGGATGATCAGGTCGTGCACGAACGTCGACGGCAGTCCGTTGGCGAGCGCTTGCCACGTCGTGGCTCCGTCGGTTGAGACGTAGACGCCCACGTCGGTCCCCACGTAGAGGATGTCGGGGTTCTCCGGGTCCTCGCGGACGACGTTGATCGGCCCGCCCGGGATTCCGGCGGTGTATCTGGCGCCGGTGGCGTCCTTCACGTTCACCGAGGAGATGTCCTCCCAGGTCTTACCTCGGTCCTTGGAGCGCCAGAGATAGGCCGCGAAGTCGTCGTTTCGCTTGCCGTTTTGCGCGACGTAGACCGTGTCCTTGTCGTGTCGCGAGGCGATGACCCGCGAGATCCACCGGTCCTTGGCGAGGCCGGCGCTGATGTCGGTCCAGGTCTTGCCGCTATCGGTGGTCAGGTGCAGGCGGCCGTCGTCCGTGCCGGCGTAGATGAACCCGAACTGGAAGGGAGATTCGGAGATGGACCAGATCGTCTGGTAGGGGATGTCGCCGATCTTGGCCTCGACCGCGTGGCTCAGATCCGGGCTGATGCGCTCCCAGTTGTCGCCCCGGTTCATGGAGCGGAACAGGTGGTTCATGCCGTGGTAGATCACACGTGGGTTGTGTGGCGAGATGATGAACGGAGCCAACCACTGTCCGCGGAGCCTGGGCTCTCCTTCGACGTCCTTCGGCTTCAGGGCGGTGCGCTTGCCGTGATCGGTGCGCGAGATGCTGCCGTAGAAACCCTCCGAGTACACGACCTCGGGGTCGGTCGGATCGATCGCGTGAGACGACGCCTCGCCGCCCGGCGCCCCCTCCCATGCGGTCGCGGCAATGCGGCGCCTCCCACGGCTGATGTCGACGGCGCCGCGCCGACTCCCGTGATCCTGGATCGAGCCGTACACATGGAACGGCGTGTCCATGTCGTAGCCGACGTTGTAGAACTGCACGGCCGGCAGGGTGTCGCGCGTGGTCCGCCACTTCTTGCCGCCGTCGTAGGAGATGGCGAGCCCGCCGTCGTTGCCGTTCACCAGGTAGTTCGTGTTGGCGGGATCGACGAAGAGGGCGTGGTGGTCGCCGTGCATCCCGCGCAGGCCGCGGAAGGTCGCTCCCGAATCGTTGGAGACCTTCAGGCCGAGCCCCATCATGTACACGGTGTCCGGGTCCACCGGGTCCGCGCGGACCTGGCCGAAGACCCAGCCATAGGTCCCGCTCGAGCGCTGCATTGCCCGGTTGTTCTCGCTGGTCATCTTCCAGGTGACGCCCCCGTCATCGGAACGATAGATCTGCGCGCCCTTGATCGCGGCCGTCCGCTGCCGCCCGTAAGCGTCTGAACCGGACGAGTCCTCGATCGTCTCGTAGCAGTCGA
This sequence comes from Planctomycetota bacterium, assembly GCA_002683135.1. Classification (GTDB taxonomy): domain Bacteria; phylum Planctomycetota. Next base: position 51,875 of record NYSS01000020.1, on the reverse strand, counting down.
CGAAGGCGTAGACGGTGTTCGGCTGAGCGCGGCACACGTCGATCCCGATGCGGCCGCGGTGAAGGGGGGCGGGGAGACCCTCATTGACCGGTTTCCAGCTCTTCCCCGCATCCACGGACTTCCAGATGCCGCTCCCGTCGTAACCCGTCTCGTTGCGGGGGTCGTTCCAGTGCCTCCGGGTCCGTTGCCAGGTCGCGGCCCACAGCGTGTTGGGGTCGGTGGGGTGCATGACGAGGTCGATCACGCCCGTCTGCGCGCTCACGTAGAAGCACCTCTCCCAGCTCTCACCGCCGTCGGTGGACTTGTAGATGCCGCGTTCCTCGTTGTCGGTCCACTCGCGCCCCGACGAGGCGACGTAGACGACGTTCGGGTTGGTGGGATGGATGACGATGCGCGGAATCGTGTGGGTGGCGGTGAGTCCCATGTGCTTGAAGGAGTCGCCCCCGTCGGTGGATTTGTAGACGCCGCACCCGGCCATGGAGCTTCGGAAGATGTTGGCCTCACCGGTGCCGATCCAGACGATGTCGGGGTTCGAGGGGGCGAGGGTCACGTCACCGATGGAGGTGGTGGGCGCGTCATCGAAGATCGGTTCCCACGTGATGCCTTCGTTCTGCGTGCGCCAGACGCCCCCAGAAGCCGTGGCCGCGTAGATCGTGTAGGACTGCCCGCGAGGTGTCGTCACGGCGACGTCGGTGACGCGACCGCTGACGTTCGTCGGACCGAGGAACTGCCAGCGGAGGTCCTTGAACTGGGACGTCTCCTTCATCCGGACGTGTTTCTCGTAGTCACGGAGGCGCGGCGCTTGCGCATGAGAAGACGGAACGAGGAGCGCGGCCAACGAGGAGAGGAGGACGAATCGCATGATCGACGACATGGTTGTTCCAGACTTGGGGGTTCACAGGGGGGGGGCTGAAGCCGGCGATTATGGCACCAACTCGCCAAGCCTGCCGATGGTGGAGAAATCGACCCGATAGAGGGCCCTTGGATATCTGGTGGAATCAGCCCGAGAGCGGTGAATTGAACGGGTGCGCGGGCCTCAGGTAGTTCTGATAACGTCCACGCTCGCCTGTTTCGCTGGGCGTGCTGCTTTCCGCTTCTGCTCCCCCCGATCAACGTCGAAAGGAGGCGATGTGAAGACACGATCGCTGCTCCGTTTCTGTTGCGCGACCGCCTCGGCCCTGCTGCTCGTGTTGCCTACCGTGGCGGCACAGTCAGAGGCCAAACCAGCTCCCACCCCCGAGGACGCCCTGATCAAGGACCTCCGATGGCGCAACATCGGGAACGCCAACCAGAAGGGCCGGATCTCCGCCATCGACGCGATGGCCGACAACTTCGCGCATGTCGTGGTGGGGACCGCCTCCGGTGGCGTCTTCAAGTCGGTCAACGCGGGGACGACCTGGGAGCCGATCTTCGACAGCTACGGGGCGGCGTCGATTGGCGACGTGAAGCTGTTCCAGCCCAACCCCGACATCATTTGGGTCGGCACGGGGGAGGAGTGCAGTCGCAACTCGTCGGCGTGGGGAAACGGCATCTACAAGTCCACCGACGGGGGCAAGACGTTCGAGCACATGGGGCTGCAGGACACCTACTCGATCGGGACGATCCTGACCCACCCGACGGACCCGGACATCGTCTACGCCGCCGCGCTCGGCTGCACGTGGGGGGCGGTCGGCGATCGTGGTTTCTTCAAGACCACCGACGGTGGAAAGACCTGGAACAAGCTCGCCCGCGGATTGCCGTCGGACGTCAAGAGCGCCGCGAAGTCCGGTGCGAAGACCGGCGCGTGCGAGGCCGTGATGCACCCGGATGATCCGGAGACCGTGTACGTCGCGTTCTGGCAGCGGCTGCGGACCTCGTATCGCCTGGACAGCGGCGGGCCGAACGGCGGCATCTTCAAGACCAGCGACGGCGGGAAGTCCTTCAAGAAGCTCACGGTCGGGCTGCCCGAGGGTGAGTCGGGGAAGATCGGCCTCGCCATCTCCAAGAGCAACCCCCAGGTCCTCATGGCCCACTACGAGCACGGGTTTCAGCCGAGCCGTAACGATGACGCATACAAGGACATGACGAAGCTGGGTTCAGGGATCTACCGCACCGAGGATGGTGGCGAGACGTGGTCGTACAGGAATCGCTACTTCAGCCGGCCGTTCTACTACCAGCACATCGACATCAGCCCGCACGACGAGAACCTCATCTACAGCTACACGATCCGGTTCCAGTACTCCGAGGACGGCGGCTCGACGCTGAAGCCGTTCCGCGGGGGCGGACACTGTTGGCACGCGCTGTGGCTCGACCCGCACAACAAGGACCGCTTCTGGGTCGGCAGCGACGGTGGCCTCTACCTCACCCACGACGGCGGCAAGTCCTGGCAGACCTTCAAGAACATCAACGCGACCCAGTACTACGCGATTGGAGTCGATAACCGGGATCCCTACTACGTGTACGGCGGTCTGCAGGACGCCGGTTCCTCCGGTGGTCCGTCCATGACGCGCGCGCGCGGCATCTACACGAACGACTGGTTCAGCATCAGCGGTGGTGACGGGTACCACGTGCAGGTCGATCCCACGGACTGGCGAACCGTCTACTCCGAACCACACCCCGCGGGAACGGGGGGACGCATCCAGCGCATGAACGTGGAGACGCGGGAGCGCACCACGATCCGGCCGCAGAAGGGGACCAACATCGTCAACTATGACGAGTACATCACCCCCGAGATCGAGAAGCTCCAGTTGGAGAAGGGCTGGGGGCCCTCGCCTGGTCGGGGCAGCGGCGCGTTCCGCTGGAACTGGAGCAGCCCCATCGTCCTGTCGCCGCACAACCCGCGGACCGTGTTCTTCGGCGCCAATCACCTGTTCAAGTCCATGGATCGCGGGGACAGCTGGTATCTGGTCAGCCCCGACCTCTCCAAGAACGAGTATCACAAGACGATCAAGGAGTCGGGGGGCCTGACACCAGATCACGGGCCCGGCGGCGGCGCCGAGTTCCACGGGACGATCATCACGATCGCGCCGTCACCCGCTCACGCGGATGTCATCTGGGTCGGCACCGATGACGGGAATGTCCAGGTCACCCGGGACGGCGGCAAGAGCTGGACCAACGTGGCGGACCGGATCAAGGATCTGCCGAAGCCGGACCTCTGGGTCAGCCGTATCGAGGCATCCCGCTTCGACGCAGGCACGGCGTACGTCACCATCGACGGTCATCGCAGCGCCAACTTCGAGCCGTGGGTCTTCAAGACGACGGACTTCGGGGCGACCTGGTCGAACATCCGGAGCAACCTCCCCTCTGACCATCCGGTCTACGTGATCAAGGAGGACCGCAAGAACCCCCGCCTGCTGTTCGTCGGCACCGAGTTCGCCGTGTTCTACACGGTGAACGGGGGAGAGACGTGGGCGCGGCTCAACAGGAACCTGCCGACGGTGGCCGTGCATGATCTGGTGATCCACCCGCGGGACGCCGACCTCATCATCGGCACCCACGGCCGCGGCATCTGGATCATGGACGACATCTCCGGACTGCAGCAATTGACCGACGAGGTGGCGAGCTCGTCGGGGCACCTCTTCGAGAACGAGGTGGCGACCCAGTGGCTGTCGATCGATTCCCAGGGGCAGGGGGGCGCGTTGGCGTTCGTGGGTCAGAACCCCACCAAGAGCGCGGTCATCAACTACTACCTGGGGGCCAAGGTGACAGGGGACGTGCAGTTCAGGATCTCCGGCGTCAGCGGGGCAAAATCTCGCAACATCACCGTCAAGGAGGCGCGGCCCGGCGTCGGTAAGCTCGAATGGGACATGCGGTACGACGCACCCAAGCCGGCGGCCGGCGCGGCGCAGGCGTCTGGTCGTGGCGGTGGCCGTGGCCGTGGACGACGTGGCGGGCGTTCCCGCGGGCCAGCTGCTGGGCCCGGACCCTACCGTGTCGAGATGACGGTGAACGGCGAGACATACACGGGGACCATCCGCGTGCGCCGTGACCCGATGCTCGGCACCCGGTAGCGGGTTCGGCCTGCATGAGGCGTTCGCACTGGATCTTGCTGATCGCCGCTCTCCTCACGGCGGCATCCATCGCTACGTGGGCCTGGACGTCCACGGGGGAGGGTGCCCGTGAGCCGGTCCGGGATGGGGGTCCCTCCTGGTCGCCCGACGGCTCCCGGATCGCGTTTCACTCGAGTCGTACCGGCGGTGGCGACATCTACGTCATGAACGCGGATGGCTCAGAAGTGCAGCAACTCACCGATCACGCCGCCAGCGACGGGTACCCGTCGTGGTCTCCCGACGGTAAACAGATCCTGTTCGACTCCAAGCGCTCAGGGAACTTCGACATCTGGGTCATGAACGCAGACGGAACCGGCAGCAAGCGACTGACCCACGACCCAGGACGCGACCTGGCTCCGTCCTGGTCTCCCGACGGCAGCAAGATCGCCTACATGTCCGACCGCGTGGGCGCCTTCCAGGTCTACGTCATGAACGCGGACGGGGCCGAGGATCGTCGCATGACCATGGTCAACACTAACTGGTTCCCCCAGTGGTCTCCCGACGGCAAGAGCCTGGCGTTTCACGTCAGTCGGGACGTGCACGTGCTCGGCGTCGACGCCACGAAGCTCACCCGCCTCACCCGTGATCCCGACAACGGCATGTACCCGTCGTGGTCACCCACCGGCGACAGGATCGCGTTCATGTCGTGGCGCGGCGGACCCAGCGAGGTGTACGTCATGAACGCGGACGGGACGAATCAGACGCGGTTGACGCACAGCGAGAAGGGCGACGCCATCGATCCCCGTTGGTCGCCTGATGGGTCGCGGATCGCTTATGTGCGTGTGCCCGAGGGGCGAGATGGCAACGGCCCCCAGGTCATCTGCACCATCGGCCCCGACGGCAGGGACGGGAGGCAACTCACGGGCCGGTGAACGAGAAGAGCGGATCGACGGGGANTNCCCTGNCGATCCGCTCNNGTGGCTCGTCCGCGCACCGGNCCTCGCGGGCCGGTGTCGCGTTCATTCCATCGGCTCAGTTGTCGCTGGCGCCCATCTCCTCGAGGNGCTGGTCGACGGCCTCGTCCATCTTCTCGCCACGCGGACCCTTGAAGCGGATCACGCCCTTGTGGTCGAGGATGTAGATGGTGGGCCAGCCGCGGACGCCCCACTTGGCGGAGATCGGGCCGCTGGTGCCCTTGGGACCGTTCCAGAAGCTGCGCCAGGAGATGTTCTCCTCCTTGAGGCGCGGCCTCAGCTTGGCGAGGTCCCGATCACTGTTGACACCGATGAGGGCGAAAGGCTTGTTGGCCAACCTCTTCACGAGCGACCGCTCGTGCGGGTACATGGCCCGGCAGGGGGGTCACCAATCGCCCCANAAGTCGAGNACCACCACCTTGCCGCGGTAGTCCGACAGCTTGAACGAGACGCCATCGAGGTCTTTGTGCTCGATGTCGGGCGCCACCATGCCGATCTGGAGGCGCTCCTTGAGGAACGCGGGCGCGTTGGCGCGAAGCGCCGCGATGGACTTGGGGTCGGCCTTGATGCAGGCGGCGATGTCCGCGGCCTTCTTGGCCTTCTCCTCGTCGTTGAGGATGGTCTCGCGGCCATCCAGCTNGCCCCAGTTCATGGCGCGACCGTAGTACGCGTTCGCCTTGATCGCGTTGTTCGGGTTGTTCTCGATGATCGCGGTCGCTACGNCGCGCACCTTGTCGCGTCCGACGGTACGCCCGATGAAGCGGAAGNTNTCGANGACGTCGGCGACATGGGCGCTCGCGGCGTGCTTCGCTGCGATGGCGTCCAGGGCGCTGCCCGCATGGTCGTGGCCGCGAGTCTTGACGAGCCAGACCAGGAACGGCACGGCGCCGTCGGTGCCGGCGTACTTCTCGGCACCGGAGTTGAACTTCTCGGCCCAATCGGCGGGCCGCGGCCGCTGCACGGCCGAGGTCAGAGCGCGCAGCTTGTTGCGTGCCTCGGTGGAACCTGCGTCACGTGCGCGGGCCTTCTCCGAGAGCTCCTTGTATTCGTCGGTGTCACGGATCGTCTTCAGCTTGGCAGAGTAGGCCTCGTTCGTGGCCTCGAACTGCTTCACGAGTTTGTCGTAGTCGGCCTTGGCCGACCCGTCTTGGGCGACCGCGGATCCAGCGATCAGCAGCGCCAGGACGACGGGGAGGTACTTCATGTGCCTTCTCCTGTTTGAGGTGAGGGGTATAGAGGGTGCCCCAACGGTATAGCAGGGTGTTATCGAGCGCGCATCTTTCTGCGCCATTCAAGCGGTTTTGGGCGCACATCCGAGTCGTCTCGGTAGCCCCCTCGCAGCTCTCCGAGCCTCACGGCGAGGTTGGCCACCAGGTCGCGGTGAGCGGGGTCCCCGTAGAGGTTCTNCAGCTCGTCCGGGTCCTCCTTCAGGTCGTACAACTCCCATTCGTCGAGCTGATAGAAGTGCATGAGCTTGTAGCGGTGCGTTCGTATGCCGTAGTGCCGTGCGACGCGGTGGACAGCCGGGAAGCCGTAGTAGTGATAGTAGACGGCGTCTCGCCATGCGGGTTTGCTCNCGTTGCCCTTGAGCAGCGGTACGAGTGAGCGGCCCTGCATGTCGCTGGGGATGGGCGCGCCGGCGGCATCGAGGAACGTCTCCGCGTANTCCAGGTTCTGNACCAGNTCGGTGTTNACCGANCCGGNCTNGGTGACNCCNGGCCAGCGCACGATGAGCGGCATGGCGAGNGACTCNTCGTACATCCAGCGNTTGTCGTACCAGCCGTGATCACCGAGGTAGAANCCCTGGTCCGATGAATAGACGACGATCGTGTTCTCGGCGAGGCCGTTCGCGTCGAGGTANGNCATCAGCCGNGCGACGCTGTCGTCGACGCCNCGNACNCAGCGCAGGTAGTTCTTCAGGTAGCGNTGGTANTTCCAGCGCACCAGCTCCTTGCCCTTNGGGNTCANCNNGCGAAACGCCGCGTTCTTCNNGGCGTAGGCNGCGTCCCACGNCNGGCGNTGNGNCGGNGTCATCTTGCCCAGGTTGCGNAANCCNGANCGGTCAGANCCGCGCTCCTTGCTCGGGTCGAATCCCTCGGGCGCGTCGAGGAAGAGGTCGAACACCAGGTGCATGTGGCGGTCGATCTCCATCTCCTGGTTCCGCGCCGGGCTCGCGTTGTCCTTCCAATCGTCGAACAGGGTCGCCGGCTCGGGCACGGTCACGTCGTCATAGAGCGACAGGTGGCGCAGGGGAGGCATCCACGTGCGATGGGGAGCCTTGTGCTGGCACATGAGCATGAACGGCTTGCTCTTGTCGCGGTTATCGAGCCACTCGGTTGCCAGGTCGGTGACGATGTCCGTGCAGTAACCCTCGACCTGTCGTTTGCCCTTGGCGCTCAAGAGCGCCGGGTTGTAGTAGTCCCCCTGTCCCGGCAACACCTCCCAGTGGTCGAATCCCTGGGGGTCCGAGCTCAGGTGCCACTTGCCCAGCATGGCGGTCTGATAGCCCGCCTTGCGCAGGAGCTTCGGAAACGTCTGCTGGTCACCGTCGAACCGGTTGCCGTTCATCATGAAGCCGTTCAGGTGGCTGTGCTTCCCGGTCAGGATCACCGCGCGACTCGGCCCGCAGATCGAGTTGGTGCAGAAGCTGTTCTGGAATCGCATGCCCTGGGCGGCCAGCCGGTCGATGGATGGCGTCGGGTTGAGCGCCTTGAGCGGTCCGCCGTAGGCGCCGATGGCGTGAGGCGCGTGATCGTCGGTGAAGATGAACAGAATGTTCGGGCGCGATTGTGCGCCTGCGATGATGCTCGTCGCGGCGATGAGCAGCACGGTGCGTGTGATTCGGAGCTTCTCAGCGTCTCCGCGGTCGATCCGCAGGCGCGAGAGGTCTTGGGTGGGGGAGCCTGACACGGCCGGATTGTAGCGATTACATGCCGCTATTCGGGCAGAACGCCTGGCGACGGCTCAGGGGCTGGCCGCTGGTCGGTGGCCAACCGGTGGGCGGGGTACACTCGTTGCTGTAAATGTCTCGATTCTGGATCATCTTGGCCATTGCGGTCGTGCTTCCTGCCTGCGCGGGGGATGCGTCCGACGGCGCCTCGAATCAACCCCCGCTGATCGTGGCCAGTCGGGGTCCGTTGCGGGTATCGGTTCGTGAGGGGGGGACCCTCGAGGCCGGCAGGTCGGTCGTTATGCGTAGCCGGGTCGAGGGCAGGAACGCCATCATCGCACTGGTGCCGGAAGGGACGTACGTCACCGAGGGACAGGTCGTCTGCGAACTGGACAGCGGTGAGCTGGCGGACGAGGTGCGCCAGCAAGAGACCGCGGTCGACAAGGCCCTCTCCGTCAACGCGCAGGCGCGTGGGGATCTGGCGATCCAGGAGAAGCTCAACCAGGAGTCGCTGAAGACGGCCGAGACCACACTGGAGCTCGCCGAGCGCGGCTACCAGGCCTATCGCGATGGTGCGCTCCCGCTCGAGAGGAAGAGGCTGGAGTCCGGGCTCACCGTCGCCAGGGAGGAGCTCAAGCGCGCGCAGACGGAGTTCCAGGCATCTGAGCGCCTGTTCTCACGGGAGATCATCCCGAAGACGCACTTGGAGGCTGATGAGCTCGGCCAGAAGAAGGCCGTGGAGCGGGTGATCATCGCGGAGAAGAACCTCGCCCATTTCAACGCCTTCACGAGTAACGATGAGCTGCAGAAGCTCCAATCTGCGTTCGAGGTCGCATCGATCGCGCACACCCGTGTCCTCCAGCAGTGCAACTCGGAGATGGCCCAGGTCCGGGACCGCCATGAGACCGCGGGTAAGAACTTGAAGATCGAACAGGAGCAGTTCAACAAGCTCAAGGCGATGCTCGCCGACTGCACGATCGAGGCCGAGGCGTCTGGGCTGATCGTCTACGCTCGTCGCCGGGGCTGGGACAAGGAGGAGCCCATCAAGCTCGGCCGCCGGGTGTATGAGCGCGAGCGGCTTCTCTTGATCCCCGACCTCGAGTCGATGGAAGTTGAGTTCAACATCCATGAGTCGTCCGTCAAGCGGGTGGCGGAGGGTCAGCAGGTGTGGATCACCGTTGACGCGCTCCCCGGCGAGCGCTTCGGCGGGAGCGTCAATCGCGTCGCGTTGGTGCCGTCGAGCAAGTCGTCGTGGATGAACCCCGACCTCAAGGTGTACGAGGCGGACGTCAAATTCAATCACATGGTCGACGGGGTCCGGCCGGGGATGCACGCGCAAGTGGAGATCCTCGTTGCCGACTACGAGAATGAACTTCTGGTCCCCGTGGAGTGCGTCTTCCAGTCCGGCTCGCGGTCGTTTGTCTACATGGAGACCGGGGGCGACGCCTCGCTTCGAGAGATCCAGGTCGGCGCCAATAACCAGCAGTTAGTGCAGGTTGTCTCCGGCCTCGAGGAGGGCGACCGGATCTATCTCTTCGCTCCCGATGGCGCTCCGCCGGTCCCAGGGCCGGAGCCTCGGCCCTTCCTGCCCCCCTCCGACGTGGCCACCGAAAACGGCGGCTGACGGTCCTACGGCTCCCTGGGGTAGAATCGAACTCTCCCTGGTGAACTGTTGTATGCGTTCGAGCCACTTCCCGTTTTTGTGCGTTCTGCTGTGCCTGTTTTCCCTCATAGCTCGGGGGCAGGACGCGCCCAGCTATCACGCGGACATCGCGCCCATCCTGAGCGGAAAGTGCGCGGGATGTCACCGTCCGGCGAAGCTAAAGGGCAAGCTCGACCTGTCCACCCACGCGGCCTTACTCAAGGGTGGCAAGCACGGGGCGACGTTCGTGGGCGGGGACGCCGCGAACAGCTTGCTCGTGCAGAAGATCACCGGCGACGAACCTGAGATGCCCCCTGAGGGTGACCCGTTGACGGAGGCCGAGATCGCGCGGATTCGTCAGTGGATAGACGCCGGCGGAATCGACGACACCCCCGCGGTGGCGAAGGTGGCGGGCCCTCCCGTGGGGTATGCCGTAGCGCCGGCGAATGCGGCCCTCGCTTATTCGCCCAACGGCTCGCTGCTGGCGGTGGCTGGCTATCACGAGGTGCTCCTGCACGACGCGGCAGGGCGCGGGCTCGTCGCGCGATTGCCGGGGGATTCCCCCCACATCGCCTCGCTCGCATTCTCAGCTGACGGAAGCTGGCTCTGCGTCGCCGGCGGCGCCCCTGGGCGTTTCGGTGAGGTGCAGGTCTGGGACGTAGCGTCGCGGCAGCTCCATCGAAAGCACCGCGTCACCAACGACACCGTGTTCGGCGTGAGCCTGTCGCCGGACAAGGCGCGCATCGCGTTCGGGTGCGCGGACAAGACCGTCCGCATGTTGGACGTGGATACGGGTGACGAGAAACTCCTGTTCCGCAATCACGCGGACTGGGTCCTCGGTACGTGCTTCACCAAGGACGGCAAGCGCCTCGTCTCCGGCGGACGGGACAAGGCGATGAAGATCATCGATCTAGAGCACGGCCGCTTTATCGACGACATCAACAACCCCATCGAGATGGTCTTGTCTCTGGCTCGACACCCCGAGATGGACACCGTGGTCTATGGCGGCGACCTGGGCACGGCGTTCATCTACAAGATCTCGGACAACCAGAAGCGGACCGCGGCGCGCCGCGACACCAACCTCGTCCGCAAGCTGGAGCGGCAAGCGGGCAGCGTTCACGCCGTCGCCTACAGCAAGGACGGAAAGCGCATCGCCGCCGGCGGCGCGGACGCGTCGGTCCGCATTCACGATTCCAAGTCGGGCAAGACCGTCGCGACGCTCAAGGGCCACGCAGGGGCGGTGTTCGACATCGCGTTCCATCCGGATGGAGCGGACGTCGCGACCTGTGGGCAGGACGGCAAGGTGCGTGTCTACGAGGCTGCGACGGGCAAGTTGCGGCGTGCGTTTACACCTGTCCCCATGGGAGACGCAGGCGGCTCGGTCGTGACGTCCCTGCAGGTCGCCCCCAGGGTCCTCACCCTCAGTGACGGCCTCGACGAGCGCGGTGTCCTGGTCTGGTCGTGGTCGGACGGCGTGCGGCGCGATATCAGCGGGTCGGTCGCGCTGTCCATCGAGTCCACTGACGTGGCGACGATCGTCGACCGCCGGGTCGTGGCCAAGGCTGCTGGCGAGACGTCCCTGATCGCCTCGGCCGGCGGCTTGGTCGCGCGCATCCCCGTCATCGTTCTCAGCGCCGCGGTTCCCCCAGTGCATTTCGTCAAGGACGTCATGCCGATCATGAGCAGCGTCGGCTGCAGCTCGGGCACATGCCATGGCCGACAGGGCGGACAAAACGGGTTCGCGTTATCGCTGCGAGGCTTCGACCCTGATGCGGACCACCGCGCGCTGGTCCAGGAGCTGTCGGGCCGCAGGGTGGACCGGGTCGACCCGGTCAGCAGCCTGATGCTGCAGAAGCCCGCGGGACAGATCCCCCACGAGGGCGGCGCCGTTCTTGAGGCGGGGTCCCAGCGCTATGGGACGTTGCTCCGCTGGGTCAAGGAGGGGGCCACGTATCACGCGGACGCCTCGGCGAAGGTGGCGCGTCTCCAGGTCTTCCCCGCGTCCGTTGACCTCGCCTTGCCGGCTCACCGTCAGCGCGTCGTGGTGATCGCCCACTACGAGGACGGCGGCAGCCGTGACGTCACCCGGGATGCCATCTTCCAGACCTCCAATCTGGAGGTCGCGACCGTCGTGGGCAATGAGGTGACCGGCGCGAGGCGCGGCGAATCCGCGGTGCTGGTTCGCTATGAGGGTGTCTATGCCAGCTCGCCCATCAGCGTCATGGGTGACCGCAGCGGGTTCGCCTGGAAGCCAGGCCCTGTTCACAACTTCATCGACGGGCATGTCCACAAGAAGCTGAAGAAGATCAAGGCCCTGCCGTCAGTCCTGTGTTCGGACGACGAGTTCGTGCGTCGTGTGTATCTGGACCTGACGGGACGCCCGCCGACGGATGAGGTGGTCCGTGCATTCGTCAAGGATGAAGCGCCGAGCCGCGCTCGGCGTGAGCGCCTGATCGACGAGCTCATCGGCGGCGCCGCGTTCGTCGAGCATTGGGCAAACAAGTGGGCTGACCTGCTGCAGTGCCAGACCCGGACGCTCGGTGACAAGGGCGTGTGGGTTTTCCGGCGCTGGTTGTCGCAGAGCGTGGCGGCGAACAAGCCGTACGACGACTTCGTGATGGAGCTGATCACGACGGGCGGCAGCACCTACCGGTCGGCCGCATCGAACTACCTGCGGGCCGTATCCGACAAGGGGCAGAAACCGGACCCAGGCAAGCTGACGGAGGACATCGCGCAGACGTTCCTGGGTGTGCGGTTCAACTGCAACAAGTGTCACAACCATCCGTTCGAGCGATGGACGCAGGATCAGTACTACGAGTTCTCCGCCCACTTCGCGCGGCTGCGCTTCAAGAACGGCACGGCGCCGGGCGAGAAGGTCGTGTACGAGAGCTATGACGGGGGCGAGACCGTGCATCCGCGGACATCGCGGGTCATGGCGCCCAAGGTCCCGCTCGCCGAGTCACTGGTGCCCATCAGTACGAACGGGCGTCTCGAGTCACTCGCCGGATGGCTCACGTCGAAGGAGAACCCCCTGTTCGCGCGCTCGTACGTGAACCGGGTGTGGAGCTACTTCTTCGGGGTCGGGATTATCGAGCCGGTCGACGACATTCGCGCCGGCAATCCTCCGGTGAACCCTGAGCTGCTCGACGCGCTCGAGCGCCGCTTCATCGATAGCGACTTCGACTTCAACGGGCTGGTCCGGACCATCTGTCGTTCAGCTACATACCAGATGTCGTTCCGTTCGAACCGCTGGAACGATGACGACGCCACCAACTTCTCGCACTGTGTTCCTCGGCGCCTGTCGGCCGAGCAGCTCATGGAGGCTGTCGCCGTCGCGACCGGCATCACGCCTCGGATCGCAGGGTTGCCGGAAGGCTCCCGACCTGTCGACGCCCCCGACGGACTGATCGCGAACGACGACTTCCTGAAGCTGTTCGGGCGGCCCAAACGTGACTCCGCTTGCGAGTGCGCGCGGACGAACAACCTCAGCCTCGCGCACGCGTTGAGCCTCGTGAACGGCGAGACCATCCACGGCGCTGTCGTCCACCCGAAGGGATTCGTGTCCCAGGTGGTGGGACGTCAGCAAGACGACCGTGAGGTCGTGAGCGCCCTTTACTGGGCAGCGCTGTGCCGCGCGCCGACCGCGGTGGAGCTGGAGACGCTCGGTGACCTCGGTGGTCCCGAGCAGCGACTCGAGACCGCGCAGGACCTCATGTGGGCGCTGATCAACAGCCCCGCCTTCCTCTTTAACCGTTGACCTGAGAGCCACCATCATGATCTCTATTCCGGGACGACCAGGAGCGACATGTGACGGCATGACCCGCCGTGAACTCCTGCGCGTGGGAGGCGCCGGCATGATGGGCCTGAGCCTGGCCAACATCCTCAATCTCGAGGCGCTCCCTCAGCCACTCGCCGCTCTAGGCGGCCCTGGTTTCGGCAAGGCGAAGAGCGTCATCCTGGTGTTCCTGCAGGGCGGTCCGAGCCACATCGACATCTGGGATCCGAAGCCGGACGCGCCGGACAACATCCGTGGTGACTTCAGCCCGATCAAGACGAGCGTGAACGGTGTGTACGTCAGCGAGACCATGCCGAAGCTGGCCAAGGTGCTCGACAAGGCGACGCTCATTCGCTCGGTCAGCTACACGCCCGTCGGCCTGTTCAACCACACGGCGGCGATCTACCAGATGCTGACGGGCTACACGCCAGACAAGGTGTCGCCGTCGGGGCAGCTGGAGCCGCCGGCGCCGAACGATTTTCCGACCGCTGGGTCTCAGGTCACCAAGCTGAAGCCCGCCGCGGGGTCGATGCTCCCCTTCGTCATGATGCCGCGTCCTCTCCAGGAATCGAACGTCATCGGCAAGGGCGGGTCGGCGGGGTTCTACGGCCCGGCCTATGACCCGTACTACCTGTTCCAGGACCCGAACCGCGAGATCAAGCTCGATGATTTGTCGCTGCGTGCGGGGGTCTCGGGGGATCGCATGCAGCGCCGCGCCAGGTTGCTCGACAAGGTCAACGCGGCCATGCCGGAGCTCGACAAGGCGTTGGAGAAGACGGCGCTTTCGCGCTACCAGGCGCGCGCGCTCGACCTGGTCATCTCGGCCCGTGCCCGCGACGCCTTCGACCTCACCAAGGAGCCGGCGGAGCTACGGGATCGGTACGGCCGTCACACGTTCGGCCAGAGCTGCATGCTCGCGCGCCGACTCGTCGAGGCAGGTACGCGGTTCGTCCAGGTCAACTGGCCCGCGGTCGCGAATGGCAACCCGAAGATCGACGCGTTTGACACCCACGCGGAGAACTTCGGACCCTTGAAGAACCTCCACTGCCCCAAGCTCGACTCCGGGCTCTCGACGCTCCTCGCCGACCTCGATGACCGGGGGCTCCTCGATGAGACCATGGTGGTCGCCATCGGCGAGTTCGGTCGCAGCCCCAAGATGGGCGTCAGCACCTCGGGCAACACCAACTCGGCCAAGGGGCGCGATCACTGGCCCTACTGCTACACGGCGTTGGCAGCGGGCGGAGGGGTGCAGCGTGGCGTGGTCTACGGCGCCTCCGACGAGACCGGTTCGTCGCCGAAGGAGAACGCGGTCCATCCGACGCGCATCCTCTCGAGCGTCTATCACGCGTTGGGGATCGACCCCCATACCATGGTGATGAATCACCTGAACCAGCCGCGAGAGCTCATCAAGGCGGAGCCCATCCTCGAGCTGTTCTGATGCTCGCGCTGTTCGTCGTTGTTGTTGGATTGGGGCCTCCCGGTCCGGCCCCGATCATCTCGATCGCCAGCCCCACCGTCGTGCAGTGGGGGACGACGGTGGAGCTGCTGGTGAGGGGGAAGCACCTCGCCTCGACGACGCGCGCTGTCTTCAGCCCCGCCGGGGATATCTCCTGCGAGGTCGCGTCGCGCAAAGCCGGAGAGGTTCGCTTGCGGGTCACCATCGCCGCGGGCGCCGAGCTCGGCGAGCGCGAGCTACGGCTCGTCACCGCAGCAGGGGTCTCCAACGGCGCGACGTTCTACGTCGGGTCCCTGCCGGTCACGGTCGCGACGGATGTGAAGGGCGCTGATGGTGCACCGCAGCGCCTCGCCTTGCCCGCGGTGGTGGATGGCGTGATCTCCCGCCAAGGGCAGGCGGATCGCCTGCGTTTCACCGCGGCCGCGGCGGACATCCTGGTATTCGATGTCGACGCGGTCCGCTCAGGATCGAAGCTGGAGCCCGCCGTGACGGTGGAGGACCACCGCGGCCGCGCGGTCGCGTGGGAACGCCCTCGTATCGACGGCGACGTGACGGTGGTCTTCAACGCGCCGGCGGCCGGAGACTACGACCTGGTCATCAGGGATCTGCGCTTCCGCGGGGGGGCGGGGTTTTTCTATCGCATCCGCTGTGGCGATGAGCCTGGTGGTGAGCCCTCTGCGGCGGTGGATGGGCCGCGCGAGGCCGAGCCCAATGACGTCGCCGACGAGGCGTCGGAGGTCAGTGTGCCGTGCGTCGTGAGCGGCCGGATCGATCAGGCCGGCGACGCCGACGTGTTTCGGTTCAAGGTGGATCGCAAGCAGACCCTGCTCATCGATGTCATCGCGCGCGAGCTCGGATCACCGGTGGACGCGCTGCTCCTCATCAACGATGCCAAGGGCAACCGCGTCGCTGCGAATGACGACGGAAACGGTCGTGACGCCCGTATCCGTCGCGCGTTTGGGCCCGGGACGTACACGGCGACGGTGAAGGATCTCGTGGGCGCCGGTGGCCAGGAGTACGCCTACCAGCTCTCGATCGCGCCGCCGAAGCCGCCTGCCCCTTCGTTCGCGTTGCGGTTCCTCCCCGACACGCCTCGGGTGGGTCGGGGAAGCCACCGCAAGCTGTGGTGTCAGGCGACGCGCTCCGGTGGGTTCAAGGGCGAGGTCGAGATCGCGTTCTCCGAATTGCCGGTCGGCGTGACCGCCTCACCGGTGACGCTCGGTCCCGGTAATGGCTGGACCAGCGTCTTGACCCTCTCTGCGTCCGCGGACGCGGCGCTCGGGTCGGCGCCGATGACCATGACCGCCACGGGTCAGATCGGCACCGAGAAGGTCAGCATCCCGTGCGCGCCGGAGGCGGGGGGCATGGAGCGTCGACAGGCGTACGTCACGGTGCTGGATCATCCTCCCGTTGTGGTCGGAAGGCTCGAGCCCCCGTCCGCTGAGGAGCGCAAGCAATACGCAGACCAGTTGACGGCGCTCCGGGCGCAGCTGGTGGCGCCGTCCGACGAGGTCGACGGGGAGCGCGCCGCGTGGGAGAAGGGCATCCGGGACTCCGCGGCCACGTGGGTCGTCCTCGAGCCGAGCTCCATGAAGGCTGCGAAGGGGAGCAAGCTGGAGAAGTTGGCGGACGGGTCGATCTTCAGCACGGGCAAGAAGGTCCAGACCGACACTTATTCACTGGTCGCCATGTCCCATCTGGCGAGCCTCGCTGCGTTGCGGATCGAGGTGATTCCGGATGAGTCACTTCCCAAGGGCGGGCCTGGCCGTCAGCCGGGGAGCGGGAACTTCGTCCTGAACGAGTTGAAGGTGACGTGCGCGCCCGCGGACCGTCCCGGCGAGGCTTCACCGGTAAAGCTGCAGAACCCCGCCGCTCGTTTTTCCCAGAACAACTATGCCGTCGCGTTGGCGATTGACGGTGACCCGGCGACCGGATGGGCCGTGCATCCCCAGGAAAACCGACCGAACTGGGCGGTGTTCGATCTGGCTTCGGCGGTCGGACACTCGGGCGGGACGCGCCTCGAGATCACCCTTGAGCAGAACCACGGCGGTGAGCACCTGCTGGGGCGTTTTCGGGTATCGGTCGCGACCGCACGTCTGGCGGGGAAAGGACGGGCGCTCCCCGAGCGGGTGGTCGAGCTCGTGCGTATGGAGCAGCGGTCACCGGAAGCGGGCAAGGAGCTCGACGCGTGGTTTCGTGAGCACCAGTCCCAGCACCTGCTCACGATCCGTAAGCGCATCGAACAGATCGAGTCCGGGTTTGGTGGTGGGCTCGCCATCGATCGCCTGAAAGAGGTCCTGGACACCCAGACCCCTGAACTCGCGGCGGCGCAACGGGTGTGGGAGGCGGCCCACGCGCAGAAACTCAGCCATTGGATTCCGACGCCGTTCACGTTGCTCAAGTCCGAGCAGGGCGTCGGCTTTGAGAAGGGTCCTGATCACGTCGCACGGGTGCGGGCCGCCGTCGGCAACACGGACACCTACACGGTGGAGGTCCTGACGGATGTCCGGCCCATCACCGGGATCCGTTTGGAGGCCCTCGCAGGTGCGCCCCTGCCCGTTGGTGGACCGGGCTTCGGGGTCAACGGCAACTTCGTGCTGTCCCGCCTCAGCTTGTTGACCTGGTCCGGCTCAGACGCGGCGGCCGCCAAGCCGGCTCCGTTGCATCGCCCCCAGGCTTCCTTCGAGCAGCCCGGTTGGCCTGTGGTGAACACCCTCGACGAAGGGGACAACACGGGTTGGGCGGTGGCAGGGAACATCGGCAAGGACAGCGCCGCCACCTGGCAGCTGAAGCAACCCATCGACCAGGCGGGGTCGACCGCGTTACGCCTCATCCTCGAGCACAAGTCGGTGCACGCCCAACACATCATCGGTCGTTTCCGCGTGTCTGTGACGTCGTCGCCTGATCCGGGGCTGGCGGATCGCAGCTTGCCGATGGCGATAACGGACATCCTCGCGTGCCCCGAGTCCGCGCGGTCCCCGGACCAGGAGCAGCGCCTCGCGGCGTTCTATCGGAGCATCGCGCCCGCCTTGGACCCCGTCCGCAAGCGCCTCGCGGTCGTCAGCGCTCAGCAGGCGCCGTTCCCGCCGACGGTCGCCCGGGGAAAGAAGACCCGCTTGGCCGTTCGTGTCGCGCGCCGGGACGGTTTTACCGGCCCCGTGAAGGTGAGCGTGGAGGGCTTCAGCTCCGGGCGCGATGGCAAGGGCAACCCTCAGCCTCTGACCGCCAACATCAAGACGGCGATGAAGACCCTGGCGGTGGGTGAGGAGGTCGTGGTGATCGACCTGGAGCCGACCAACAAGTCAGAGCTGGGGACGCGGCTCGTCGTCATTCGCGCCGAGGCGAAGGTCGGCAAGGAGACCGCGGTCGAATACAGCGCCCCGATCCCGCTGACGGTGAACAAGTAGCGCTTCTCCCATGTCAGGGAATCAACGGCGTCGCAAGGCGCGGCGCACGGATCGGGCTACCTGGCGGGCGAGGGCCTTGCTGCCCTTTGGCTTGAAGTGGACGTCGGCGTTCTTTTGGAGCTCATCCAAGCGAGGCTCCGCGAACGCGAACAGGTCGTTCACGGGGATCTTGTGGTCACCCATGACCGCGCGCGCGATCTGGTTGTAGATCTTGGGGTCATCGGTGGCGCGGTAAGGACGGACACCCTGCGGAACCGGCGTCGTCGTCGCGAAGATGAGCTTGGCGCCAGTCTTTCTGAGCTTCGCGACGATCTCGGTCAGCTGTTTGCGGTAGAGCTCCGGCGCTGCCTGGTATGGGTCATTCGGGTCGTTGGAGTTCTTGCCGGTGTCCGCCTTGACCCGTTTCAGGTCGTGGAGCCCGAAGTTGAAGTGGATGACATCCCACTTGCCGCCGTGGGCGGCGATCCATGCATCGATGCGTCGGACGCCGTGGTTGGTCCCCTGGCAGTTCTCCGCGTTCTTGCCGTTGTTGCGCGTCGGACGGAAGACGTTCGCCTCCTTGGTGAGGACCTTGCCGACTTCGCTGGTGTAGCCGATGGAGATCGAGTCTCCGAGGATGAGGACGCGGGGCAGGGAGGAGTCACGGGCCGAACCTTCGGCGGCAGGCGCGCGGTAGTCCGGGTTCTTGCGCGGCAGCTTCGCACCCAACTCCTTCAGGTGTGCCGCGAGGATTCCGTGGAGTTGCTTGACGACCTCCGGGTGTTTCTCGGAGAGATCCGTTGTCTCGCCGAGGTCGTCGGCGAGGTCGAAGAGCTCGAAGGTCGGCCCCTCGTATCGCTTGATGAGCTTGAACTTCCCGGACCGCACGATGCTGTAGGGGGTCACGTTGGCGCCGCGGTAGTGGGGGAAGTGCCAGAACACGGCGTCCCGTTGCACCGCTGCGTTCGTCTTCAGGTGGGTTGCCAGGGAGACCCCGTCGAGGGCGCGTCCCTCGGGCCGAGGGACGCCCGTCAGCTCGAGGATGGTGGGGAAGTAGTCGACGCTCGTGGCGATGGCAGAGGAGGTCCCATGCTCCGCGATACCCGGGCCCTTGACGATGAGAGGTACGCGGACGCCGCCCTCGTAGGAAAACCCCTTCCCCGAGCGCAGGGGGGCGTTGTGGGTCGGTCCCAGCAGGCCGCCGTTGTCGGACGTGAAGATGATGTACGTGCGGTCCTGTACCCCGCACGCATTCAGCGCCGCCGAGACCTTGCCCATGGCGTCATCGACGCTGTGGACCATGGCTGCGTACTTGGCGTTCTTCTGCCGCGTCTTCGGCTTCGCGTCGTAGTGGGCGGTGAGCGCGGGCTTCGCCTGGATAGGAGTGTGTACCGCGTAGTGGGCGAGGTGCAGGAAGAAGGGACGCTCCTTGTTGCGCTCGATAAACGCGACCGCCTCGTCGCCCTCGCGGTCGGTGAGGTATTCCCCCTCATCCCGCGGCGCCAGCGTGGGGATCCCCGGGAGTCGCTTGTTCTTGTAGGGGTCGAAGTAGCTGGGAGGTTGACCGAGGTCCCAGCCGCCGAAGTTCTCGGCGAACCCCTGTCCCGTCGGCGCTCGGTTGTCGTGCCCGAGGTGCCACTTGCCGATGTGGCACGTCGCATAGCCGGCTCCGCGCAACACCTCCGCGATCGTGACCTCGTCCGTCTCCATCCAGAACGGGTTCGGGGGACAAAGGAGCTGGCGATTCGCTCCTCCGACGTACTCGGTCGGGTTCTCCTTCGGGTTCTTTCCGGCGCGTCTCCAGCTGGGTCGCATCCAATCGGTGAGGCCGAGGCGGGCGGGGTACCGACCCGTCATCACCGCCGCTCGCGTCGGAGAGCAGACCGCGCAGGCGGCGTACGCGTCGGTGAAGCGCATACCCCCCGACGCTAACCGGTCGATATTCGGTGTCTCGAAGTAGGTGCTTCCCTGGCACGTGAGGTCGGCCCATCCGAGGTCGTCGACGACCACGAGGACGATATTCGGTTTTTGGGCGCGAGCGGATACGGCCACGCTCGCAAACAAGAGGATCAGAATGAGGCGCATCTGGGCAGACTGCACGGGTGGCCGAGTACGGTCAACCGAGCGGCGTGTCCTGGTTGCGACGGGGGCTCCCGCTTCGGGTTTCTGCCCTGGTACGATTTGCGGTGATTCACGCCCAGCGGGCTCTTGTCGGGCGGCTGCGCGCATGGACAGGAGACGCAACGTGGCCGCTCATTTCACCCGCGTCCGAGCATGGACGCTCTGCCTGGGCCTGGCGGCAATCCTCGTCGGCGTGACCTCGTGCAGCGGCGGCGGAGCCCCTCGGGCGGTGGGCGTCGGTGCCCTCGTAGCGACGTCATTTCCTGCGTTCTTGAGTCCCTTGAAAGTGGTCACCCTCACGACGGTGTATGTCAACGAGACCATCACGTTTCGGTTCGACGGCCCGATCGCGACGGGCATCTTCGACGGGTTTGTGGAGGACGCCTCCGGCGCTCCCATGGAGTTCTCCGGATCCGGGCCGACCCTGAACGGCGCCGTCCCGTACTACGCCTACGCCGATCAGGAGGCGGCGCACGCCTCGTTGCAGCTGCGGGAGAATGCGCAGGGGGCGCCGTTGCTCGAGAGTTATGTGATCGGCCGGCACCGTGACGCGTCCGATGTGCTCGTGATCGACCCCGGGGTTCCGACCGGAAACCCCTTCGGCCTTCCGCCGAGCCTGGGCTACCCTCCGCAGCGGGAGTACACGTATCGCATCCCCACCGTCAATGGGATCGTCCTCGCGAGCGGCTTCGTGGCTCAGCCCGCGGGTGTCGACCCTGCGCAGCTTCCGATCGTCCTGGGGCCCCTGTCGCTTTCCTTCCCGAGTCTGATTTTCGCTGTGGGGTCGGCCCTGGCGCCGGACCCTGTCGCCCCCGAGGTCGTGTCGATCGAAGCCCTCGACGCCGGCGGGCAACCGGTCGCCGGGACAGCGAGCGACCCGCTCCCTGCGCAAGGGGGTCTCATCCGCATCACGTTCTCCAAGCCGATTGACCCGGCGTCTATCGACTCGCTCAGAAATCTGGTCGTCCGGAACCTGGACCTCGCGGCGCCCGGTTCTCCGAACCTGACCATCGTCCCGGGGAACCTGGTCATCAGTAACCCGCTCGGGTCGTCGGTGCTCACGTTCTCACCGATCCCCTCCTGGGGCCCGGGTGTGAGCGCGACTACGGGATACAGCATCCAGGTCACCGTCGGGACCTCGTCCGACCCGGAGCTTCCGCCTATCCTGGGGCTCCCCAACGGCAACCCCCCGGTCCAATACTCTGTCGCGAACACGCTCGTCGCGACGTTCGTCACCAATCCGTGCCCGACCTGTCTGGTGGGCATCGCCGTCATCGAGGACTTCAGCACCAGCGCACAAGAAGACGTGGGCTTTTTGCCGGCGCTGGATCGTGCGCGGTGGGATGACGCCAGCCTGCCGGGCCGCCTGTCCGGAACCGCGATCTCGGGAACTCCGCTCGCGAGCTTCTCCGGGCTTGTGGGTGCGCTGGGGACGCGTACGCAAGTGACGATGCCCATCGGGGTGGGCACGACGCTGCCGCTGACGTCGGTTCCCTTCTTGGGCCTTCAGGAACCGTTCAACTCCGGGAGCGGCGCCATCGGCGTCTCCGGTTCGCACAGCATGTGGCTCGTGGAATCCGTGGATCTGGGGAGTCCGCTGGCTTCCCTCGAGCTGATCGAGTGGGGGCCGACGAACAACACGGTCATCCAGACGACATACCCGCAGTACCAGTGCTGGGCAGGCATGACGAGCGCCACGGCGCCGATCAACTGCCAGGGCAACGCGACGGGCCTGCTCGGTGTCTATGCCCAGAATTACGGCCTGGCGCCGTTGCAGGCCGCGGACCCGTTGAACATGAACCCGACCGGCGCTGTGCCGGGAGCGGGCGGCGTGCTGATCTCACCGCCACAGGCATATTCCGTGGGTCCGGCGACGACCTCGTACTTTCCGTTTCCGGTGTTCACGCCGCCGTTCGATTACATCGGATCGGGCACGGGAGCTGGGAGCCTCATCTACGAGATCAACATCGAGGGCGGGACCCAGCTCACGAACCTGAATCGTTATCGGGCCGGGGGCTTTCTCCCCGCCCGTCGGATCGTCGGGGCGCCGCTCTCGTCCGGGGCTTCGTTCGCGACCCAATCAGGCTGCACCATCTACGACACGCGCTTCACGTTCGTGAGCATCCTCGCGTCGACCCGGTCCCTGTTCTATGACTCGGGGCTGAATGTCGGGACACCGACCTACGCGAACGTCGAGCTGCAGCCATCGCCCGCCAATCAGCCAGCGGGCACGCGGGCGACCTGGGAGTTCGAGGGTGTGGACGCGCTCGCCGGTCCGGGCACGCCCGCCGGGGTCACGACGGGCTTTCTCACGTACTGGGACGGGCCTCCGGGGAGCGGTGTGTTCGACCCGGCGGTCCTGTTTGATCCGCTCAATCCGACCAATCCCCAGCTCACGGGGAACCGGTTCTTCCGGTTCCGGGCGACACTCCGCAACGACAACATCCAGAACCGGTCCCAGCAGTACGACGCGCTGGTCGTCGCGCTCGCCGCGGGGACGTAGGATGTCGGCGGAGCCGCCGCCATCGATCCAGCATCCGTCGACAAGCTCGCGTTTATCCACATCATGAAGACCGCCGGGTCCTACGTGGACCGGTACCTGTGCGGCGAGGTGCTGCGACGGCACAGGCTGAGGCCCTGGCGCAACCATGTCATCAAGAACTCGTGGCGCGACGGGCTCGACCGCGACTGGACTGAAGACGAACTCCGCGGCTTCCTCGACCTCGCCGATCGGAGGATTTATGTCCACAACCACTCGGGGGGCTGGACCGAAGACCTCGTGCGTTCGTATCGGGACAGCGGCTACTACACGTTCAGCTGGGTCCGCGACCCCGGGGACACCCTGTGCTCCTTCTATCACTGGCGCATCGAACAGGACGGCCCGCCGGCGGAGTCGCTGGACGCATTCGTGAGAGAACAGGTCGACGCGGGTCGCCCTTGGGAGGTCCCGTCCTGGTGGGAGCACCTCGACTTCATCGCGCCGTTTTCACAGGTCGCCTTCGAGACCTTCCTCGCGTCTGCGTTCGGTGTGCGCGCCCGAGCTGTCGAGCGGGTGAACAAGAGCACCAACAAGGGGTACGACCACTACCGCGAGACCGGCGAGGTGTCGGACGAGGCCCATGGGCTCCTCGAAGCCTCCGAGCAGATGCGCGTCTTTCGCGAGATCTGCACGCGCGCCGGTTGAGCGCCGGGCGTGCGCTTCAGGTGCTCGCGGCGTGGCCAACTCTTGCCATCGCTCACCTCTCCGACGCTGCTGCATAAAAACACGACGCATCGCGACCGCGCGCGGCGGCACCGATGAGCCTTTGGCGCGTGGCCCTCGATTCTGGTCCGTTCGGTTCAGAACCCCAGCGTGAAGGCCGATGGAAAGAAGGGGAGAGGGAGACGAACAGAGAGAAATCCGGCCGCGGGCCGGGTGCCGTTTTCCTTCACCATGACGCGCGTTTTCGCGCAGCTCTGAGGAGCCCGTTCCGATGACCAAGCTCACCGGTGGCCTCGTTGCCCTGACTTTCGTGGCTATGTTGTCCGCTCCCAGCGCGGGGCAGGACAAAGAGGTCCAGATTATCGCTCTCGAGAAGGTGCTCGGGAACCCGCAGCCCTTTGAGGGACTCACGGTCACGTGTGTGGTGCAGTTCCATCGCCTTGGCCAGCTGGACGGACCCGTCTACACCAAATTTGAGAAGGACTGGTACCAGAACTTCTCGGCCTGGCCCGACAGCGCGAAGCTCTGGAAGAAGAAGGCTTACAAGCACGACCATCAGTACTTCTTCATCTCGCGCATGTCCGAGGGGGCGAGCCAGATCATCCACGCCGAGAACTACTCGCGCTGGGTGGTCACCGCCGAGGTTTCGGAGATCCTCAACGGCAAGCCCTGGTTCGAGGTCAAGGGGCTGCGCCAGCTTGACACGTCCATCAACACGTCGAGCCTGATGCACTTCGTGAAGGGCTTCCGCGCCTCCAAGGCCGGAGACCACGCGCTCGCAGCCAAGGCGTTCCATGCCGCGGACATGAGCACGTTGCCTGCAGACATCCGGATCATCGCGATGCGCCAGGAGGCCGCAGCGCTTCACGCCGGCGGCGATACGCCCGGCGCCGTGGGCCGCCTGCAGGCCGCGCTTCAAATCGTCGCCAACGACCGTGAGACGGTGGATGCGATCGCGGCCTATCGTGCCGCGGCCAGCGCAAGCGTCTCGACCGTCGTGCTGGCGGACAAGGGTGAGACCTCGCCGACCACCAACAAGAAGGTCCAAAAGGTCACCCTCGATCTGGTCTCGAAGTCGGGTAAGAAAGAAGACAAGAAGAGCGGCGTATCCAACGACAACTGAGTCGTCAGCGCGCTCCCGTGATCCCGGTCGGCCGCAAGGCCGTCGCGGCCACATAGCTCTTGATGCCGTCGACGATGCCCTGTGCGATCTGGCTCTGGTAGCCCGGATCGATGAGGCGTCGTCTCTCGGCGGCGTTCGTCAAGAACCCCACCTCGATCAGCGCCGCGGGCATGCGCGTGTTGCGCAAGACCCGTAGCCCGCGTGAATCGGCCCGCGCCCGCCGGTTGTTGGCGCCCGTGCGCGCCATGATGCCGTCCACGACCGCTACGGCGAGCTTGCGCGACTGACGCCCGCGCGCGCCGTCGGCGCGAAAGAAAGCTCCGACTCCGGACGCGCTTCGTCGGCTTGCGCTGTCGGCGTGTATGGAGAGGAACAGGTCGGCCCGACGTCGGTTGGCGAGGGCTACCCGTGCGTCGAGAGAAGGGTACGTGTCTCCCGTGCGCGTCGCGATGGCCTCGACGCCGAGTGATTTCAGTTCGTGGATCGTTCGCCGTGCGATGGGCAGGACGACGTTCTTCTCGTAGACGCCACCTTGGACCGCGCCCGGGTCCTTGCCCCCATGCCCGGCGTCGATGACGATCTTCAGACCCTTGAGGCTTCGGGTCTTCGGGGCTGACTCACGCGCCGGCGTCGGCGTCGGGGTCGGCGCCGGGGTCGGCGCCGCGACGGATGCGCCGTGGAGGTCCCGCTTCATGGCCACGACCATCTCGTTGGGGATGAGCAGGTCCTTACCCGCGACGCGGATCCCTGCCGCACCCGGGAATTGTCTGCGGTCACCCATGAAGCGGTAGTACGACTTGCCAGCCATGACGTAAAAAGACCGGCCATCCCGGTCGACGAGCAGTCGATCTTTGGGGAAACCGGTGGGCTTCACCGTCATCGCCAGCGACCTCGCGACCTCGCGGAGTGGTCGCAGACCGTCCGAGTTGATGGTCGTCCGTTCGGCGTGTGTGCATGCGCCCAACAGAAGCAAGATGCTGAGGCCCGTCACCAAGCCGCGTGACATGGCAGATCCTCCCCAAGAGTTGCCGGGCGTCAGCTTACATGAACCGGGTCGTGGCGAATCAGTTCACTCGCGTGTAGGGGCGCCGCTGCATCTGCTGCGCACGGCGCTGCCCCGGGTATCATGGCGGGGCCCATGTCGTTGATCGGAGAGCCCTTGAGCTCTTCCGACCCAGGCGTACGTCGTGGACCTCGCGAGGAGATGATGAGCTGGCGGATATCGGATGAAGAGCGTCGGCGCTTCGAGGAAGACGGATATCTTCTCGTCGAGGGGCTGCTCTCTCCCGAGGAGGTGCGCTTGCTGCACCTCGTGAGCACGGATGACGGCGCCGTGAAGGAGGGGGCTCTCGAGCGCGGCGACGCCTCCGGCACGACGTCCTTGCTCACGGTGCGCAACGAGTTGGGCGACGATCTGTATAGCGCCATCGCGCGCAGCCGCCGAGTCGTTCACGCGATGGAGGCGGTGCTCGACGGCGAGGTGTATCACTATCACCACAAGCTGATGTTGAAGGAGCCGCGGACGGGCGGCGCGTGGGAGTGGCATCAGGACTACGGGTACTGGTACAAGAACGGCTGCCTGTTTCCCCTGATGGCGAGCTGCATGATCTCCATTGATCGCGCGACGCTGGCGAATGGCTGCCTGCAGGTGATCAAGGGGTCCCATCGCCTCGGCCGGCTCGAGCACGGCAAGATCGGTGATCAAACCGGGGCGGATCAAGGGCGGGTCGCCCACATTCTGCGTCACATGGAGGTCGTCCCAGTGGAGATGGAACCCGGGACGGCGTTGTTCTTCCACTGCAATCTCCTGCATCGGTCGGCGCGCAACGTGAGCGAGGATCCGCGGTGGTCGCTGATCTGCTGCTACAACGCGGCGCGCAACGACCCGGTGTTCGACCACCACCATCCGCGCTATACGCCGCTCGAAGTCTGGCCTGACGAGCGCGTACTGGAGGTGGCTCGACGGGACGCGGAGGCGGCCGAGAGGTCGGAACCATGATCCGCGTCTGCGGCATCAACTTCGACCACATGCACATGGGTGACAACCTGCGCATGGCCCACGACCATCCGGATGTGGAGATCGTCGGTGTGTGCGATGAGGACACCTCGCGCGTGCGGTCTGCGGTGTCGAAATTCGGGCTCTCTGAGGACGCGGTCTATACCGACTGGCGGCGGTGCATCGAAGAGTCCAGGCCCGACCTGGTCATCCTGTGCCCTGCCACGGGGCGACACCGAGAGTATGTGGAGGGCGTGGCGGCGTTAGGGGTGCACGTGTTGCTCGAGAAGCCGTTCGCCTCGAACGTGGCGGAAGCGGACGCCATGACGCAGGCCATGCGTGACGCCGGCCGGTTGCTGGCGATCAACTGGCCGCTCGCGTGGGTCCCATCCCATCGGACCGCCAAGCGACTCATCGACGCCGGGGCCATCGGCGAGGTGCGCGAGGTCCGGTTCTACGACGGGAACCGCGGTCCGTTGTGGCATCTGGCGGACAAGGTCGAGACATCGCCGGAGTTCGTCGCAGAGGAGAAGGGCCGCTCGTGGTGGTACCAGCGCGCGTCAGGGGGGGGCTCCCTGTTGGATTATCTGGGCTACGGGACGACCCTGGGCACCTGGTTCCTGGGCGGCGCGACACCGGTCGAGGTGACCTGCGTCACCGACGAGCCGACGGGTCTCGAGGTTGACGAGCACGCGATCGTCGTCGCTCGTTACGCATCCGGCCTCTGCAAGTTCGAGACGCGCTGGGGCACGTTCACTGACCCATGGACGCACCAGCCGCAGCCCAAGTGCGGGTTCGTGATCGTGGGGAGCGGCGGGACCATCAGCAGCTACGACTACGAGGAGATCGTCATGTTGCAGACGCGAGGGCGGCCCGACGCACACCCGGTCCCGGTCGACCCGGTGGAGCCCCCGTTCCAGGACCCCGTCCAGTACATGGTGGCGTGCATCACGAGCGGCGGCGACGTGGAGGGGCCGCTCTCGCCCGAGGTGTCGCGGGCGGGTCAGCAGATCGTCGACTCCGCGGTGCTGTCTGCGCGCGAGAAACGAACCGTGTCCTTGCTGCCATGAGCGATCTACCGGAGCTGGCATGGCAGCCTCCCGTGCCGCGGGGTCCCGTCCCCGGCATCGCCCTCATCGGATGCGGCGGCATCTCGGAGCGGCACCTGACAGGATATCGGGACGCTGGCTGGCCCGTCCGGGTCCTCTGCAGTCGCGACATCACGAAGGCGGAAGCCCACCGGGCGACGTTCTTCCCGGACGCTGTCGTGACGACGGATTGGCGCGAAGCCGTGGCCCGTGACGACGTCGGTGTCGTGGACGCGACGCCCCATCCGCCGGAGCGGGTTCCGATCATCGAGGGCGCCATCGAGGCCGGCAAGCACGTCCTCTCGCAGAAGCCGTTCGTGAATGATCTGGCGACGGGAGAGCGTCTGTGCGATCTGGCAGACGCGCGCGGGGTGAAGCTCGCCGTCAACCAGAACGGGCGCTGGGCGCCCCACATGTCGTGGATGCGGTGCGCCGTCGATGCTGGGCTCGTAGGGGAGGTGACCGCCGTGGATGTAGCCATCCACTGGGATCACAACTGGATCGCTGGGACCGTCTTCGATGACACCCCCCACCTGCTCCTCTTCGACTTCGGGATCCACTGGTTCGACTTCATCCACAGCCTCATGGGGGGGCGCGCGGTGCGCGCGACGTCGGCTTCCGTTCGTCGCAGCCCGACGCAGAGAGCGAAGCCGCCGCTCATCGGCGAAGCGACGATCTGCTTCAACGACGCGCGCGCGACCCTCAACCTGAACGGCGACAGCGCCCATGTCCTGCGCAACGCGACGACCGTCACCGGAACCGAGGGGGCGATCGTCAGCGACGGAGTGGACCTGCAGAACCAGGAGGTGAGGCTGCATCGCGCCGATCGTCCGGACGTGATCGCGCAGCTCGACGGGCAGTGGTTTCCTGACGGCTTCCGAGGAGCGATGGGCGACCTCCTGTGCGCCATCGAAGACGACCGCGCGCCGCTGTGCTCCGGGCGCTCGAACCTCACGTCCCTCCAGCTCTGCTGGCAGGTGATCGATCACTTGTCGTAGATAGCGGCGTCCTCGGGGTGCCCGAGGTGACGGAGCTGGGCGGCGAGCCCGGACCAGTCGCGGGGCATGGCGAAGAACCAGCGCCCGCCGCGCAGTGACCTCTGGTGTGGCGCGACCTTGGCCATGTGCGCGCGGCTCGCGATGAGGTCCATCGCGGATGTCTTGCCGAGATAGATGACCTGAATCGCACCCGCGTCATCGACCAGGAGGGTCGTCGGGAGCACGAGCTCGGTGTCCAGCCTTCGGACATTGAGGATCAGCGCTCGGATGACTTCCCGGTGCGCTGCGCTGGTCGGTCTGTCCGGGAACGCCCCGCCGGAGGCGTCCGCGAACCACTTGGCCGAGGCCTCCGGGTCGTCGTCGTCGACGCCGATTCCGACGACGTCGATCCCCGCCTGCTGGAGCGCCTCACTGTTCTTCGACCAATCGCCGAGCTCGGCGCGGCAGGGGACACAGGTGCGCGACCACAGGTTCAAGGCCGTCCAGCGGGTCGGAGCGGCCGCACCCCAGACGTGGCTTCGAATGCTCGGTGGTAACGGGAGCGGCGTCCGCAGGGGAACCGCGACGGACCCGAGGGGCCGCGGACTCGCGGGGGCTGCGGAGCGGAGCATGGGGCGGACCCGCGCGATCCGCTCGGCTTCAGGGGTTCCCTGGCGGATGCGGTAGAGCGAATCGACGGGGATCGGCCCGATCACCTGCGAGCCTCCGAGCGGCCACGAGATGGTGACGCGATCGATCTCGTCGCCAGCTGCGAGCCCGAAGTGCAGCCGCCGCGACGATTGGGCGAGATACCCGTCGCCCGACGTGACCGTGCGCACCATGCGGCGCCCACCGGCCTCGACGGCTACGCGCGCCCCGATGGCGTCCCGGTTGGCCTGCTTTCCGACCAGCTCGAACGCGATCCAGTGCCGGTCCCCTGGCATGTCGTTACGGAGCAGTCGCAGCTGCGGACCGGTGCGATTACGCAGCCAGATATCCAGGTCACCGTCACCGTCCCAGTCCGTCGTGACGACCGCGCGGGCATCGTCCATGAAGTCGATTCCGAGCACCGCGGACGCGTCCGCGAACGTGCCGTCACCGAGGTTCAAGAACGCGTTGTTGCGTTCGCTGCCGCTCCAGGAGGCGCCGCCGTCCATCTGTCGGTTGAGCGTCGCCCAGCCGGCGACATAGTCCCGGGGGCTCTCCGTCCGCCCCGCCGCCGTCGGTGATTGCGACGCCACGCGCCGCCAGAAGAAGCTTCACAAGTCGTCCTTGACGTGCCCCGTGAGGAACCCGTTGGGTGCGATGATGTCGTCATATCCGTCGTTGTCGATGTCGCAGAACCGGGCGCCCCAGCCCCAGCGCCCCATGCGCACGCCGGCCTTTTCGCTGACGTCCTCGAAGCGTCCGCCGATGTTCCGAAACAGCGTGTTGCCGAGGGAGTAGCGCTGGATCTGCTTCTTTTGTGCGTCCTCTCCGCGCTTGAATCGATCCTGGTAGGCGACGCGGTTGCCGGCGGCCGAGAACATGTTCGTGACGTAGAGGTCGGGTTTGCCGTCAAGGTCGAAATCGCCGACGCTCGCCCCCATGCCCGCGGCTTGATCCTCCACTCCGGCGATCGCGGCGACGTCGACGAAGCGCCCGCCTTCGTTTTTGTACAGGTTGTTGCGGCCGAAGTCGTTGGCGACGTACAGATCCGGATCCCCGTCCGTGTCATGGTCGATCCACACACAGGCGAGACTGAAGCGTGTGTTGTTTGCGTTCAGCCCGATCTTGCCGGTGACATCGGTGTATCTGTCCTCACCGTCGTTGCGCATGAGGTGATTCGTCGGGCCGTTGTTCGCGTCGTGGAACGGGATCGGAATAGAGATCCCGTACTGCAACTTCACGTAGCGGCAGCCATAGACATCCAGGTCTCCGTCCTTGTCGTAATCAGCGACCGCGAGGGAGTAGAAGGCGGCTGGCGTCGGGGCGCGCATGGTGACGATGCGCTCGAAGGCCCCGTTGCCGCGGTTCTTGGCGAGGACGATGGCGTTACCGACGGCCATGAGGAGGTCCTGATCACCGTCGTTGTCCATGTCGGCGAAGAGGACGCCCTTGGTGTCGTCGAGCCAGGCGACCCCCAGGTCCTCGGCGCGGTCGATGAGGGCGCCGTCGGGTTGCCGGACCAGCAGCAGGTTCGGTAGCCCGGTCCCCATGGCGACATAGAGGTCCTCGTCACCGTCGCCGTCCACGTCGCCGACGGCGATCCCGTTGTGTCCCATGAGATTCAGCTCGCCAAGTCCGTCGACCCGGCCATGCCAGGTCTCGCCTCCGGTGGCGAGGGTCGACAGGCGCGCGTCTTCGAAGTCGAGCACGGACGCGGTGCACTCGGTGAGCAACCTGTGTGGCCGCGTTACCTCTTCGAAGCGCTCCAAACGAATGTCGAGGATCGTCGGGTCCCGGCCGTCGTGGTGTCGCCAGAGGATGCGCCAACGTGCGACTTGCTGGACGCCGGATCCGTTGTCGGAGGATGCGAACGCTTCGTATCGCACGTCCGTCTGAAAAGAAGCCGCGTCAGCCTGGTGGACACCGACGATCTTGAACCCGACCCGCCGCTCGAAGCGGGCGACGAGTGGTCCGCGGAGATGGAGCAGGGCCGCGGCCAGCGAGACGTGGGCCGGCCCACGAGGAGCCGCCGTCTGGACGACGGTGACGGTCCCGAAGCGCCGTGGAGCACCGGCGTCGCGCAGGGCCGTCGACCGGGCGTCGGGATGGGCGAGAGATTTCAGGTCGTCCCAGGCGCCGTCCCGGAGCACCGCCCCTAGGGCCGCGAGCTGGGGCTTGGCTGTCGCCTGGAGGACCTCGGTCTTCCAGTCGCCATTGCGCGGAGGCACCTTGGCTTCGAGCGCATCGACGCGGTCACCGACCGGCTGTGCGGCGACGGTGACCACCGCCAAAAGGAGCATGAGCGTGAGCCTCATGGTGTGGTCATAACATCGGCGGCACCGGAACGAGAAGAGGGGCGCGCCCGCGGACGCCGCCCCCCTTCGTATCCGTCATGCCGGCTGTGACTACTGGCCGATCGTGACCTGCAGCGCGTTGGTGAGTTCGGCCCCCGCGCCTAAGGGGTAGCCGGCCTGGACGAAGAACGTGGCGACGCTGATGTCACCACCGAATAGCTGCTGGACGAACCGCCCGTTGGCGTCCGCCGTGACGGTGACGATGCTGCCCCAGGGGAGGCCCGGGATGACGACGGCGCCAGGGAGGATCGTCAACGGGTTGTTGGTGGTCGAGATCACCACGGATATGACTGCGTTGGGGCTCGCGTTGTCGATGATGCATGCCGCGGTCGAGCCGGCCTGAGCGAGGTCGTCCCCGCAGATCATCATGGTGGGGCTGCCGAACTGGGCGCCCAGGTCCGGTTGGCAGAACTCGCATTCGTCCGGGATGTAGTTCCCGTTGACGTCGGTGCTGGTCCCGGCCACGAGGATGTCGTGCAGGTCATTTTGACCGTTGGCGTTGCAGTCCTCTTCGTAAGCCTGGACGAGGAAGTTGAAGTCGGCGTTGTCTACGTCGCCGTCCGCGTCGATGTCGAAGACCGCCTCGGGGTCGTCCGGGGTGTAGGTGCCGGACCCCGATGGAGTCTGTGCTGCGAGGAACGCTTGCAGGTCGAGATAATCCACGTCGCCGTCGCCGTCGCCGTCGAATTCGCGCTTGCCGAGCGAGTCGAGGAAGTTGAGGACATGTTGTTGGTCAGCGGCGGTCAGGGCCAGGAAGGCCTGGGCCGCTGGTGCCGCGCTGTTCGCGAACGCGTTGTGCTGCTCGATGACGCCGCCGGGCCCGGTGATGCGAGCGTTGAGGGTCGGGCCGGTCACGCGGCCGTCGTGCCACAGTGGATCCCGGAAGCGGACTCCCCAGAGGGCCGGCGTCCGCAGCTCCTGCGTGCCGCCCGCTCCCTGCTCGATGAAGTCCGCCGCCGAGCCCATGTCGTGCAGGAGGTAGTCGGAGTAGGGCCTGATGGTCTTGTTGCGCAGGGCCGCTTCAACCGCCGGGTCGTTGGAGGTGGTGTAGGACGGACGATGGCAGTCGGCGCATCCGATCGTATTGAAGATGGTTTCGCCCGTCATGCCTGACTTCGGTGTCTGAGGCGGCGGTGAGAGGAACCGCTGGAAGTTGGTGATGTGGTCGATGAATTCGAGACCGGTGCCGGCGATCACGGTGTCTTCCGGATCGGGGACCGTGTCGCATTGCGCGAGGAGCGCCACGTCGCCGTTGGGTGCGTTTTCCTGGCCGACGAGACGATTCGTGATCCCCATCTCGTTCAGCGCCGCGTCACCCGAGAACGTCAGCACGGTGGCGACCTGTGCCTTCCAGCCGAAGCGACCGGGACGTAGGCCCGCCGCCGGGTCCTCGAGCATGGGGACCATGTGTACTTCGCCGTTGACGCCGGCAGGGGGGTTGTTGGCGTTGCCAACGATATCGCTGTCGAGGATCGCCTCCACGAGCCCGGCGCCCAGGATCGAGTTGGTGACCCGGTTGGCGACGGTGTTGGCGATGGGGGGGATGGTCTCCTGGCAGGCAATGCTGATCGCTTGGTCCTGTCGGAGCGAACCCCCGAGGCTGGTCAGCGGGTCGAAGGCTCCGCTCTCCGGATCGAGCAACCCGAACCGGGTCACCAGGATCGTGCCGGACCCCCCGACGGGGTTGTTGTGGCAGCTGGCGCACGAGTTCTGATTGAAGATCGGACCGAGGCCTTCGGCCTCAGTGAACGTGCGATTGAACTGAGCTTTGCCCAGGGAGAAGGCGGCGAGCTGTGCTGGCGTCAGTCCCCGGAGGGGCTCGCCGGCCTTCAGCTGCAGCTGCAGCTGCGCCGATGCGACACCGGTCAACAAGGCGAGGGCCAGGAAGGCCGTGATTGTTCTGGACACTGTCATCGATCACACCACGAGAACTGGAGAAGGTTGAGACTGCTTGTTGATTGTCGGGTTTGCCCCGGGGCGATGAGGGCAGAGAACTGTGTCGTCCGGCCCGACGTTGTGCCGGGCCGGACGGGCGTGGGCGATGGCTACTGAAGCCAATTGCCCTGGATAGCGTTGGAGAGCGCGACGCCGAATGGGACCGAGGGATCGACCCACCCGGATTGTGCGTATTGCGTGTACGGCCCACCGCCGCCGCCGAGCGGGATGTTGATCTCCCCGTTCGAGTCCGTCGGGAGCTGGATCAAGA
The DNA here is from genome assembly GCA_002683135.1 of Planctomycetota bacterium. Classification (GTDB taxonomy): domain Bacteria; phylum Planctomycetota. The sequence goes on along the minus strand of NYSS01000020.1, from coordinate 18,069 downwards.
GCGCGGCGTTCGGATGGATCAGCGTGCCTCCTCCGAATGGGATCGGGTTCAGCGTCGGCGTGGCGCCGACATAGACCAGGCTGCTGGTCGGCCCGTTTTCGAGCTTGAAGTTCGCCGTCGTACCGGACGACAGGTCGCCGCCGCAGAGGCTCAAGACGCCGTTGCCGGGGCCGCCGTAGCCGATGTCTGGCTGGCAGACGTCGCAGACGAATTCTTGGATCCGGAACACGTCGATGGCCGCCTCGGTGATGTCGTTGTTGGGGTTGTCCATCGCGCGGAATCGGACCTGCACGGTGGCGGTGGGGATGATGTGATCGCCGACGCGGAACGATGACACGAGCCACTGGTTCGTGTTGTTGCTGGTGACCGTCTCCACCGTGAACCATGTGGCGCCGTTGCCGCTGACGCTCACGATCAGGGTGTCGGTTCCCGTGGAGAAGAACCAGCGGCTGTAAGAGACGGTGGCGTCCGTCCCCGCCAGATCGAACGGAGGCGAGATGAGGTCGGTCGGGCCCCCGTCGACGTCGAAGCTGCCGTAGGACGTCCCCGCGAGGCCACCGGTGACGAAGCACTGCGTCGCCGAGGTGATCGCCTCCGCGTCGTCTTCCGGCTGGGCCTGCTCACCCGAGGGTGTGTAGACCGTTCCTTGCGGGTCGGCGATCTCCCAGGCGCCCGTGCTGAGGCCGCTGTTGACCACCGTCCATCCAGCCGGTCCGCTCTCGAATCCCTGGTCGTAGGTGATGGCGGTTCCAGCCGACGCCAGGGCGGCGTTCCAGCTGAAGGGTGCCGTGGGCGGATCGGTGTACGTCCCGGTGCTGGTGCTGGCGATGACGTAGAAGCGGATCTCGTCGATGCAATTCGCGGGCGGGAGCGTCACCTCGTAGAGGTCGCTGCCCAGCGAGCTGTTGGGGACGGCGTTGAACGGGGCCCCGTTCACGGACGCGTAGGCCAGGAAGCTGCCCGGTGTGGGTGTCGTGCCACCGATGCCGGAGAGCTGCACCTGGAAGGTGAAGCTCGTGCCCACGGGTACGAACGCCGGCAGACCCTGCGGATAGGTGAACGCCAGGCCGGTCGGCGGCTGGTTCATCCAGACCTGGGTGCCGGTGCAGCGGCCGATGACCATGTCCTTCCAGCCGTCGCCATTGATGTCGAACGCGGCGATGTCGTGAGTGCCGACGAGCATGGACGTCGGGATGCTCGCGACCGCGCCGCCGGAGAGCTGCTCCTGCAGCGTCGGGTTCGGCAGGTTGCCCAGGTTGCGGTAGATGTGCGTACGGCGTGAGCAGCCCGAGATGTCGACGTCGACATCACAGTGGATGGTGTCGGCGAAGCCGTCATTGTTGAGGTCGACGATCAGGTTGTTGCTGCCGAATCCGTCGTCACTGCTGCCGCCGCTGTAGCTGTAGGCCAGCTCCGTGAACTGAGAGATGCCCTGGGCGTTCGGGCCGGTGTTGAGGCTGTAGCGGTCCTGGCCGTCGTCCGAGGTGACGAAGTCGATGAGGCCGTCGTTGTTCAGGTCGCCGGTGTTGATGTGATAGGGCGCGTTGTTGTAGGCCATCGCGTACGACCCGAAGAAGCCCTCGGTAGTCGTGTTGTTGTAGCTGATGGACACACCCTGAGGGGCGTTGAGGGCGTCGTCCTTCATGATGTCCATCTTGCCGTCGCCGTTGAAGTCGGCGATGGCGGTGGCCATGCCGAACGATGACTCGAGCATCTCGACGCTCATGCGCGCGGCCGATTCGTCGGTGAAGTAGCCGTTGCCGTCGTTGATATAGAGGCGATCGTTGACGTCGACGGCGCGGGTGCCGCCCTGCTGATAGTCACCGAAGTAGAGGTCCTGGTCGCCGTCACCGTCGATGTCGCCCGCGCTGACGGAGCAGAACCGCGGTTCGGCGGGCATCGTGGGCGTGCGGTTCTCGTCGTCGAACAGCAGGCCCAGCCAGGCGCCGGCCCCATCGTTGCCCCGATTGATGTAGACCCGGGGATGGGAGATGTACTTGCCAAACGACCCGCTGAGCGTGGTCGCGGTGACGACGTCCTTCCAGCCGTCACCATCGAGATCCACGATCGCTACGTCGCGGTCGTTGGTGAGGTCAAGGAAGCCCTGGCTGCCGGCGACGTTGGAGGCGCTGGCGTACTGGGTCGTACGGTCGACGAGGGCGCCTCCCTCGTTCATGAACAGGACGTTGGGGAAGCGGCCTGTCGAGGTGAATGGCGACTTGCGCACCGAGATGAGATCGATGTCGCCGTCCTGGTCGATGTCATCCCAGGCGTAGTCCTTCTCCTGGACATCCCCCGACCCGAGAGACGGGGTCGCGGAGAGACGTGTGGAGGTCTCGTTGGCGAAATTGACCCATTGGGCCGAGGCGCTCCCCGCAACGAGGAGACAGGCGACCAACGTGAGAAAGACATGAAGAGCTTGTCGAGAGTTCAAGAGAGCACTCCGGCGTGGTGACCTTGGACACATGCTTGGGTGGCAGGCAAGCGAGGGGGAAACCGCTTCCGCCCCGCAGGGACGCGAGGCGAGCCCCAATACGGGGTTTCTAGGAGAATCTTAGCACGCTGGGGGGGGGACGCTGCCAGTGACGTGGGACCTGAATCCGCAATAACGGATTAGTCAGGCTTCAGAATTGAAGCTGCATGAGGGGGGTTATTCTGAGAATCGCGACTCCAGGGCCCAAAGCCAGCCCCCGGACATCGAGTTCGGAGCCCACCAAGGTCGCGTAGGTGCCGGCTGGCATGGAGATCGGGACGTTCGGAAACGGGTCCTGGATCGGTCGTGCCGGGGTGGCGGAGATGAGGATGAGGCGGATCACCCTCTCCAGCGCGCCGATCAGCGATCCACCAAAGCGAGGAGCAGCTTGTTCGCCAGCGCGTTGATCGCGCCGCCGGCATCGTCGCCGTTCGCGAGGATGACCACGGCGACTCGTTTTTGTCGGTGGGCGAGCATGACCGCCTTCCAGCCGCGATTGCTGCCGCCGTGTCCGAAGACGAGCCCCTCGAGGCCCGGCTCGGAGGCCGCGTCGATCCTGAATCCCAAACCGTATCCGTCACGCTTCCCCGGCGTCTGATCGGACAGCATGGTGTCCAGCGTCGCCGCGGTGAGGGCTCCGCGTCCGGCGGGCTCCCCGCCGGGGCCTTCGAGCAAGGCTGACAGGAACAGGGCCAGGTCGCCGGCCGACGCGTGCAGGCTCGCGGCCGCCTGGGCGGCGAAGCGGTAGCTCGGGACCGGCTTGCCGTCCTTTGAGTGGCCGATCACGCAGAGCTTGGTCACGTCCTTGTCGGGTGCGTAGGAGCTCGATGTCATGAGGAGGGGCCCGAGGACCAGCTCCTTGGCGGCTTCGGCGAACGACTTGCCCGTGACCTGTTCGATGAGCAACTGCACCACGGTGTAGCCGCCGCCCGAATACTGCCAGCGGTCCCCGGGCGCCTGGGTGATGCGCACCGCAGCGTTCGAGGACGGGACGCCGTCGAGGGACTGTCGCGTCGTCGGCAGCTTCACCTTGGGCGGCAGACCCGGGTATCCGTGGACGCTCAGGCCCGCGGTGTGGGAGAGCAGGCGTCGCAGCGTGACGGCCTCGGGGTCATGAGATTGCCCCGGCGCCGGTCGGACCTTCCACTCGGCGCTCAGTATCTGGTTGACCGGCTTGTCGAGGTCGAGCTTCTTTTGCTCGACCAGGCGCAGGGCGGTCGCGGCGGCCAAGGACTTCGAGATGGAGGCCACCTGAAAGACGCTGGTGGCCGTGAGCGGGCGCTTCTGTCCCGCCTCGGCGAGGCCGAACCCGCGGACCACGACCGGAGCGCCGTCGCGGACCAGGGCGATCTGTAGCCCCGGCGTCGTGTGCTTGGCGAAGAACGCGTCGGTCTCTTTCTGCAACAGGATGTGGAGGCCTTCGGTGCCGATCGGTGGCGCGTCGGCCGTCCAGCGGTCGAACCGTTTTCCGGTTTGATCGACGCCTTCGTGGGTCCGTNGTTTCCCNTCGAGGGTCGTGAGGATGAAGTGGTTGACGCTCGCGGCGTGCTCCAGCCACCANGAGGAGACCGTGGANTTGACGACCCGGACGTTGACGCCGACGGCGCCGTCACCGAGGTAGACCACGCCTTCGGGGTCGACTCTCGCGGCCTTGATGCGAGGCGAACGCTTGTAGGTGTGCTCGTGGTTCTCGAACGCCACGTCGAGCCCGTGCTTTTCGAACAGGGGTGACCAGTGCTTGCGCACGCCAGCGCTCAGGGGCCCCGAGTAGACGCGGTGAGAGGGCCAGCCCGGCACGTGGTAGATCGCGAACAGATGGGGTCGGTCCGTGCGCGCGCCGAGCTCACGGTCCAGCCACGTCGNNTGCGCGCCGCCGATGGGAGCNGTGTGNCCNGTGTTGAGCAGGAACAGGCTGGTGTCCTCATTGAGGTCCAGGACGTCGTAGCCACGTTCGCCCGGAGATGGGAACAGCGCGTGATAGAAGGGCGCCTTGTCCGGTCGCTGGGCGTAGCCCCCCTTCACCTCGTGGTTGCCGATGGCGCACACGACGGGGATACGTCGGCCGCTCTCGGTCACCAGCTGCTCGGTCACGGCGTCGCACCAGTCGATCCACTTGGGTGCCGCGGTCGGTGCGCCGTTCCCGTACGCCAGGTCGCCACCGAACGCGACGAGGTCGGCGTCCACCTTGGCGACCTGCTCGAGGGTCTTCGCGAACAGCTTCTTGTTGTGCATGGTGTCGCCGCCGCAGGCGATTCGAATGGGGCGCGTCGCCGTGCGCGGAAGGGTCCGGAAGCGCTCTACCGATGCCTGGTGTGGGATCCGGAATCGGTACGACGTGTCGGGGGAGAGACCGGAGAGCGTGACGACATGGACCCGTCGAGTCGAGTGGGGGAGCGGGTGATGGGAGCCGGTGGAGTGCTTCCACCCTCCGTCCGGCTCCTCGGCGTACCACACCACGCTCCCCTCAGCCCGGGCGTCGGTGTGCCACACGACCGTCATGGTCGTGTCGGCGGGCCCGGTGAGGGTGAGGTAGAGGGCGAGCGCCGCCCAGGTCACTGGGGCGCGCTCCGCTTCGTGCGGATCAGGGGCACGGCGGCGCCGAGAAGGAGCGCCATCTTGGACACGTCGAGACCCACCGCGAGGTGGTGCAGGACNTTGAACGCTTCTCGATCCGGCGTCAGCGGATCACGGGGTACGTCGTCGATCTTGCGGCCCATGTCGATGATCTCGGGNGTNAGCCAGAACAACAGGACGGCGGAGATGACGGCGGCGGCGCCGAGGGCCGCCAGCGGCTTCTTCCCCGCGCGACCGGACGCNACGTACAGCAGNAGCGCNGCGACGGCGAGCCCCATCTGCAGCCCGTAGAACCNCGCGAAGTACACCCGGTTNAGCTCCGACGCGGCGTAGCGGAGCGCAAGTTCGCGCTTGTCTTCGGGGATGTCCCCGTAGAAGTACGTCGCGCGGTCGAGCTTCTCGATCTTGAGGATCGCGAAGTTGGTCCCGGCCAGGTAGCCGGTCACCGCGGCGAGGAACAACCAGCCGCCCAGCAACCAGAGGAGCAGCCGAGCGGCCCAGGGGCGTGTCAGTGTGAGATCGGGCAAGGCACCACTCCGGANGGACCAGGGCNGGCAGGTTACCTCNTGNTCTGGGTTTTGTCCCTNGAACGTCGCGCGCCNTCAGGGCTCAGCCGCAGATGGCGCGCATGAGCATCTCGAGCGGGCCGCGCTTGGCGAAGGACCGCCACCAGTGGGCGAAGCCGAGCGAGATCAACCAGCAGACGACGATACACGTGGCCACCGCGGCGAGGTCNCCGGAGAGCGCGCGCTTGGAGNCGATGGNTTCGATGGCCGTCAGCCCGATGAATACGTGGAAGACGTAGAGCGTGAGCGCCATCTGCCCCGCGCAGATCACGGGGTGGAGGACCTTGCAAACGAAGGCCCAGCGCGCGATGAACAGGCAGAGGCCGAGGACCATGAGGGAGGTGCCGAGGGCTGAAAGGAACCACAGCGGTCCCGGTCCACTCTTGCCCAGCTCGGTCGCCATCCGCGCCAGCTTCTGGTCGACGCCGCGCACGGTCGCGGTCTCGACCCAGGTGGTGTCGTATGGGATGGAGCGGCGCTCACCGGTCTCTCCGTCCTCCATGGTCAGGGTGCGCCGCACGCCGACCCGCGGGACGTTGGCGGGCCATCGACCGAGGCCGCTCCACATGTTCATCGTGCTCGCCTTCTCGCGGCGCATCAGGCCGGCGAGGGCGCTCACCACGTGGGCGCGGTGTCGCTCGTGGTCCGCGGGCGCTTCGGTGCCGTCGCCGTAGGACACGTCGATCAAGATGTCGGGGGCCGCGTCCGCGGCCTGGGCGGGTTCGATCCTGAGCCCCCAGTCCGTGAAGCCGACCTGTCTTTGGCTGCGACGCAGCCCCCGGGCGATGCCGCGGGCGGCGCGTTGCAGCTTGGATCCCGGCTCCAGGCCTTCGGCCGTCTTGACCTGGATCCGCGGAGCGCTGGTTCGTCTGCTGAAGAAGTCCTCGCTCCCTTCCTCTTCGGCGCTCTGCTTCGATGCCGGGCCGAGGACGAGGCGGTGTCCGTCGGGATGCCCGGCCGCGACCCGTTCACAAACCTCCGCGTCCTGGTCTCGGGCCGCGTCCTGGCACAGCTGTCGCAACGAGGTCCCGCCCTCTTCCGTTCCCCACCAGAGCATGAGGCCTGTGAGGCCGATGGCGATCGCGGCTTTCGCGGTGCCGAGGGGCAGCCTGCCGATGATCAGGCCGACGAGCAGGAGGCCGAGCCATGGAGAGACCGGGTGCCAGCCGTTGTAGAACAGATTTCGGGCCTGCCCCTCCATCTCCCAGAACGGCCCGGTGCCCGGACCCATGCCGCTGGACGCGTTCCAGCCCTCGAAGACACGCAGATACGGCCGCGCGGCGAGCGTTACCAGGAGGGCCGGGACCATCAGCCACCATCGCGCCGCGACCAGCACCGCGCCGACGATGAGGAACACTCCGTACCAGTGCAGGATGTCACCGACCCAGACCGGGTACCACGCGTATCCGAAGGCCAGCAGGAAGCCGGCCCGTGTCACCAGCGCGCCGCGGGGATCGCGACGGAGGATCAAGCCCACCACCACACAGACAGCGGCGCCCGCGAGCATCCAATGCAGCAGGGCGCGGTCGGTGTCACCCGCTTGTAGGGCGGTGGTGTAGGTGTCGATCCGAGCGGGCAGCTCCTCGGTGACCTTCGTGTCGTCTTCGATCCACCCGTTGATGATCGTGGCGGGGGAGGCCGTCCCCTTCTTCTCGACGGACGTCCATCGGTTGTAGTCGACGATGAGTGCGAGGGCCGCGAGCGTCATTCCGAGCACCGCCGCCCGCAGCAGATGCGCACCCAGGGGGGCTCGGCCGCCTTCGGCCTTGCGGCGCATCCCGGAGCGGAAGAGCAAGGTCACGCCGACGCCGGCGATCAGGACGAAGAGCGGCGCCGCGCGGCTGGTGAACTTGTCCATCAGGTCCTGAAGCCAATCCGGTTCGCCGACCCAGGACAGGGTCACCCGGTAGTTGACGATGACCATGCCCATGAAGGCGAAGCCGCGGGCTAAGTCCAGGCCTGAGAGGCGATTCATGGCGTCAAGGATACGCGTTTCCCCCGATCTGTCGGGGCGTTAGCATTTCGGCCCCCGACCTGTTCGGTTTTTTGGAGACCCGGATGTCCTCGTTCGAGCGATCGTTCATCCCTTACGGGACGCATTGGTCCACGCCGTTCGCCAAGTGGCAGGGGAGCCTGGCGTCGCTGCACCCGTTGCGCCTCGGTGCCGCGTGCGCGCGCGCCCATTTCGATCGCCGTGGACTCGATCCGACCGTCCTCGACACCGTTGTCCTCGGCTGGACCGTTCCGTCGCAGCAGAGCTTCTACGGGGCGCCTTGGGTCGCCGGGATGATCGGCGCGCCGGATGTCACGGGGCCCATCGTCATGCAGGCGTGCGCGACGTCGGTGCGCACTATCCAGACCGCCGCCCAGGGCGTGGAGACCGGCGCCCACGAGAAGGCGCTCGTGCTCACGGTCGACAAGTGTTCGAACGGCCCCCATGTCTACTATCCGGACGGCGGCGCGCCGGGCGGGACCGGCAAGGCCGAGAACTGGGTCATGGACAACTTCGGCCGCGACCCGTGGGCGAAGAATGCCATGGTCGAGACGGCCGAGAACGTGGCGCGGGAGGCGGGTATCTCGCGCGAGCAGCAAGACGCGCTGGCGCTGGTGCGCTACGAGCAATACACCCGAGCGACGGCGGACGACGGGGCCTTCCAGAAGCGCTACTTCCTCCCGGTGGAGATCAACCCGTCGGGACGCAAGGTGATCGGTACGCTCGACGCTGATGAGGGGGTCTTCCCGACGACCGCGGAGGGGCTCGCCAAGCTGCGCCCGGTGATGCCAGAGGGCACCGTCACCTTCGGCAGCCAGACCCACCCGGCCGACGGCAACGCGGGCTGCCTCGTCACCACCGAGTCCTACGCGAAGGAGCTGTCGTCGGACACCGGCGTCACCGTGCGGCTCGTGTCGAGCGGAGAGGCGCGCGTCAAGAAGGGCTTCATGGCCATGGCGACGGTCCCCGCCGCCCATCAGGCGCTGCACCGGGCGGGCTGGGCTGCTTCGGACGTCATGATCAAGACCCACAACCCGTTCGCCGTGAACGACATCTACTTCGCGCGCGAGCTGGGGCTGGCCGAGGATTCGTTCAACGATTTCGGGTCGAGCCTGGTCTTTGGCCACCCCCAGGGGCCGACCGGGATGCGCCTCGTCGCTGAGTTGATCGAGCAGCTTGTCATGGCGGGGGGCGGTCGTGGCCTCTTCGTCGGTTGCGCCGCGGGTGACACCGCCGCGGCGCTGTGTCTGGAAGTCAACTGCGCTTGACCGGGGACCCCGCCGCATGAGCTTCAAGTATCAGGACCGGACCATCTCCAAGATCGCCGTGATCGGATCCGGGCAGATCGGCCCGGACATCGCCCTCTATTTCTCCAAGGTGCTCACGTCATCCGGGGTGACCATCGTGGTGGTGGACATCTCGGAGGAGGCGCTCGCCAAGGGGCAGGCGCGATTTGAGAAGAAGGTGAACCGGGGCATCCAGTCCGGGGTGTTCACCGAGGAGCGTGGCGGTCAGATGCTGTCGGCGGTGACGTGGACGTCCGACTACGGCCAGGTCGCCGGCGCGACGTTGGTGGTGGAGGCCGCGACCGAGGACCCCTCTATCAAGCAGAAGATCTTCACCCAGCTCGAGGAGGTCTGCGGTCCGGATGCGATCTTCGCCTCCAATTCCTCGCACCTCGAACCCGAGGTGATCAGCGAATCACTCACCGCTCGTGGGCGATCGTTGGTCGTCCACTACTTCTTTCCGGCCGAGCGCAACTACATCGTCGAGGTGGTGCCGGGGGAGGAGACGGATCCTGAGATCACCCGGTGGGTGATGGGGTTCTACGAGAGCATCGGCAAGACGCCGATTCGCGTCGCCAGTCGATATGGCTATGCCATCGACCCGATCTTCGAGGGCCTGTTTCTCGCGGCCGCGCTCTGCGTTGAGAAGGGCCTGGGGACGAGCAAGGAGGTGGACGCGGTCGCCACCCGTGCGCTGGGCCTGACGGTCGGGCCGTTCCTCGCCATGAACCTGACCGGCGGCAACCCGATCACAGTGAAGGGCCTGCCGATCGAAGGCGAGAAGATCATGCCGTGGTTCCGGTCGCCGGACCTCCTCGTGAAGGCCGTGGAATCCGGGACACCTTGGGAGGTCGCGGGCCGAGGCGAGGTGATCGAGGTGTCGGACGAGGCCGAGCAGGCCATCACGGAAGAGCTGCAGGGCGCGTTCCTCGGTTTGTGCGACGAGGTCATCAGCTCCGGAATCGTCGAGTTCGGTGACTTTGAGATGGCGGTTGAGATGGCCCTCGATCTCATCCCGCCGGCGAAGCTCGCGAACAAGCTCGGCTTGGACAAGGCCCTCGGTCTCGCGAAGGCGTACGCCGATGCGAATGAGGGGTTCGTCGCGCCGCGCTGGCTCGCCGTCGAGGCCGCGAAGGGCAAGCCTATTCCAGTCCCCGTTGTCTACGTTGAACAGCAGGGCGAGGTCGCGGTGGTGAAGATCCGTCGCCCCCGCTCCGCGAACGCGCTGAGCGAGGCTGCGTTCGAGCAGCTCTTCAACGCATTCCGAGAGGTGCGTGACGACGACTCCGTGCGTGCGTGTGTGCTCGTAGGCCACGGCACCAAGGCGTTCGTCTCTGGCGCCGACGTCAAGTTTCTCGCCGAGATCGACAGCCCTGAGGTCGGCATGCGTAACTCCAAGAACGCGCAGGATCTCACCGTCTTCATGGAGTCGCTGGGCAAGCCCATCGTCTGCGCTCTGAACGGCCTGGCATTCGGCGGGGGATTGGAGATCGCCATGGCGTGCGCCGCCCGGGTCGCGGTGAAGGGGCTCAAGCCGTTGGCGGGGCAGCCGGAGGTGAACCTGGGGATCATCCCCGGCGCCGGTGGCGTGGCCAGGCTGCCCAGGTGGATCGGCGTGGACAAGGCCTCGATCCTGTTGCGGACCGGACGGCCGATCTCCTCCGACGAGGCCCTCGACCTCGGCTTGGTCAACATGCTCGTTGCGCGCAACGAGCTTCAAGAGAGCGCCTGCGCGCTGGCGCTCGAGATCGCCGATGGCGCTGCGGACGTCCGCGTCATGCCGACGGGCGTCCTCGAAGAGGTCCCGGCGGCGCTCCCGGATGTCGACATCGGGCATCGCTCGAGGGCCGTCGATGGAATCCTCTGCCAGGCGATCCTCGACGGGGCGAACGCGACCCTCTCTGATGGCCTGAAGATCGAGAACGAGGCGTGGGGCCGCATCTGCGATACCAAGGACATGCGGATAGGTATCGACACCTTCATCAAGGAAGGCCCGCGGGCCAAGGCCTCTTTCGAACACCGCTGACACCCGTCGGTGATCGGCCTTAGACTGCGCCGTCATGCGCGTCTTCCTCAGCTTGGTGTCGTTGGTCTGCGCCGCGCTGGCGCAGGAATCGCCCCGCCCCAACGTCGTCCTCATCATGTGTGACGACATGGGTTGGTCGGACATCGGTTGCTATGGCGGCGAGATCAAGACGCCCAACATCGACCGACTGGCGAAGGACGGCGTCCGCTTCACCCAGTTTTATAACAACGCGAAGTGCGAGACGACGCGCGCGTCGGTGATCACGGGCATGTACCCCCGCCGGGGGAAGGGGCCCTTGCTCAAGCCGGATTTGCCGAGCGTCGCCGAGGTGATGAAGTCGGCAGGCTACGCGACGTCCCTGTCGGGTAAGTGGCACCTCGGGTCCGGGGCTCCGCGGCGTCCCATCGATCGCGGCTTCGATGACGCGTATGGGTTGTGGGACGGCTGCAGTAACTTCTTCGACCCGGCGCAGCGGGATCCGCCGTTCAAGGGAAATCGTCGGCGCCATTTCTCGGACAACGGGACCCGCGTCACCGAGTTCCCGGAGGGCTTCTACACGACGGATGCCTTCACGGACCACGCGATCCGGTGCGTGAAGCGTTTCGCTGGTGCGGCGCAGCCGTTCTTCGTGCACGTCTGCTATACCGCGCCCCATTACCCGCTGCACGCGTTCCCCGAGGACATCGCCAAGTACGACGGTCAGTACGACGAGGGCTGGGAGGCGTTGCGGCGCGCCCGTCAGGCCCGGGTGGTCGAGCTCGGGCTGGTGAATCCCGAGTGGCCCATCGCCGCGTCCGACTCCAAGGTCAAGCCATGGGCGGAGGCGAAGAACAAGGAGTGGAACGCGCTGCGCATGGAGACCTACGCGGCGATGATCGATCGCATGGACCAGAACATCGGTCGCCTGCTCGCGGCCCTCGAGGATGCGGGCGTCGCGGACAACACGCTGGTGATGTTCCTCTCAGACAACGGCGGCTGCGCCGAGACGCCGGGCGGCAACAACCCGGCTCAGGTCCCGGGTCCGAAGCAGCACTACGCGCACTGCGGTCCGGGATGGGCGTTCGCTTCGAACACCCCGTTCCGTCGCTTCAAGCAGTGGGTCCACGAGGGCGGCATCGCCACGCCCCTCATCGCCCGCTGGCCGGGGCGAGTCAAGCCTGGGAGCATGAACGACGCTGTCGGTCACATCATCGATTTTCTCCCGACCTTCGCCGACGTGGGCGGTGTTTCGCCCCCTGCCCAGGTCGAGGGTAAGAGCCTCGTGCGGGTGCTTGATGGCGAGGTCCGCGAGGGGCACGAGCGCCTCTTCTGGTCCTACGGAAAGAACCGCGCCATTCGGGAGGGCAAGTGGAAGCTCGTCACCGATCGTCAGTACGGTCGTTGGGAGCTCTATGACCTGGCCATGGATCGGACCGAAACGAACGACCTCTCCGCCCAACATCCGGATCGCGTCAAGTCGATGGCGGCGGCGTGGGGTGCCTGGGCCGTCAAGACGGGCGTGGCGAAGTGAGAGGACGGACCTCCGTCGTGAAGATCAGCGACGTTCGCGGCGCAGGAGCGCGTCGGCGCGCGCCCACGCGGCGGTCCAGGCCTCGGCTTCGGTGTCGCTGAGCCGCGTGATCGCGGCCGCGTTACGGACGCACTCCAGCCGGACGTCGTAGATCCATCCTTCGAGCGCGGAGAACGCGGACCTCCGGGTTCGTCGCTCCGCGGCGTCGAGGTCGGCGGTCAGCCACGCGAGCGCTCGCTCTCGAAAGGCCGTGCGCGTCTCGTCGTCGATCTCGTTCCAGTCTTCGCCGATGCCGCAGCCCGCGCGGGCGAGCGCGCTCACGGCGTCTCGCAGGTCCGACGGTTCTCCGGATTCCCCCCGTCGGCGGTCGCGGCCACGAGGGCGCTCGGACCACGCGGAGGTGAACAGGGCCGCGGCCCGCGCGTAGCGACCTTGTCGGAGCAGGACGCGGGCGAGCCTGATGGCGCTGCTGCCGGAAGGCGGGGTCTCCCCGTGGACGAGGGAGTCGATGTCCCCGGCGGTCTCTGCGAAGGACGTAGCTCGCCGCAGGAGCATGGCGAGCTCGGGGCGGTCGTCGCCGTGCTCGTGGCTCTCGAGTCCGACCCGGTGCGCCTCGTCGAAGTGCCCCTGGCGCAGGAGACAGCGCATCAGCAGCCCGCGCGCGTCCAGGTCCTTCGCGTCCTGAGCCAAGGCGGTTCGCAGCGCGTTCGCGGCGCCGTCCCAGTCGGCTGAGCGATAAAGGGCGATGGCCAGTTGTCGCTGCAGCTCGGGCTGGGTCCGCTCGGTGTCGTCGAGCCTCTCCCGGATGTCCTTGACGATCTGCGGCAGCGGCACCCCGGATCGGATGGCGAGCTGCTCGGTGTACTGCACGATGGCGGAGCGAACGCGGAACGACGACTCGTCCGGTTCACCCAGGTAGGCGGCCATCTCCGTGCGCGCCCACGCGAGATCCCCCTGTTCGATGAGGAGGTGGGCCAGCCCGCGCCTGAGCTTCCTGTCGTTCGGGTCGAGCCGGACGGCTTCAGCCATGTGCAGCAGCGCTTCGTCGGGCTCCTCCTTCAGCTGATAGAGGTTGGCGAGGTGGTTGCGAATGGAGACCGTCCCTGGCCGGTGGGAGAGGGCGATGAGGGTGTGCCGGAGGGCTTCGTCGAGGCGCTCCGGGTCGACCTTGCGACCACGAGATTCCCAGCCGCCGCGCATGCCGCGGGCGAGCGTGTACCCGATATAGAAGTTGATCCAGAAGTCGTTGGGGTAGACGTGGAAGGCGTCGCGCAGGACGCTGAGGGCGACCTCGCGTTGCTTGTACCGCAGGGCGATGGCGAGCAGACAGACGCTGCGCGGGTCCCGATCCCTCGGTCTCAGGTCCCCGGCGATCAGCAGCAGGCTGGACTCGTCGTAGTCGAGGGTGGCGTCCCGGAGCTGCTGACGCCATGGGTGGGGGTCCGCCAGCGAGGCGGTCCTCACCATGTGTCGCCATTGAGGACGGAACGCGGCCCGCAGTCGTGCCCCCCAGTCATCGAGGGCGAACGCCATCTCTTCGGCGAGGGTCACGCCCCTGGCGCGGATCTCCTTGGCGGCGGTCTCCGAGTCGAGGGCTATAACGTCGATGCCAAATTCCTTGAACGCCTTCGCGTAGTCGTGTTCGTCGTCCGTCTCGATCTCGACGGGTCGGGTGTGGATGGCTCGCAGCTGATCGATGAATTGCGCCTCGCGCTGCTTGGCCTGAGCAACCGCGAGCTGGCTTCGAAACTCGGCACGGTCGTTCTCGAGGTCGGCGCGAGCTTCGTCGCTGATGTCTCCCGATGTTGCTACGAGATCAGCACGCTCCAGCGCCTCCCGCGCAGCGTCCCATGCTGATGCGCGGACGAGGGTGTGCATGTCGTCGAGGGCGGCGCGGACATCACGGTCGGCCTGTGCGCGTTCGGACTGGCGCCACCAGGCGAAGCCCACCCCGCCGCAGATCAGGATGACGAGGGACGCGGCCAAGGCTCCGGTGAGGCGACGGGCCTTGCGCTCTTCCGACGCGCGCACGCGGGCCTCCGCCGCCGCGACCTGGGCTTCCTGGGTGCGCTCCTCTGCGTGGGCCAGGTGGTCAGCCATGGCCTTCGCGACCAGGCTGCCATTGCGTGGTCTGTCGTCCCGGTTGGCGGACAGGCACCGCATGGCCAGCTGGACCAACTCGACCTCAGCGTCGCAACGGGACAGCCGATCGTACGCGTCATCGAGGCTGGCGCGCCGTGCTTGTTCGATGACGTTGCTGCCTGGCTGTCGTATGTACGGTGGCTTGCCCGTGAGGATCTCGCAGAGGATCGCGCCGAGGGAGAACACGTCGGCGCGCTCGTCCAGCGCGTCGATGTCCCCGATGGCCTGCTCGGGCGGCATGTAAGAGGGTGTCCCGAGGACCGATCCGGCGAGCGATTGAGACCCGGGGGAGTCGCTCCTGACGGTCTCGATTTCGAGGCTCCCGTCTTCCGCGTCCCGTCGCAGAGCCTCGCGCTCATCCTCGATGCCGCCGCGGGTCAGGACCTTGGCGAAACCCCAATCGAAGACCTGCACCTCACCGAACGCACCGACCATGACGTTCGCGGGTTTCACGTCGCGGTGGATGACGTTGCGTGAATGGGCGTAGGCGATGGTCTGGCAGATCTGCTCGAAGACCTGCAGGAATCGTCCGCGATCCTGCGTTGGTTCCTGGCGTTCGCTCAAGAGCGCAGAGAAGGTGCGGCCATTGACCAGCTTCATCGCGAAGTACGGACGCATCTTCGCGTCCAGGCCCATCTCGTAGACAGGGACGACGCCGGGGTGCTGGAGCTGACCCCCGATCTGGGCCTCCTCGACGAAGCGCTGGACCATGCCGCGACGATTCGCGTGTTCCGTCTTCAGGACCTTCATGGCGACGTCGCGGCCGAGATCCACATCGCGGCCGCGTAGCACCACGCCCATTCCGCCGCGGGCGATCTCCCCGAGGACGAGGTAGCGGCCGATGCGCCGGCCCTCCGCCTCGCCCTCCTTCGTGAACACGGTTGGGCTGTCGCCGGCGGTGTCTTCGTCGGGAAGCAGGACGCGGGACGCCGTGCCGAGCCGGGCCTCCAGCGTCTCCAGGATGCTGTGGGCGTCGTCGTCATCCTCGACGAGGTCAGCCTCGGATCCGTAGACCGCCTGCAGACCCATGTCCCAGGCGCTCTCGGTGTCCGCGTCGTCCGTTTTGGGCGGCTGTTCTCGGGGATCTTCGGTCATGCGGGGATCGTCCTAACTCCTTTGTACTACGGGGCTCCTGCCCTGTCCTTTCATCATAGGCCCAAAAGGGGTCCCGAAAACGGCCTCGGAACGGGTTCCTGAGTGTCGGACGCCCTGCCCGCGGTCGACGCTCGGAGAACGGGACATGACACCACCAGCCGTAGCGCTCGCTCAACAACCGCATCTGGCGTGTGAGAGCGGATTGCGGCTGGCCCCTCCGACTCGGGACGAGGTCTTGGTCCAGCGGATCAAACGGGGCAACCGCGAGGCGTTCGGGGACCTCGTGGCCCCCTATCTGCCTGGGTTAGAGAAGGTCCTGAGGCCGCTTGCGCGCCAGCATGAGGATGTATCCGATCTCGTTCAGGACACGCTCCTGCGAGCCCTGAAGAACCTTCATCTCTTTGAGGGTGGTCGCTTTTCGACCTGGCTCTATCGGGTGGGTATCAACCTGTCTTTGACCTCGGCGCGGCGTCACACGGTCGGCCGCCGGATCCTTGATCCCCAGGGGCCGTGCGTTCTCGCGACCCCTGATCAGCCGCTTTCCCCTGAGCAGCAGGTGGTGGCACGCGAGGACGCCGCCGGCATCCGTTTCGCCGTCGGTGAGCTACCGGATTCGTGCCGCGAGGTGGTGGAGCTTCGATACATCCGCGACCTCTCCTGCAAGGACATCGCGGCGTTGCTGGGGAAGACTCCGAATGCCGTGTCCCTGCTGCTGTTTCGCGCGCGCCGGCGTCTGCGTGCGGCCCTCGCGCTCAGCTGATTTCCGCCTTTCTCGTCGGCGACGCCCGTAATCCCGCGGGACCTCCGTCTATGCACTTGTTGGGGAGCGGCCTCCGCGGCCGTTCTCCGCGACAACCCCGCTCCTTCAGGTTCCCGATCTGCACGGCGGACTACCTGCTCGCCAATGGCGGCTTGGGCGTGATCCGCTGAACGGGTCGCGAGGTCACCCCGGCGCGTGAGGGGCTCGTGGTAGGGTCACGGACACCATGACCGATGCCTTGAATCTCCGCGCCGAGGCTGACGTCTCTCTCGCCGAGCGCATCCTCGCCGACCGTGACGTGAAGCGTTCCATCGAACGCTTCGAGAAGGACGTGCAGGCGGGGGAGACGCGACGTCAGTTGCTGTCGACGTCGGTCCGACTCGGCCCCGCGCTCGTCCCCGAGCTGCACCAGGTGATCGATCGCTGTCGTGATCGTCTCGGCCTCGAGTCCGAGGTGGAGATGTACGTCTATCCGAGCCCGCACTTGAACGCGGCGTGTGTGCGTCCGGAAGATGAGCGGGTGTTGCTCATGTTCTCGTCCGAGCTGCTGGAGGCGTTCGAGGGTGATGAACTCGCGTTCGTCGCCGGCCACGAGCTCGGCCATCACATGTTCGGGCACCACGATATCCCTGTCGGTGCGCTCTCTCAGGGGCCTCATGCCGTATCCCCGCGCATGGCGCTGCAGCTCTTCGCGTGGTCGCGCTATGCGGAGGTATCCGCTGACCGTGCCGGGATGTGGTGCGCGGGCGATCTGAACGCGGTGGCCCGGGGGTTGTTCAAGCTGGCGTCTGGCCTGCGCGCGGGCGCAGCGAACGTGGTCATGGACGCTCTCCTCGCGCAGGTTGATGCGCTCGAGGGGTTCGGGTCGGTCGCGGCGGGTGATCCGGCGCGCGCGGACTGGTTCTCCACCCATCCCTTCAGCCCGCTGCGTCTGAAGACCGCGCAGCTCTTCAACGCGTCCGAATACATGACCGAGGGCGGGACCTCCCGCGTGGAGCTCGAGGCCGCCGTGCAGGACGTCATGGCGATCATGGATCCGGGTTATCTCAAGGGCACGAGTGAGCAGGCGGCGCTCATGCGGCGGTTGTTGCTCGCCGGGACGATGGTCGTGGCGGGCGCCTCAGGGGCCGTGTCCGAATCAGAAGCAGAGTCGATCGAGGATTTCCTTGGCGAAGGCAAGGTCACCTCACACCTCAGCGTCGAGGCTCTGCGTGAGGACCTGCCGCGTCGCATCGCCGCGGTCGTAGAGATCGCCCCGCTCTCGCGTCGCGCCCAGGTGCTGCGCGATGTATGCGTCGTCGCGCGCGCGGATGGTCACGTGGACGCTGCCGAGCGCGCGGTCCTGGACGAGATGGCGGTCGGACTCGGTTTGCCTCCGGAGCTCATCACGTACACGTTGGACGGGCCTCTCGAACTCGATTGAGCAAGGGCTTGAGAGAGACGGCCCTGATCCCTCATGGCGTCCCGTTGCCCGACTCGCCCAGCCCGGTACCATGCACCCTTCGGTCCCGTAGCTCAGCAGGATAGAGCAGCGGTTTCCTAAACCGCAGGTCGGGTGTTCGAGTCACCCCGGGATCGCTCTTCTCTTTGTTTGCCCCGCCTTCTCCGACCACTCCTGAGGCAAACCTGAGGCAAAACGAAGCC
>NYSS01000019.1 GCA_002683135.1 Planctomycetota bacterium | reverse complement strand
GATCGTGCTGCAGTCGCGCTCGGCCGTCGTCACGCACGGCGAGGCGGGGCTGCCCAGCCGCACGTGGGCGCTGCACCCCGTCGGCGAGGGCCGCTTCACCGTCGCCGACGAAGGTCTCATCGACGAGCTGGTGGAACGGCACCAGGCAGTTTTCCGCTACATCGATACCAGCGGCGCGACGCCGGAGTATCCCGAGAACCCGAACGGCTCCATGGGCCACGTAGCGGGCATATGTGATCCCACTGGTCAAGTGCTCGGGTTGATGCCCCATCCAGAACGGGCCCTGTTCCCGTGGCATCACCCGGCGTGGACTCGCGAACCGAAGCGCGATGAGGGCGACGGCGCCAGCCTGTTCCGAGCCGCGGTCCAGGCGATGCGTTGAGCTGCCTCATGAGACCGCTCCGCCAGGCGTGCCTATCACTCACCGCCCTCCTCGCCCTCGCCGCCTGCGGCGATCAGGACGCCCCTGATCCGGACCCGTCGACCGCGGACATCCAGCAGGCCCTGGCCACGGCGCAGGAGCGCCTGGCGACCTGCGCCAGATCTCCGTGGGTCAAGTCCCTTCCCACGGTCCGCGGTCCCATCGCGAGCCACCTCAGCCGCATCCAGAACCACCTCTTTCACGCCACGACTGCCGACCCGACATCGTCTGCCCAATCCGCCCACCAACTCCTCGAGGAATTCCGAGGCCTCGAACCACTCATCGCGCTCCTGGAGCGGTTGAATCCGACAGTCCACCGAATCTGGCAAGCCGAGCACGACATCCAGACGATGCTCGCTCGCATGGATGTCCCAGCCGATGCCCCATTCCCCCTCCGCACACGATTCCAGAGTGGCTGGCTCGTCGACCGTGGGACCCATATCGGCTACCTGGTCGTCGGGTTGGAAGCCATGATGTCGGGTCGCCAGGATGACAAGCTGTTGGTGGGCGTGGGCAACCTAGACCGGATCGCCGCCGAGGGCGACCACCTCCGAAAGCAGCTCCAACGGATATCTCGACCGATCGACATCCTTCAGGCCAAGCTGGTCGCTCTGAAGACGCGCGTCGCTTGGGGACGGGAGGTCGTCGAGCGCGCAACGAAGAAGGGCAGCATCGCCGCCACCGTGCTGAACACGATCAGCGCCGCCGCGGACGCCGCGGAGAAGGACCTCCCGGACATTAAAAGCCGATGGGGGGAGTTGAAGCCGGCGTTCGCCCGCACCCCCAATTCGATGCGCCCCGCGGTGACCGGGCTCATCGCCGAGACCGACGCCCACCTGCTGGCCGTCTCGAAAGCGGGCCACAAAACCGCGATCGCCATCGGCATGCTCGGGTCGGGACGCTAACGCCCCGTCTCAACCCATCCCCCATCACGAAAGGCGGCCGGGTGAGGGCACCCGGCCGGCTTGCTGACGCGTCTGATCGAAGGATCAGTTGCCGTAGTACTGCGCCATGTTGGGCACGCCGGCGCTGATGGCGGTGAAGTTGGTCGTGGTGCCGGTCATGTCCCACGGGTTGTTGATGCCCGCCGTGTAGTACGCCATCGTCCCGTTGTTCAGCCCGAACCACTCCCAGAACGCCTCGTTGACCGCGCCGAAGTACGGAGTCCCCGGCAGCGACGACAGGTTCTGCTGGGCCGGCCATCCACCCGCGGGAATGATGTTGCCGCCCGGCGCGATACCCATCAGCTGGTCGTACACCATGGCCACGTTGAACGGGTCGTGGTTGACCTGGATGTCACCCGTGATCATGTTCATGACCAGCTGGAAGGTGTGCCGTGCGCCCGCGTTGGACCACTCCGCCATATTGATCCAGTCCACGGTGACCGTCGGGAACGGCGTCAGGCCGCTCTGGTCCACCGTCACCGTGATCGAGGCGCCGAAGAACGCCTGGTCGAGGTCCGTCCAGAACGGCGCGATGCGCGGCTGCTGGGTGCGGAACTCGGTCGGCGTCGGGGTGAAATCGCCGCTGGCGCTGCCGAACGTCACGTTGCCGTCCGTGTTCACGAACATCCGCGTCCACGTGTTCGAGTAGTACGGGAACGTCATCCCGTAGGGCACGAAGTCGAACAGCGCGCCGCCGTTGTTCGCTGTCGAGATCGGGATCACCGTCAGCCCCTGTGACACGATGACACCTGACGCCGCCGTCAACTGCGTCGCGTAGACCGGGACCGTCGGGTCTGCCACCAGGGCCTGGAACGCCGCCTGGGTACCGATCGGCGTGGTCGCCGGCAAAACGACGGTGCTGTTGAAGCTGCCCGTCGGCCCGGTGTTGAACACCGTCGGGTTGACGATGCCGTCCAGCAGGATGAAGCCGCCGACGTTGATATCCACGTCGAGCAGCTGCCCGCCCAGGACCGACCAGCCGCTAGGGGTCAGGCTGTTGGCGCCGAACAGCACGAACGGCGCGTTCGCCGCCAGGCTGCTGATGACCACGTTCTGAGCGAGGCCGCGGGGCAGGGAGACAGACGTGATCGGGTACGGCGGACCAGCCACGCCGTTCACCTGCATCGAAGCATTGAACGTATTGGGCTGCTGGGCCGTGACGACACCGACGAGGACAAGAACGACTGGCAGACAAGAAATTCNGAGGTGCATGCGTCCTACTCTCAATAGAACAGTGGTTCCGTGGAACATCTGATGCGCCAGCCGAACAGTCTCGGAACTGGCGACGATCGCGGCGGAGCCTCGACATCGATCTTAGAGGATCCGGGGCCTCGAAAAAGCGCAAAAAATGCCAACGAGCGGCCGTTATTCCCCGCATCTGGGGGGCCCGCATCGATTTAGCGACCCCACGGGGTGAGCCGCGCCGGTCGAGGCTCAGGGCGCGCAACTCGGCCCCCTGGTCGCGGCTCGTCTTCGGGATGAGCGACGTGAACGTGACCGGCCTTTCCCCGTTGAAGGTGCGAATGGAGGTCCTCTTGCGGGCTCGCCACCACCAGCGGCGTTGCCCTACATCGGCGTAGATCTGGGCCCAACTCGCCTCCATGTAGGAGATGTCCAGCGCCGCGACGCCCGCCGGCGACGCGACGTCTAGTGCTCTTTCTTCCCATGACGGCACGAAATGGAGAAGCAACCAGCGCCTTGCCGGTTTGATAGAACGGGCGGCGTGCCGGTTAGAATCCGCTATCCCGCCGCCGAGACATGGATCACACGTATGAGACCGCATGACCGAATGGCCCGCAGAGCTCTGCCCCTCGCCACGCTCGCCGCGCTCGCCACCCTCGTTGTGCCGGTCTTGGCCCAGGATTCCGACGAGGTGAACCTCAAGAAGGCGCTCGCGTCGTTCCCGCACCGGCTCGTCTTCGAGTCGAAGCGGGAGGGCAACGTCGACGTGTACGTGATGAACGCGGATGGTTCGGGGGTCAAGAACCTCACCAACACCGCTGATGTCAACGAGGTGAACCCCAAGGCTTCGCCGGATGGAAGGATGATCGCATTCGCTGCGGATGCGACCGAGGAGGGGCGGCGCGTCCGCGACCTGTACGTGATGGCCGCGGACGGTTCGGGGCGACGGAAGATCGCTGACGACGCCCGTGATCCCTGCTGGAGTCCGGACGCCCGACGGGTGGCCTTTCTGCCATCCGAGTATCGGCGTTTTTCGACGTCTACGTGGGCGACGCGCGGGCTGAAGGTCTACGACCTCGAAAGCAAGAAGACCGTCACGCATCCGAACAGGGACATCTCCCACGTCTACTCGCTTACCTGGACACCGGACAGCAAGTGGTTCGTGGCGACGGTCATGGGTGGGCTCGGTTATCGCTCAGGGATCTTGGCGATCGAAGCCGACGGTCAGGACGTCCACCGGTTGCGGCTCGAGGGGTGTCGGCCGGACATCTCTTCGGACGGGAAGGGGATCATCTGGGGCTACGGCGACTATGCGATCGGTTTCGCTGACCTGGACATGACGGGCGATCATCCTCGGGTCTCGAGCACGCGGCGCCTCGTCTACAACCGCTGGAAGCGAGGCGTCCGGCGCAAGCAGACGTATCACGCAGACTGGTCGCCGGACGATCAGTTCGTCGCGTACAGCACGGGGCCCAAGGTGCGGACCCGGCGGATGTGGGGCGCGATGCCTCAGAACCCGGGGGAGGACGCGCCAGGGTGGGACCTCGCGATCGCCGATGCGAAGACCGGCGCGGCGGTCCAGATCACCGCGGACGGAAAGTCCAACAAGGAACCGGACTGGCTCTTCGTGGCGCCTGCGAAGGGCGACGCGAAGTGACGCGGACCGCTGGTTTGTTTGCGGTCCTGTTGTTCGTCGGCTGCGCGGAGGCGGAGGATGGTCCTGCCTTTGAGGTGATCACGACCACCGGAGGCGATGAGATGGTCCTCATACCTTCGGGCGAGTTCACCATGGGCAGCGAGGACGGTGAAGATGACGAGAAGCCGCCTCACTCCATCAAGGTCGGTGCTTTCCTCATGGATCGCTACGAGGTCACGCAGAAGATGTTCCCCCGGCTCGAGTTGTCCAATCCATCCCACTTCAAGGGTGGCAACCGGCCAGCCGACAACCTGACGTGGGTCCTGGCGGTTCAGTTTTGCAACCTTCGCTCCGAGGCTGAAGGGCTCGAGCCTTGCTACGACGAGCGGACGGCGGATTGCGACTACTCGAAGAGTGGTTACCGATTGCCGACGGAGGCCGAGTGGGAGTATGCGTGTCGTGCGGGTACGACGTCCGATTACGGATTTGGCAGCGACCCGAGGAAGCTCCGCGAGTACGCGTGGTTCGTGGATAACGCGGCGAAGAAGACCCACCCGGTCGGGAAGAGGAAGCCGAATCCGTGGGGCCTCTACGACATGCATGGCAACGTCGCTGAGTGGTGCCAGGACCCGTACGACCCGGCCTACTACGCGAAGAGTCCTTCGGAGAACCCGCGTGGCCCGGAGGACGCCGAGCTGTACGTCGTCAGAGGCGGGGCATGGAACGCACGGGACGCGGTCTTGCGGTCGGCCGCCCGCGGGAGTGATCGCCCCGGGTTCGGCGACGCGTGCCTGGCCCCGGACACGTTGGGCCTCCGCTGTGTGAGGAAGGCGCCCGAGCCGCGCTGAGCCAGGGTGCTCTTCCACACCTGGATCTTCGCCGCGTTCCTCGCCGTCGTCCTGCCGATTCACCTGCTCGTGCGTCGTACGCGGTTTGGCAGCTGCTGGCTACTGATCGCGTCGTACACGTTCTACGCTGCGTGGAACCCTCTGTTCCTGATCCTGATCGTCGTGTCGACCGCGATCGACTATGCCGCGGTCCGCTTCATGGAGCGGACAGAACGTAAGAGGCGGTGGCTCGTCTTGAGCCTGTGTTCGAACCTCGGCCTGCTCGGGTTCTTCAAGTACGCAGGGTTCGTGACGGACAACGTCAATATCCTCCTGCAGCAGACCGGGTACGCCATCCCGGCTCCGGATGTGCTGTTGCCCGTCGGCATCTCGTTCTTCACGTTCCAGTCCATGAGCTACACGATCGACGCGTATCGTGGCCAGCTCAAGGTCGAACGGAGCTTCGTACGGTTCGCCGCGTTCGTGTCCCTGTTCCCGCAGCTCGTGGCAGGTCCCATCGAACGGGCAAAGAGCCTGCTGCCGCAGCTCGCGACGCCGGCGAAGGTGCGTTCTCGGGACGTGGCCGACGGGGTCTCCCTGTTTTTCGTCGGCCTCTTCAAGAAGGTCGCCCTCGCTGACTGGCTGGCCTTGTACGTCGACAAGGTGTACGAGGCGCCCGAGGAATTTCAGGGTCCAGCGTTGGCCCTCGCCACGTTCGCCTTCGGTTGGCAGATCTACTTCGACTTCAGCGGATACACCGACATGGCGCGGGGTGTGGCTCGGGTCATGGGTTTCAGGTTGATGGTGAACTTCAACAACCCCTACGTCGCCACTGACCTCGGCGACTTCTGGAACCGCTGGCACATCAGCCTCTCCACGTGGTTTCGGGACTACGTCTATATCCCGCTGGGAGGGAACCGGCGGGGCGCCGGGGCGATGTACCGGAACATCTTCATCACCATGATCCTGTCCGGGCTCTGGCATGGCGCCGCCTGGGGCTTTCTGATCTGGGGTGGGCTGCACGCTGTCGGCCGCGTCCTGATGCGTCCGCTGGAGCGCTCCGCTGTCTATAAAGACCGTGTCCCCAAGATCCTCAAGCAGCTGCTGGTCTTCACGTTCGTCACGTTCGCCTGGGTGTTCTTCCGGGCGCAGACCTGGGAGGCTTCGTCGCTGTTCGTGACCCGCATGTTCACCAGCGGTTGGGGGGATCCCGAATTCCCCATGCTGCTGCTCGGGATGGTGCTCTCTGTCTGGGGCTACCAGCTCCTCTATTCCGCCGGAGGGTCGGGGAAGCGCTTCCTGGACCTCGCCCCGGTGAGGATCGGGCTCGTCCTCTCCATGATCGCCTGGCTGTTGCTCGTCGCGCAGCCCGCTTCGCGGCCGTTCATCTACTTCCAGTTCTGAGCCTGACATGCACGAGATCGAAGAAGCGCTCGCACCTTCGAATGGCATCCGGCTCTCGTCTCGGGAGTGGGTCGGGGTCACCGTAGTGACGTTGGTGGCGTGCGCCCTCACTCCTCGGGCCTGGTCCGACGACGACCCCGGTAGCGGCGCGTCGGGGTACCGCGTGCCCCACGAGCTGAACAACGATTACTGGTTCTTCGAGGAGGTCGTCGAGCGTGGGGTGGCCGAGGCCGATGTGGTCGCGTTCGGGGACTCTGTCATCTGGGGTGCGTACGTGAAGAAGGACGAGACGCTCAGCGGTCGCCTCTCGTCGTCTGGTGTGCGCGTCGCGAACCTGGGATTGCAGGGGGCCCACCCCGCGGCGCTCGCCGGGCTGATCGAACACCACGCGAGCGCGGTGCGGGACAAGGGCGTCATCCTCCACTGCAACCTGCTTTGGATGAGCTCGGTGAGGCATGACCTGCGGCAGGAGAAGGAGTTCCTGTTCAATCACCCAGAACTCGTTCCCCAACTGGACCCTTGGATCCCTTGCTACAAAGCGTCGCTGTCGGAGCGCATCGGCAACGTCGTCCGACGCAACGTCCGATTCCTGCAGTGGACCCGGCACCTCCAGTATGCGTTCTTCGATCACCTGGACGTGCCGGCGTGGACCGTTGAACACCCCGACGACAACCCGCTGGCCCGGTTGAGGATGCCGATCCCGTTGCCCACGGACACGCCGCTCGAGCGCCCGCTCCGGTGGGATGATCGAGGTATCCGGCCGCAGGCGTTCTCGTGGGTCGATCTGGACGAGTCGCTTCAGTGGCAGGAATTCCGCCGCGCGCTCCGGGTCCTGAGGGATCGCGGGAACCGGGTCTTCGTGCTCGTGGGGCCGTTCAACGAACACCTGGTGACCGCCGCCAGTCTCCCGTCCTACGCGGTCCTGAAGCGGGAGGTCGTCGCCTGGCTCACCGATCAGGGCATCCCCCATGCGGCCCCTGCGGCCTTACGGTCCGAGTTGTACGCTGACGCGAGCCATCCACTGGCCGAGGGGTATGCCCGGCTCGCTTCGATGCTCCTTGCAGCGGGCTCCCTCGAAGGCATCAAGTAGGTCTTCGGAGAGGAAGGGCCCCGGGCTCTACCGTTCCTTCCTTGGAGTCATGACATGCGGTTCTCATCCCTCTTTGTCTGTTTGCTCGTGGTGGCGGCGCCTGCGCAACACCCCGTTACCGCGGAAGACTACGCCCATGCAGAGCGCTTCCTCGCGGGGAACACCGCGGCGCTGGTCACGGGCGTCGTTTCGAACCCCGTCTGGCAGGCGGACGGCCAGCTACGGTTTCGCAGATCGACCTCAGGTGGATACGAGACGCTCGCCGTGGATCCGACGACCGGCGCCATCGTCGCTGCTGCCGAACCCGAACCGAATCGTGGAGGCGATCGCGATGCGATCGCCTCACCGGACGGCAAGCTGGCGGCGTTTATCAAGAACCACAATCTGTGGATTCGAGACCTGACATGGGGCACGGAGACGCAGCTCACCAAGGACGGCGTGGAGCACTTCGGCTACGGGACCAACAACGCCGGATGGACGAGGCGCTCAAGCCCGGTTCTCTCATGGTCTCCCGATTCGAAAAAGATCGCCACGTTCCAGCACGACGCGCGTGGCGTCGGTGACATGTACCTGGTCACCACCGAGGTGGGGCATCCCAAGCTGCAAGCGTGGAAATATCCGCTGCCCGGGGACGAGCACATCTTTCGTATCCAACGGGTCGTCCTTCATGTCGAGGACCAGCGCGTGGTCCGCCTGAAGATGCCCCCGGACCCTCATCGCTCCACCACCAGCGATCACATCGCGGGCCGTGGCGGCGAGTTCCTCGATGTGGAGTGGAGCCGGGACAGCATGCACCTGGCGTTCGTCTCCTCTTCACGGGACCACAAGCAGGCACAGCTGCGGGTAGCCGATCCCGAGACCGGTGACGTCCGCGATGTCTTGAAGGAGACGGTGGAGACGTTCTTCGAATCGGGGGCGCGTGGCAGGAACTGGCGCGTGCTGCACGACACGAACGAGGTGATCTGGTTCTCGCAGAGGGATGACTGGGGGCACCTCTACCTCTACGACCTGGCGACGGGGCGCTTCAAGCAGCGGATCACGTCCGGCGGCTGGACGGTCCTGGATGTGGTGCGAGTGGATCGCAAGGCTCGCGCGCTGTATTTCACGGCCGGTGGCAAGGAGGAGGGGGACCCGTACTTCCAGTACCTTTACCGCGTGGGTTTCGACGGCTCCGGGCTCGCCCTGCTGACACCCGAGCGGGCGCACCACGCGGTCACCTTGTCCCCTTCAGGGGGCCACTTCCTCGACACCTACTCGACGCCCGTGACGCCACCGGTCTCCGTCTTACGCAGCGCTGACGGGAAGAAGCGGGCAGAGCTGGCGAAGGCAGACATCTCGCGGCTCGTCGCGATGGGTTGGAAGCCGCCGGTGCGGGTCAAGGTGAAGGCACGTGACGGGAAGACCGATATCCACGGCTTGATGTACACGTCGACAAAGCACGACGTGTCGCGCAAGTACCCGATCCTCAACTACATCTATCCCGGTCCCCAGTCCGGGAGCGTCGGTAGCCGAGCGTTCCGTGCGTCCCGCAGTGACAAGCAAGCGTTAGCCGAGCTGGGGTTCGTCGTTGTCGAGGTCGACGCGATGGGCTCGCCGGGTCGTTCGAAGTCATTCCACGCGGCCTATTACGGCAACATGGGTGACAACGGTCTGCCGGATCAGATCGCGGCCATCAAGCAACTCGCGGCGCGGCATCCGTGGATGGACCTGGAGCGAATTGGCGTCTGGGGGCACTCGGGGGGGGGCTTTGCATCCACGGACGCGATCCTCCGTTACCCGGATTTCTACAAGGTCGCCGTCTCCGGAGCGGGTAACCACGACAACCGTAATTACGAGGACGACTGGGGTGAGAAGTGGCAGGGGCTGCTGAAGACGAATCCGGATGGGACGACCAATTACGACAACCAGGCCAATCAGCTCCTGGCGAAGAACTTGAAGGGCAAGCTCCTGCTCGCACACGGCACGCTCGATAGCAACGTTCCGCCGTCGAACACCATGCTGGTCGTGAACGCGCTGATCGCCGCGAACAAGGACTTTGACCTCCTCCTGTTTCCCAATCGGGGGCACGGCTTCGGGCGCGAGCCGTACATGATGCGACGGAGGTGGGACTACTTCGTGAGGCATCTCCTCGGGGTCGAGCCTCCGAAGGAGTATCTGTTCAAGGCGAGCCCACGCCGCCGCTGATCATGAGGGGGAGCGCGCGCCGTTGCCCGCGCTCCCTTCGCGGACCTACCGGCTTGAGCCCTTCTCCTTGATGTCCGCTCCAGTCTGGCGGTCGTCAAGAAGATGCTCTGCGAAGTACTCCCAGGTGCGGTGTTTCATGTACTCGCCGGCGCGACCGAAGCCATGGCGGGCGCCTGGGATGATCAGCAGATCGAACCGCTTGTTGGCCTTGATGAGCGCATCCACGAGACGCATGGTCCCGGCCGGATGGACGTTGTTGTCGATTTCCCCGTGGACGAGCAGGAGCTTGCCCTTCAGGTTTGCGGCTAGCTCCGCGTTGGCGGGGATGTGGATGTCGAAGCGGGTCTTCTTCTTGCCGTCGTCCTTCTTGCCGTCGTCCTTCTTGCCGTCGACCTTCTTGCCGTCGACCTTCTTGCCGTCGACCTTCTTGCCGTCGACCTTCTTG
>NYSS01000018.1 GCA_002683135.1 Planctomycetota bacterium | reverse complement strand
ATCATGTGGAGGTGCAGATCCTCGCCGATTCCCACGGCAACTGCGTTTCCTTGGGCGACCGGGAATGCTCGGTGCAGCGCCGGCACCAGAAGCTCATCGAGGAATCTCTCAGTCCGTTCGTGACCGACGAGGTACGCGCACGCATGAGCGAGGCGGCGGTGCGGCTGGCAAAGGCGTCGGATTACGTCAACGCCGGAACTGTGGAGTTCCTCGTCGACCGGGATCTGAACTTCTATTTCATGGAGATGAACGCCCGCATTCAGGTCGAGCACCCGGTGACAGAGATGGTGACCGGGCTCGATCTCGTGCAGGAGCAGATCAGGGTCGCCTCGGGTGAACCGCTGACGCTGTCCCAGGAAGACGTGACCCTCACCGGGCACGCCATCGAGTGTCGCATCAACGCCGAGGATCCTCACAACGGCTTTCGGCCATCACCAGGGAAGGTCGGGCTGTTCGTGGCTCCGGGGGGGCGCGGCATCCGCGTCGATTCCCACCTGTACTCCGGCTACAAGATCCCACCGACCTACGATTCCCTCGTGGCGAAGATCATCTCCTTCGCGGACACCCGGCAGGAGGCCATTGGTCTGATGAAGCGGGCGCTTCAGGAGACCATCATCGAGGGCGTGCAGACGACCATCCCCCTGCATCTCCGGATTCTGGAGCATGCGGATTTTCTCGCCGGGCAGATCGACACGGGATTTCTCGATACCAATCTCATCCCGCTCCTCGAAGAGGAACGGTGAGCGCGCCCGGACCTCGGCCACGCCGGCACTCAAAAGCGCTGCCTGAAACCAACGCATTGAAGCGCTATACCGAGAACGGTCGAATCTCGGTATGGACGGGTGCGCCTTGGGCGAACCTGTGCCCAGGGTCAGCTTTTTCGCAGAGGGAAGGGTCGTCATGGGCAGGGTGTTGATCACCGGCGGAGCCGGCTTCCTCGGTTCTCATCTCTCAGACTTGATGCTGGAGAGGGGGCATCAGGTGGTCGGGATGGACAATCTGGTGACCGGGAGCACGGAGAATGTCGCGCACCTGGCCGACCGGGAGGAGTATGCGTTCGTCAAGCATGACGTCTCCACCTACATCGATGTGGAGGGGCCGCTCGACTACATCCTCCACTTCGCTTCGCCCGCGAGCCCCATCGATTATCTGCAGCTCCCGATCCAGACGTTGAAGGTCGGGTCGCTCGGGACCCACAACGTGCTCGGCCTCGCGAAGGCCAAGGGCGCCCGGGTCCTGCTCGCCTCGACGAGCGAGGTGTATGGCGACCCCCTCGTTCACCCACAGCCCGAGTCCTACTGGGGCAATGTCAATCCGGTCGGCCCCCGTGGGGTCTACGACGAGGCGAAGCGATTCGCCGAGGCCATGACGATGGCTTACAACCGCTATCACGGCGTGGAGACGCGCATCGTCCGCATCTTCAACACCTATGGGCCGCGCATGCGTCTCGACGATGGGCGTGCGTTGCCTGCGTTCATGTGCCAAGCGCTGCGCAACGAGCCGGTGACGGTGTTCGGTGACGGCTCCCAGACCCGTTCGTTCTGCTTCGTCAGCGACCTGTGTGAGGGCATCTATCGTCTCCTGATGTCGGATGAGCCGAACCCCGTGAACATCGGGAACCCCGCCGAGATCAGCATCGGTGAGTTCGCGAGTACCGTCATAGGGCTCGTCAGCAGCACCAGCGAGATCGTCAACAAGGAGCTCCCCGTGGATGATCCGAAGGTCCGCCAACCGGACATCACCCGGGCGCGCGCGATCCTCGACTGGGAGCCCCGCGTGTTATTGGCCGATGGCCTGGCGACGACCCTGGATGACTTCCGCGGGAGGCTCGGCCTGTAGGGGCGGGCAACACGTCATGTGTGGCATCGTGGGTTGCACCTCGAACAACGGCCCGGCCTCAGCGATGCTGGTCGAGGCGTTGAAGCGACTGGAGTACCGCGGGTACGACTCCGCCGGCATCGCGGTCATGGGCTCCGCGGCGGGCGACGCGATCCGAACCGTGCGCCAGGTGGGCAAGATAAAGAACCTGGAGTCGGCGCTGGAGGGCGTCGAGCTGCGCGGGCAGACGGGCATCGGGCACACCCGATGGGCGACCCACGGGCGGCCGACCAAGGAGAACGCCCATCCTCATCGGGATGTGAGTGGGCAGGTCGTGGTGGTGCACAACGGGATCATCGAGAACTACCTCGAGCTTCGTCAGCGTCTGACTGACGAGGGGGGTGCGGCCTTCGCCTCCGAGACCGACAGCGAGGTCATCGCCCACCTGGTCGCGCACCACTTCGACGGGGACCTGGTGGCGGCCGTCCGCGCCACTGTCCGCGAGCTGGAGGGCGCCTACGCCATCGCCGTGGTCCACGGCGAAGCGCCCGGTCTCTTGGTCGCCGCCCGTCAGGACAGCCCGCTCGTGGTTGGTCTCGGGAAGGGAGCCAACTACATCGCCAGCGACGTCCCGGCGTTGCTCCCCTGGACCCGGGATGTGATCTACCTCGAAGACGGTGAGATCGTGGCCGTCAGATCCGCGAGCGTCGACGTGTACGACGTCGAGGGCAACCCTCAGCAGCGCCCCCCTGTCGAGATCAACTGGAGCCCGGCGCAGGCTGAGAAGGGCGGCTATCCGCACTACATGCTCAAGGAGATCCATGAGCAGCCGGTGACGGTGAGTGACGCGCTCCTAGGNCGTCTCATGGNTGATGACTCGCGTGTTGTCCTCGANGGACTCGGGCTGTCTGACGATGTCCTCAAGGGCATCTCGAAGGTCCAGGTCGTGGCTTGTGGGACGTCCTGGCACGCAGCCCATGTGGCGAAGTTCTACCTCGAGGAATTCGCACACATCGCGGTTTCGGTGGACTACGCCAGNGAGTTTGTCTACCGCGAGCCGGTGATCGACGCGGAGACCCTCTGCATCGCGATCAGTCAGTCGGGAGAGACCGCTGACACGCGAGCCGCCATGCGTCGTGCCAAGGATGCGTTCGGAGCTCACACGCTCGCGATATGCAACGTCGCCGGGTCGTCCATGGCGCGAGACGCGGACGGCGTCATCCTGACCCACGCTGGCCCCGAGATCGGTGTCGCGTCGACCAAGGCGTTCACCGGGCAGCT
This sequence comes from Planctomycetota bacterium, assembly GCA_002683135.1. GTDB lineage: Bacteria > Planctomycetota. The sequence goes on along the minus strand of NYSS01000018.1, from coordinate 39,803 downwards.
CGTCTCGCTGCTGTTGCTCGCGGTGCGGATCGGCCAGGTGCGGGGAACCGTGGAGGCTGACGAGGTGCAGGCCCTGTGCGCCGGGTTGCGGCGTTTGCCCCACACCATGGAGCAGGTCCTGCGCACGTCGGATGCGGTGAAGCGGGTCGCCGAGCTCTACTACGAGGCGCAGGACTTCCTCTACATCGGGCGCGGGGTCAACTACCCGATCGCCCTGGAGGGAGCCCTGAAGCTCAAGGAGATCAGCTACATCCATGCCGAGGGTTATCCCGCAGGAGAGATGAAGCACGGGCCCATCGCCTTGATCGACGATGGCATGCCCATCCTCGCGATCGCGACCGAGGGACGCACTTACGCGACGATCGCGGGCAACGTGGAGGAGGCCCGTGCGCGTGGAGGGCGGATCATCGCGCTCGTGACACCAGGGGACAACCGCGTGGCCGCCGCTGCGGACCACGTCATCGTGGTCCCGCGCGTTCACGAGGCGCTCACCCCGATAGTGAACATCGTCCCCTTGCAGCTGCTGGCCTACTTCACGGCTGTGCTGCGCGGGGCTGACGTGGACCAGCCGCGAAACCTAGCGAAGACGGTGACGGTGCAATGACGACGACGGACCCACCCAAATTGACAGAGGCCGGCCAGGCGCTGCTGCAGAAGCTCGATGCACGTACGGCCACTTGCGGCGTGATCGGGCTCGGATATGTGGGGCTGCCGCTGGTGGTCGAGCTCGCGCACGCGGGCTTCGACGTCGTCGGCATCGATGTGGATCAACGCCGCATCGATGCGGTCAACAAGGGGGAGTCTTACATCGGCGACGTCCCGAGCGACGTGCTCGCTCCCCTGGTCGAGGCGGGCAAGATCCGCGCGGGTATGCCTGGCGAGTTGCTGCGCGCGTGTGACACGATCTCGATCTGCGTCCCGACGCCGCTTCGCAAGAGCAAGGACCCGGACATCTCCTACATCGTGGCCGCGAGCCGGGAGGTCGTTCGCCATCTGCGCAAGGGCCAGCTGGTCATCCTGGAGAGCACGACGTATCCGGGTACGACGGAGGAGGTGATCCTCCCCGAGCTGCGGTCGACTGGCCTGGAGGTTGGCGCGGACATCTTCCTGGCGTTCTCTCCGGAGCGCGTCGATCCGGGTAACCCGGTCTACAAGACGAAGAACACTCCCAAGGTGGTGGGCGGTGTGACGCCGGCCTGCAGCCGGTTGGCCCACGCGCTCTACGCCAGCGCGATAGACACGGTGGTGCGTGTCAGCTCGCCGTCCGCTGCGGAGATGGTGAAGCTGCTGGAAAACACCTTTCGCAGCGTCAATATCGGCCTCGTCAACGAGGTCGCGATCATGTGCAGGAAGCTCGGGTGCGACGTCTGGGAGGTCATCGAAGCGGCGGGGACGAAGCCGTTTGGGTTCATGCCGTTCTTTCCGGGCCCGGGACTCGGAGGGCACTGCATCCCCATCGATCCGCATTACCTGTCGTGGAAGCTGAAGACGTTGAATTACAACGCGCGCTTCATCGAGCTCGCCGGGGAGATCAACAGTCAGATGCCCGGATACGTGGTCGACCTTTGCTCGGATGCGCTGAACAACGCGAAGAAGGCGATCAATGGGTCGCGGATCCTCGTCCTCGGAGTCGCCTACAAGAAGGACGTGGACGACTGCCGCGAGTCGCCTGCCTTGGACATCATCGAGCTCCTCGCTGGCAGGGGAGGCGATGTCTGTTACTCCGATCCCCACGTGCCGCAGGTGCAGGTCGATGGGGAGACCCTCGAGAGCCTGCCGTGCGACGAGGATCAGCTCCGCAGCGCGGACCTGGTCGTCGTCGCCACGGATCACTCAGCTTTCGATCCGAGCTTGATCTCGTCTGCCGCCGCGCTGGTGGTGGATGCGCGGAATCTGTTGAAGGAACACCCGGACCCCAAGCGGATCGTGAAGCTGTAATGGCACGGGTCCTGGTCACCGGCGGCGCCGGGTTCATCGGGTCGCACGTCTGTCAGGCGCTCCTGGCGCGCGGCGACGACGTGACGATCGTCGACAGCTTCGATCCCTTCTACGAGGAGTCCGTCAAGCGAGGCAACCTCGCCGAGGTCGCCGGCGCTGGCGACTGTCGGCTGGTGGAGGCTGACATCCGGGACCGCGATCGGATGACGTCGCTGTTCGCCGAGGGACAGTTTGAGGCCGTGGTCCATCTAGCGGCGAAGGCGGGAGTGCGTCCCTCCATCGAGGACCCGGCGGGGTACGTGTCGACCAACCTGGACGGCTCGACCGTTCTCTTTGATCTGGCGGTTGTGCATGAGATCCCGCGCTTCGTGTTCGCCAGCTCGTCTTCCGTGTATGGGAATAACGAGAAGGTCCCGTTCTGCGAAGACGACCCCGTCGATCACCCAGTCTCGCCCTATGCGGCGACCAAGAAGGCGGGGGAGTTGGTCGCCCACACGTACCACCACGTCCACGGATTGAACGTGACTTGCCTGCGCTTCTTTACGGTCTACGGGCCGCGTCAACGGCCCGAGATGGCCATCCACAAGTTCACCCGCCTGATCGACGCGGGCGATCCCGTGCCGTTCTTTGGCGACGGGACATCGCGTCGCGACTACACGTACGTCGATGACATCGTCGACGGTGTCTTGCGCTCGCTCGATCGGTGTGAGGGTTACCGGATCTACAACCTGGGCGAATCTCACACCACGACGCTCGCTCGGCTCGTCGAGTTGATCGAGGCTGCGCTCGGCAAGAAGGCCGTCCTGGACCGCCTGCCGTTCCAACGGGGTGATGTCCAGGAGACCTTTGCGAACATCAGTCGAGCGCAGACCGAGCTTGGCTACGATCCTTCGACGTTGGTCGAGGAGGGCATCCCCAAGTTTGTCGCGTGGTTCCGGAGTCGCACCCAATGACGGCCCGCCTGGACGTGATTAGCGTCGCTGGGGCGCGCCCGAATTTCATGAAGATCGCGCCGCTCGCGCGCGCCCTGGGCGCGATTGAGGGCGTGCGGCACCGAATCGTTCACACGGGACAGCACTACGACAAGAACATGTCCGATCTCTTCTTCACGGAGCTTGGGATCCCCGAGCCGTGGCGCAATCTAGGCGTCGGGTCCTCGACCCACGCCCGGCAGACGGCGGAGATCATGGTCGGCTTCGAGGAGCTGCTCGATGAGGACCCTTGTGACGTCGTCTGCGTAGTGGGTGACGTGAATTCGACCATCGCGTGCGCGCTCGTGGCGGTCAAGCGCGGCATCCCGGTGGCCCATGTCGAGGCCGGTCTGCGGTCCTTTGACCGTTCGATGCCGGAGGAGGTGAACCGCATCCTGACGGACGCGATCTCCGACAGCTTGTTCGTGACCGAGCCGTCGGGCATGGAGCACCTCGCCAGGGAGGGGGTGGACGCGGATCGCACCTTCCTCGTCGGCAATGTGATGATCGATACCCTGCTGGGGCATCGGGAGCGGGCTCGCCAGAGCGATGTCCTCACCCGCGTGGGGGTCGAGGAGAAGGGGTATGGAGTGGTGACGCTCCACCGTCCGTCCAACGTGGATGACCCGCAAACCCTGGGGGGAATCATGGGCGCCCTGCGGGAGATATCCGCGCGGCTGCCCCTGGTGTTTCCCGTCCACCCGAGGACCGCTGAGCGGATGGCGGCGGCTGGGTTTCGAGCGCGCGCTGACGGTGGTTTCATCGCCTGTGACCCGCTGGGCTATATCGACTTCCTGCGTCTCATGGAGGGCGCCTCCCTGATCCTCACGGATTCGGGCGGGATCCAGGAGGAAGCGTGTATCCTCGGCGTACCGTGTCTCACCTTGCGCGAGAACACGGAGCGGCCGGTGACGATCGAAATTGGGATGAACAAGTTGGTGGGGAGCGACCCTGAAGCCATCGGGCGGGAGGCCGCGGCGATCCTTGATGGGGATGTCCAGCCGGTGGCAGCGCCCGATCTCTGGGATGGCCGGGCCGCCGAACGGATCGCGGAGACCCTGATGGACCGCTACGGGAGGGCGTCATGAAGTGCCTGGTGACCGGAGGAGCGGGGTTCATCGGCTCTAATCTTGTCCACGCCCTGGTCGGCCGTGGCGCGGACGTTCGCGTGCTCGACAACTTCTCGACCGGGGTCCGGGCCAACCTCGACGAGGTCGCGGACGACATCCGGATTATCGAGGGCGATCTGCGCGACAGGGATGATGTCGCGCAGGCGGTCGACGGGGTTGAGGTGGTGTTCCACCAGGGCGCCATGCCATCGGTGCCACGCAGCGTTGAGGACCCGCTGACGTCTTTCCATGTCAACGCCATGGGGACGCTTCACGTCATGCTCGCGGCCAAGGAGGCTGGGGTACGTCGGGTCGTGTTCGCAGCGTCTTCGAGCGCCTACGGCGACACGCCGACCCTGCCGAAGCACGAGGGCATGCCGCAGAATCCCCTCTCGCCATATGCCGCGGACAAGGTCTACGGAGAGAACCTCTGCAGGGTCTTCAGCGCGAGCATGGGGCTCGAGTGCGTGGGGTTGCGCTACTTCAACGTCTTCGGCCCTCGGCAGCGACCGGATTCCGCTTACGCGGCCGTGATCCCGCGTTTCATCGAGGCGGTCATCGCGGGGAATCAGCCCGTCATCTACGGAGACGGGGGGCAGAGCCGGGACTTTACGTTCGTCCAGAACGTGATCGGTGCCAACCTGCTCGCGGCTGACGCGGCGAACGCAGCGGGGCACGTGGTCAACATCGGGAACGGGTCACGCACAACGCTCCTCGAGGTCCTGAACAAGATCTGCGAGGTGTGCGGCAAGGAGGCCGCCCCGATCCACGAGGGGGTGCGCGCCGGCGACGTGAGGGACTCACAGGCCGACATCTCCCTGGCGCAACGGGTCCTTGGTTTTGAACCGACGGTGGACCTGTCAGCTGGGCTAAAGCTCACCGTCGACTGGTTTCGGACAGCGAGGCAAGCCACATGAAGGGCGTCATTCTCGCCGGCGGACTCGGCACGCGTCTCCATCCCCTGACCCGGGTGACTAACAAGCACCTGCTCCCGGTCTGGGACAAACCGATGATCCACTATCCGATTCGCTGTCTCGTCGCCGCGGGCATCGATGACATCCTGTTGGTCACCGGAGGCAACGCGGCCGGTGACTTCTTGAAGCTCCTGGGCAACGGCAAGGAGTTCGGGTTGAAGCACCTGAACTACACCTACCAGGAGGGCGAAGGCGGGATCGCGGAGGCCTTGGGGTTGGCCGAGCACTTCGCCGAAGGGGAGAAGATCTGCGTCGTGCTCGGCGACAACATCATCGAGCGGAACATCAAGAAGGCCGCGGACGACTTCCGGGCCGGCGACGGCGGCGCCAAGATCCTCCTCAAAGAGGTCCCGGACCCGGAGCGGTTTGGAGTCGCGGAGCTGGACGGGGATCAGGTCATCAGCATCGTCGAGAAGCCGAAGGACCCCAAGACCAACCTGGCGGTCATCGGCATCTACATGTACGACCCTTGGGTGTTCCAGATCATCCGGGACCTCGAGCCTTCCGAGCGCGGGGAACTCGAGATCACGGATGTAAACAACGCCTACATCCGGGAGGGCCGCATGAGCTACCAGATCCTCGATGGCTGGTGGACCGACGCAGGGACCTTCGGTTCCCTCCACCGCGCCAGCAACATGGTGTACGAGGGCGGCGCGAATCGCGTGGACTAACGGCGGGGGCGCCGGTCGTGGTCGCGCGGGCTACTTCTTCTGCGCGGCCTTCCCGGGAGCCTTGGGGGCGCGCTTGTAGACGGTCGTCACGACCAGGTCGCCGTTGTCCGGTTGCCGGAGTGTGACGGTGAAGCTGCCCGGATTCTCGAGGAAGATGTCCATTTCGGTCTTCGCTTTGCCCTTCTTGCCGGTCGACACGCCGGAGAGCGTCAGCGTACGACCGTCCGTACTCGTGCCGCTGAAGGTCGTGAGCGCCGACGATCCGGCATAGGCCATCACGGCTTCGAAACGTTTGGTGCTGGTGTTGTATCCGTAGAGCCGCACGGTGCTGGCGTCGTTGCCGAGCAACTTGCCCGTGCGCTCCTCGAGGACGAACCGCCCGCCGAGGACGGGGCGGATGCTCGCCTTCCCCGTGGTCTCGATCGGTTTTTGGGCGGGGCTCACCAGCCTGCTCTTGGTGATCCATTCGCCGGCGAGGACGTTCAGGTATTGGTGGTGCACCGTGGCCTTGGGTTTCTCTTGCTGGGGCGACTGGCCTGAGGCGGCTTCAGCTGCGGACATCACGGTGAATAGGGCGAAGGCTCCGGCGAGGACCGGGATGATCAAGGGGCGGTTGCTCGAGTGGGTCATGGCAGGTCTCCAAGGAAGGCCCAGAGAGCCAGAGTACCCCACCAGGCGCGGAGGGTCGCCGACTGATCGGGCCTACAGGTGGTCCCGTGCCTGTGTGTGGGTACGATGAGATGCCATGGAGGAGAAGTCCATCCGGATTCAGGGCTCGACGCGTGAGTACACGATCTTCGTCGCGTCCGATGCCACCGGGCTCACCGCCGAGCGGGTTGTCCAGGCCGCACTGGCTCAATTCGAACCGCATGTGGCGGGCATCGTCCGGTTCTCGCACGTGAACTCCCAGGATGAGGTCCGCCACATCGTGGCCCGTGCGGCCCGCGAACGCGGGATCATCGTCCATACGCTCGTGGTCAGCGAGCTGCGGGAGGTGCTCCACGAGGAGGGGCGGCACTACCAGATCGACACCATCGACCTCATGGGGCCCCTGTTGAAGCGCTTGTCAGGCAAGTTCAACGTGGCGCCGACGGCGCAGCCGGGGCTGTTTCGGCAGCTCGACGAGGAATACTACAAGCGTATCGAGGCTGTCGATTACACGGTGAAGCACGATGACGGTCTGCGTCCGGAGGACCTGGGGATGGCGGATATCGTCATCGTTGGCGTCTCCCGGACATGCAAGACACCGCTGTCGATCTTCCTGGCCTATCGCGGCTGGCGTGTCGCCAATGTCCCGATCGTGGTCGGTATCGACGCGCCCTCCGAGCTCGCCAAGGTGTCCCGCGAACGTATCGTCGCTCTGACCATGGACCCCAATCAACTCGTCAAGGTTCGGACCGCCCGGCTGCGCCGCCTCGGGCACCAGGTGGGCCGCGGCTACAACGATCACGAGCGCATCCACGAAGAGCTGCTCGAGGCCAAGCGTCTCTACGTCCGCAATCGCTGGCCGATCGTGAACGTGACCAACAAATCGGTTGAAGAAACCGCGACCGAGGTCATCGCGATGGTGCGGCGGCACCGTCAGCGGCAGGGGTAGAGAGCCCGGAGCTGCCTGGGTGGCGTGAGAGGCCGGAGGCTGGATTACGCGCCGGCCGCGGCCGATTTTTCGGCCGGACCGGCTGAGTCATTTCCCGCCGGACTCGCCTGCTTGTCGGCTATGGCCTGCTGGGCTGCAGCCAGGCGCGCGATCGGGACGCGGTACGGAGAGCAGGAGACGTAGTTCAGCCCCGTCTGGATGCAGAACTTGACCGACGAGGGTTCGCCACCATGTTCGCCGCAGATGCCGACCTTGAGGTCCTTCCGGGTGCTGCGCCCGAGGCGCGTCCCCATCTCCACGAGTTTCCCGACTCCCCTCTGGTCCAGGACCTGGAACGGGTCCGAGTCGAACCAGCGGTTCTGCAGGTACTGAGGGAGGAAGGTCCCGCTGTCGTCGCGGCTCAGGCCGAAGGCGGTCTGTGTCAGGTCGTTCGTGCCGAAGGAGAAGAACTCCGCGATCTCCGCGATCTCGTCGGCGAGGAGTGCCGCCCGCGGGAGCTCGATCATGGTGCCGACCATGTAGTCGACGGTTTCTCCTTGTTCCTCCATGGCGGCGGTCGCGGCCTCGCGGACGACCCGAACCTGCTCGCGCAGCTCGGCGACGTCGGACACGAGGGGGATCATGATCTCCGGGAGCACGGTGGCGCCGTCGGCTTTGGCTCGGAGCGCCGCCTTGATGATGGAGCGGGCCTGCATGCTCGTGATCTCGGGGTAGAGCAAGCCGAGGCGGCAACCGCGGAAGCCGAGCATCGGGTTGGCTTCACGGAGGGCGGCGATGCGTGCCTTCAGGGCGGGGAAGGCGATCCCGACCTCGGCGGCGAGGGACTCGATCTCGGCGTCCTCGTGCGGAAGGAACTCGTGCAGCGGCGGATCGAGCGTCCGGATGGTGACCGGGTTGCCGTCCATGGCCTTGAAGATGCCGAAGAAGTCCTCCTCCTGGAGCGGCTCGAGCTTGGCGAGCGCTCGCTCGCGTTCCTCTGTCGTCTCCGCGACGATCATCTCGCGCATCGCCTTGATGCGATCCCCTTCGAAGAACATGTGCTCCGTACGACAGAGGCCGATGCCCTCGGCGCCGAACTTGAGGGCCGTGCGCGCGCCCTCCGGATCGTCGCAATTGGTGCGGACCTGCGTCGTGCGGGCGGCGTCAGCCCACTCCATGAGGGTCTGGAACTCGCCCTTGAGCTCGGGCTCGAGGGTCGGGACCTTGCCGTCGTAGACTCGGCCCGAAGAGCCGTCGATGGTGAGCCAGTCACCCTTGTTGAAGGTCCGCTTGCCGATGGTCACGGTCTCGGCCGCGTAGTCGACTCGGATCTCGCCGGCGCCGCAGACGCAGGACTTGCCCATTCCGCGGGCGACGACCGCTGCGTGTGACGTCATGCCGCCGCGAGAGGTGAGGATCCCCGAAGCGGCGACCATGCCGTGGAAGTCCTCGGGGGCCGTCTCCGTGCGGACCAGCAGGACCTGCCGCCCTTCGCGGGCCGCATCTTCGGCGTCGTCCGGATCGAGGCAGATCTCCCCTGACGCGGCGCCCGGGCTCGCGGGGAGCCCCTTCGCCAGCTTGGCCACGTTCGCTTGCGGGTCGATCATGGGGTGGAGGAGCTGGTCGAGTGACTCGGCGTCGACTCGGCTGACCGCTTCCTCCTTGGTGATGCGGCCTTCCGCGACCATGTCGACGGCTATGCGCACCGCGGCGCCACCGGTGCGCTTGCCGACGCGCGTCTGCAGCATGTAGAGCGTGCCACGTTCGATGGTGAACTCCATATCCTGCATGTCGCTGAAGCGCGCCTCCAGCTTGTCTGCGATGCTCGCGAATTCGTCGTAGATGCCGGGCATCTGCTCCTGTAGGGCCTTGATCGGGTTGGGTGTGCGGATACCGGCGACGACGTCTTCGCCTTGAGCGTTCAACAGGAACTCGCCGAACAGGCCGGGCTCGCCGGTCGCCGGGTTGCGGGTGAAGGCCACGCCCGTGCCGCTGTCTTCGCCCATGTTGCCGAACACCATGGCCTGGACATTTACGGCCGTCCCGAGGTCGTCTGCGATGCTGTTGACTCGCCGGTAGTCGCGCGCGCGGCGTCCGTTCCAGCTCCCGAATACGGCGGTGATGGCGAGGCGGAGCTGCTCGTATGGGTCTTCGGGGAACTCCTGGCCGGTCTCTTCCCTGACGATTTCGCGATAGCGGTCGGCGACCCCTTCGAGCTGTTCTGCGGTGAGATCGGTCTCCTCCGCGACGTCGGCGCTTGCGCAGGCGTCCATCAAGGCGTCCTCAAAGAGCTCGGCCGGCACATTCATGACGATCTTGGCGTAGAGCTGGATCAGGCGGCGCAGCGAGTCCATTGCGAAGCGGGGGTTGCCTGTGAGGGCGCCGAGGGCGGCCGCGGTCTTCTTGTTGAGGCCTAGGTTCAGGACCGTGTCCATCATTCCTGGCATCGAGAACTTGGCGCCTGAGCGCACCGAGACGAGCAGCGGGTTCTCTGTGCTGCCGAGTTTCTTGTCACCCTCGATCGCATTCATCGCTTCGAGAACCTGGTCCCACAGCCCATCGGGGAGGGAATTGCCACCACCCAAATAGGCGTTGCAGGCCTCTGTGGTGATGGTGAAACCCGCAGGAATGGGCAGGCCGAGATTGGTCATCTCCGCCAGATTTGCCCCTTTTCCTCCGAGCAGGTCCTTCCAGTCAGACTGGCCTTCGCTGAAGCCATACACCCACTTGCGACTCATCCGATTCTCCCTGCCCCCTGGACGGCGAGGTCGAAAAGTGACCTTTCCGCATCCTGGGAGCCCCCCAAGATCCCAAACTTATGGTCGCGGGCCAACTTGCGGTCACTGCTTAAAACGTGGCGTCGGCGTGGCAGCATGGGGGCATGGCTCAGATCCTGCTGTGCGGTGCCCGTGGGATGCTCGGACGTCGACTTCACGAACTCCTGGCCTCACGCCACGCTGTGGTGGCGACGGAGCTGATGGAGCAGCCCGGAATCCGGGCCCTCGACATCACTGCGGCCGAGGATGTGGTGGCGATGGTCGAGGCGGTGCAACCGGACTGGATCGTCAACGCGGCCGCGTACACGGCCGTCGACGGTGCGGAGGCGGCCGCGGAGACCGCGCATGCGGTCAACACGGTGGGCCCCGGCAATCTAGCGAGCGCACTCAGCGGGACCGGTGGACGTCTGTTGCATGTCAGCACTGACTTCGTGTTTCGAGGTGACAAGGCTGACGCTTATGTCGAGGACGATCCGACCGGGGCCGAAGGCGTGTATGCGAAGAGTAAGGAGGCGGGGGAGCGCCGCGTGCGTGAGGTCTTGCCCGATGCCCATGCCATCGTTCGGATCGCGTGGCTCTTCGGTGAGGATGGGGGGAACTTCGTCGGCACGATGCTGAGGCTCGCTGGCGAGCGCGAACGACTCGGCGTCGTCGATGATCAGCGGGGGACGCCAACCTACGCGCGGGACGCGGCGGAGGCGATGTCGAGGATCATGGATGCGGGCATCTTGGGGACGGTCCACGCCGCGAACCGGGGGACCACCACGTGGTGCGGGCTTGCCCGTGAGGCGCTGCGTCTGGCCGGGTCGAACACGCCCGTGGATGCCATCGCGACCGCGGATTATCCGACGCCGGCGCCTCGTCCGAGGAACTCAGCGTTGAGAAACCAGGTGCTCGAGCGCACCATTGGTGATCACATGCGACCCTGGCAGGAGGCGCTCGCCGCCTACATCTCATGAAGACCATACTCGTGACAGGTGGTGCCGGTTTCATCGGCAGCAATTACGTACGGCATGTCCTCACGACGTGCGAAGACGTGCGCGTCGTGAACCTCGATGTCCTCACGTATGCGGGGAATCTGGAGAATCTCGAGGGACTCGAGGACGACCCACGCTATCGCTTCGTGCGCGCGGACATCGCGGACGCCGGGGCCGTGGAAGCCGCGGTCGCGGACGAGACCGTGGATGAGGTGGTCCATTTCGCGGCGGAGTCGCATGTGGATCGGTCAATCGAGGACGCGTCGGCCTTCCTCCGCACGAACGTCGTGGGTACGCAGGCGCTCATCGATTTCGCCCGGGCCCGTGAGGTCGCGCGCTTTGTCCACGTCTCGACCGACGAGGTGTACGGGCAGCTGGGGCCTGACGACCCGGCGTTCACCGAGGAGACCCCCATCCAGCCGAACAGCCCCTACTCGGCGTCCAAGGCTTCGAGTGATCTGCTGGTCCGGGCGGCGTGTCACACCCACGGTTTCCCGGGGTTGATCACCCGGTGTTCGAACAACTACGGGCCCTACCAGTTCCCGGAGAAACTGATCCCGTTGATGATCTCCAACGCGCTGGAGGACCGCCCGCTGCCCGTCTACGGTGATGGGTTGAACGTGCGGGACTGGATCTGGGTCGAGGATCACTGCGCGGCGGTGGACGTCGTACGCCAGCGGGGAGAGCTGGGTCAGGTGTACAACATCGGTGGCCGCAGTGAGCGCACCAACCTGGACGTGGTGAAGGCGATTCTGGGGCAGCTGGGTAAGCCCGAGTCCCTCATTGAGTTCGTGAAGGACCGACCCGGTCACGACCAGCGCTACGCGATCGACGACTCGAAGATCACCGCCGCCCTGGGGTTCGTACCGAAGGTCGGGTTCGATGAGGGAATCCGCCAAACGGTGGCCTGGTACACGGCAAATGAGACCTGGTGGCAGCGCGTGAAGTCCGAGGCGTATCGGGACTACTACGAGCGCATGTATGGGGAGCGAACGGGGGAAGGGTGATCCTGGCTCGGTCTGTGGTTGAAACTCATTCCTGGGTAGAATTTCCTGCCAGCAGCGCTCCACCTGCGGGCATGGGCAGCCGTGGTCGGACCACCGCTCCCAAGCCCTTCAGTCGCCTGAGTTTCCAGATCTTGATCGACCCCGTGACTTGCGTGACGGACCCACACGGCTCTCGTCGTAAGTGCTTGCCAGCCTTTACGATTCGAAGAGACGGCTCAAAAGCTACAAGTCCAGTGGCCGATGGGACCACAGAGGGTCACCATGGCTGTCATCGGGACGGGGGTCGTCTTTGGAGTTGGGTTTCTATAGTCTGCCCAGAGTGCTTTGTGAGGCCAAGTGGATGAGGGAGCCCTCTTGTGGCTGGGGTTTTCGGGAGACGGGTAGGAAGCATGGAGCATACGGCGTGATTGTTCGGTATGAGTTCTCACGGGGGGTGTCGCGCCTGGCGCTTTTCGCCCTGGTGCTCGTCGTGTGTACCGGATGCAACGTCAACGGTCCGCAGAGTACGGCTGAGGAACTTGGGCAGGACCTGAACACCCAGGGCTTCGGCCGCCAGTTCCCGGCAGCGCCGAACAACGAGTTCACCTTTGGTCCCGGTGACACCCTGATCCTGAATGTGGCGGACACGCCGGAATTCTCGGCGCCCCACGTCGTGAGAGCCGATGGCCGCATCACCATTCCACTGATCAACGACGTCACGGCGGCGGGGCTCACGACGACGCAGCTCGCGCAGAAACTCAAGACGCTCATCGCGCTCTATGTCAACGACCCGCAGGTGACCGTGTCGGTCGGTGCGGTGGTCAGCAAGGCGTTCTTCGTCGGCGTGCAGGACCCCCAGCAGGGTGCGCTGCGGTTGCGCAAGATCCCCTACCGGGGCGACGTCGTGCTGATGGACGTGATGACCGGTATCCCGATGGGGCAGTTCAACGACGCGACTGCCGTGAAGATCATCCGAGGAGATCCGCGACGTCCGGTGATCTACACGATCAACGCGAAGCGGATGGTCATGTACGGCGAGACGGGCGGAAACCTGCAGGTTCGCCCCGACGACATCATCCTCGTTCCGCCCTCGATTCTCGGGCACCTGAACATCTGGCTGACAGGGCTCACGGCCCCCTTCCAAGGCCTGTTTCGTGTGACAAGCACCGCGGTCCGCCTCGATCGCCAGATCGACATCCTGACAGGCGACGTTCAGTACCAGCGTGGTCGCTATGGCGGGGGTTACGGGTATACCCCGTGATCCGGAGACGAAGGAGTATCCAGCATGGATCCTGATCTCCAGCAACAGGGCCCGGACCAGGGCGTCGGCATTGGCGATTATCTGAGCGTCTTTTCGCGGCGGGCGTGGCTCATCGTGATCCCGTTCCTCCTCGTCCTCGGCGTTTCCGCGGCGCTCGCTTTCCTGCTGCCGGCCCAGTTCAAGGCGGACACGGTCGTCATCGTGGAGGACACGTCGGTCCTTGACACGGTCTACTCGAACGTGGACGTCCTTTTGCCCGTCAAGCCGTTGCTGACGACGATCAAGCAGGTCATCCTGCGCCGCTCGTTCCTCGAGAAAATCGTCGACGACAACGACATCCGCGAAGGCTTCGACGTCAATAATCCGCGCGAGAAGACGCGGCTGTTCGCCCACATCCTGACGCGGCTGAAGGTGCGGCTGGTGCAGCAGGACGAAGGCCCCGATGTCATCAACATCGAGTACCAGGGGCGTGAGGCCCGCAAGGTCACGAACTTCTTGAACGACATTCGTGAGGGGTACGTGAATTCAGTGCTCGATCGGCGCCGCGTCGAGGTGCGTAAGCGCTTAGACGATCTCGAATCGCGATTGAAGGCCTCTCAGCGCTCCGTCGAATCGGTGAGCAAGAACTACGAGCGCTTCCAGCGTGAGAATGACTATCAGGTGTTCGACGGCAAGGCCCTCTCCGGTAAGCACCTCCGGCTGGCGAGCGTAAGGGATCAGCTGGCGAGCGAGCAGGTCAAGGAGAGGCAGTCCCAGAAGGAACTGGATGAGGTGGGGTCGCTGCTCAACGCGGAACCCAAGATCGTGGAGCAGTCGACGACGCAGGTCAAGAGCCTGGCCTGGATCAACCAGAGGGTTCTCATCCGGACCCTGGACGCGCGCCTGAAGGACGCGCGGGACAAGTTCACGACGCGGTACCCGCTCATCGCGCAACTCGAGAAGCACCTCGTGATCCAGCGTGACAAGCTCAATCAGATCCCGGAGTTCGATGCCTCCCAAAAGGTGACGAACATCAACCCGATCTGGCAGGGGCTGAAGAGCAGGCAGGATGAGTTGAAGACTCAACTGCAAGGACTCGGGGCGTCGATCGAAGCGCTCGGCCGACAACGCATCCTCCTTGAGGAGCACGTTGATCTCATGCCGACGCTGCAACGCCAGGAGGCCGAGCTGTCCCGGCGCCGCACGTCGGTCGTCGAGCAGGCAGCGGTCCTCACCCGACGTGCCGGCGCGTTGCGGAGCACCTGGAACAAGCTGAATTCTCCTGAGGGGAATATCTTTCGCGTGCTGCAGGCGCCGCTGCTCGAGGAGGCTGATTCCTGGGACCCGGTGTTCCCGAGCGTGCCGCTGTTCGTCGGCATCGGGTCTTTCATCGGACTCCTCATCGGGGCCGGTCTCGCGTTCCTCGTCGAGTTCTCGAGCTCGTCCTTCGTCACGGTCAATCAACTCCGTCGGACGCTCCCCGTCGCCGTGCTCGGCCAGATGGGCGTGCTGCGGACACCGGAGGAGGTCAAGAAGCGTCGCAGCCGGAGCATCGTGGCGTGGGTGGTCGTCCTCACGATCGTGGCGGTGCTCGTTTACGGGCACGTCTGCTACTTCAGCCCGGAGCTACGCACGAACCTGCCGACGTGGTTGTTCAAGATCATGAAGGGCTTCTACGGGTCGCAGTAGGATGTACGAGAGCTACTTCGGATTCGAACGACCGCCGTTCAACAACGTCCCGGACACCTCGTTTTTTTACGGGTCCAACCGGCACACGGAGGCGCTTGCCCAGCTCCTCTACACGGTCGAGGGGCGCAAGGGTTTCGCCGTCCTCACCGGCGAGATCGGGGCGGGCAAGACCACGCTCACCCGCGCCTTGCTCCGCCGTTTCGATCCGGAAACGACGACAACCGCGGTCATCACGAACAGCCGGCTCACCGGGGTGCAGCTGCTCTACACGGTGGCGCGGGAGTACGGGCTAGAAGAGCTCGCGCCGAGCCGGCCCAAGCTGCTCGAGGCGATCAATGGCTTCCTCGTTCGGGAACTCGCGGCGGACCGCAACGTGGTCCTGCTGATCGACGAGGCCCAGGACCTGCCAGTCAGCACGCTGGAAGAGGTGCGGCTCATCTCGAACCTCGAGACGGAGCAAGACAAGCTGATTCAGATCATCCTGGTGGGTCAGCCCGAGCTTCGCGAGAGCATCGATCATCCGGATCTGAGGCAGCTCCGGCAACGCATCGCGATGCGATATCACCTGCTCCCTCTGGATCGGGGGGAGACGGCGGAGTATGTCGTTCACCGACTCAGGGTTGCGAGTCCGACGGGCGCCGTCCGGTTCACGGACCGAGCTATCAACGCGGTCTACCGGTACTCGAGAGGTGTGCCTCGGTTGATCAACCTGTGCTGCGACAAGGCGCTCCTCGTCGCGTATACGGAAGATCAGGCCCGGGTCGATCGCCGTGCGGTCATGGAGGGCCTCAGGGAGATCGAGGGCCAGGACTTCTCGTTCAAGGCTCACGAGCGGAGGGGTGCCGACGAGAAGGCGCGCAAGCGGCCGTTCATCCGGCTGCCGTTCCTCGGCGGCAAATACAGATAGGGCGGGGCTGAGCATGGGACGAATGAACGACGCACTCCGCAAGGCTGCGGAGGAACGGGAACGTAAGCGACGCAACAAGGTGCGGGAACCGGACGTGACCACCGGTCCTACGTCCAGCGCGCCATTAGACCTATCCTCACCGGACGCGGTGGTGTTAGGCGAGCAGGACGTCGCTTCGCCCTCCTCGGTGGCTGCGGAGGCTTCGGACGAGCGGGCCGCCTCCATCTCGGGGGGGCACAGCGTCGCCGAGCGAGCTCGCGACAAGGTGACGCGGGAGCGCTTGCGGGATGAGGTCGAAGAGGCGCTGACCGACCAGACCCCGAGCCAGGGCGTGGACGAACGTGTCATCTCGTATCACGGCCCCCGTGACCCGCGGGCGGAGCAGATGCGCGGCATCCGTACGACGCTCCTGACGATGGACTCTCAGCCCAAGAGCGTGGCCATCACCAGCGGCAGCTCGGACGAGGGCAAGAGCCTCGCGTGTGTGAATCTCGCCGCCAGCCTCGTCGAAGGCGGCTCGCGCCGGGTGTTGCTGGTTGACGCAAATCTGCGGCATCCGCAGCTCTGCGAGATCGTGGTTGCCCGCGACGGCGCCGGCCTATCGGACCTGATGGGCGGTGGCGTGGCAGACCCGCGCCCTCTCATCCAGCAGACCGGAATCCCCAACGTCGACCTCCTGCCCGCGGGCCAGTTGTTGGACAACCCAGGCTCGCTGCTCAACCCCAAGGCGCTCGCGGGTGTTCTCGGCATGGTGGAGGACGACTACGACTTCGTCATCGTGGACACGCCTGCGCTCGATGAGTACGCAGACGCGGCCGTCATGGCGCCCGAGGTGGACGGGGCGATCCTGGTCTGCCAGGTCGAGGGTCCGCCGCGCAGCGCTGCCGAGAAGGCGCTCGACCTTCTCGAATCCGCCCGTGCGCGTGTTCTGGGGCTCATGGCGACGAATTGTCGCTGAGATGCACGGGGATCGGAGCCAACACGGCGGCGAGCCCGCTGGCTGCGCGGAGGAATTACAGCCTCGGCGGCTCAGCGTGTTGTTCCTGTGTCACCGGCTCCCGTTTCCGCCTGACAAGGGTGACAAGATCCGGTCGTATCACCTCCTGATGTCCTTGGCCAAGCAGGGGGACGTGGATCTCGTGACCCATGTTGACGACCCCCGAGACCTGCGGCATGTGGAGGTGCTCAGAGAATCCTGCCGGACCGTAGACGTGTTCCCTCTGCACCCCGTAGTCGGGTACGTGCGCGTTCTCGGAGCCCTGGCCACGAGGGCGCCGCTGTCGGTCGCATACATGACACGTCGCCCCGCGGCCCGCCGCGTGCGCGAGCTGCTCGCGGGCCGATCTTACGATCTCGTAGTGGGCTACTCGTCCCAGGTCGCGGCCTACCTCCCCGAGGACCTGGACGTGCCTGTGGTCTTCGATCTGGTGGACGTGGATTCGGCGAAGTGGGCGGCTTACGGTGATGCTCGTGGAGTGCTTCGGGGGTTCATCCCTCGCCTGGAGGAGCGCCGCCTTGGCGCGTTCGAGAAGCGCATCGCTGCTGAGTGTGCTCGGGTGGTCGTGGCGACGCAGAGAGAGGCGAGCGTGCTCGAGCAGCGGGTCGGCCGATTCGGAGCCGTGGCGATTGGGAATGGCGTCATCGCTCCTGCCGTCGTCCCGGACCACGGGAGCAGGGACGCCGGCCTCGTCGTCTTCGTCGGGATGATGGACTACCCGCCGAACGTGGACGCCGTCCAGCGTATCGCGGACGGCGTCTGGCCGCGGGTGCGAGAGTCGGTCCCGGATGCTCGCTTCCGTATCGTCGGGCGCGCGCCGACGGCGAACGTCCGAGAGTTGGCCGCGCGTCCCGGCATCGAGGTGACGGGGGAGGTGCCGGATCTGTCTGCCCATCTCGGGGCGGCGGAGGTAGCGCTCATTCCGCTTCGAATCGCTCGCGGCATCCAGAACAAGGTCCTGGAGGCGATGGCCTGGGGGCTACCCGTGGTCGCCAGCCCCTCGGTCAGCGCGTGTCTCCATGATGACGCGGCGGAGGCTGTGTCCAGGCATGCGGAGGACGCCGACCTGGCAGACGAGGTCGTCCGGCTCCTCGGGGATGCCGCGCTGCGCCAGTCGCGGGGGGACGCGGGTCGGAGGTTCGTCGCGCGTCACCACGATTGGGAGCGCATCGATGGGCAGTGGGCGGAGTTGATCGACGGGGTCCTTGGGAGGGCTGCGTCGTGATTCGGGTCGCACACGTCGTTGCCTCATTCGATGTCGGCGGGCTCCAGAAGGGCGTCGTCAACATCATTAATCGCTCGCGTGGATGCCAACATCTGGTTGTTAGTTTTGGCCCCGGGTTGGCCATGGCCGATCGCTTGGACCATGGCGATGTCGAGAGCCTCGGGCTCGAGCCGGGCCAGCGTCGATCGCTGGCGGCGGCCCTGCGGGATGTGCTCCAGCGCTTCGGGGCCGACGTGGTGCACACGCGCAACTGGCCGACCCTCGTGGACGGATGGCGGGCGCGCCGGAGGGCCCGCACGGCTTCTCACGTCCACGGATACCACGGCCGCGACGCGTCGGGCGCGCGGGGCTTTGGTTGGAAACGCAGGCTCATCGGCCGCGCCCTGACCCGGTCGCTGGACGCGGTCGTGACGCTGACTCCGCACATGGCGGAGGAATACACGCGTGATTTCGGGGCGCCGAAGCGGGGCTTGCACGTGATAGAGAATGGTGTCGAGCTCCCGGAGGTGGCCGTTTCGCGGCGGACCGCCGGCGACCCTCTCCAGGTGCTGGCTGTCGGTCGTCTCGATCCCGTGAAGGACTATGGGTCCCTGATCCGTGCCTTCGCACGCATGCCGGGCCGCGGAGTCGACGACAGGCTCGTGATCGCCGGGGATGGCCCTGAACGCGAGGCCCTCGCGGCCACCTGCGATCGGGAGGGCGTCGCGGACGCGGTGAAGATGCCGGGGATGTTGCAGAACACAGCGGCGGTCTACCGGGACGCCGATGTCTTCGTCCAGAGCTCGGTCTATGAGGGGATGAGCAACACCCTGGCTGAAGCCATGGCCGCAGGGCTGCCCTGTGTGGCGAGCCGTGTCGGCGGTAACCCAGACGTCGTGGGCGGGGCCGGTGTGTTCTATGAGTCAGGTGACGACGCTGTCCTTGCCGAGCGCCTCGCCGCCCTCAGACGAGATCCCGCCCGAGCGTCCGCGCTCGGGGACGCGGCCCGTGAACGGGCGCGAGAGGTGTTCGGGATGGACCGCATGGTGCAGGCCTACGACGAGCTGTATCACGAGCTTGCGGGGAGGAGCTGAGCATGTCACTCCGCTTTCTTTTCATGCTCATGTACACGCCGACGGCCTGCGCCGTCAGCCTCTGGAGGCCGTTCTACGGCCTCCTCATGCTGGTGTTCCTCTACTACTTCCGTCCAGAAATCTGGAATGCTCCGACCTGGTTCAGGCCGATCCTGTTCATCACCGTCGCGTGCCTCATCGGGTGGGCTATGCACGTCCGTACCCTCCGGTTCCACCCGCTCATGGCGGTGAGCCTCGCGTGCTTGCTGGGGACATTGGCGGGTGCGCTGATGGCAAAAGGCGATCGAGAGGTCGCGCTTGGGGCGACGTGGATCCTCACGAAGCTGATGATCGTGCAGTTCTTGACGATGCAGCTCGTCGATACGCCGAAGAAGATCAATCAGTTCCTGTGGGCGAACGTCTCAGGGATGCTCTGGAATCTGAAGACGATCATCGTCACTGGTGCGGGCGGCGGTGATCTGGAGCGGGTGAACGTCGCTGCCGGCCAGGGGGGCGGAGCGAACTACCTCGCGCTCGTGCTCATCATGATGATGCCGTTCTTCGCGATGCGGTTTCAGCATGGCAGCCGACGGGAGAAGATGTTCATCCTCGTACTGTTTCCGTTCTACGTCCTCGGTGCGGTCTTCACCGGGTCCCGGGGCGGCATCTTGCAGATGATGGCCGTGATGAGCTACCTCATCTTCAAGTCGAAGAAGAAGGCGGTGGGCTTCGCCACCGCCGCGCTCTGCGGGATCATTGTCCTGACGTTTCTCCCGCCGGCGCAGTGGGACCGCCTGAAGCAGGGAGTGGGGCCGTCCGAGACCCGCGATTTCGCGGCTCAGAGCCGCATCCTGCTGTGGAAGGCGGGTTGGACGATGTTCCGCGAGGATCCGGCCCTCGGGAAGGGGATGGACAATTACCCGCTGCTGTCACCGCGCTATGTCGGCTTCTACGCCGGTCGTACGCCGCCAAAGTATACGCCGGGGTCCCGGGGCCCCGGGTTCGTCGCGCACAGCACCTGGTTTCAGGCGTTAGGGGAGGGCGGCCTGGCCATGTCACTGCCGCTGTTTGCCTTGTTTCCCATGGCGTTTTATTTCCTGTGGAGGACACGGAAGGTGGCGTTGAAGCCGCCCTGGTCACAGGAGTTCTATGTCATCTCCATTTCGATGGCGGGGCTGTGGATCGCGTTCTGCGTGGCGTCTACGTTCGGGAGCCTGATGAAGATCGATTTCCTGTGGTGGTACATGGGCCTTACGGCGGCGATCCATCTGACGGCCCAGGATCTGAACATGAAGATGCGCGCCAAGAGGCAACAAGGGATCGCCGAGGATCGCCGCAACGCCTGGCGTACCCGGATCGTCCCGGGCGAGCCGGGTTCTTCGGAGCGGGTACGGCCCTAACCCGTGTGTGGCATCGCAGGCATTGTCGCGCCCGGCCCGGCGGGTGGGGCGGAGGAATCCCGGGTCACCGGGATGCTAGAGACCCTGCGGCATCGCGGCCCCGACGGCTTCGGTCGTGAGACCCGTGGCCGCGCCGTGCTGGGGCACGCGCGGCTCGCCATCATCGATCTGCGGACCGGGGATCAGCCCCAGTCGGATGCCAACGACCGCTACCACGTCGTCTGCAACGGCGAGATCTACAACTACAAGGAGCTCCGTCGCGAGCTCGAGTCGCGAGGGCACGTCTTCCGCACCCAGTCCGACGTCGAGGTTATCCCGCACCTCTACGAGGAGATGGGTGATCGTTGCGTTGATCGGTTGAGGGGCATGTTCGCGTTCGCGCTGCACGATGTCGCACGGGACCGGACGTTGCTGGCGCGGGATCGCCTCGGCAAGAAGCCGCTCTACTGGGCGCGGAGCTCAGGTGGGCTTGCGTTTGCCAGTGAGGCGCGGGCCCTCGCCGGCCTCGATGGAGTCGATACGGACCTGGACCCCGAGGCCGTGGACCTCTATCTGACGCTCCAGTACATCCCAGCCCCCTGGTCGATTCATAAGGGGATTCGCAAGCTCGAGGCCGCGACATCGATGGCGTTTGAGAGGGATGGGTCCGTTCGCATGCACCGATATTGGGACCCGTTGCCCGAGCCCGATGAGGGCATGACCGAGGCGCAGGCGTTGGACGAGATCGATGCCGTCCTCCGTGAATCGTCCCGCATTCGACTGCGCAGCGATGTCCCGGTCTCGTCGTTCCTGTCCGGTGGGATCGACTCGGGGCTCGTCGTGTCCTACCTGTCGGAGGAGGCTCCCGAGCGGATGTCGGCGATCACCGTCGGTTTCGGTGGTGCGCCTGAGGACGAAGGGGTCCTCACGCGGTCCACCGCTGTCGCCCTCGGCGTCGATCTCGAGGAGGAGCACGTCGAACTGGATGTCCCGAGCGTCGTGAACGCGGTCGTGGGTCACATGGATGAGCCGCACGGCGACAGCTCGTGCGTGCCCACCTGGCTGGTGTCCCGCGCCGCCGCGCGCAGGGTCAAGGTGGTGTTGTCCGGTGACGGAGGTGACGAGGCGTTCGCCGGGTATGCGACGCGCTACTCGCACAATCTGGCGACGGAGACGCTCCGCCGGTGGATCCCCGGCGGGCTGCGACGGGGACTCGCCGGGGGCCTCGCCAGGATCTGGCCGCGGAGCGGCAGGCTGCCTCGGCCGCTTCGGCTGGGGAACCTGCTGGACAACCTTTCTCGGGACCTGGAGGGTGCCTACGCACGGGACATGACGGTCGTCCGACCGGCGCTGAAGGCCCGACTCTATGGGGCGGGTTTGCAGGACGCGCTCGGATCCTTTGACTCGACATGCGTCTTGCGTGACGCATTCGATCGGACACGAGGCCACGACCCGCTGTCGCGGCTGTTGTACGTCGACCGTCACACGTACCTCTCGGAGGGCGTGATCGCGAAGGTCGATCGGATGAGCATGGCCCACTCGCTGGAGGTGCGCTCACCGCTCCTCGACCAGAAGGTCGTGGAGCTCGCCGCGAGGATCCCGTCTTCGCTGAAGATCCGCGGTGGCACGGGCAAGCTGTGTCTCCGTAAGCTCGCCGCGCGGAGGCTGCCGCGCGAGGTGGTGAGAGCGAAGAAGTCGGGGTTCGCCCCGCCGCTCGCCGCGTGGATTCGCGGTCCCCTCTACCCGCTCGTTCGGGAGCGGCTGGCCGGGGGGGCGCTCAGCTCGCTCCTGGACCTCGATGTCGCGCGTAGGCTCCTCGAGGAGCACAAGGCTGGCCGTCGTGATTGGGCTCGCCCGCTCTGGCTCCTCTTCGTCCTGGCATCGTGGGCGGACGCGCGTTGTCCTGCGGGGATCGCGACATGAGCGTCCGTGTCTTGTCGATCTCCCAGCTCTACCCGGGTTTGTCGACGCCGGGACAGGGGATCTTCATCCATCGGCGCCTGCAAGGCCTCCCTGACCCGCATCGCGTGCGGGTCTGGCGCGTGCGGCCGTGGTTCCCCCTCCTGCGGTCCGCGTCGGTGCCCTCGAGGGAGGAGGTGGACGGTACGCCCGTGGAGGATGTTCCGTTCTTGTACCTTCCGGGCATGTTCAAGGGGATGGACGGCTCGATGCTCTTGCGGGCGCTGCGCCGACGTCCAACGGATGGCATCGATGTCCTGGACGCGCACTTCGCCTACCCGACCGGGTGGGCCGCGGTCCGGCTGGGGAAGGAGCGGGGCCTCCCGACCGTGGTGACCCTGCGTGGCACCGAAGAGCCATACAGCAAGGACCCCGCACGTCGACGTCGGATCGAGGAGACGGTTCGTGACGCCGACCGGGTCATCGCGGTCAGCTCGTCGTTGGCCCGACTCGCCGTCGAGTGCGGGGCCGATCCGGACCGCGTGCGCGTCGTCGGCAATGGGGTCGACCCCATCCGATTCGTCCCCGCGGACGATGGGCAGCGCCGCGCAGCCCGCGCCCGGCTGGGGTTGCCTGCTGATGCGTCTGTCCTGTTGACCGTCGGGGGACTGGCGGAGCGTAAGGGCGTGGGGCGTGTCATCGACTTATTGCCTCGCCTCGCTTCTTCGCGTCCGTCCCTGATCTACCTGGTCGCGGGCGGGGGTGGCCCCGAAGGCGATGAGCGAGGGGCGCTCGAACGTCGGGCGCAAGACCTGGGTGTCCAAGATCGGGTCTGGTTTCTGGGGCAGCTACCGCCCGATGAACTGCCGCAGGTGTATCAGGCCTCCGACGCCTTCGTTCTCGCGACTCGCAACGAGGGATGGGCGAACGCGCTCCATGAGGCGATCGCTTGTGGATTGCCGAGCGTGGCCACCGACGTCGGCGGGAACCGAGAGGTCCTGGGTGACGGGGCCGCCGGCATCCTCGTCCCCTTCGGTGACGCGGATGCGCTCCGCGAGGCGATCGAGGGGGTCTTCGACGGGGCCCTGGATCCGGGCACCGTGGCGGCGATCGGGCGTTCACGGACCTGGTCGATCGTGGGGGAGGAGACCGCCCAGGTGCTCCGAGCTGCGCGGGGGATGGGCTCGTGAGCGCGCCGCGGCGACGAGGGGCCTTCCTCGCCCTGGTGGCGATCCTCGCTCTGGCGAGCGCTCTGCGCGTGTGGGGGTGCTTTGGCCAGGGGCTGCCCCACTCCTACTATCCGGATGAGCGCAACAACGTGGAGCGCGTGTTGCGATTCGGAGCGGAGAGGACCCTTGACCCGAACGGCTGGTTCAACAAGCCGGCGCTCGGCTACTACGTGATCCTCGTGGAGTACGGAGGGTACTACGCCTTCGGGCGCCTCTGCGGCTGGTGGGGGAACCCCCACGAGTTTGGGATCAGCTACTTCGAGAACCAGGGGGCGTTCCTGCTCATCGGGCGCTTGTCCACGGCGCTGTTCGGTGTGCTTACCGTGCTGCTTGTCTACCGGGTCGGACGCAGCGTGAGAGATCAACGAACCGGGCTCCTCGCGGCGCTGATTCTGGCCGTGACGCTCGGCCACGTGGCGTCCTCCCAGCAAGTCAAGATGGACGTGCCAGCGGCGTTCTGGAACACCTGGTGCGTCCTGTTGCTCGTGTCGGTCATGAACCGCGGGCGTTGGCGGGATTATCTGTCCGCCGGGTTCGTCGCCGGTCTCGGCGTGGCGACCAAGTACTACTCGTTGGCCATGGTGCTCCCGATTTGCCTGGCGCACCTGTTCCGGGCGCCACAGGCGCGGTCCATTGCGCCGCGGGTCTGGCTGTCGCCACGCCCCATCGCCGCCCTCCTGGCGTTGCTCGCCGGGTTCTTTGCAGGGTCGCCATATAACACCCTCGATGGTTGGTGGCGGGGACGATTCTGGAACCTGATCACGTGGGTCCTGGACCGGCTTGGGATCTCGCTGGGCGAGTTCCAAGGGGGGGCGGCCAGCGGCAGCGCGCTCGTGGTGGAAGGGCATACGCTTTGGGACTCGTTCGCCCGGATGATCGAAAACTTCTGGTCCTCCGGTGGGGTGGGGCCATTCATCTCGGTCCTCGCGGTGCTGGGGTGCGTGGTGTGCGCCGTCAGGCGTGACCGCGTCCACGTCTTCCTGCTCGCGACGACCCTCACATCACTGCTGTTGATCGCGCTGGCGAATCAGCAGTTCCCGGTGCCCCGACACCTCAACATCCTGTTCCCCCTGGCCGCGGTCCTCGGAGCGCTGGGTATCCAGGAGGTCTGTCGGTTGTGCGGCCGCGCGGGTCGGGTCGTCTTCGCGACGGTGCTGTTGTGCCTCGTGATCCCTGTCCCGGGGCTGCCCGTGGGTGCGATCGTGGATGAGAACGTGCTTCGGTCGCAAGAGGACCCGCGTAACCGCGTCCTCGCATGGATCGCCGCCAATGTGCCCCCCGATTCCGTGGTCGTGAACGACCACGGGCGGCTGCCGCTGGTGCCCAATTCCGCGCGGTGCAGTTGGGTCTCAAGACGTTTGCGCAGCTTGATCCGAGCGGCGGAGGCCGCCATCGAGCGCGTGGACTCCGAACCCGACAGAGATCGCGCGGCGGCGGTGGTGGCGTTCAATGAGCGTCGGTTGCAGCGGCTGCGTACGCGCCTCGTCGAATGGGAGTTCCGGTCGGCCGCTTCCGCGCAGCACAAGGGACCCCACTACGACGTGCTGACGCTCCACCACAACTGGATGACAGAGGACCTGTCGAGTCGTCCCCACGTGAGCCTCGGCTACAGTCAATTGTGGCCACGGAGCCCGTGGGCGGAGCAGCTCAACTCCATCGTGCGCGACCTGGCTGCCGCTGGCGGCGAGCCCTCCGCCGAGGAGGTGGAGCAGGAGTTCCTGAAGAGGCTGCAGCGGGCTGACCTCCCAGGCGGAGTTTCAGGGGCGTTGCATGACGCGCGTCGCTCCAAGCAGGACGTCGAGACCCTCGATGATCTGGAAGCCCGCGTCACCGCTCGTCTGGAGCGGAGGTGGGCGGATATGGGTGGCGATTGGCCCGGGACGACTCCGGCCATCACCGAGCTCTGGCGACGGGCGAGCCTCGTGTCGCGGGCCTGGCTGACGCGCGGGAAGGGGCAGCAGCGCAGCTACCGTCCGATTTCGTTTTTCATCAGCTTGAAGACGTCGTACGAGAACTACACGGATCCTCGCCGACCTTGGAAGCGAGAGGCCTTCCCCGACTGGGCGGCTTTGTACGACGACCTGGAGAAGAACTACGACTGTTGGGAGTTCAACTCCGATGACCCGGACGAGGGACGGGTGGTGCGCATCTGGGATCTGCGTGAGCGGAAGCTGGGGCGTGGCACGGTGCGCGTCGTCTGGAGGTAGGCCATGACCGGACGCATGCTGGTTGCCATCCTGGTGCCGGTGCTCCTGGCCGTGGAGACCATGGCGTGGCTGGCGGATCGCTGGTTCGCGGACGGCAGCTACTTTGGCCACGGTCCGTTCGTACCGATCACGGCCGCCGCGTGGGCGGCGTGGATCGTCTGGCGTGAGCGCCACCTCGGCGGAGGCTCCGCCTTGTTGGCGATCCCGGTGGCGGCGGCTGCGGCGATCATGCTCTATGTCCTTCATGGTCGCGGCGTCGGTTTTGTCGGGGCCGTGGGCTGGTGGCTGGGGACCATCGCGCTGCTCCTTGGGGCCCTGGGGTGGCGCGGCACCCGCGCGCTGGTCGGCCCCGTCGGGTTGCTTCTGTTCATGCTCCCGTGGCCGCTCAAGCTCATCGAGGATCTGAGCCTGCCGCTGAAGACGTGGTCCATGGAAGTCGGCCTCTTGGGGGCGCCGTCTACGGTCGTCCGCGAAGGCGCACGACTTCTGATCCCTGATGGGGGCGTGCTGGTCGTCGGCGATGTCTGCTCCGGCTTGCGGAGCCTCGTTGCGATGCTCGCCTTCGGATATGTGGTGGCGGCCATGACGAGGACGACGCACCTGCGGCGTGTGGCGGTCTTCCTATTGGCGGCGCCGGTTGCCGTCCTCATCAACGCGCTGCGCATCCATGTCCTCGTCCGCGTGGCGGTGGGTGCGGGTGCGGAGGTCGCTGGCCCCGGCACCCTGGTTCATGACGGGAGCGGAATCGCTGCTTTCGTCTGCGGCCTGTTTCTCCTGTGGGGGCTGGCGCGAGTGCTGAGGAGGGACGTCGCGTCGCCCCGCCCCCTGGTCGGGTCGCCCCCCGGCGTGGCTTGGGTCCTGGCGGCGCTCGCCGTGATGGCCCTGGGCCCCGCCCTCGCGTTCGTCGAAGCTGATCTGCCTGTCGTGGTCGCTGAGAGAGATCTGCTGCAGGCCATACCGACCCAGCTTCGTCCGCCATCATCGCAGGAGGGGCCGGTGATCCCAGGGCGGGACATACCGCTCGCGGCGGGGGCGGCGCGCTTGCTGCGGCCCGACGGATTCCTCAGTCGGCTGTACGGAGAGCGGGGTACCTACCACCTGTGCATCGTGTACGGCCGCAGCCGACGGACCAGGCTGCACGCTCCGGAGAGCTGTTACCGAGGCAACGGTTGGGAGGTCGAGGCTGCGTCCTCCGTTCGCTGCCCCGCGTCGTTCACCGGTGCCCCCGGATACGTCCGGGAGATTCAACTGGTGCGGGGCGAAGAGCGCCGCCTCACCTGGTACTGGTATCGCTCCGGTGGCGTCTCCACATCTGCTTACGGCGCGTTCACTTGGCGCGCGCTCATTGACCCGGGCGAGCCTCAGATCCTGGTCTGGCTCAGCATTCCTTTCGATGCACAGGGGATCTCCCGCGCCCGCGAGAGGCTGCGCTGGTTCACCAAGACGCTCTCGTTTTCCCTGGGGCGGGTTCTCGAGGGCCTCTGATTCTCATCATTTGACCTGTCTCAGTAACCTCGCGGCTGAGTGCTCTATATAGAGACGAAAGGTCCTGTTTTGTCGGTCGATTAGCGGGTTTTCGGGTTCCGAGATCGAGACAGAACGATTGACCAACACGGGGTCCAGGGTATACTCGGAGAGTTGAGGTCGTGGCCTAACATTGTCCACGGCCGCACGGGTGCCTGCCCAGCACCCGTGGGTTTGCCAAACCCCACCAGTACCCGCAGTTAGTTAACCCAAGGTCCAGGCCGCAGGATCAGTGCCGAGATCCGTTAACCGTACCCTAGTCGGTTGGCTGTATTATGACGCTTGCCAGTCTGGTTCTCCGACGCCGGTTCGTCCTCCTGAAGGACGTGCTCGACAGAGCCCTCGCCATCGTGGGTCTGGTGCTGTTGTTGCCTATCCTCGCCGGATTCGCCCTCGCCATTAAACTGAGCAGTCCCGGTCCGGTTTTCTTCGTCCAGAAGCGGGTCGGCAAGGACGGGAAGATCTTCGGGATCATCAAGCTGCGGACGATGGTCATGGATGCTGAGCAGGCGACTGGCCCGGTCTGGGCCCAGGAAAACGACCCGCGGATCACGCCTGTCGGCCGGTTCCTCCGTGCGTCGCACTTTGACGAGGTGCCCCAGCTCCTCAACGTGATCAAGGGCGAGATGTCGATCGTCGGCCCACGCCCTGAGCGGCCGGTGTTCGTCGACCAGTTCCGGCATCAGATCGTCAACTACGATGCGCGTCACATGGTGAAGCCTGGCATCACGGGCCTCGCCCAGGTCTACCACCACTACGATGAGACCGTACGCGACGTGAAGCGGAAGCTCGGCTACGACCTGCTCTATGTGAAGAAGATGTGCCTGATGGTGGACATCGCCATCCTCTTCCTCACCTTCCGCTGCCTCACGGGTCGCGGCGCCCGATAGAACTCGCGTTCTCGCCGCGGACGTTACTATGGACGCCGTGAGCGCACCTCCCGGGACCGGCTACGCCACCGACGTTGTAAACGCGATGAGCGTCGACGTGGAGGACTACTATCAGGTCCTCAATTTTCAGAGGAAGATCGATCGGTCGGAGTGGGATCGGTTCGAATCGCGGGTGGAGCAGAACACCGACGCGATCTTGCAGGCGTTTTCAGATGCAGCGGTGAAGGGGACGTTCTTCATGCTCGGGTGCGTCGCCGAGCGGCACCCGGCGTTGGTGCGTCGGATCGTGGACGGCGGGCACGAACTCGCGAGCCACGGATGGTCCCACGCGCCACTCACCTCGTTGACCGAAGAGGCTGCCCGAGACGAGATGGTGAGATCGAAGGCTCTCCTTGAGGACCTGGGTGGGGTAGAGGTCCTTGGCTTCAGGGCCCCGTCCTTCAGCATCATCAAGGGCACCAGCTGGGCGCTCGACGCGCTTCTCGAAGCGGGCTACCGGTACGATTCCAGCGTCTTTCCCGTGCGGCACCCCGATTATGGTGTGCCGGATGCGGAGGAAGGGATCCACCACCTCCGGGCGCCGTCCGGGCGCACCATGGTGGAGTTTCCGATGACGGTCGCGCGTTTCTTTGGGCGCCCCGTGCCCGTCGCCGGGGGTGGCTACTTTCGTTTGCTTCCGTACGGGGTCACCAGGTGGGGGCTCCGGCAGGTCAATCGGAAAGGGCGACCGGGGGTGTTCTATCTCCACCCTTGGGAGGTCGATCCAGACCAGCCGGATCTGCGCGATCGGGCTTCCCGAATTGGTGCGTTCCGTCATTACACCGGATTGAAGAGGACCGCGGCGCGCCTCCGGCTATTGCTGGCCGATTTCCGATTTACGTCCCTGAGGGACGTGCTCGCAGCGCGCGGATTTCTATAGGCGTGCTTCGTCGCCGTGCCGCGGCGGCCCGGGACTTGGCGGCGGCCGCTACCACTGGGCGAGCGGGCGGTCCTCGCGGCGCGTTTCGCGCAGCGCACCCCGCGGGTCTACCAGGGATACCGCCGCCATCAGCCGATCGTAGAGGTGCCGGTTCGCTTGCGACTTGCCGACGGCCAACGCGAGGCGGTGGAACGTGTAGGCGTCGTAGGGTTTCGTCTCCAGCAGAGGTCTCAGGGTCTGGGAGATCTTGTCGGCCATCCCTGCCCTGA
Organism: Planctomycetota bacterium; assembly: GCA_002683135.1. Lineage (GTDB taxonomy): Bacteria > Planctomycetota. The sequence goes on along the minus strand of NYSS01000018.1, from coordinate 10,398 downwards.
CGAGCGCATTGACGACGAGGACAGGGTCCAGTTGGCCGAAGGGCGTGGTGTCCTCCAGCAGGGCTCGCATGGCTTGTCTCGCTCCAGGCTCCTTCGCCACGAGTGCGCGGTAACTGGTGATGAGTCGCAGAAACGGGTCGGCTTCTCTCGCCGAGTCTGAGATCCCGGCCGCCGTCTTGCCCGCGTCCTCCGGGCGTCCGAGTCGATAGAGGATGCGGGTCTTCACCGCGAGGTCCTCATCGGTCGGCTTGGCGATCCTGCTCGATAACGCGAGGGCGACTTCGTGGGCGTCCATTTCCGTGGCCGCGTCACGAAGATCACGGGCGAGGAGGGAGTTGATCGGCCCCTTGCCCAGGTGTCCGTTGATGAGGACCTCTATGTTCTTTGCGCTGGTGTTGCCCATGGTCCCAACCCCGGTGAGATACACGACGAGGGGGTCCTCGATGCCAGCGACGATTCGTGGGGCCATGGCCGTCACGGCGGCCTTGGCGGCTCCATAGCGGATCAGGGTCCAGGCTGCGTAGAGGTCGATCCACGCTGACTCCTCGACCTGGGTGGCGCGGGCGGCGCTGAGCTCCTTCATGCATGTCTTCTGGAGCACGCCAACGGTCGAAAAGGCCGCGGCGCGGCCGAGCACTTCAGCCGCTAACGGGGCCTTTTCGGCGCGTGTCTGGAGGTGTTCGGCTAGGGCCGCAAGCGACGCGCGCCAGACGCGTGGTACGTCAGACATGTGGGTCGCAACCTGGGCCGCTTGTTTGCACTCCCCGGACCGCAGGTGCCAGATGAACTGGGCGAGTGAGGGGGCGCCGGACGGGCGCTTGTCTCCCGCCAGCGCCTGCAAGAAGGCGAGGACCTGACGCTGAGTTCGGTTCTGCGGTCGGGCGAGCGCCTTGAGGGCTTCCGGATAGCTGCCCCGCGCTGCGTGGCATATGGCGAGCAGCAGGCGTGCCCGCTGGTCGCGAGGTGACAATTGCACCGCCTCGCCGAGGAGGAGACCTGCGCGCGCGACGTCGCCCAGCATGAGCGCGGCCTCGCCGCCGATCAGCTTGAGGAGACCGTTGGAGGGGGCGGCGGCGACGGCTTCGTCGAGCAGATCCAGCGCTGCCTTGGGGTCGTTGTCAGCGACCAGGAAGCGTAGCCAGGCGGTGTAGACCGCGACCCGGTCCGTGCCTGGTCCAGCGTTGATCGCGCGCCGCAGCGTCGCCAGGCCACGGGTCCTCTGCCCGCGCCCCAGCTGGATGCGCGCGGTTTCAAGCAGCAGCCGCGGCTTCGCCCCGTCATCGATCTGTCCGAGTAGGAGGATGGCGTTTTCGGCGCCTTTCCAAGCGGCGGCCGCCAGTTGCGACTTGAGCGCCGCCTCGAGCCCTGTTTGGGTGAGGCGCGACTCCGCGTCTGCGAGGTCAAAGACGGATGCGACCTCGTGGTGGGCGGCGCTCGTCGATGCGAGCTGCATGAAGAGGTTGTACGCGGCCTCCCGGTAGTCGAGGCGGCGCAGCAGGACCAGCGCGTCGCAGGCTCCGAGGTAGTTCTTGGCGCGGTGATGGCTGCGAGCCAGCAGCTGCAGGGTGGTCACCGACAGCTTCGATCCTCGAGGAAGATCCCGATATACGTTGCTGAAGACCCGTGCGGATCTCGAATAGGACTTCGCGTCGTAGAAGGTGCGGCCCAAGGTGATCCGGCGGGAGTAGTCTTCCTTGTCCACGGCTTTGACCGCGCGGGCGATGACGCCGATCGCCGCCTTGGCTTCGCCGGACTTCACGAGGGCCCTCCCGAGGAGGTAGAGGAACTCCGCATCTTCGCCGTGCTGGGCTTCGAGCCGCCGGAGCATCGCGGCGCTCTCCTTCCACTGCTCGGCGCCCATGAGTGCCTTCGCCATGCGCAGCTGGACGTCGTCATCGTCGGGCAGCACCTTCAGTGCGTTGCGAGCGATCGTGATGGCGCTCGTCCAGTTGCGCTGGGCCATCTCGATGTCGATCAGAACCAGTCGAACGCCGATCTCCGTGGGGTTCTCCTCGAGCGCGGTACGCGCTTCTTTACTGGCGTCCTCGTAGCGGCGTTGGGCCAGGTACGCGCTCGCCCGCATCCATGGGATCAGTGGGTCAGAGGGCTCGACCTCTTTGAGCCCCCGAAGCTGCCGATGGACATGGCTCCACTTCTTGTGGTCGAGCGCCAGGCGGGCGCCTACTCGCCATGCATCCGCGAGGTCTGGCAGCCGGGATTGCACCCGGCGCAGGACCTTGATGGCATTGTCCCACGAGCCGCGCTCCGACTCGAGCTGCGCCACCCGGATCCCGACGTAGGGATTATCCGGGTCGCGCTCGAGAAGATTGCGTGCCTGCACGAGCGTGGTGATCCCGGCTCCGACCTTGCGATACATCTTTACGAGGGTGTTGAGGATGAGCACGTGGTCCTCGCTGCGTCGATTGCGGAAGCGGGTTTGTAGTGCGCTGACGAGGACGCGGCGGGCCTCTGGCTCGTCGCCCATCTTCGTGTAAACGCGGGCGACGTCGAGGACCGTCGGCGCGTCATTCGGCGCCAGCTCCTGCGCGTGGCGTAGGTACGTTAGACCTTGCCCGAGTTCGCCGGTCATCTCGTACGCGCGTCCGAGGATCAGGTTGAACGCCGGAGTGTTCGGCCGGGTGCCGTGCGCCCGCACGAGGTAGGGGATCGCGTCCCCGTATTTCTCTTGAGTAAACAGGGACCATCCGCGATAGAAGCAGGCCCAGTAGTTTCGGGCCTCCGTCTTGATCCACTCCTGGCTCAGCGTCGCGAGTTTTCCGTTCTCCCCAGCCAGGTAGTAGAGGCGTGCGAGGTGCGGGTCCAGCGTGCGCTGACCAAACGTCTCGACCGCTGCTTCGAGGATCGCGATGCCCTCTCTTCGGCGTTCGGAACTCTCCGTGACGGCACGGATGAGTTCGATCGCGCGGATCTGGGTACTGCGGAGCCGCGTCCGCCGTTCAGCTTCGGCGATGGATTCGGGCTGGATTGCGATGATCTCACCACACGTCTCCAGCACTGCGTCAACGTCGTTGCGTTGCTGGGCGATCTGGGCGAGCTCGATGCGGCTCTGAAATGAGCCGGCGTCGGCGTCCGCTGTTTGCCGCAGCGTTGATTGGAGCTCTCGGAGCGCGGAGCGCGACTTGACGACGAGGTCCTTGAGGTTGCGCTCGTCCGTGAACCCGTATGTGGCTGAGAGATGCTGCATCCCCTCGCCAAATACCTGGGTGAATTCCTGCTGCGTCGCCGTCAGCATCAGGCCGATGCGTTTGCCGACGCGGGGCGCCCGCCCTTCGCCCAGATGGGCCTCGAGGAGATCGGTGATCTTCTGGCGCAGGTCACGGACCCGGGCGGCGTCGACGATGACGCTGGCCTCTAAGAGGTTGGCATCCGCGGGGGTCTTATCCAGGGCGTCTCGAAGGAGGCTGCGGGCAGGGCCCGAATCTCCGAGGGAGATCATGATGTCGACGGTTTGGCATAACGCGCGCTGGCGGAACCCTTCATTTTCCAGGAGCGGAGCGAGGGTGCTGCGGGCCTGCGTTGGGCGACCCATCCGGAACAGGCCGACGCCCAGATAGAAGCGGACCTCCGGGTCCTCGGTCTCGGAGAGCGCGACTTGCAGTAAGTCTACGGCCTCGCGGTACTTACCGGCTTCGAACGAAGCTATGCCGTCGTTCGCGAAATCGCCGCTGCACCCGGTTAGCAGCGCGACCAGGCATAGGCTGAACGTGGTGAGGAGGAGTGCGCGCCGTCTCATGTTCCCGTTCCTTCTCCCATTTCCTCGCTGTGCGAGCCGGTTTTCGTGGCGTCGTCCCGCCGGGACCGGTCAGTAGGGTATCGGCAGGGGTGGGCAGTTCGCCACAACATGTCTGGATAACACGAGATGCGTCCAGATCCCCAGCCGTTTCGGGGTTGCGCCCACGGCCGCCGGCGGATTCCCTGGGAGGGCATGTCCATCCTCGCCGCGGATCTCGGTGGAACCCGGTCGCGTGTCGTCGTTGCGGCCGCTAACGGGGACGTCATCGCACGAGCTGAGGCCGGGCCAGGTAATCCCGTCCGCGTTGGAATGACCCAGGCCAGCGAGGGCTTGCGAGTGGCCGCCGCGGAGGCCCTGGGTGCTGCCGGTGACCCGCCTATCGCCGCCGCTGCCATAGGTATGGCTGGGTGTTCGCACCCGGCCGCGAGTCGGGTCGTGGGGGCGGCTCTCGACGCGTTGGGGGTGCGGCCCCCGATCCGCATCCTCGTCGACGACGGAGCCATCGCCTTCCGCTCGGTATTCTCCGAGCCGCGGGGTGTTCTGGTGATGGCCGGGACCGGGAGCGGTGCCCGGGCGCGGGGCGAGAACGGCACCGTCATTTTTGGTGGGTGGGGAGCGGATCTGGGGGACGAGGGGAGCGCCCACGACATCGGCCGGCAGGCGGTGCGATCGTGTCTGCGGGCCGCCCAACTTGGGGAGCCGCTCTCAGAATGCGGGAGGGATGTCCTCGCGCACGCCGGAGTCACCGAGGTTCGCCTCTTGCCGGATCTGGTTCGCGGCGGCCAGCTGGGTCTCGCTGACCTGTGCGCCGTCGTCATGGGGGCGGCTGGGGAGGGGGACCAGGTCGCCTGCGCGATCATCGCCGAGGCGGCGCGGGCCCTCTACGCCCAGGCCTCGACGGCGGGCTTGGCGGCCGGGGTGCCGGAGGGCACGCCCTTGGCGACCGCGGGCTCGGTCCTCGCGTGCGCGCCGATCCGTGAGCGACTGAACGCATTGTGTGCGGATGGTCGGTTTGTGGTCGGGGCGCACGTCGAGGACCCCGTACTGGGCGCCCTGGCCCTGGCGCGGGAGGCGCTCGCTGATGAAGGGACTGTTCCCCCGGGCTGGTAGCGTCGGCCGTGGGGCCCGCGGTGCGGAGAGGTCATCCCCGTCTCGATCGACCGGCCTGAGCTGAGTCGTTACCCGCGGAGCGCACGACCGCCGACGAGTTTGACTTCGCCCCGGGCGACCATCGCGACACACTCGGGCAGCAGGGCACACTCTTGCTCGAACACTCGGGCCGCCAGGGTCTCCGCGTCGTCGTCCCACAGTACGGGGACGGTGCGCTGGCCGATGATTGGTCCGTCGTCGTAATCAGGTGTCACAAAGTGGACGGTGCAGCCAGAGACCCGCATGCCGGATGCGATGACGGCCTCGTGTACGTGGTGGCCGTACATGCCCTTGCCACCGAAGAGGGGGAGGAGAGCAGGGTGGATGTTGATGGTCTTGCCCACGTAGGCGTGCGGGATGGGCCACCTTTTGAGGTAGCCGGCCATCACGACCAGGTCGATTTCAGCGGCGTCGAGGGTGTCGGTCAGGGCATCGGCCTTGCAAACAGCGCTCGGGATGTCACGTGCGCGGGCGTGGTCCAGGGCCTTGACGTCGGGCCTCGAGGAGATGACGAGGGCGGTCTCAGTCGGCAGCGCTCCCGCCTGCTCAAGGTCGAGGAGGTTCTTGAGTGAACGGCCGGTGCCGGAGACGAGGATGGCGGTGCGGGTCATGCCGGTTGAACTGAAATAACGACCTCGAGCTCGTCGATGGGGAAGGTCTCCCCACTCGCCGTGTCGTTGATGTTGACGTCGGCGGCGAGTACTTCGGCGGCGATGCGTTGCTTGTGGGCGTTGGCCGCGGCGACGATTTCGGTGGATCCCCCGAGCGTCAGTTGGATCCGTTGGGTCACTTCGAAGTCCGATTTCTTGCGCACGTTCTGCACACGGTTGATGATCTCTCGTGCGTATCCCTCGAGCCGAAGAGCGTCAGTGATCTGCGTGTCGAGGGCGGCCATGTAGCCACCCTCGGCTGCGACCGCAAAGCCCTCCCGGCCCGAGCGCTCGACGAGGAGGTCGTCGCCTTGTAGGGCGACCGGCTCGCCTTCGACGTCGAGGGTGACCGTCCCGTCGCCCTCGAACGTCGCGATCTGTGCGTCGTCCAGGGCCGCCAGCAGGCCGCGGATCTTCCCGAGTTGCTTGCCGTAGCGTGGCCCGAGGACGGGGAGGTTCGGCTTGACCGTGACCGTGCAGTACTCGCCGCTGCGCTCCGCGACGACGAGCTCCTTCACGTTGAGCTCTTCCTTCACTTCCTTGCCGAGGGCGTCGTCAAGGAGACCGTCCAGGGCTTCTCGGTCGGGCCCGGAGGCGACCAGGCGGGGCAACGGTCGACGGACGCCAATCTTCTCTTTCTCGCGCGCGGCGCGGCCGAGACGCACGACCTCGAGGATGGCGGTCATCTGCCGTTCGAGCTTCTCGTTGATGAGCGAGGGGTCGGGCTCGGGGAGGTCGCCGAGGTGAACGGAATCGAGGTCGCTGCCCTCGGGGTGCAACGCCAGATAGAGCGCGTCCGCGGACATGGGCGCGATCGGTGCCAGCAGGAAGGCGATGGTCTCGAGCGCGCCGAAGAGGGTGTCGTATGCGGCCGCCTTGTCCTCCGCGTCCGTGCTCTTCCAGAACCTCGAGCGGCTGCGCCGGATGTACCAGTTGGATAACTCGGTGTCGATGAACCGTCCGAGCATGCGCGTCGCGCGCCTCGGGTCGTAGCTGTCCATGGCGGCGCGGAAATCGCGGAGCAGGGAGTGCGTGCGCGANAGCANCCAGCGGTCCATNGNGGNNCGCNNCGTCCGGNGCNGNNGCNNCCNGNCNCGGGGNCCANCCGTCGACCGCCGCGTAGGTGGCGAAGAAATTGAACGACGGCCACAGNGTGCCGAAGACCTTGCGGCTGACTTCGGCGACGCCTGCGGAGTCAAAGGACTTGGATAGCCAGGGGTCGGACCCGGCGAGCAAATACCAGCGGAGCGGGTCGGCCCCGTGTTCGTCGATGACATCCCAAGGGCTGACCGTGTTGCCGACCGACTTGGACATCTTCTTGCCGTGNTTGTCCAGCACCAACCCGTTGACGAGCACGTTCTTGTACGGGACTTCGTCGAAGAGGAGCGTCCCGATGGCGAGCAGGCTGTAGAACCANCCTCGAGTCTGGTCCAGGCCCTCGCAGATGAAGTCGGCCGGGAAAGAGCGCTTGAACACGTCCTCGTTTTCGAACGGATAGTGGCGTTGCGCGAAGGGCACGGCGCCCGAGTCGAACCAGCAGTCGATCACATCCGGCACGCGCCGATACACGCCCGGCTCGCCCTCCTTGGCCCACGTCACGTCGTCGATCCACGGCTTGTGGACGCGCAGGTGTTCGCTCAGCGTTGCGTCTGCGTTCTTTGCTGCGTCGAAGCGAGAAAACGCATCAGGGTTACGCTCGAGGATCTCTGCGACCGAGCCGACGCAGTCGATGGCGCCGGTCTCGTCATTGACCCAGATCGGCAGCGGCGTACCCCAGAAGCGCTCGCGGGACAGGGCCCAGTCGACGTTGTTGCGCAGGAAGTCGCCGAAACGCCCTTCCTTGATGTTGTCGGGGCACCAGTTGACCGTGCGATTCAACTCGATGAGGCGGTCCTTCATGGACGTCGTCTTGACGAACCACGAGTTGCGCGCGTACTGGATCAGCGGATCTTCCTGCGCGCGCCAGCAGAACGGGTAGTCGTGGGTGTACTGGCTCTGGTCAAACAGCAANCCCCGCTGCTTGAGGTCTCGGATGATCGGCTTGTCCGCNTCTTTGATATAGAGGCCAGCGAGGTCGCCGCACTCCGAGGACATGGACCCGTCCGGGTCCACGAGTTGCAAGAACCCGACGCCCTTCTCGCGGCAGACGGCGGTGTCGTCTTCGCCGAAGCCTGGCGCCAGATGGACGATCCCTGTGCCGCTGTCAGTCGTGACGAAGGCGCCTTCGATGACAACGTGCGCCTGTCCTCCCTCCGGTGTCCTGAAGTCGAACAGGGGCTCGTAGCTCCAGCCGACGAGCTGTGCCCCCTTGATGGTGTCGATGACGTCGTGCTCCCGGTCGCCCAGGACCTTCTCCTCGAGCGCGGCGGCGAGGATGAGGACCTCGTCTCCCATGTCGCAGGCGACGTAGTCGAGATCCGAGCCGATCGCCAGGGCGCAGTTGCTCGGCAGTGTCCACGGCGTGGTCGTCCACGCGAGGATGGAAGCGGGCTTGTCGAACCCGCGCTCTTCGCCGACCCGGAAGCGGACGGTCACGGATGGGTCCCGCACCTCTCGGTAGCCTAGCCCGACCTCTGCGGAAGACAGCGCTGTCCCGCCCTGGGGCCACCACCAGACGACCTTGTGCCCCTGGTAGAGCAGGCCCTTCTTGTAGAGCTCTGAGAGCGCCCACCATACGGACTCGACGAAGGGCTCGTGATAGGTCACATAGGCGTCTTCGAGATCGATCCAGTAGCCGATCCGGTCGGTCAGCCGCTCCCACTCATCGACGTAAGCGAAGACCGAGTCGACGCACTTCTTGGTGAAAGACTCGACGCCGTGCTCGCGGATCGCGTCCTTGCCGTGGATGCCGAGAGACTTCTCGACCTCGACCTCGACGGGGAGGCCGTGGGTGTCCCAGCCCGCCTTGCGCTGGACCAGGAAACCCGTGAGGTCACGGTAGCGACAGACGACGTCCTTCAGCGTGCGCGCGAGGACGTGGTGGATGCCCGGACGGCCGTTGGCGGTTGGTGGGCCTTCGTAGAAGGTGAATGGGTCGGCCCCGGCGCGNCGCTCGAGGGNTGAGCGGAATACGGAGCGTTCACGCCAGCGCGCGAGGATGCGCTGCTCCAATTCCAACTGCCGCTTGGGGCCGGTGATCTCCTCGTACATGGCTCGGGGACTTTAGGTGATCGNNGCTGGGGTCTCAAAGCCTACGGAGGACGGCTTTCACCAACCGGTTGAGCTTTGGCTCGGCCTCGCCGGCGACCTGGAGGATCTCCGGCAGGCTCACGGGTTCGAGGGCGTCGGGGAGGCAGGAGTCCGTGATGATCGAAAATCCGAGCGTTTTGAGCCCAGAATGGACCGCGACGATGACCTCTGGGATCGTACTCATGCCGACGACGTCGGCTCCCAGCACGCGCAGCATGCGGTACTCGGCCCGGGTCTCGAGATTTGGGCCGAGCACGGAGNCGTAGACGCCCTTCTGGATGTGCAGGTCCTCTTCCATCGCGCAAGCCATGGCCAGGTCCATCAACTCTCGGGTGTAAGGCTCGCACATGTCCGGGAACCGGGGGCCGAGGGTCTCATCGTTTACCCCGACGAGGGGATTTCCCCCCATGAGGTTGATGTGATCCTCGATGACCATGATGTCGCCCTTGGACCACTGCGGATTCAGGCCGCCGCAAGCGTTCGATACGACCAGGGTATGGATACCCAGCGCCTTCATGACGCGTACGGGAAACGTGATGTCCTGGAACGTGTAACCCTCGTACGCGTGGAAACGTCCCCGCATCGCGACGACAGCCTTGCCCTCTAACGTGCCGAGCACCATCTCGCCGGTGTGGCTCTCCACCGTGCTGGTGACGAAGTGGGGGATGTCACCGTAGGGGATCGTGACGGCGCCTTCGATATCGGTCCGGAGGCTCGAGAGTCCGGTTCCGAAGATGATTCCGACGTCCGGCGTGGCCCCGGGGGCTTGGGCGCGGATGTGATCGGCGGCTTCGCCGATACGCTCAATCAGGGGCTTGGACATAACTCAGAAGATGGAGGTGGTGCCGTCACTATTGAGGACGAACGCGATCGTGTCACGACACTCCTTGATAAACCGATCAAGGAGCGGAAGCAGGCGCAAGTAGTCCATGGCGTTGCCCTCAGCGGTCTTCTCCAGCTGACGGATGGCCGCGGCGGTATCGAGGGCCGCGGCTTCACGATGGATGCGTGCCGCGATGGCCGGCGTCGTGCCCGTCGCCGCGGCGATGCGGCGGAGTGCTCCGATGGCATCACCCGTCAGGAGAAGGAGGATGGCCTCGTCGAGCTCGGCCGTCCCGGCGGGCGCTGGCCTCAGGCTGAACAGACGCCGGTTGAGGTCGCCCGGGGTGAATGACTTGAACTCGAACTTTCGGGTGTTGCGTCCGAGCTTCGCATCGAACGACGTCGCGTCGACCTTCACGAGCGTCCAGGGGATGTCGCGGGTTCCTGTCGATGAGAGGAGCTGGATGCGGTCCTTGTTGATGGGCTCAGCGGCGATCCGTGCGATGAAGCCATCGCGTAGGCGGTCCAGCGCCTCGACCAGCGCGATGTCCTCTGCGATCAGCGACTTCCAGGTCTCCGTACGTAGGTCAGCGGATACGCCTGCGAGCAGCGCCTTCGCCTGGTCCGGATCGTAGGACTTTCTCAGCAAGCGAAACGCTGCCTGGCGTGCAGCGAATCCCGCCTTGTGGTCGTTGGTCTGATCGGCCGTGATCTTGGCTTGCCTGGCGGTGGTGACGGCCGCGAGGTCGGCTTCGACGTGCTCTATCAGCTCGCGGATCGGATCGAGCCTGGGGTCGGGGTCGATGTCTAGGCGGATGTTCTGGAGTCGAGCTT
>NYSS01000017.1 GCA_002683135.1 Planctomycetota bacterium | reverse complement strand
ACATGGGAATCACCGACCCGACTTTCGCACTACCGCAGGTCAAATTTTGCACCATCCCTTACTTGAAATTTCTGGTCTTCGTACCGTCTTTGATACTGATGACGGCCAAGTTCGAGCCGTAGACGATGTCAGTTTTACTATCGAAGGCGGTCGAACCCTCGGTGTGGTTGGTGAAAGTGGATGCGGGAAAAGTGTAACCGGACTATCCATTTTGCAATTGGTTCCTTCACCGGGACAAATCGAAGCTGGACATATCCGATACCATAAAAATGGCCAATCAGTCGAAATCACGGAGCTTTCTCCTAAGAGCGACCAAATGCGAGCGATCCGCGGCAATGACATCGCCATGATTTTTCAGGAACCGATGACATCGCTAAACCCAGTTTATACTGTAGGCAATCAGGTTGGTGAAGCCATCCGTCTACACCAGCAAGTCGGTAAAAAAGAGGCCAGAAACCGGGCCATCGAGATGTTGATTAAGGTTGGGATCCCGGCACCTGAGCAACGGATAGACGAATATCCACATCAACTTTCTGGTGGAATGCGTCAGCGTGTGATGATTGCCATGGCACTTTCCTGCAATCCTTCGCTGCTAATTGCTGACGAACCAACCACTGCTCTGGATGTCACCATTCAGGCTCAGGTGCTGGATCTGATGAAATCTTTGCAAGAAGAATTGAGGATGGCCATCATGCTGATTACTCATGATCTGGGCGTGATTGCTGACATTGCCGATGAAGTAGTAGTGATGTACGCTGGTAAGGTGGTCGAAAGAGGGAGCTTAGACCAGATCTTTGACCGTCCATTACACCCATACACTAAAGGTTTACTGGCTTCCATTCCTGAATTAGGGGCGGATCGGCAGAAAAAACTGTACTCCATTCCCGGTACAGTCCCAAGCCCACTGGCCATGCCATCCGGATGCGCTTTCGCCCCGCGTTGTCAGGAAGCCTTCTCCAGTTGTCAGGAATTACCCCCGTTAGAACTAATCGAGGGCGATCACGCTACCCGATGCTGGCTTCATCTGTTAACTGAAAAGGTCTAGCCTGGTTCTCAAATGCAGAAACTGCTACAGGTAAGAAATCTAAAAAAGTATTTCCCAATTCAAAAAGGGATTTTTCAAAAAACGGTCGGTCACGTCAAAGCGGTGGATGGGGTCAGCTTCGATGTCTGTCGAGGAGAAACCGTCGGATTGGTCGGGGAGAGCGGTTGTGGTAAAACTACTACCGGTCGCTGTATTATGCGCTTGGTCGAACCGACGGAGGGCAGTGTTTTGTTTGGTCAGGAAGCGGTCGACCTCTGCCAGTTGAGCAAGACCGCACTTCGCCCTTTCCGCCGGCGTATTCAGATGATTTTTCAGGATCCTTTCTCTTCACTCAACCCGCGTATGACTGTAAGCGATATTGTGGCTGAGCCACTAAGAGTTCAGTCCAAGCAGGGGTTTAACAATTCGGATTATCCTTCAATAGAAGAACATGTTGTTGATTTGTTAGAATCCGTCGGTTTAAAAAGCGACGATATGCGGCGTTACCCACACGCCTTTAGCGGAGGGCAACGACAGCGGATTGGCATCGCTAGGGCACTGGCTCTGCGACCCGATCTGATTATCGCCGACGAACCTGTTTCGTCCCTGGATGTATCGATCCGGTCACAAATTCTGAATCTACTGCAGGAACTGAAAGAGAAATTCCAGCTCTCCTATCTCTTTATTGCCCACGACCTAAGCGTAGTCGAACACATCAGCGACCGGGTGGCAGTGATGTACCTGGGTCAGATTGTTGAGTTGAGTTCGGCCGAGAATCTGTACACTAAACCGCAACATCCTTACACCGAGGCCTTGATTTCCGCTGTTCCAGTGCCCAATCCGAAACAGCAACGTCAACGACAACGCATTCGCCTCAGCGGCGATGTACCAGACCCATCCAATCCACCCTCCGGTTGTCGGTTTCATCCCCGCTGCCAGTATGCGCAAGAGGTTTGCCACCAAGAAGAACCTGTACCCGGTGAGACTTCCGATTCCGACGAGGTGATGGCCATCTGTCATTTCCGAACAGAACTCGATCTGCGAGGGGCATAATGGTAAGTCGACCGAATCATCCGATCCAAAATCTAGCGGCTACGATTTCTCTCCTTTCTCTCCTTTCTCTGCTGGTACTAGTCTGGTGGGGCTGCTCTGGGCAGCAATCGACACCTGCTATTCCATNCGACACACNACTCAGATCCAGCACATCCGCAGNTCTAGAAGCCAAAGAGGCACCAATGCTAACCCAAAAAGTGGCTGACGGAGAATTACCTACATTAGAGGAACGGTTGCCCGAAAATCCGTTAGTNGCCAAAACCNATTACGACGGTTANGAAAAACCTGGCTCCTACGGAGGTCAATGGCACNGATTCCACGACCATCCGGAACTGGGNACTTGGAAAATGACNGCCGGATATGCTCCTCTAATTCGTTGGCGATTCGACTGTACNGGCCTGGAGCCGGGAACGGCTGAAGCCTGGGAGTTTAGCCAAGATGGAGCAATCTTGACCATCCACCTTAGAAGAGGGATTCGATGGTCGGATGGTCATCTGTTTACGTCGGCATCTTTTGCCTTTTATTACGATCTGTGCCTAGATGAACGGCACATCTATTCACCTCCTGTCTGGTGCTTGGTCGATGGTAAGCCGATGACGGTAGAGACACCTGATGAATACACCATCGTGATGAAATTCGCCGGGCCGAACTGGCTGGTNCCACTCTGGTTGGCCACTGGATTCTGGCACTCAGAAAAGTACAATATTCCTCAGCACTATATGACCCAGTTTCATCCGGACCACTCGGCTTACAACAATTTCAGCCANTTTGAAAAGAAGAATGCCAATCACGTCAACATCGAACGACCGACTCTTTGGCCTTGGAAATTGGTCAAGTACGAAAAAGGTGGTTTTCAAGTCGAACTGGAAAGNAANCCCTACTATTACGTNGTGGATGAACTGGGTCGGCAANTACCCTACATNGATCGCNTTAAGAGTCGTTTGGTTCCAGATCCGCAAGTTCGCGTGTTAAAGATTTTAGCGGGGGAAATCGACTGCCAGTTTCGGGGTATGCAGTTACANGATTTCGCCCTATACAAAAAAGGCGAGCAACGNGGNAACTACNNNGTTCGTGAATGGGAGAGTACAGCNGGTGCACAACCGGCTATCNTGCTGAACTGGACTGATCCTGATCCTGTATTGCGNNAGCTAATGCGTCAGCAAAAATTCAGACAGGCTTTAGCATTAGGTGTTGACCGAGAAAAATGCAATGAGATTGCTTGGCGAGGATTGCTCCAACCACAAGCTGCTACCGTTAGCCAGGAGGGCTGGCACTTTGCNNACCAAGCTGGACAAGAGNTATTTGAAGANTGGAAAANNGNAGANGCTGACTTNGATATCANCCNCGGCAANCAACTGTTGGACGAACTTGGCCTNACNCAACGCAACAAACGAGGTATCCGCCTACGGGAAGATGGCCAACCGTTGCAGATTGTGATGGATATGCCAAGCTCAAACCTCAATCGGCAACAGAACGACATCGGCCTGATTATCGCCGATGGTTGGCGAGAAATGGGCCTTGAGGTGATCCTCAATACACCACCTGGAGCCGAATTAAGTCTGCGCCGAAATCTAGGCAAGTTCACTGTTAGTATGCATGGCGAGGCCGAGATGGATCTATTTACCTATCCCGACTGGGTCTTTCCAACACTGGCTAAATACTGGCATCCGCGGGTCGGTAAATGGTACGAGACGGGTGGTGAAGAGGGGGAACCACCAACCGGCCCACTGAAGGAGCTATTGGANCTATANGATGCGATNAAGAAAGAAAAGGATTTACAAAAGCGACANCAATATGTTCGAGATGCTGTGNAAATNCATATCGATCAGGGGCCTTTCCATTTGGGNACAGCNGCTCGGTCNCCTTCNNTGGTAATGGTAAAAAAAGGATTTCATAACGTGCCTGATAATGGCATCTTAGGACCTTGGGCAATTGTGACNCCGGCNACTAGCTATCCNGAACAGTATTTCATCAGCGATGTAGACAGAANCTCNGAGGTCAAATGACCACNTACATCANCCACCGGNTNCTGATTNCCATTCCAACCCTGATCGCCATTTCNATTGTCAGCTTTATCATNATCCAGCTACCTAAAGGCGACTANTTAGACCGTCGGATTCAAGAACTGGAGGAACAGTACGGAGATAGCAGTTCGATGGAGATGGCAGCGGAGTTGCGGCAACGATACGGTTTGGATAAATCGATGCCTCAACGTTATTTATCTTGGATTACTGGTTTTGTGCAAGGTAATTTTGGCGATTCTTTTCGTTACGAGGTCGAAGTCAACCAACTGATTTGGGACCGAATCGGTTTTACTTTGCTAATCTCGATNGGTTCACTNTTTTTCACCTATATCNTCGCTGTTCCCGTTGGCATCTATTCTGCCACNCATCAATACAAATTTTCGGATAATTTNCTGACNCTGCTCAGTTTNGTTGGCATGTCAATTCCGGCTTTTTTGTTAGCATTAACCCTGATGGTCTTTGCCTTTGAACTGTTCGGCTTACCTCTTTTTGGCCTCTTTTCCTCCTACTATGAAGGTGCACCATGGACCGTCGGTAAACTAGGCGATCTAATTCAACACCTCTGGATTCCAGTTATCGTCCTTGGCCTCAACGGCACGGCTGGATTGATGCGAATTATGCGCGGCAACCTGCTGGATGTTCTTGGTCAACCCTTCATCCAAACCGCAAGAGCCAAAGGGTTAAAAGAGTGGGTTGTTGTGGTCAAGCATGCCGTTCGTCTTGCTATCAACCCGTTGGTTAGTATCTTAGGCATGAGTTTGCCGACTATCCTCTCAGGTGCAGCTATTGTGTCTGTTGTTTTAGGACTACCAACAGTTGGACCGCTGTTATTGCGCAGCCTTCTGGATGAAGATATCTATCTGGCGGGAACGCTGATTATGTTGCTCAGTTCCCTGCTGGTGATCGGTAATCTGCTAGCCGACATTGCTCTGGCCTGGGTCGATCCGAGGATTCGATATGAGTAACTCCTCAGACCCCTTAGCAGAACGGCTCTCTGCCCCGGACAACAACACTGATAATGTAGGCCTACCATTCGACTCAGTGGGCGAAAGCGAGGAACTCGGCTATCTCAGCTATCGACAACTGATCTGGAAACGCCTGCGCAAAAATCAGATGGGCATTACCGCCGCCATCATCTTGTTGAGCAGTTACATGATTTCACTGGGGGCTAACTTCTTTGCCCCCTACCACTACAACCAGATTCAGATGCGCTATCGCCATGTTCCTCCCCAAAAGCTCCGCTTCTCTCTGCGACGAGGCCTCCACGTCTATGGTCTGAAGTCAGTCCGGACACCAGAAACCCGTGAACTCGTCTTTACCCCTGATGAGATCAAGATCTTTCCGGTTCGATTTTTATATCGTGATAATCAGAATGGCCTACATCTGCTAAGCTCGGACGGACCGATGTTTTTGCTGGGAACAGATCGCATGGGACGGGATCTGCTATCTCGCATCATATATGGGGCGCGGGTATCGATGACAGTTGGCCTGGTCGGCGTCGTCATCAGCCTGATCTTTGGCTCAATCCTGGGCACGATCTCCGGCTATTTTGGCGGTTGGGCCGATACGCTGATTCAGCGGGCAATAGAAATTCTGTTGGCCTTCCCCTCCATTCCGCTCTGGATGGCATTGGGTGCGGCTTTACCGGCTGAGTGGTCGAGCGTGGCTGTCTACTTCGGTATTACCGTTATCCTGGCACTGGTAAGTTGGGGCGGTTTGGCCCGACAGGTTCGCGGTAAGGTCATGGCCTACAGGGAGCTGGACTTTGTCAAGGCGGCTCAGGCTGCCGGTGCCAGTCACTGGCATGTCATTACTCGTCACCTGATGCCGGGTTCCTACAGCCATATTATTGTCATCGCCACCTTGGCCATTCCAGGCATGATCCTGGGGGAGACCGCACTCAGCTTTCTCGGCTTAGGCATCCGCCCACCGATGACCAGTTGGGGGGTTCTGCTGGAAGAGGCCCAACGGGTTACCGTACTGTTACACTACCCTTGGCTGATTTTACCTGCTATTCCTGTTCTGGTAGTGGTTATGTCTTTCAATTTCTTGGGCGACGCCCTGCGGGATGCCACCGACCCCTACGCCGATTAGGTCCGGGTGAAGTGAGGCAAAGATAAATCGACGGCGGTTAGCAAGCCGGGCTGTGCAGCCACCACACGTTTGCCCATATTGAGTATGACGGCTGCTGTTGCACTATCGCCAGCGGTACCGAGCTTATTTCGCCAGATAACTGGCGGATAACCCTCAATTCTGATTTCCTCGTATTCTTGACTACCGACCACCGCGTTGAAATCTATCCGCACTACCTCTTGCTGGTTTCTTACCCCCCGGCCGAAACTGTTGACACCTCGAACCTGCCCAGCCTGAATTTCGACCTCAGCAGATGAGTAGGCGCAGTCGGCAATCACTGGCCGGTGCTCCTCTACCACTTGATCCAAATTTAACCCCAGCGTGTCACCAATCAGATAGACCGATTCGGTCAACCCGACGTGGGCTGATAGTTGTCCTGTTTCCCGTTGTCTGGCAAAATCTTCGGGTGATAGGTTGAGTCCAACCTTCTTCTGGAAAGGGCCTCGCCTT
>NYSS01000016.1 GCA_002683135.1 Planctomycetota bacterium | reverse complement strand
CCCTGGATTGCCCCCCCCAAGCCCCGCCAGATTACATTCTTTGACCAGTTGATTTTGCAACGGCTGGATGTCGGGATCCTTATACCTCGTACTCGTTCTACCGCTGCCGAACTGCGGATTCGTTCCAATCGCTTGCCCCAGCGCCGATTGCTGGTCGATTCGCCCCCCACGCAAGATCAGGAGCCAGTCCGATTCGTTGCTTTCCGGAAGGAAGCGAAACATGCCTCGCGCTGCCCAGTTCCCGATATCATTGACGTTCGTCGCGAGCCCACCCGGAACCGACGAAAGACTGAAATAGTTCGGGTCTTCGGGATCTGGCGAGTCCGGATCCACAATGCTGATGGGGTATTTTTTTTCATCGCAAAAGGAATGTCTGTGGAACACCGCGGGGTTCATCTCGCGCGAGGCCAGCGAGGGCAGGTTCGCGCAGCCGTTCTCCCCCCAGCCGTCGCGTTCGTTGAACGTGAAGGAGAAGCGAGCGGCGAGCGTATCCTGGAGGATGGGCACTTCGAGGGCACCCTCCAGGTTGAGCGCGTTGTAATTCCCGTACGAGGCCAACATGAAAGCGCGCGGCTCACCGTCATTCAAAGGCTTCACCGACGTCACCTTGATGGCCCCGGCGGAGGCGTTGCGTCCTGAACCTGCGCCTTGGGGCCCTCGCAGCACCTCCACATTGGCGACGTCGAATAGCTGGCCGAGTTGCAGCCCGGGCAAGTTCATGGCCACACCGTCCTGGTAGATCGCTACCGCACCTCCGGCATTCGCGTTGAAGTCGCTGAGCCCGACTCCGCGAATAAAGAACGTGGGCGACGTCGCGCCCGCCGTTCGAATTTCGAGGTTCGGCGTAATTTTCGCCAGATCCGAAATATCATCTGCGCCAATCGCCTGTATGAGGTCGGAGTCGAACCGCGTGACCGATTCGGTAGACGAGGTGAGCGGATTGGACGCACCCGGGCCGGTGACGCGCATCTCCTCCACATCGGTCCACGGATCCTCCGGGTCGATGTCTTCAGGCGCCGCGCCGGTGTCGGTCTGCGAATCCGAACTGACTGACTCCTGCGCCACAGCGAGATTCGCGATCGCGAGAGTCACCAGAAGAGCGAGGGTCAGCCAGGCCAACCGATGGACGCCGGCGGAAGAGTGGAATACCGGTCCCGACCGATGAAAGGGGCTCATCGCAGATAGCGAACGGGTCATAGTCTCAAAATCCCCGACTGCGAACAGCGAGCCACACGGCCTCGAATGATGTCGGCGATCATTTATCCTCATCCTGGGAGAGCGGGCCCTCCGGAATTCTACGGTGCGCGCAGTAGCCTCCCAGCCGGGCGACCGCGCTATTGAGCTCTCCCCCATGCTTTACATGTCATATGACATGCTGTAGCATTCTGAACCGTAAGTCAACCGCCGGGCTTGAACCTTGATGGGTGAACGCGAACAACAAGTCCCCTTCGCTCGGCCATCGAGACCCTCAAAGAGTATTACTTGTCTAACTGAAATCGCATACGCCGAATCGACTTTTCGAGTCGCGCGGGAATCGCGCACAGTACCACCCGAACAGTACCACCCGAAGGGGCACCCATGGATCTCGAGTACAGCCAACCGGCGGACAGGCTCCGGAAAGTCCGGCCGTCCGCCCCTCGAAGACCTCGAAGACAGAGTGGTGCGCCTCGGGATTCCGACAGGCGAACCGGGCCGATGAGATCCATCGTCAACGGCATCACTGCGGTGTGCATCGTCTTGATCTGCAGCACATCCTCTGCCGATCCGCGGGTCGTCGACAAATCCCGAAAATGGGTGCCGTCCCTCGCACTGACGAGTGGCATCCTGATCAGCAGTGCTCGTGGCGAAGTTTCGAGCACGGTGCGCCCGAGCGCCATCGGCAGCGACAATCTCACCTCGCCATGGTTAGGCGGCTCTCTGGAGATCATGACGCCCAGCTGGGAACCGCTGGGCGAACGAACCCGCTTCTTCGTGCATGGAGGTGTCGCCGGGAACTTCGGATTCGAACGGGATCTCGCAAAAGAGGGCGCTCCAGGCCCGTTCATTGTGCCGGAGTGTTTGAAGTGTGTTGAGGAGCTGGTGCGGGGACAGGGAAGTGTGACCCGCGTGGAGCCCACGGGCTTCCAGGCCTCGGCGGGTGTCGGCTTCTCCATCACCATCGACACCGAATGGCGTCCTATTCGCATCAAACCTTCGCTCGAGTACCTGGTCGAGGAGGTCCAGGTCTCAGGGCTCGTGCACCGAGCGAAAATCGACAACAGCGATCCCAACAATCTGAGCTTCGACCTCTTCTCAATCTCCGGGGCCGAGGAGAAATTCTTCCATAGCATCGGTCCAGGTCTGGAGATCGAGGCGGACATCACCCGCAAGGGACCGCTGTTGCTGGCTCTAACGGCCTCGGGCGGCGCCTATCATATCCTCGGAAATCGCGATGTGGAGTTCTCGTCCACGGATGCAACGGGAACCGAAAGCGCGACGTGGAGCTACCGCAAAGACCCTTGGACCTACCGATTTGACGTGGGGATGCGCTTCCGGTGGGCACCGCGCGTGGACCGATCTCCCTAGAGGGACGAGAGCCGGATCCTGTGAATCGGATCCGGGAGAGGCGCTTCTTCCGGGCCTCGGCGACGATCCACTCGCGACACTCGAGACCTGGCCTCTCCCCGACTCTGAGCGCGCTGGCGGCCAATCTCCGCCCCGAGTTCGTCTGCCGTCGTCCCGCCGCGCAGGATTGCGCCTCCGACGATGAATGCTGGCGTGCCGGTCACGTCCAACGCCTCCGCGAGAAGTCGCATCTCCTCCAGATACTGAAGAACCTCGGGATCGCGCATATCGGCTCGCAGCTTCTCGACGTCGAGACCCACTTCGGCTGCCGTCGCGTAGATCGAATCCATTCCGGGAGAAGCACTCGCCGTCATCAGGGCGGAGTGAAAAGCGTTGAAACGACCCTGCAGGTGAGCCGCGATGGCCGCCCGTGCGGCCATAACCGAGTGGCTGCCGAAGATCGGAAGCTGGCCGTAGACGATGCGCACATCCTTCTCGGTCGCTCTCACCTGCTCGAGTTCTGGATGGCTGGCGATGCACGGGGAGCAGCGATAATCGTAGAACTCGACAATCGTCACAGCTGCGCCCGGCTCACCTGAAGATGGCGTCAGAGGCGAATTCAAGAGATCGGATCGTTCTTCGAGAATGGATTCGCGATGAGAAGCCGCGTGCTCTTGCGCGCGCTTCGAGCGGGCTCGTTCGATCGAGTTCGCGATTTCAGGATCGTCGAGGACGAGTTCCGGGTGCTCGAGGAGGTACTCTCGTACCTCTTCGTGCGTGACCCCCTCGGTAGAGACCGGGCCTGTCTCGCCTTCTCTGCACGCAGCCGCAGCCAAACCGATCGCAATCGCAAGCAGAACTCGTACGCTTCTACACACGTTCCGCGCGACCTCTCGGTTGGGGGCCTTTTCTCGGGCTGCAGCCGCTAGCGTGCAGAAAGCTTACTCGGCCTCGCCTGCAGTACGAAGGAGCGTAGCCCGTCCAGACTGGTGGTGATTCGAAGCGAGCCATCGCCTTGCCACTCGGCATCGGGCAACTCAGCGCCTCCTTTTTGGCTGACCTCGCCCAGCGCCTGGCCGTCCCTGATCAGCGAATAGGTCTTCGCCGGGTCGAGCTGGCGGACCGTGAAAGAGGTGGCTTCGCTCTTCACGGGCCCAGGGGCCAGGCTGACGATCAGCGCGTCCTTCTCTGGGTCATAGACCGCCTGGGTAACACTCGCCTCGAGGTATTCGACGTCCGTGATGAACGGCTCGGCGAAGTGCGACTTGTCCCAGGGGTGATTGTAGATTTCCCAGAGTCCGTCCTTCGGATTGATGCGTGCAAAGCCGATCAGCACATTGCCCGTCACCGGACCGACGTTCTGGATGAATCCCTTCTCGTCCCGGGTGAAGTTGTACTGGTAGTCCGGGGTGGTCGGATAGTATAAGCCCCCATCCAACCAGGTCGGCTTGAAGTGGGCATCGGCATAGTCGGCCATCGTCTGAACTGTCTCGGTATCGCCAACCTCCGAGGCCAGAAGAACGAACCAGCCGAAGTCGAACGACGGGGTCCAGCCCATATCCGCTCCCGGCGGCCCTTCCAACATCGACGGTATGTAGCGCTTCTGCTGATGCGGGTAGAGACTCTCGATATACCCCTTGTCCCAGGCGTGCTGGGCGTGGCCGTTCCAGCCATCGGCCCACGCGTAGGTCGCCGGGACGACCTCATCTTCTTTGACTTTCAAGAAATACATCGTGGTTTTGGTCTCGGGGTCGATGTATTTCCGCTTCTCCATCACCGTCTTGAACTTCCTCCGGACCTCGGGCGAGAACTCGGTGCCGTGCTTGAAGTCGTAGTGCATCAGGCCGAGGATCGGATGCTGGTTGCACTCGGCGTAGACGGCGTTGAGCTCACACTCGATCCCGCGAAAATGATCCTCCACGAACTGCTCGTGGATGACCTTCGTCAGCCGGTCGTGATCGTATTTCATCTCGATCGGGACCTGGCCGTATTCGACCGGCGCGAAGCGAAACGTGAGAGCGCCCGGCTCGTCGTATCGGTGATCGTCGAAGAGCGTCTCGTGCAGGCCGACCATCTGCAGGAGGTGGCCGCTGTACATGATGTTCTTCTTGATGTTGGGATCGATCCAGCCGTACCAGTCGTTTTTGGATTTGTAGACCATGATCTCTCCGCCCGTCTCGGTTTCGGTGCGGTCGGTGAGGTCGAACTTGCTCGTGTGTGCCCAGTAGTCCCACACGTCTTTGTAGATCATCCTCTTGATCAACCGCGCCGACGCCTTCTGGTAGAGATCGCGGTGGGCAGGCGTGTAGTGGTAGTGGGCGCTGGCCAGTGCGTAGGCGGCGAACGCGATCTGGAACTGGTACGCGTGGAAACTCATGTAGTAGACGGGGTCGGTCTCNCCCATCANGGAAAANTCGCCNTCGAGNTGGTTCGCCANNTTGATCATATGGCGAACGTGGCCCATCTGCTCGGTCGAGAGCGCGGGATAGCTCNCCGGATCCGGATCGGCGGCCAGCCCNGTGACGGGAATGGCNAGNANCGNTGCACCNATCCANNCGGCNATGACTCGAGACCTCAGCAACATNTGNCTCCNTTATGNNCAGTTACNNACNTCAGGTGGGCGTCGNCGCCGCCGCGTTCTCAGGCCTATCAGATTNTGAGCTTTTCCTGCACGNCCCGCCAGCTTGNATTCATCGCCCCGTCCACATGGGGGTCAGCCTCAGTCTCCGAGCCGNTCACTGCGCATCGTCCCAACGGATGAGGCGTTTGGCNANGCTGAANCCGNCGGACGTCAGCGGCTCTCCAGGAGCACGAGGCGGCTGGCGGTTGAGGACGAAGTCGTACACCGGGTCGAGCGGCTCGCCCGCAACCAGGTCTCGCAGGAGGCGCCCAGCGAGCACCGCGACGGTCACGCCGTGACCGGAGTAGCCGCCGGCGAAGAGAATGTTGTCCGTGGGACCGACGGCGCCGATCGTCGGCGAAAAGTCGAGGGTCGTGCCCACGTGTCCGACCCATCGGTGGGTGATCGGAACCTCGGCGAGCGCGGGAAAGAGCTGTCGGAGGTCGCGAGAGAGCCGCTCGTAGTCCGGGTGCCCCTCNCGGTCCACCGCGGCGCCCGCGTAGTAGTAAAACCCGTCTCCCCCGCTCAGCAGAACGCGGTTGTCCGCCGTGAGCCGGAANAGGTTGAANAAGGACCGAACGTCGAAGAAGGGTTGGCGCCCACTCCAGGAGAGGGCCTCNATCTGGGNCTCCGAGAGCGGGGCNGTNACAATGCTGTGTGAGTGNATCGGCAGGACTCGACCGCGGAGGAAGCCGAGGTGGTGCGTGTAGGCGTTGGTTGCGAGTATGAGCATGGGCGCGCGGACCCTTCCTCGCGGCGTGCGCACGCTGACGGTTGTTCCCGGTTCGACCTCCAGGACCGGGGAATCCTCGTAGACCTCTACGCCCGCGGCGCGAACCAGGTCGAGCAGCCCGGTCGCGAGCTTTGCGGGGTTGATCATCGCGCTGGTAGGAACGGTGAGGGCCCCGCGGTACCCCTCGACATCGACGCGCTGGCGAAGCTCGGTCTCGGATAACCAGGTCGCCTCGAGTCCGAGCGCCGCGTACATCCTCTGCTCACCCTCNAGCCGCGCCTCTTGCCGAGGTGTAANGGCGCCCATGAGGTTTTCCACGGGCTCCCACTCGCAGTCGACTCCGCGCTGCTCCACCAGCTCCTGGATGAGTCCGATTCCTGCCGATGTGGCGTCGAAGACCTTCCGCGCTTCGTCGATNCTGCCCGCATCCACGAGNTCGTGGGNNATCGCTTCAGCGCCGTTGATGAAGGGGAGCAGGAGGCCACAGTTTCGGCCCGATGCGCCATAGCCGACCCGGGTCCCCTCGAGCAGCACAATTCTGCGTTCCGGGAATCGCTCGGCGAGGTGCAGNGCGGCGGACAGGCCGGTGTANCCGCCGCCGACGATGACGATGTCGGCGNTCTGGTCNCCCTGCANAGAAGTGAGNGGCGGGGTGTCTTCGATGCCGGCCGATTCGATCCAGTAACAATGCGACCGCTGGTCGAAGAACGGGCCGGCAGGGGCCCGGTACCGCTCCTCGAGCGCCTGCCCCCCAACGAATCCCGCGACTCCCCCCGCGGTCGCAGTGGCGGCTGCTCCGGCGAGAAACGTGCGTCGCGACACAGAGGGGTTGTCGCTGGGTTCTCGTGACATCTTCAGCTCCGCTGACTCGAAAGGCGCTTGGAGCGCAAAACGTATAGAGGATTGTTATCATTTACCAGAATCCCGATCAAGCACGACCGACTCGCAGGCCTCGGCCTGACCATGCTCACGGTGTCCCACTTGGCCTGGGGACCGGAACTGTCCACCGAGTACCACGAGNGATCGNGCATCCAGGGCGGCGCGANTTTGCCCATCTGAGCGCCATGACNACGGNCCTGCCGATCCCGGCCCGTANGCAAGACCCATCAGCTGGAGTTGAGGTCCGCGGTCTCAGTCGAAAAGGTCGACGACCGTCTTTCGGCCCACGGCGTTGAGCATCAAGCGCGTTGCGGCACTAATGTGCNTNTGCCAATGCTGCTCAGCACCGTCGGCGTCTGAAGCCTCAATCAAGTCAACGAGCTTCTCGTGCGATCGGATGGCACGAGCGATCGACTTGGGATCCTGANTCTGGGAAAGCCCCAACTTGGCGTGGGACTCGACGATGTCGTGGAGCATGCCGACGACGAGGGTCAACGTCTGACTCCCACTCAGTTCGACCAGCAGTTCGTGGAATCGCGTACAGAGTTCGGCGAAAGCCGGAGCGTCATCTTGCAACGCCTTCTCCTGCTCGATGTGAGCACGAAGCCTCCCAACGACAGCGGCGCCTCGCTTTTCCGCCAGTCGCCGGGCCACCGGCGGCTCGATCACCAGACGTGCAGACTGCACATCCTCAAGGGTTGTGTCCGAGTGCTGCAGGAGCAGACCCGCATAGCGACCGACCACGCTGATATTGGGCGCATGAACGCGTGCCCCCCCGCGCGAGCCTCGCGTAACGGAAATGAGCGACTCGACCTCAAGGATTCTGAACGCTTCGCGAAGTGTGGGGCGCGAGACGCCGAACTCGACCATCAATTCGGCCTCTGACATCAGCGGATCGCCTTCCTNCAACTCCCGCCGCACGATCTGACGGCGAATCCGGGCGGCCACGAGTTCAGCNGTTTTNGGCACCCGGACAGCAGAAACCTTCCCGTTCTGACCGCCCTTTGCANCCCCGAATTGCNGATGTCGCAACANCTTGCCTCCNCGCCCCTGAGTTTTCGACGCCGAGGATAACGGNTCGACTCNATCTATGTCCCTGTCATCTGACAGGNGGCCGCTTCGGTACNCGTGCTNTGCGAGCAGCNCAAGNTCCACGGCGGGCTGATCGGTCACGCTCCCAGGNCGCAGTTTTCGGGNATCAGCATGGCCGACCAGNCCAATGCGGCGNCTTCCTGCCAGAGGCCTCGATCCAGATTCGACGGGAGTTCGAGGCNCNGGCGCAATGCGCTCCCCTTCCNCGGGCGCTNTGAGAGGCGCCTGNCGTCGCCGGNAAANTGCNCCCGCTANAACTTGCGCCCGCTATGNCGTTCGGGTTTGCGACATCACAGGAAGATNCCCAGAGCAAGAAAACCGAGGGTCGAAATGGCAGCCGCCAAAAGCGCGTAGGGCAGCTGGGTTTTGACGTGTGCCAACAGGTTGCAACCACTGCTCGAAGAAGCGAGCACCGATGCATCCCCATANAAGCACGCATGGGAACCGAAAGCCCCTGCCGAAATCACGGCNCCCANAACCAGNGGCATCGNCACATCCATNGACGAGGCCAGGGGAACGACAATGGGCAGGCTCACCGCATAAACACCCCAAAAAGAACCCGTCGAGAAGGTAATGAGAGANAGNGCAACNAAAATCACTGCGGGGAGAAAAGCGCCGATCATGAATGGCCTGAGGCTCTCAATCACGAACTCGGTAAGGCCCAGGTCTTCATTGACATGACGAAGCCCGAAGGCCATCACCACGATGGCCAATGGGTAGACCATCGACTGAAACCCCCTGAAGAACGCATCGGAGATTTCCTTCAGGTTCAGAACTCGTTGCGCGAATAGGCTCACGGTCGTAAAAGCGACGGCGATCATGACCCCTCTCAACGCGTCNTCCAGCACCCACGTGGATGCGATCAACACCACCAGAGGGAGAATGAAGTTCACCACGCGCGGCGAATCNGGAATATCTTCAGCCGGNAAAACCTCGTCGAAGGACGCCGAATCNGGCGGCGCAAGGCTTCCGCCNGCNGCCCGCGCCTCGGCCCTGCGCATNGGTCCGAGATNGGGCACGAGGCCGGTGCTNACCAACGGAACNAGCAAAACGGCCACCCACGCATAGAGAATGAAGGGAATAGCGCCTACATANACATCGAGGCCACTGCCCACGGGCGCAGCGCCCACCCCTTCAAGAAGGCCCGCTACGTAGAACGCCCAAGTGCTCAATGGCACCAGCACGCAGATCGGCGCCGCCGTGGAGTCGACAACGTAGGCCAGCTTTTCACGCGAGACCCGGTAGCGATCCGTCACCCTTTGCATCGCTCCGCCCACGGCCAGCGCGTTCAAATAGTCATCCAAGAAGATCACAAGCCCCATNAACCACGCCGCGAGCAGCGCGCCGGAGCCGCTCTTGACCCGCAACGAAACCGCATCCCCGAACGCCTTTGTTCCCCCTGAGCGCACGAGGAGCGCGATCAACGAGCCGAAGAGCCCAACGACGAGAACAATCCAGCCGATTGTCTCGTGCTGCATGACCCTCAGCATCGAATTTGCGAAGGCATCAAAGAAACCGAAGCCGTCCGTGAGGACACAACCGATCAGGGTCCCGCCCAGCAGCGCTTCGAAGGTTCGCCGGGTGATGAGCGCCAACACAAGCACGGAAAGAGCGGGAACGAGACTGACCCAACCTGCGTGCTCAGCGAGTGGCATCATAGGCTCCGAGGACATTGACGACGTTGATGCCAATCTCCTCTACGGCGTAGCCCCCTTCGAGGACGAAGAGAACGGGCAGGCCCAAACGCGCAATGCGCTCGCCCAATCGGCTGAAATCGTCGCTCTCGAGAAGGAAATGCGAGATAGGGTCGTCTTTGAACGTGTCGACACCCAGNGAAACGACAACCANNCCCGGCCTGTACGCCTCNATCTCGCNCAAGGCTNCGTCCAAAGCTTCAAACCAGGTTTCTGCCTGGGTTCCCCAGGGCAGTGGGAAGTTGCGATTGAAGCCTGAGCCCGCNTCAGAGCCGCGCTCGTCNGCGAATCCGAGGAAATAGGGAAATTCTTGCCTCGGGTCGCCGTGGAGCGACTGAAAGAGGACATCTTCTCGATCGTAGAAGATCGACTGGGTTCCGTTNCCATGGTGNTAGTCGACGTCGAGGATCGCCACGCGCTCGCCCACCTGGTCGACGAATCGCTGGGCGGCGATCGCCGCGTTGTTGAGATAGCAATAGCCGCCAAAAACATCGCGAGCCGCATGATGCCCCGGTGGGCGCACCAGCGCGAAGGCACCCCGTTCGCCGGATTGCACGCGTGCCAGTGCAGTCAGGGTCGAGTCCGCAGCAGCCGTGGCAGCTTCCCATGTGCCCCCGGTGATCGGAGTGGCCGCGTCCATCGAATAGAAGCCCAAGCGACCATCGATGGANTCGGGAANNCGCTGCGAAAACCCCCGCACAGGCCAATTNAGNGGCAGCGCATCGATATCCCCCCGNATCGCAACCCATTCTTNCCACANCGTCNGNAGGAAATCGAGATAGTCCTGGGANTGAACNCGCTGAAGCGGCTNNAGCCCGTGGGCAACGGGGGGGATGANCTCTCCAATCCCNGAANCCCGAACCCGCTCGAGGACAAGCNCCGCCCGCTCGGGTTTCTCGAAGCAGGGAACNAGCTTCCCGTCGTAGAGTTCCNCCCGCCCAGCGTGGCGAGCNTGGCGTTCACTGAAAACGATGTCCAATCGATCANNNCCNNGTTNNTTTANNGAAAGGCCAACAGNAGNTAACCCACGACCGCCAAACCCGCAGCCAANAACGCATAGGGGAACTGCGTGAGCGCNTGCTGCAANGGAGTGCAGCCCGTNGCCTTCGCGGTCAGCACCGTGGCNTCCGAATAGAAACAAGCGTGGCTGCCGAAGGTGCTNGCAGAGATCGTGGCGCCAATNACGAGAGCCGGNTCCGCACCCAGGCTTTGGGTCAGCGTCGCCACAATGGGCATNACGAGNACAAAAACNCCCCAGCTCGAACCTGTCATGAACGAAACGGCCGCCATNCTCACGAATATAGTCACCGGAAGTANCTCGGCCGTCACCANCGGCTCGATCACANCCACCACGTAAGCAGGCAAACCGAGGGCNTCNTTGACATCCTTGAAGAGATANGCGGCAACCAGAACTGCCAGCGGCTCCAGCATGCTNNCAAAACCTTCGAGAACCGTATCGAAGGCCTCGTTGAAATCGAGAATTCGAAANCCGATCAGGGCAACCAGCAGNCCGGCCACCGTGAAGTAGATCCCCTGGAGNAAATCCTTGTCGAACCAAAAAGTCGAGAGCACCAGAACAAGCATGGGGATGATGAAGAGNGACATGCGGGGNTTGGGCTGTGGCCCCGGCTCGGCACCCGAGTTGATTCCCCGCATGCGATCGGCTCCCGGGGGCACCGTTTCTCCGCCACTCGCAACACGCCTGTCGGCCGCTTTCATGGGCCCGANCGAAGGCACAAGCCCCAGGGCCACTGCGGGCACCATGAGAACCGCAANCCAGGCGTAGAACATGTAGGGNACGGCCGAAAGGTAGACACTGAAACCCTCACCCTNTACNGCCAGGCCGCTGGTGACCAGGAGCCCAATGAAGAACGCGCTCCATGTCGAGAANGGAATGATCACACTGACCGGCGCAGCCGTGGAGTCCACAACGTAGGCCAGCTTTTCGCGTGGAACGCCGTGATCGTCNGTCAANTCACGCATNGCAGTGCCCGCTGCCAGNGAATTCATGTANTCGTCCACAAAAAGCAGGAGACCGAAGACCCATGTCCCCATGAGNGCGCCNCGAGCCGAGCGNATACGACGCCGGAGAAAAACCGAGAAACCGGCGAANCCGCCCGCCCGNAGNTGAAGCGNGATCATGCTNCCCATGAAACCGCAAACGAGGATGATCCATGCCAGNTCNTCATCGGTCANCACTCGGATCGTCGTAGCGGTGAACTCGCCGAGAAGATTCGGNCCATGAAGGATCGCGAGNCCCAGGATGGTTCCGCAAAGGAGNGACTCGATGGAGCGACGCATCCAGATCGCCAGGACAAAGACGACNAGCGCCGGGATGACCGTAATGAAGCCTAGATCCTGCATTCAACCCCNTCGCCCGGATTCAGAGGGCATGCCTGAAAGCCGGGACTAGCCCACACCTTTCAACGCCCATCGGTCCATGCCTCCAATCAAGCCCACAGGCGACAAGACACTCGCCTCGGCTCCGATCACCACCCCGTTGAAGAAATCCCGGCGCGTGATGCGGACCGTCATTGACCTCTCCCCATGCTTTACATGTCATGCGACATGTTTTAGCATTCGCCTTCGAAAGTCAACCATCGAGCCTAGGCCGTGATGAGTGAACGCAAATACCAAATCCTTCGCTCAGCCACCGAAATCATCTCGGAAGGCAACTTGGATTTCATCGGCCCAATCTCGACCACTCGGACCGCACCTTGACTCCCACCCCGACTCCCACCCCGACTCGCACCCCGACTCGTACCCCGACTCGTACCCCCGGTCGCCCAACGAACTGAGCAACGGAGAAGGTCATGATCACTCGCCGAGACTTCTTGAACGGCGCAGCCCTCACAGTGGCGGCCGGAGCAACACTTTCTCCCTGGGACATGCTCGCGATGGAAACCGGTAGCCTTTCGCCGGAAAGACTCCCCAAGGGCTACTACCCCCCAGCGCTTACGGGCATGCGGGGCAGCCATAAGGGCTCCTTCGAGGTGGCCCATGCCCTCGCCTGGAATGGGCAGAAGCCGGAAAAGTACGCCCCCCTGGAAGAAACCTACGATCTCGTCATCGTCGGCGGGGGCATGAGCGGTCTCGCCGCGGCCTACCTCTACCGCCAGCAGGCAGGCGCCGACAAGAAGATCCTTATCCTGGACAATCACGATGATTTTGGCGGGCACGCCAAGCGAAACGAATTCGATGTCGGCGGCCGCATGCTGCTGGGCGTCGGCGGCAGCGTGAATCTTGAGACCATCTCCTTCACCGACACCACCGAGCGCGTGCTGGGCGAAATCGGCGTCGACCTGGAGCGACTGGACGCCGCTCGCGAGCCTGGCTACCTGCTTTCGAACCTGGATGCCAAGTCAGGCTATTTCCTGAATGGCGAACAGTACGGCCAGAACAAGATCGTACACGGCGACTGGGCGGACGCGTGGCGCGGCGGGGGCCAATGCCGGGAACTCGTGGGCGCGCTCGGCCTGCCCGCCGATCAGCAGCAACGTTTGATTGCCCTTGCCGAAGGCGAAAAGGATCTCCTGGACGATCTCTCGCTCACGGAAACAATGCGTTATGCCGAAAGTACACCTTACGATGAATTTCTGAGGAGTCGAGCGGGCCTCGACCCAGCCACCATCATGCTCTTCGACCCTTACCACAAGATCTTTATGGGCTTCGGGCCCGATTGCGCCTCCACCGCGGAGAGTTTTTTGCTCGGGTACCCGGGCATGCGCAGCGTCGGCATGGCCGGAAAATTGGGGAACAGCTTGTGGGGGATGGCCAAGGAATACATGCGCTTTCCCCTCTTTCCGGACGGCAATGCTTCCATCGCCCGCATGATGGTTCGAAACCTTATTCCGGGCGTCGCGCCTGGGAGCTCGATGGAAGACGTGATCGATGCGCCCTTCGACTACAGCCAGCTCGATCGAGCAGAGTCTCCGGTGCGGCTGCGCCTGAACAGCACGGTGGTCAACGTCGAGAACGCGAATGAATCCGTAGAGGTCTCGTATGTACAGAACGGGAAGGCCTACAAGGTGAGCGCCAAGAAAAGCATCCTCGCCTGCTACAACGGCCTGATTCCGCACCTTTGTCCCGAACTCCCGGAAGCGCAGAAAGAGAATCTGAAATACGGCGTCAAGATTCCACTGGTCATGACCAACGTCCTGCTCCGCAGCGGGGCTTCGGTCAATGCATCGGGTCCCGCACAATATCACTGCCCGGGCAGCTTTTATTCCGTGGTCACCAAGGCCCCTCCGGTGAACCTGGGAAATTATGTTCAAAGCGGCAAAGGCAGCGAGCCTCTCGTTCTCTGGATGTCTCACGCTCCGGCGCCTCCCAGGAGCGGCCAGGAAAATTCGCGCGACCTCTACCGACTGGGGCGACACCGCCTCTACCGGATGCCATTCGCCGAGTACGAAGAAGGAGTCAAGAAACAACTGACCGCCATGTTTGGCGCGAACGGCTTCGACGCCGAACGCGATATCGCCGCAATCACTGTGAATCGATGGTCGCATGGCTATACATACGCCTACACCCAACTCTTCGATCCCGAGTGGGAAGAGGGCCAGGCTCCCCATGAACTCGGCCGAAAGCCACTCGGGCGCATCAGCATCGCCAACGCAGATTCAGAGGCTGGGGCCTACCTCCAGGCAGCCATCGAGGCGGCCGCGCGCGCAGTGCGGGAAGTGGGCTAGCGCGCTGGGCCAGGCACCTCCGGGCCCCCTAGCTGCTCCGTTTCCTGTCGGCCCCAGGCCAACTCAGCTCGGACGCATTTCGAAGAGTTCTTCCCTGACTTCAAAGCGCTCGTAGGCGCTCGCGACCACATCGTCGGGCACATCCCAGACGAATTTGACCTCGTCGCCAATCACGTCCTCGGCCATGCACGGCGCCATCTTGTCGTCTTCTGGCCCAAAGCCCGCCCGTCGGTTGAATTCCCATTCGTCCTCGAGACATTGCCACCCCATATCGGCCATCTCTTCCCGGGTGATCGATTCGCCGAGGAAGGTCGAATAGAACTCGCCGATTTCAACGATATTGGGCATCAGGAACTGGCAGAACCCCGATGAATCGACCACGGCGTTCAGGATCTGGCTCTCCTGGGAAGCCCGGGCGAACTCCTCCGGGGCCATGCCGGGATCGACGACCAGGCCCGCAGTGTGATCGGCCCCCATCGCGCTGGTGCAATAGGTCACGCCGGCTGCCTTCAGGGGGCGCGGATCCCAGGCCGGAATGGCCTGTCCCTTGACGCTCGGGACCCTGTGATGGTTCTTCAAGCGACCGACGGTGACCGCTCCGTTCCCGATGGCGCGTCCGATTTCGGTGCCCTCGGCGATCTCTCGAACCAGGCGCTTGGCGCCCTCGGCATCGCCAAATTCCATGCCCCCGGCGTCCATGTAGACCCCGATCGCCGCACCCGTCTCGATGGTATCGAGGCCGATATCGTCGCAGAGCCTGTCCAGGTCGGCGACATCCTCCCAGTGTGCAATAGCGCAATTCGAACCGAGCATGGTCAGGGTTTCGAATTCGAGGCCCGAGGTCTTGTATTCCCCGTTCGCGTCGTGAACGATATTGCTGCACTTGACGATGCAGCCGGTCAGGCAATTGTGCATCCCGCCGCCCCGGGTCTCAAAGCTCTCGACGATCCGCATTCCGTCGAGGGTATCGACATCGGGAGAGCGCCCTTCTACCCGGTTCTTGTAGGGAAACGTGTAGATCGAATTGGCTTCTTCGCAGATCACGCTGGTTCCCCATTTGGGGAAGGGTTCCTGCCCGGGCCCGGCGACAAATTCCCGCGTGTACTTCTTGGAGAGTTGATGGAAGCCCTTGTCCGCCGGCTTCCGGGCGGGAGTGCCCCCGGCCTCGACGGCGACATATTTGAGCCCCTTGCTCCCCATGACCGCGCCGAGGCCCCCGCGACCCGCATGCCGGGCCGGGTGCCGACCCTGGGAATGGTCGGTGCAAGCGACCGATGCCCCGGCGAGCAACAACTCTCCGGCGGGACCGATCGAAACGAAGGAGGCCTTCTCGGAATACACCTTGGCCAGATCTTCGATCAGCGGGTAATTCCACTTGCTCTTGTGTTCGTCGGCAGAAACGAGGCTGGCCGCATCCGCCGATATGGCGAGGCCGTATCGACTTTCCGGATCCTCGGGCTTGCCCGTGACGATGACAACGCGATAGCCGAGTTTCATGAGATCCTGGCCCGCATCCCCACCCACGTTGGCTTCCTTGATTCCGCCCGTGAGGGGGCTCTTTCCGCCCACCGACAATCGGCCCGAGGTGGGCGCACTGCTGCCCGCCAACAAGCCCGGCGCAAGAACAAGAATATTTTCCGCTTCGAGGGGATCGCAACCCGGATCGCATTCCTCGAGCAGGATTCGGGCGGAGAGGCCCCGCCCCCCCAACTTTCTCCATTTCTCGGGGAATGCCTCGATGCTCGTCGTCTGGCGCGTCATGTCGACGCGAATCAGCCTAGCCTGGACTTCGTCAGCCATTCTTCAACTCCTTCGTAGGCGGAATCGGAACCGAGTCCGCTCTCTGTCTCCCTCGGCACCGGGAACCCCGGCGGAGAACGAGGTCGGCCCTACCCTCCCGCCGCGCTCGCCATGATGGTGATCGTATCCTCGGCCTCGAGCGCCGAGTCGAGTGCGTCGCGTTCGAGCGCATCGCCGTTCAGGAAGAAGCGCACGAATCGTTTCGGATGACCCTCGCTGTTGATGATCAACTCCTGGAAGCCCGGAAATCGTTTCTCCGCCTCGGCGATGCAGTCCCGCAGCGTACTCCCCGAGACTTCGAACCTGGCCTCTCCCCGGGTCGGGACGCGGTACCGGGAGGGCACTTCCAGAATGGGCAAAATAGTTCTCCGCTTTCTTTCCGGGATATCGCTTTCCCGGATATCGCTTTCCGAGATATCGAAAGGACGCGACGGCTCGATCACGCAATTCTAACCAGTTTCGGAAAGGGTCGAAATCCCGCTGCCGCCGCCGAAAATTCCAATTCGAGCCGATGGCTGAAGCCATCATGAGTCGAACCCCAGCCCCATCCGATCCAACAAGCGAAGCCAGGGACCCCTTCGCCCCTCATTGCGATCCGCACGGGCCAATCCCCGCTGAGTCAATTCGATGACCAGGGAGCGGATGGGCTCCGGGGGCCACGGAAGGGGGCGCTTGCGAATGAATTCAAGATCCAGTTCCGGGCGTTCGGGCTCATCGAGGAGACCGAGGGCCACCCGCCCCCCGAAGCGGCTCGCCACGACACCGAGACCGGTATATCCCGCCGCCCAGGCAACTCTTCCGCCATGCGAGCGGCCGGCGTCCAAGCAGAAGCGCGTGGTGCTCGCGACGGGGCCGCCCCAACTATGGCTGAAACGAAGGCCCTCGAGTTGGGGGAAGGTCCGAAAGAAACGTTCGGACAGACCTTCGAAACTCGCGCTTCGCTGTTCGTAGCTCGGCCGAATCCGGCTCCCGAAATGGTAGATCGCATCGTAGCCCCCCCAGAGGATGCGGTTGTCCGAGGTCAGCCGGTAGTAGTGGAATTGGTTCGTCTCCTCGCCCACTCCCTGCCGATTCGCCCAACCCAGGCTCGCGAGCCGCGCCTCGTCGAGAGGTTCGGTCATGAGCGCGTAGTCCCAGATCGGCACCGTTGCCCGCTGCATTCGCCGTACCGGGCTCTTGAAAGCGTTGGTGGCGAGCAGGCATTTACGCGCGCGGATTCGCCCGCCGGGGGTTTTCAATTCGATGCCCGGGCCTCGGCGCGATAGGCCCGTCATGGGCGTCTGCTCGTAGACGCGAACACCGAGTTCCCGCACCGTCTCGAGCAGCCCCCACGCCAATCGCGCGGGGTCGACGATGGAGGTATCCGGGCGAAAGACCCCTCCGAGGTAGGTCGGAGAGTTCAACTCGGCCCTGGTCTCAGCTCCGTCGAGCAGGCGCGAATTCTCGCCAAATTCGTTCAGCAACTCGTGGTATTCGCGCAGATCCTCGAGTTGATAATCCGCATCGGCCACATCGAGGGTTCCCGTCGACTCGATGCGGGCGTCGATCCCATAGCGCTCGATCGAGTCGATGAATCCCCGATAATTCTCCAGGGACAGCCCATGGATGGCCTGCATCTCATTGGGAAAATGCGAAAAGCCATTGGCCAGCCCATGGGTGAGCGAGGGGTCGGCGAAGCCGCCGTTGCGGCCCGAAGCACCGTCGGCGACCCGGCCGGCCTCGAGCAGCACGATTTCCCGGTCGGGCGACGCTTCCTTGGCCTGAAGAGCAGCCCAGAGGCCCGTGAAGCCGCCCCCGACGATGGCTAAATCGGCTTCCTCGTCGTCTTCAAGATTCGCCGCGACCGGCGGTCTTTCGGCCTGATCCAACCAGAAACAAGTCGGCTGGGTGTCGCCCAGGGCTCTCCTATGCGGGTCCATTCCCAGACTCCTGTTGCTCTCTTGCGCCGCGCGCCGGGACGATAGCTGCCCCCAAGGCGGTGAGGCAAGTTCCCGGCTGACCAACCTGCCGGCCCCCGGGTCTCGACTTGCCCCTTAACCATCGGGCCCTGGGAAGCTACTGTCTTCAGCCAACGGATGGCCCCCGACCCAGGCTCCGACCGACTCAATCGCGCCACGGCAACCCTTCCTGCATCGGGGTACCCAGAGAAGCATGGCGATTTCCTCCATCGACCTCGCGATTGTCGCGGCATACGTGCTCGGCATGCTGGGAATCGGGTATTACGTTTTCAAGAAAGCCCCGAATTTCGAGGAATACCTGGTCGCTGGCCGGTCCATGACCACCCCGATTCTCGTTTGCACGCTGGCCTCGACCTATTACGGGCTCGACGTCCTCTTCGGAACATCGGAAATCGGTTTCAACGACGGCGTGGTCGCATTTTTCGGTTACTCCGAATTGTCCCTGGGCTTCTACGTTTTTGCCGCCTATGGATTGAGCCGAAAACTGAAAGAGGCGCGGTTTACTTCCCTTCCTGAAATCCTGGCCCGCAGCTACGGGGAAAGCGCCGGGTACCTGGGGGCGATCTCGTCGATCCTCTATTCCATCCCCGCGCTCAGCCTTTTCGCCCTGGGACGAATCTCCGAGGTCATGTTCGGGATCGATGCCCAATACGGCGCACTCTTCCTGGGCAGCATCGCTCTCCTCTATACGCTCTGGGGCGGACTCTGGGCCGTCGCGATTACCGATACGGTCCAATTTGTATTCATGTGCATCACCCTCGCCGTTGCCGTCCCGCTTCTCATGTCCGATATCGGGGGCTTCGAGACGGTCGCGGCGCATGTTCCCGCAACCCATTTCGACATCCTGGGTGGGATCCCCTTCTGGCTCATGATCGCCTACGCGGCCACCGGGATCAGCATTCTCGTGGATCCGGCCTTCTATCAGCGGATCTTCGCCGCCCAGAGTTTCCGCCAGGTCCGCAACGCCATGCTCATCGCCCTCGTCGTTTGGGGCGCGTACGATTGGCTGGTCACCGCCGCGGGAATGATTGCGCGAGCGGGTGTAGAAATGGGAAGCCTTCCCGCCAATCTTCACTCCAACGATGCCCTGCTCACCGCCGTGGTGATGGCGCTCCCTGTCGGGCTGGCCGGGCTCTTCCTTGCTGGAGTCCTTGCGACGGCCATGTCCACCATCGACTCCTATTGCCTGGTCGCCGGCTCGAATATCTCCTACGACGTCTATCGCCCGCTTCTCAAGCCCAATGCAAGCGACAAGGAGCTCGTCCGGGCCACCAAGATCGGCATCGCCATTTCCTGGGTACTCGGCTTCATGCTCGCTTTTCTCTTCGACCGGCTGATGTCCTTATGGGTTTTCAACGCCAGCCTGATGACTTCGACGGTCCTGGTGCCGATCTTCATGAGCCTTTTCTGGAAGGGACGAAAGACACCCGCCGCCGGGATCTTGAGCTTTCTCTTTGGCCTGGTGAGCGTCATCGTCTTCTATTTCGGGCTCAGCCAGGTGGGCACCTACGACGAAACCTGGGGAACCTATATCTGGAATTTTGACTTTGCCGGATCCTCCTACTCGCTCTGGCAGGAGTACTCCCTCTTCTTCAGCCTTCCGATCAGCTTCCTGGGATTCCTGATCGGGAATCTCTTCGGCACGCCCCTGCCGCCGGCGGCCGCTCCCCTGGAGCCGAGCAAATGAACGGCTGGGATATCTTCACCTACATATGCTGCGTGGTGCTGGCCGGAAGCGCGGCGGGAATCTTCTATTTCTTTCTCCGCGACGCCAAGGGGATCATCGCCGGCTCGCGTGAAGACAAGGACGAAGAAGCGAAAGAGGGCTGACGCCCCGGCGACTAGCCGAAGAGATCGGGGCTCTCGCGCAGGAAGGGAACGGCGCCTTCGTCGATTTCCTCGTCGAACTCGCGGGCATAGCGGTGGCCCGAACGCACCGATGCGGCAATCGTTCCGGGCGCGAGGCAATCGCCGATTCGAACGAATTTCCTGGCATCGCCGCCTTCAATGAGCTCACCGAGGCTCGAATAGAGCGTGTCGTCGGGGCTTCGCAAAGTGACCATCAGGACAGTCGAGAGATCAACCTCTCGCTCGCGCCCGGTAAAGCAACAGGCCAGGGACGCCTGGTCGGAAGAGAGGGCTTCCAGCGAGGAGCTCGCCTCGATGGCGACGTCCAACTCGATCAGCCTCTTCTGGATCCGCGCCTGTTCCTCGGTGTTCTGGGTCCAGGCCGAGGCCATGGGTTCTGGGGTCACGAGAGTGACCGAAACTCCCCGGAGCGCGAGCAACTCGGCGAGCACGCCGCCCATATAGTAATGGTCATCGTCGTAGATCAGGACCGAGCCCTTGACCTCGACGCCAGCGAATATGTCGTCCGGGGTGATCAGCGAAGCGTCGCGCCAACCCGGAATTTCGGAGCCATGCCAACGCCCGATCCCATCCCGGCGCCAGCGCGCACCGGTGGCAATCGCAACGCCGTCGGCCCCAAATTCCTGGATCTGTTCCAAATCGACTTCGCTCTCGAGAAAGACCTCGATATTGCCCATCTTGCGAATCTGGCTCAAGCGCCAGTCCCTGACGCGAGCCCATTCGGCGAGCCCGGGAAGTCCTGACTCGGCGGAAACACGCCCTCCCAATTCCGATTCGCGCTCGGCGAGCGCCACTTCGTAGCCTCGCGCGCCCAGGGCCCGGGCCGCTTCGAGACCCGCCGGCCCGCCGCCCACCACCAGGATTCTCTTCTCGGATTGGCGCGCCGGGATGAATTCAGGGTGCCAGCCCCGACGCCATTCCTCGCCCATCGTCGGGTTCTGGGTGCACGAGATCGGGTTCGCGAGCGAGTCGCCGGCGTAACAGATATTGCAGCCGATACATTCCCGCACATCCTCCACGCGTCCTTCCTTTACCTTGTTGGGGAGAAATGGGTCGGCAATGGAAGGCCGGGCGCAGCCGATCATATCGAGCACCCCGTCCTGGACCTGGCGGAGCATGGTATCCGGGGAAGTAAACCGGCCCACGCCCACCACCGGCTTGCCCGTCATGCCCTTCACGTAGGAGACATAGTTTTCCAGGGCCGCTTCGGCGACGAAACGCGAAGTGCCCATTTCATAGGAATAATCGTAGATATTGACGTCCCAGAGATCCGGAAGGTCGCCGAGCAGCGAGATCACCTCGCGCTGCTCGTCGGAATCGGGCTCACCATCCGTCGCGCCGGCATCACTCGAAATCCGAACAGCGAGACCACAGCGATCCCCAAGGATTTCCCGGGTATCTTCGAGGAGTTCTCGGGTCAGCCGAACCCGGTTTTCCAGGCCCCCGCCGTATTCGTCGTTGCGCCGATTATCCGGGGAAAGGAATTGCGAGAGCAGGTAGCCGTGGGTCGCATAGACATAGACGATGTCAAAACCCGCCTCCACGGCCCGGCGCGCCGAGGCCCG
>NYSS01000015.1 GCA_002683135.1 Planctomycetota bacterium | reverse complement strand
CAGTATCCGCAGACCAGCGTCGCCGCCGCCGCCACCGCGTGGACATACTCGTAGCTCGCGGTGCGGAACTGGGTGCTGTCCCACCAGTCCACCAGGGCGAAACCCGCGAGGCACGCTGCGCTGGCGAGGCCGCCGATGAAGCGGTTGCCCCGGGCGGCGGTGATGCCAGCCCAATTGAGGATCGCAGCGGCGATGGCCACCGCGATGCAGCCAGCGACGGGGAGGGCGATCCGCAGCAGCCCCACGTACTCGGATTGACTGATCTGCGGCCCCGAGAGCAGGCGACTGGAGAACCACCAGAGCCCCGGGATCGCCGCGGCGGCCGCCACCCCGTGGGGCAGGAGTCGGCGCCAGCGTGAGCCCCCCGTCGACTTCCCCAGCATGAGGAACAGTCGTGTCGCGACCCACGCCGCGCATGCCATGGCCGCGCACAGGGCGAGGGCCCAGCTGAGCATGAGGGAGACCGCCTCCACTCGTGCGCCGAAGGTGCCCGACCCGCCGAGGCGTACCCACATGCGTGCGCCGTCCACCGCCGTGACAAGGACGGCGGTGAGCGTACCGGCGGTCAGGAATCGAACAAGACTACCCAGGGACGGAACCTCCTCGAACCTGCGTCATGCTATCCGGTCGTCATGTCCGGGGGAATTTCGCGCCTATCGTTTTGGCTGGGCGATGCAGTAGACGCGGTGCTCGCTGCGGAGGATCAG
This sequence comes from Planctomycetota bacterium, assembly GCA_002683135.1. Lineage (GTDB taxonomy): Bacteria > Planctomycetota. Next base: position 12,173 of record NYSS01000015.1, on the reverse strand, counting down.
CCAGTCGCCCGCCATGGCCGGCGTGGCCATGCACAGCTCGTCCTCTTCCAAGGAGTTGGTGTGCAGCAGCTCGAACTCCCGGCCGGCCTTGATGACGTAGGTCTCGCCGTATTCGTTGAGGCAGAAGATCTTGCCGTTGTACGCCCAGGGGGATGCGGTGAAGGCGCGGCCACCTTGCAGGCGCTGGCGACTGTAGACGAGCTCCCCGGTCTTCGCTTCGTAGCAGGCCATGATGCCGCGGTCGAGGAGGACGTAGAGCAGGTCGCCGTAAACGAGGGTGGTCGGGTTGTAGGGGGCGGCGCGCTTCTGGCACCAGGCGATGTGCTCGTTGCTGGTCTCGTCTTCCTTGAACGAGATGTCCCCCGACGCACCGGGGCGGATGGCGTAGATGGGCTTGCGGCGATCGCCCACGTAGCCCGAGCTGACGTAGAGCAGNCCGAANTTGGAGTACGGCGTCGCGATGGTGATGCTCGAGCAGCCGCCCCACTCGTAGAGCAGCTTGCCGTCCAGGCCGTAGGACCGGCATCTGCCCGAGCCCGGCGTGATGATCTCGGTGCGCAGCTTGTTCTGCCAGACGTAGGGGGTGGACCAGTTGCTCTTCTCGGGGCGATCCACGCGCCACACCTGCTTACCCGTGGCCGCGTCCAGGGCCAGCAGGTAGGACTGCTCGTCGTTGTCGCTGACGATGTAGAGGCGCCCGTCGTGCAGCACCGGTGAGGCCGCGGTGCCCCAGCTGTAGCGCGTCTTGTTCGCCTTCAACTCGTGCTGCCAGACCGGCTCTCCCTCGAGCGTGTAGCAGAAGACCCCGAGGTTGCCGAAGCACACGTAGATCCGCTCGCCGTCGGTCACCGGGGTCTCCGACGCGTAGCTGCTCTTCACGTGATGGCCATGGGACGGCTTGCCCTCGTGAGCCGCGCGTTCCCACAGGGTCTTGCCCGTGCTCAGGTCGAGGCAGAGGGTCTTCCACCGATGGGTGGTCGTGGGGGCGTCACGTCGTTCGCCGCCGAAGTACAGGCCGCGCTTGACCGCTTCCGTCTTGCCCTCGTTGACCACGGTGGTGAGGAACAGGCGGTCGCCCCAGACCACGGGGGAGGACCAGCCCCGCCCCGCCACGTCGCGCTTCCAGCGCACGTTCTTGGTGGCCGACCAATGCTCGGGCAGCGCGGCGTTGTCNGCCACGCCCAGCCCGTCGGCGCCGCGGAACGCGGGCCAGTTGGTCTGGCCGCACGCGATCGGGCACAGGCCCAGCAGGATGCAAAGAAACAGGACGTGTTTCATGTCGGTGTTCATCTCTCTCGTTCCCGATGGCCCTTGCCCCTACCGGCTGATCAGCGTTGCGTCCTGGAGGCCACCTTGCCGTCGATGATCACGCCGACGCAGTGGGTGGTGTATTCGAAGGGGTCACCGTCATAGAGCGCCAGGTCGGCGTCCTTGCCCACCTCGATGCTGCCGACACGGTCCGCGATGCCGAGGAGCTCGGCGGCGCCCCTGGTCAGGGCGTGGAGGGTCGCGTCGAATCCGAGACCNAACGCCGCCGCGATGGCGGCTTCGAACAGGACGATGCGTGTCTTGGGTACGTACGACTCGTACCCGGACTGGAAGGCGAAGGGGATCTTGGCTTGATGCAGCTTGGCGGCGAGCTCGAACGTGGCGTTCTCCCGTTCCCCGCGGGCGCGCACCAGGGGCGCGTGGACGATGACGGAGACCTGCGCCGCCTTGATGTCGTCCAGCACCATGTGGGCGTCCGCTGCGCTGTCCAGGATCATGTTCAGACCGAACTCCTGCTTGATGCGCAGGGCGGTCATGATGTCGGTGGCGCGGTTGACGGTGACCAGGAGCGGCACCTCGCCGGCGAGGACGTCGGCGAGGGCGTCGAGCCCGAGATCCCGCGGGATGTCCTTGCCTTCCTTCTTGTCGGCGGCGTAGCGCTGAGCCTTCAACAGCTGGGCGCGCAGCATGGCGACGACCTTGCCGCGGGAGCCCGGGGACTTGCCGCCCTTGCCCTGGGCTGATTCCCCGAGGGTGCAGGCCACCATGGCGAAGGGCTTGCGGACCGCCTCCTCCGTCGTCGCCCCGGCGGTCTTCACGATCATGGTCTGGCCCGAGATCAACGCGCCCGGCGCATGGCCGGTGTGCAGGGTGGTGACGCCCAGGCTGCGGACGAAATCCACCAGTCGTTCCTTGGCGTTGTAGGCGTCGATGGCGCGCAGCTCGGGCTGGATCGGGCTGGTCCTGTCCAGCTGGTCCTGATCCTGGTCCTGGTTCAGGTACCCGGCCAGGCCGACCACNGTGTGNGCGTCGATGAGACCNGGGATGCAGACCTTCGCGNTGAGGACNTCNAATCCNNCGGGNACCTGNATCGCGGATGCNGNTCCNACNGCGGCGATNCGTCCGTCCCGCACGATGACGACGCCGTNGGCGATGGGCTTACCGGCGACGGTGTGGATCATGTCCGCCTTGATCGCGATCTGGGACGGCGCGACGGTGGCGATCAGTAGCAGTACGAGCAGCGCTCTCATCGGTCGTCTCCCGCGTGTCCGAAGCAATGGCAGAGGGTGAACGCCTGGCCTTCGCTGGCGCCCCGTCCGCCCACCGCGTAGAGCCGGTCCTTGGGATCGGAGCGATCGAAGACCTTCACGCCCTCGACCCACGTCTGCAGCGCCTTGGTGTAGACGGAGAGGGGATCGCCCGAGTAGACGACGAAGTCGGCGTCCTTGCCGGCCTTCAAGGAACCGGTGCGGTCATCCAGGTCGAGCATCCGCGCGCCCGCCATGGTCATCCCGTACAAGGCGGCCTCGCGGGACATGCCGGCGCGCACGGACAGGGCCGCGGAGCGCAGGAAGAACCGGGAATCGGTGATGCCGTCGTCGGTGTGGAAGCCGGTGAGGACCCCGGCCTTCTCCAGCGCCGCGCCGTTGCCCCAGTCGATGTCCTTCGCCTCGATCTTGCCGCCGGGGCTGTCGATGACGATGATCGAGCAGGGGACCTTGGCGGCGGCGATCTCGTTGGCCACGTGCCACGCGTCGCTCACGTGGTGCAGCACCACGCGGAAGCCGAACTCCTTGGACAGGCGCATCACGGTCATGACGTCGTCGTGGCGATGGGTGTGATGGTGGACCACCCGCTTGCCTTCGAGGCACTCGACGAGGGCCTCGAGGCCGAGGTCGCGGCTCGGCTTCTTGGTCGGGTCGTTCACGGCCGTCTGCAGGGCCTCACGATGGGCCTGGGCCTTCACCCACAGGCCCCGCGCCAGCGCCGCGGACTTGCCGCGGGTACCGGGGAAGGGGGGGCCGCTCTGGGAGTTGGTCCCGTTGGCCATCTTCAGTCCGCCGGTGACGCCCTTGGAGGTGGTCAGCACCAGGTCGTCGATGGTGACCGGGTCCTTGCGCAGCTTGAGGTACACGGTCTGTCCGCTGCACAGGTGCCCTGAGCCCGGCATCACGTTGAGGGTGGTGAGTCCGCCGGCGTGGGCCTTGCGAAACCCGGGGTCACGGACGTTGATGGAGTCGAGCACGCGGCAGTCCGGCTGCAACGGACCGCTACGGTCACCCCCGGAGGGGCCACCGATGTGGCTGTGGGTGCAGATGAGTCCGGGCATGATGACCTTGCCGCTGACGTCGTGGCGTGCGGCGCCGTCGGGAACGCGGACCGCGTTCGATGAACCGACGGCGACGATCTTTCCGGCCTGAACGACCAGGGTGCCGGAGGGGATCTCATCCCCTTCGACGGGGATGATGCGGGCGCCGACAAAGGCCTGGGCACGGTCTTGCCCGAAGCACGGTGCGGTCATCAAGACGAGCAGCGCCGCCAGGGTCTTGGCTCTCATGTTTCGTAGACCTCGCAACCTGGGATCGGGACGCCGCAAGTCCAGCGTCCGCGATCGGGGATGTTTGCTCCGGTTTGATCCCGGAGCCCGAGCGCAGAGTCTACCCGGAGTGTCTCTCCAGGCGGATGTGGGGGGGTAGTGTTCCGCTGCCAGGATCGGGGAGAGAGCTTGGATTGCCCTCGCTACGCATCCCATGGTCTGCATGGCTCCGACGTTCGCGCTCGTCAACTGCATGCTTCACGGCTCTCCGAGCTTTGTCGTATTGGGTGCTCGGTCATTTACGCGGCCGATCACAGAGGATGTCTTGGCGCCTGCAAGTTGACGGCGCCTGCGCTAACCTCTGGGTGTGACCGATCTCCTTCTCTGGCTCTCTCTGATCTCGATCCTGGTTGTCCTGGCGTTGCTGGTGCGGCTGAGCCTGCAGCTTGGCGGCGGCAGCAGCGCGAGCGAGATCCTGCGCAAGGAGCTGCGGGAAGGCCGGGAGGAGCTCGCCGCCCGCCAACGGGACGCCCAGGAGGCCCTCGACAAGTCACTCAAGGGCCTGGTCTCGGTGCAGACGTCGCAGCTGGAGACCCTGGCCAAGCGCTTCGACGCCATCCGCCTCACCCTGGACCAGCGCGTCAAGGAGCTGCAGGACGGCAACCAGAAGAAGCTCGACGAGATGCGCAAGGTCGTCGACGAGAAGCTGCAGACCGCGTTGGAGAAGAAGCTCAGCGCGTCGTTCGACAGCGTCCGCAAGCAGCTCGAGTCGGTCCACAAGGGCCTCGGCGAGATGCAGGTCCTCGCCGCCGGTGTGGGTGATCTGAAGAGAGTGCTGACCAACGTCAAGACCCGTGGGACCTGGGCCGAGCTGCAGCTGGGCAGCATCCTGGAGCAGATCCTGGCGCCTGGCCAGTTCGAGCGGAACGTGGAGGTGCGCCCCGGCTCGAGGGAGCGCGTCGAGTTCGCGGTCAAGTTCCCCGGTGCGAAGGGCGGCGACCAGGAGCAGGTGTGGCTGCCCATCGACTCCAAGTTCCCCATCGAGGACTACGGTCGCCTGCAAGAGGCAGCGGAGAAGGCAGACCCGGTCGCCGTTCAGGCGGCGACGAAAGCGCTGGCGGTCGCGGTCAAGAACGCCGCGAAGGACATCCACAGCAAGTACATCGATCCGCCCCACAGCACCAACTTCGCCGTGCTGTATCTAGGCACCGAGGGCTTGTACGCCGAGGTGGTCCGCCATCCCGCCCTGATCGAGCAGCTGCAGCAGCAGTACAGCATCAACGTGGCCGGTCCCAGCACCATGGCCGCCTTGCTNACCAGCNTGCGGTTGGGCTTCCAGAGTCTGGCCATCGAGAAGCGCTCCGCCGAGGTCTGGGCAGTCCTCGGCGCGGTGAAGCAGGAGTTCGGGAAGTTCGGTGACGTGCTGGGGAAGGTCCAGAAGCAGCTCGAAGCCGCGTCCCGCACCATCGAGGACGACGTCGGGCGCCGCACCCGCGCCATGGAGCGCAAGCTGCGGGAAGTCGAAGAGCTCCCCGAGTCCGATGCCGCCGACATCCTGCCGCTGACGTCCTCGGACGCGAGCGACGCGTCCGACGAAGAAGCCTGAGGTCCTCTGTAGCTCGTATGTAGGGGCCGTGTCATGGGTCGCCGCTGACCAGATATGATGCGCGCCGGCGGGCGACGGCCTCGCCAGATGATCCAGGTAGGAAGAAGAGAAACGGGACGGCCGAGATGCAAACGCGACAGACGGTTGGGCGAGGGAAGGTCTACGACACGATCCTGGACACCATCGGGGACACGCCTTGCGTGCGCGTCAACAACATCGCTCCCGCGGGTGTCGAGATGTACGTCAAGGCTGAGTACTTCAATCCAGCCAGCTCGGTGAAGGATCGCCTCGCCATCAGCATCATCGAGGAAGCGGAGAAGAGCGGCGCGCTCAAGCCCGGGGAGATCGTGGTCGAGGCCACCAGCGGTAACACGGGGGTCGGCCTGGCCATGGTCTGCGCCGCCAAGGGTTACCCGCTCATCGTCACCATGCCGGACAGCGCCTCCATCGAGCGGCGTCGCCTGATGCGCTTCTTCGGCGCCAAGGTGATCCTCACCCCGCGCACGGAGAAGGGCATCGGCGCGTACAAGAAGGCCAAGGAGCTGGTAGACGCGAACGGCTGGTTCCTGGCCGCCCAGTTCGAGACGTCGGCCAACGCCCTCGTTCATGAGAACACCACGGCCAGGGAGATCCTCGCCGACTTCGACGGCAAGAGCCTCGACTACTGGGTGTCCGGCTACGGCACCGGCGGCACGCTCACCGGGGTGGCCCGGGTGCTGCGCCAGTCCAGCCCGGGGACCCGGATCGTGCTCAGCGAGCCGGACATCGCCCAGCTGATCGGCAGCGGTGACGGGCAGGATCGCAGCGAAGACGGCGCACCCGCGGTGAGCCACACCGCGTTCGAACCCCATCCCATTCAGGGATGGACGCCGGACTTCATCCCGCTGGTGTTGCAGGAGGCCATCGACCACAAGATGTTCGACGAGGTGGTGCCGGTGTCCGGCGCCGATGGCATTCACTGGTCGCGCGAGCTGGCCTCCAAGGAGGGCATCCTCACCGGGATCTCAGGCGGCGCGACCTTCGCCGCGGCCATGCAGGTCGCCGAGCGCGCCGATGCGGGCGCCGTCATCCTTTGCATGCTCCCGGATACGGGGGAGCGCTACCTGTCGACGCCCCTGTTCGAGACCATTGGTGAGGACATGGACGAGGAGGAGACCCGCCTGTCCCTGTCCACCCCCGGCTTCCACATGTAGGCGCCCGCGTCTACTTGACGCGGACGAGCTTCATGATGCGTCCCGCGATGTTCCAGTCCTGGACGTAGAGGTTGCCGTCNTTGTCCCAGTAGGAGCCGTGGGTGCCGCTGAAGATGCCCTCGATCCAGCGCTCCTGGGGCACGTTGAAGTTGACCCTCTGGCGGGGGTTCGGGTTGTGCCCGAGCACCGCCATGATGGTGTTGCTCTTGTTGAGGATGACCAGCCGCCCGTGCAGGTCGGGGACCGCGACGTGGTCGCCCTGGATGGCGACGGAGGTGGGCATGCCTAACCCGGTCACCACCTCGGACATGAAGTTGCCGTCCAGGTCGTAGTGCACCAGGCGTCCCTTGGGGCGATGGTTGCGGTCGCAGATCAGCAGGCGCGGCGGCTTGTAGCGGGTGTCCAGGGTCATGCCGTGGGCGGTGTTGAATTGCTTCAGGCCGTTGCCCTTGGTGCCGAAGTGCATCANGTACTTGCCNGTCTTGTCGAACTTGAAGATGTGATTGCTCGCGTATCCGTCCGACAGGAAGATGTCGCCGTTGGGCGCGACCNTGATCGCGGTGGGGCTGAACTTGGTGAGGTTGAGGCCGGACTCGGCGGGGAACTTCAGCCGCAGGACCACCTCGCCGTCGCTGGCGCGGAACTTGATCCCCTCGGCGCTGCTGTTGCGGGCGCCGTAGATGTACTCGACGCCGTCCTCCTCGCGGATCTCCACGTCATGGATGTCCGTGTAATCNTCACCGAGGAACGCTCGGANGATCTTGCCCTCNGGGGAGAACACGGCGACGCCCTTCCNGGCGCTGGTGTAGATGCTGCCGGCCTTGTCGATGACCACGCCGCCATGGGTCGGCCCCAGGAGCGACTTCCCATCGGGCCCCAGCCCCCAGCCGGGGACCGTGTCGAACGTCATCTCCCCGCAGCCCATGCGCACCGGGGTGACGCCGGCGGCGGGGTTTGCGGCCTGCCCGACGACGGACAACGACAACGCGAGCAGCGCGACGATCGATTTCATGTTTGGTNCCATCTCTTGTATCTCCTGGGCGTCAGCCGGCGTTGGCATGATAGGAGATCTGGGAAGGGCTCGCGCGTTCCTCGCGCGTTTGGCCGCTTGCTGATACGGTCGCCCGTCGTCCAGCGTGACGCACGACCGAGCTTCGGGCCGCTGAGCGGGNTCGGGGCTCTCACCAACAAGCCGACATCAGCACCATGGGAACATCCTCCGCAACGCCGGGCGCGAGCTTCGCTGCCATCGACTTCGAGACCGCGAACAACGACGCAGACAGCGCCTGCGCCATCGGCGTCGCCATCGTCACGGACGGGGAGCTGGTGAGCGTTGAGCAGCACCTCATCCGCCCGCCGTCGGACGAGTTCGTGTTCACCTATATCCACGGNCTGACGTGGGACGACGTTCGAGATCAACCGGAGTTCCCTGAGGTGTGGGAGAAGATCGCGCCGAAGGTCACCGCCGCCGATGCTCTCGTGGCTCACAACGCCCCCTTCGACCGACGACGTNCTGNAGGCGTGTTGCCGGAGGTACGGGGTGCAGGATCCGGCGATCCCGTTCGTCTGCACCGTGCAGATGGCGCGGTCGGTCTGGGGCATTTACCCGACCAAGCTGCCCGATGTCTGTCGCCACCTCGGGATCTCCCTCAACCATCACGACGCGGGGTCGGACTCTGAGGCCTGCGGGCGCATCGTCGTCGCCGGGCTGGCGGCGGGCTGGCGGCTCGAGAGCGCGGACGGCGCCGGCTCGGTATGAGCCGTTGAGCCGTGCCCGCAGACGGAGGATCTCGTCGGCGGCGGGGTCCCCCTGGCCCGTGGTATCGTGGAGGTGAATCCCCCCGCGCTCGTCCCACCTCAATCCGACTCGAGGAGAATCTGTCCATGCGTGCCTGCAGCCTCGGTCTCCGTTCCTCGCTCGTGCTCGTGTGTATGGCTCTGTCCGTGTCCGGCGTCGCTGCGCAGAGCACGACCAACATTCCGCTGAACTGCAATTTCAACGGGATCGTCCATGCGGGGGAGAGCGGCGTTCCGGACAGCGCCTGGGGTTTCCGGTCGATCTCCGATCGCGGTCTCGACTTCTCTGCGGGCGTGCCCGTGGACCCGCTGCTGGCGCCCTACGCCATCGTGAATGTGCCCAGCACCAGCGACATCGTTCACCTCGGTAACCGGAACACGGTGACTGGTGGCGCCTTCGTCTTTGACGCCATGCCCGACGGCGACAACATCGGGGTCCAGCCCAACTGGCTGATCAACGTGGACCAGACCACGCCCCAGACCTCCAACTTGCCGTCGCCCATCACCGTTCAGCCCGGCTTCACCACGACGGTCAGCGTGCTGTTCCAGATCAGTAACGGGGGCGGCAGCTTCGACGTGACCATCGGCTTCCTCAGCGGCGCCACGACCACCGCGAACCTCAGCGGTGGAGATTGGTACGGCGGCCCCTACGCCGGGACCGGCCAGGTGGACAGCGGCGCGCCGGACAACAACCTCTCCATCACGGAGGGCACGATCAATGTCAGCGGGTACGTGGGCGAGGCCATCGCGTGGCTGTCGTTCAGCAACCGCTCCAACCAGAACGCCGGCTACGCCATCATCGCGGCGAACGTGAACGCGTCCCTGTCCGACACCACCATCCAGATCCCGCTCAACTACAACTACAACGGGATCGTGCACACGGGCGAGAGCGGGATGCCTGACGCGCCGACCGGATATCGTTCGATCTCCGACCGGGGCTTGGACTTCACCGCCGGAGTGCCGGCCTCGCCGCTGCTGGCGCCCTACTTCCTCATGCCCATACCCGGCGTCTTGGACATCGTCCACCTGGGCAACCGGAACACCGTGACCACGGGGATCTGGGCGTTCCAACCGACGGCCAACGGCGACAACATCGGTATCCAGCCCAACTGGCTCACCAATGTGAATCAGTCGACGCCGCAGACGACGAACCTGGGCACGCCGGTGAACATCGGCCTGTCGTCGGCCGCGAGCTTCCTCTACCAGATCAGCGATGGGGGAGGCAGCTTCGATGTGACCTTCGGTTTTCAGAGCGGGAACGGGGTCACCCAGACCTTGAGCAGCGGCGACTGGTATGGCGGCGCGTTTCCGGGCACGGCGTCGATCGATTATGGCGGGCCGGATGCGAACCTGGGCATCACCGAAGGCAACGTCGACCTGAGCGCGCACGTGGGCGATGTCCTGACGACGATCACCTTCTCCAATGGCACCAACCCCAACGCTGGAATCGCCATCCTGGCGGCCAACGTGACGGGTTGCCTGACCTGCGGGACTCCTGGGGGCGTGAGCAACGTGGGCGGTGGCAACGGTGTCACCCTGACGACCACCAGCACGGGGCAGGTCGGCTGCGCGGCGGCGCTGTCGGTCTCGGGCGCCACGCCCAGCGCGCCCGGTCTGCTGCTCGTGGACCTGGCGCTGACCCCGCTGCCCACCTCGGCGATCTTCAGCGGCTGCACCGGGACCATCAACATCCAGATCGCGAACCCGCTGATCCAGTTGAACACGGTCACCGACGCGGCCGGCAACTACACCCTGGTGTATCCGGCGTCGAATCTCCCCCCGGCGCTCTGCGGCATCACGGTGTACGCCCAGTACGGTGAGTACATCCCCGGCGCGACGCCCTGTCCGATCCGCCTCAGCGACACCCTCTCCATCACGTTCGGCGACTGACCCGAGCGACTGCGCGTCATCCGCTCGAGCTTGCGGCTGACGCGGCTGACGTGGAGGCGATCACGGCGGCGGTCTGGGCGTCGAGGATCGCTTGCAGTTGGAGGAGTTGGGCGGTGTCCAGGATGTCCCCAACGGAGCCCCGGGCGAGCTCAAGAAAGGCCGTGCCGCAGGCGAGGCTGAAGGAGATCTCCTTGCCCGGGCGCGGGCGCAGGGCCGAGATCTTCTCGCGATGATCGAGGACACAGCCGACCACGTTGTCGGGTGCCGCGTCCACGAAGCTCAAGATCGCCATCTCGTCGTAGTCGCCGCCGTGCATCCACAGGCCCTGTTGCTTGAAGGCATGAAAGAGGGCGTCGAAGCGATCGGTGGCTATCCGGTCTTCAGCGGGGTTGAAGAACATGAGGTGGGACGCGCGCTGGAGACGGTCCCCGCGGGAGTAGCCTCGCTGTCGCAGCCCTTCGTAGGCGGCTTCGATGCGCTGCATCATCTCGGGGATGCCGGTGTCGGTGGTGGCGAGGAGCGCACACGGGGCGTAGTCGCCCGCGTTGGTGATCCACGGATGGTGCTCCTTCATGGCGAGGAAGACCTCCGCCATCCGGTCCAGCTGCGCCGATTCCATTCGTTGCTGATCGTTGTTCACGAGGATCAAGGCGGCCAGGAGGGCGTGAGATCGGTTCCGGCGCAGCTTGCGCTCCCGCAGCCCGTCGTTGATCTCGGAGCAGGCGGCGTCGAACGCTGCCGGGTCGATGGCGTTGCGCAGCAGGATCGCGGCGACCAGAAACCGGATGCTCGAACGCATCGGTCCGAACCAACCTGCGCGCGCCTTGAGGTCGTCGGCCACCGCGCGCAGCCCGTTCGCGATCTCGTTCGGTGAGCCCTGTGTCGTCACCAGGGCCGCGGTGGCGAAGCGGAACGCCAGCGCCGATTCGGTCCACCCACGGCCCTCTTCGAGGGCAGCCCCGATGGAGATGAACCGTTCCAGTGGGTCCGCGGGGAGCTCGGGCAGCGGGCGTGTCATGAGGTGATTATGTCCGTGAACGGACGGCCGCACAATCTGTGGTGGAGGGGCGCTCGCGCCACGCCTTGCGTTGCGATCGGGGCGCAACCGGTGCTTGCAGTTGTCGCGGGCCCGAAGCCGTTGACAGGCAAGACGGACCTCGCCCACGTTGCCCGCGACCCCAGGCGCCTTGCGCTCCTGCCCGGCGTGGGGTCTCATGGATCGTTATGGCCAAGCCAACGACCGTCGCCGAATACCTCGCCTCGCTCCCCAAGGACCGCCGGGATGCCGTGAACGCGCTCCGCAAGGTCATCAAGGCCAACCTGGACAAGGGCTTCAAGGAGGGGATGCAGTACGGCGCCATCGGCTACTTCGTCCCCCACTCCCTCTACCCGTCGGGCTACCACTGCGACGCCAGCCAACCCCTTCCCTTCGCCGGCATCGCCTCCCAGAAGAACCACATCAGCCTTCATCTCTTCTGCATCTACACCTCCGCGGATGAGAAGGAGCGCTTCGTCGATGCCTGGAAGGCCACCGACAACAAGCTCGACATGGGTGCTTCCTGCGTTCGCATCAAGAAGATCGAGAATGTCCCCCTCGACGTGGTCGGCAAGACCATCAAGCGCATCAAGCTCAAGAAATTCATCGCCACCTACGAAGCCGCGTGGGTGAAGAAGAAGCCTGCGGCGAAGAAGACGGCGAGCAAGAAGATGACCACCAAGAAGAAGGCGACGAAGAAAAAGAAGGTGGTCGCTCGCAAGAAGACGTAACGTTCTCTTCGTCTCTGTCCGTCAGTTGGAAGATCAAGCGGCGGTGCTGTCGGGCGAGTACGAAAAAAGACCTCTGTGGGCGTTGACTGCGGGTCAACTCGCCCGGGTTCGCGAA
>NYSS01000014.1 GCA_002683135.1 Planctomycetota bacterium | reverse complement strand
CAACACCTGGTCATCGTATAGCAGGTCGAGGTCGACGGCGGTGATGGCTAGTCCGGTCACGTCGTATATCTCGACCGGAATCGTGACGGTGGCCGCGGCCAGTTGCGTCCCTTGCACGCCGTCAACGGAGAAGCTCGCCTGCCACGAATTCGTCTGATACTCGGGGAACAACGGGACTCCGTTGGCCATAACGTCGGCGATGGTGTTCAACGTGAGCACGTCGTCATAGATCGCGAGGTCGTCAATGGCCGCGTTCAAGAATCCTGTGTTGTCGACTCGAGCCCCGATCCGCATCTGGACGCTCCCTCGCGGATCTTGCATCGGCCCACCGGGGACATTTGTCGTCAAAAGCAGCACGCCGTTGATGTAGCACTTGAGCTCGCCGTTCACAGACGCCGAGTCGAACACGAAGGCGCAGTGCGTCCACACCCCCGCCGTGACGGTGGGGCCGATACACAAACACTGCCATGTGGACCCGTTGCCTACGGCGAGATGGGCGCCGTTGCTGACGCTCAGCCCGACGAACAGCCCCATGTTCTGGGTGACGTTGTGCTGGTCCATGATCGGCACCCACGTCGCCTGTCCCTGCCCGGGCTGCAACCAGCAAACGACCGTGAAGCTGTTGAGATAGCTCCACGGGACCTGGTAGACGGCGGTGTCGAAGTACGTGCTCGAGCCATCGCACTGCAGCGCGGTCCCGAACGGTCCCGGGACACGCACGTCGGCGCCCACGACCGTCTCGGTGATGCCCTGCACGGTCTCGAGGACACCAGCACCGGCGGAGTCATCGAAGGACCAGTGCGCGAGCATGGCCTGCCCACGAACCGCCGGTACCAGCACAAGAAGACAACCGATGACCAGCGAGCGGCTGAAAACAGACATCCGGCGCTTCCCTACTGGACGATCAACCGCACGGGCTGAGACAGGGCGACGCCCGACGGCAGCGCGGGGCTCGCCACGATCATCTGGGCGGAGATCGAGGCGGCGGAAGGGATCGAGAACGGGATCGACAGTGCCAGGAGGGGCCCCCAGTTGGGCCCCTGCATGAAGTTGAACCAGGTCGACAACGTCGGGTCCGTCACGTCCAGATTGACGATCTGGCCATCGGAAGAGAGCAGGGCACCGGCGCTCGTGGGGACGAGGGGTGCGATGCCCGAGCCGAGATCCCACGGCTGCCCCACGTTGAAGCTGGAGAACCCGAGGGTCGCCTGCATCCCAACCGGAACCGTGACGGTGGCGGCGGCCTGCTGCCCCCCCTGCACGCCGTCGACGGTGAAGCTCGCCTGCCACGAATTGGTCTGGTACTCGGGGAACACCGGCTGCGCGCCGTTCGCCATGATGTCGAGGATGGTGGTCAACGTCAGCGCGCCGTCATAGATCGCGAGGTCGTCGATGCCCGCGTTCAAGAACCCCGCGTTGTCGACCCGAGCCCCGATCCGCATCTGGATGCTGCCTCGCGGATCGAGCATCGGACCCCCGGGGATATTGGTCGTCAACACCGGAACGCCGTTGAGGTAGCACTTGAGTTCGCCGGTCACGGCCGCCGCGTCGAACACGAACGTGCAGTGCGTCCACATCCCCGCCGCCACGCTGGGACCGTACAACGGCTGCCATGTCACCCCGTTGCCTACGGCGAGATGGGAGCCGTTGCTAGAGCTCAATCCGACGAACAGCCCCAGGCTCTGGCTGGCGTTGTGCTGGTCCACGATCGGCACCCATATCGTCTGCCCGGGCGCCGGCTGCAACCAGCAGGCGACCGTGAAACTGGTGAGGTAGTTCCACGGAGTCTGGTTGACAGCGGTGTCGAAGTAGGTGCTCGAGCCGTCGCACTGCAACGCGTTCCCGAAAGGCCCCGGGATACGCGCGTCCACACCCATGACCGTCTCGGTTCCGCCCTGCACGGTCTCGAAGACGCCTGCACCGGCGGGATCATCGAACGGCCAGTGCGCGAGCAGCAGGGCCTGTCCACGAACCGCCGGCGACAGGGCAAGAAGACAACCGATAGCCAGCGAGATTCTGACGACGGACACCACGCACCTCCAGGCAAATCGAGGCCACTACAACACCCCTCCAGTCTACTGACATCAGCGCCACCGGTCAGGTTTATCGAGAGGTGATCAGCCGTTACCGCCGGCCCGTCGTGATGTCATCGCCGGTCAGCCCTGGCAACCCGAGCAGTAGAAAGTGGATCGGCCGGATTGGACGATCCGTCGAACGCGGCCATCACATCCTTGACGAACGCACGACGCATCCTCCTGGTCATAGACCTGGAAGCTATTGGCAAAGTAACCGAGCTCCCCCTCCAAGGAGCGGAAGTCGCGGAGCGTCGAGCCTCCCGCACGGATGGCCTCCGCCAGAACCGACTTGACCGCGCTCACGAGGCGCCGCGCGCGGAGCGTCGTTCCGTGACGCCCGGCGACGGAGGCGGCCATCCGCCGCGGGGAGATCCTCGCCTGGAATAACGCCTCGCATGCGTAGATATTACCCACGCCGACGACGGTCTCCTGATCGAGGAGCGCCGCCTTGATGCTCGTGCGCCGCCCACGCAAGGCGTCGCACAGGGCGGCGGCGTCCCATCCGTCATCAAGCGGCTCAGGTCCGAGGTGGCCGAGCAGCTTGTGACGTGACTCCCGTCCTGTACGCAGAAGATCCATGATCCCGAACCGGCGCGGATCGGTGTAGATCACGCGACGCTCGTCTTCCAGGTGAAGAACGACGTGGTCGTGGGGACCCTGTTCACAATCCTCGTCGGCCTGAAGGAGGGTGAAGGAACCCGACATGCCCAGGTGAGCGAGCAACGTCAACCCGTCGGAGAGACGCACGAGGAGGTACTTCGCACGTCGGTCGACACCGAGCACCCGGCGCCCGCAAAGGCGAGCCCGCATGTCTCGTGGCAAGGGAAAACGCAGGTCCTTGCGGCGCAGCTCCACATCGGCAATGCGTGCGCCATCGAGATGGTCCTCGAGCCCGCGACGGACCGTCTCTACCTCGGGGAGCTCGGGCATGGGATCGCCTGACCTTCCATCGCGGGCATCGTCATGGGCGCACTCTAACCGCCCCATCTCCGTGCACGGCGAGAGGCGCGTCCCCTGCCCCACAGCAAGCCGCCTGACGGGCCTGAGACCGCTTACTGTAGAATGAGGGCCCCTGGAAGATCGGGCGCCTGCCCCGTCGAATGCGCCGCTCATAAGCTCCAGAAAGAACACCTCGATGATCAGAAGTACCGCCCTCGTGGCAGCGTTGGTGCTGCTCATCTCCGCCTCGGCGCTCGGTCAGTTCTGCGTGACGACGACGTTCGCGAACAACAACGGACAGGCCGGCAACATGTTCGACATCGTTGCCACCAACCCCGTCCTCATCAACGACTTCGACTGCAACATCGACTCGGGGAACTGGACGGTCCAGGTCTACGCCGTCACCGGCGGTGGGTCATGGAGCCCCGTATCCACCACCTCCTCTGGGTGGACGCTCCTCGGGAGCGCGAGCGTGACGTCCGCCGGCGTCGGCAATGCCACGAACCTGGGGCTGAGCCTCGGATATCTGATCCCGGCTGGTGTCACCCAGGGCTTCTACCTGACGGTCACGACCGGAACCGGATTCAATTACACGAACGCGCCCACCGCAGTCGGCACGGTCGCCGCGTCGGACTCCAACATCCAGGTCCTCGTCGGATCTGGAAAAGGCAGCAACTTCGGCTCGACATTCACGCCTCGCACATGGAACGGCACCGTCTGCTATACGCCCGGTTCCGGCATCTTCGCGAGCTTCACCGTCGACGTGACCGCGGGGCCGGCGCCCCTGACCGCCAACTTCACGGACACCAGCTTCAGTTCAGCAGCGGGCGGAGCGAGCAGCTGGATCTGGAGCTTCGGCGACGGGAGCATCTCCACGGCCCAGAACCCGAGCCACACCTACACAGCCCCAGGGACCTACGACGTGAGCCTCGTGGTGAGCGATCCGACCAACGGATCGGACACGCACACCGAGGCGGCCCTCATGACGATCACGGAGCCGATCCTCGTCCTGGCGACCAGCGGTGGAGGCGTCGGTGACGTCCAGCTCTCCGGTCCCCCCAATCCTCCGGGGACCTCCGAGGGCTACCTGCTCGTCACCTACAACACGACCCTCCCGGTGGGTGGAGGAGGCTTCTTCGGCATCCTGCCCGACGCCTTCACGTTCTCGATCGTCAGCTACCCGGCGGTCCTCGGTGGCGTCTTCCACTACATCGCCGCTCCCAACATGTTCCCCGATGTCCCGTTCCTGGCGCCCGCGGGCACGATCCAGCTCCCCGCCGGCACCACCGTGGACGTCGTCCTCGTGCGGATCGTGGGCAACTCACTCAACGCGACCAACGTGTCGCGCGCGACGTTCTGATCCTGCCCTCCACGGGCGTCCTGAGCGGATCACCTCGCCTCGGGAGACACCCCGCCGTCAGCGTCCTCGTTGGCGCTGCACGGGTATGCTGGGCAGCCATGAAGCGATCCCTGTTGCTGCTGTTGCTCACCGCCGCCTCCCTGATCGGGCAAGCCCCCAACGTGGTCCTGGTCATCACCGATGACCAGGGCTACGGNGACGTCGGGGCACACGGCAACGAGGTCATCAAGACGCCGCACCTGGACCAGCTGCACGCGCGCAGCGTCAGNCTGACCAACTTCCACGTCGACCCGACCTGTTCCCCGACCCGTTCGGCGCTCCTCTCGGGGCGCTACTCGACCCGCACCGGCGTCTGGCACACCATCATGGGGCGGTCCTTGATGCGGGGAACCGAGGTCACCCTCGCGGAGACCTTCCGCGCCAGCGGCTACCGCACCGGGATGTTCGGCAAGTGGCACCTGGGTGAGAACGCGCCGCTGCGACCCCAGGACCAGGGATTCGATGCGGCCTTCTATCACGGCGGCGGTGGCGTCGGCCAGGGGCCGGACTACTGGGGTAACGACTACTTCGACGACACCTATTTTCGCAACGGAAGCCCCGAGAAGGTAAAGGGCTACTGCACCGACGTCTGGTTCGACAATGCCAAACGGTTCATCGCCGCGGACCGGAACAAGCCGTTCTTCGTATACCTGTCGACCAACGCGCCGCACGGACCCTACTTCGTCGACAAGCGGTACAGCGACCCCTACGCCAAGGCCGGCGTCCCCCAGCAGATGGCCAACTTCTACGGCATGATCACGAACATCGACGACAACGTCGGGCGGCTCGTCGCTCACCTGGACAAGCTGGGGATCACCAAGAACACCCTGTTCGTCTTCATGACGGACAACGGAACCGCAGCGGGGTGGCGCCCGAAGAACGCCAAGTTCAAGGGGTTCAACGCCGGCATGCGCGGCGCGAAGGGATCGGAGTACGACGGCGGACACCGCGTCCCCTGCTTCTTCTACTGGCCCGAGGGCCAGCTCACGGGGGGACGGGACGTCGACCAGCTCACGGCCCACATCGACATGGCGCCGACGCTCCAGGAGCTGTGCGGACTGAAGCGGCCTTCGGGGCCAACCCTCGACGGGGCCTCCCTCGTCGCCGCCCTCAGGGGCGACCGCAAGACGCTGCGTTCCCGCACCCTGCTGGTCCACTCCCAGCGCGTCCCGGACCCGATCAAGTGGCGCAAGTCCGCGGTCATGACCGAGCGGTGGCGGCTGGTCAACGGCAAGCAGCTGTTCGACATCAAGGCCGACCCGGGACAGAAGGCGGACGTCGCAAAGGGAAACCCGGACCGCGTTTCTGAGCTCCGCGGCAGCTACGAGGAGTGGTGGACGAGCCTCTCGAAGAGCTTCGCGGAGCCGGTGCGCATCGCCCTGGGCACCGACGCCGAACCGCGCACCCAGCTGCATCCCCACGACTGGCACGTGACCAACCAGCGGCGCTCTTCGTGGCACCAGAACCACGTCCGCAACGGCCACCTGGGCAACGGCTTCTGGGCCGTTGACGTGACCCGTGGCGGGTCCTACGAGATCACACTGCGGCGCTGGCCCGAGCACGAAGACCGGCCCCTCGCCAGCAAGAAGGCACACCTGAAGATCGCCGGCGTCGACCGGTCCGCGGACGTCACGGAGGGCGCCACCGCGGTGTCCTTCAAGGTCGATCTAAAGCCGGGGCCGACGCGGCTGCAGACCACCATGACGCTCGCCGACGGGAAGACGCGCGGCGCCTACTTCGCATACGTTCGCAGACTCTGAGAGACCACCATGAACAAGCTGAACCCCCTGCTCTCCCTCGTCGCCTGTCTCCTCGCCATCCTGTCGACCAACGTCGCAGCTCAGAAGGCGCCCGTGAAGGTGTTCATCCTGGCCGGGCAATCCAACATGGAGGGGAAGGCCCCGAACGCGCTGCTGACCCACCAGGCCACCGCCGCCGAGACCAAGCAGCTGTTCGCCCATCTGCGTAAGGACGGCGAGTGGATCGTCCGTGACGACGCGTTCATCAAGTACCTCGGACGCAACGGCCCCCTCACCATCGGCTACGGCAGCCGCGACCGCACCGGCGTCGAGCTCGAGTTCGGCACCGTCATGGGCGACCACTTCAAGGAGCCCGTCCTCCTGATCAAGGCGGCGTGGGGCGGGCATTCCCTGTTCAAGCTGTTCCGGTCACCCTCGGCGGGGCTGCCCTCCGACGCCAAGCTCAAGGTCGAACTGGAGAAGGCCCAGGAGGGGGTCAAGAAGCGGAATGAGAAGAACAAGAAGAACGATC
Source organism: Planctomycetota bacterium (assembly GCA_002683135.1). Lineage (GTDB taxonomy): Bacteria > Planctomycetota. The sequence goes on along the minus strand of NYSS01000014.1, from coordinate 8,707 downwards.
CGCTGCCGACCATGGACGACATCAAGGGCGGATACGGCTCGTCGTATCGGAACATGATGAAGGAGGTCAAGGACACCGTCGACGCCTACCAGACCATGTTCCCGACCCTGAAGGGACGGAAGCTGCAGATGGCGGGGTTCGTCTGGTTCCAGGGGTGGAACGACCAGTACAACGACGCCCAGAAGGAGTACGCGTCCAACATGGCGCACTTCATCAGGGACGTGCGCAAGGACCTGAAGGCGCCCAAGCTCCCCTTCGTCATCGGGTTGATGGGGCAGAACGGATCCAAGCCCGCCGGGGGCGCCATGCTGGAAATCCAGCAAGCCCAGCTCTCCATGGAGAACCTCGAGGGGTTCAAGGGCAACGTCAAGGCGGTGCGCACGGACGTGCTGGCGGACAAGGCGGCCGAGAAACTCTATCCGGAATGGCGCGACCGCTTCGAGGAGTGGAAGCTCGTGGGCGGCGATTTCCCCTACCACTACCTGGGCAGCGCCATCTGGTTCAACCGCATGGGACGCGCGTTCGGCGAGGCCATGCTCGGCCTCATGAAGTGATCTTGCGGACGCGGAGCCAGGCGAGCAGGTCCTTCTTCCAGGCGTCGGAAGCGCGGGTGAAGCCGTGACCACCGCTCGGGTAGACGTGTAGCTCGGCCGAGACCCCAGATTTGCGCAGGGCATCGTGGAAGAGGGTGCTGTTCTCGGGCGTGACCAGACGGTCGTCCTTCGCGTGAGCCAGGAAGGTCGGCGGGGTGTCCTTGGTCACCTGCAGCTCGTTCGACAGCTCCGCCAATAGCTCCGACGACGGGGCCTTGCCGAGCAAGCGCACGACCGACGGCTTGTGGGCATGCTTGCCCATGGTGATGACGGGGCAGAACAAGGCGACGAAGTCGGGGCGCCCGCTCACCCGGCTGATCACGTCCCGGTGAGACCGGGGAGGCTGGGCGTCGTGGTGTGTCGCCGCCGTGGACGCCACGTGCCCCCCGGACGAAAACCCGAGCACACCCACCCTCCCAGGGTCCACGTTCCACGCCCGCGCGTTCGCGCGCGTCATGCGGATCGCTCGCAGCGCGTCCCGCAGCGGCGCGGGGTGCCCGTAACCGTCCGTCGGCAGACGATAACGCAGGTGGACGACCACCAGCCCGTTGGCCGTGAGCAACCCGAGATAGTCGCCGATGGCGGACAGGTGCTTGTAGCCGCCGCCCGGGCACACGACCACCGCGGCGCGCGGCGCCGCCGCGCCCTTGGGAGCGTGCACGGTGACGTAGGGGCGGTCCTTCAACGCGTCCCCCAGCGCGCCGGGGGCACCCTTGGGCCACAGCTCGTGCCGTTGGCCGAGAGCCGACGAGACGACGGCGAGCACCGCCATGACGACGGCGCGCCGAGAGGGCATCACTCGCCCCCGACCATCTTCACGATAGCCAGGCTCACGCGGCCGACGACGGGGTCGCCGTTCTTCATGCTCGCCTTCTCGAACGACGCCTCTCCGGTCATCCACTGCATGGCGTCGAACGCGAACCCCTCGAACATGACGCCCTCCACCTTCACCGTCTCGCCGTCCGTCGGACGGAACCGGCCGATGGACAGGCCGAAGGCCACGGTGACGCGCTTGCCACCCGAGCGCCGCTTGCCGCTGAACACGATGGCCGGCGGCCGCGGACGCTCCTCCCCCATCGTGCTGCGCTCGGCGCTGACGCCGACGACCTTCAGCTGCACCTCCTTGCCGTCGAGGATGAGCTTCAACTCGGCCTTTCCGTTGGAGAATGGATCGGACGGCGCCTTGTCGTTCCACTTGGTGGAGAAGGTCCCCACGGCCGTGCCCAGGGTCTTGAAGTAGACCGGGATCTTGGGCTCGGTCCGCACCTCCAACGGCCACTTGTCGAGCTCCCTCTCCATGACCGCTCGGCGGCGCTGGACAAACCGCCGCACCTTGGCCAGGGCCTTGGGAAAGTCGCCCTGCTCCCGCGGGATCGAGCCCTCCAGCAGCTTCTCCATGCGATCCATATCCGCCAGGATCGCCTCCTCTTTCCAGTGATCCCGGAGCAACCCGACGAGGGTCTGGAGATAGCGCTCGCGCATCTTCGAGTTGGCGTAGAGGCGGATCGGCAACAGCCCGCTGCCGTGCACCGACTTGATCTTCAGCCGGTAGGGGGGGATCGGAAACGAGTTCGTGAACGCGTCGTCCAGACCCCACGGGATGAAGTAGAACCTGGCCTTCTTCGGGTCCCGGTACATGAAGTAGTTGTTCTGGTTGTTCGCGTAGCCGTCCCAGAACCCGGTCAGGCTCTCCATGGCCCAGTAGCGGATGAACGCGTCCACATCCAGGACCCGGTCAAGCGCCCTGACGTCGAGCCGCTTCTTCTTCAGGATCGTGGCGACGCGCTTCAGGGTCTTGAGATCCGTCGTCTTCGTCTTCAGCTCAAACCGCTCGAGCCGATCGACGAAGAGGTCCGCCACCGTCCCCTCGAACAGGTCCCCCGAGCTGTCCCCGAAACTACGCTGAAGGAACGGGGCCCGCACGGATTCAACGTGGGAGTAGATGCCCAGGTACTGGCCGTTCACGGTCACCTTGGCCAGGTTGCACCGAGGCGAGATGATCCCCACCTGGTTGAACAGCTTGTAGCCCAGGTACTGGCTCAGGAGCGACCGGTCCTGCTTGTTGTTGTTCAGGGTCAACCGGTCGACGCCGCTGATGGGGGCGTCCTTGGCGAAGCGGATCTTCAGCGACGGACGCTCCTCGTCCAGAGAACCGATGAAGCCCTTCTTGCGAACACGGACGCCCTCGAACGCCACGCCGTCGATGACGGCGCTGGCCTTGAAGTAGGTGAAGGGACGCTCCATGGGCGTCTTGCCAAGGGCCTCGACAAACGTCCTGCCCTGGGAGGTGAGGACATCCCAATCGGCCTCGGCGATCTTGATACGAACCTCGACGAGGTGCGCGGGATCGAACAGTTTATCCGCCGTCAGCGACCCGCCCTGGTCCTGCGCGTACAGCGGCATCAGGGCCACCGACACCAACCCGATCACCAGCATCCCTGTCGTCTTCAAGCGCATCATCCGTCTCCTCGATGGTGGCCGGAGAGGGCAGCATCGTCGTGCCCCGAACCACCCACCCATTAATACACCTGCGTTCGCCCTGGCGGGGACAGCGTACCCCCCTGAGGCCACCGGCGAGGCGAGCGCCCCTGGGCACCGATCAGCGGGCCGGCTCAGGGATGACGCGTCCACTCCCCAATAATGAAAGGCCGCCCGAGCCGCATCAGCCCGACCTCGTCTCCGAAGACCCGGAGAGACATCTGTCGCGCCTCGTCGAATGCGAACGAGTGCCCCATGTAGCCTTCGCCCACCAGCTCCTCCTCCCCCGCCTCCCTGATGGGGGCCAGCAGGTCGGGCTCGTTGCTCTCGAGTTCCGTGTCAGCCTCGGTGATGGCGACCTCTGATTCCTCTGGGACCTCCAGCCCCTCCATATCCGTGAGCAGGGCGAGCAATTGGTAGCGCACGAGACCACCCGGGGCAACAGCACCTCTCATCGCCTGCAGGTTCGCCTCGATGACGTCCTTGGGGCAGTGGATGAAAACGGAGGCCGAGAACACGAAGCCGTACTCCCGGTCACCCGCGAGATCGGGAACGCTGCGCCCATCACCCTCGAAGAACCGCGCGTTGCCCATGTCCTCGCATCGTGACCGCGCCTCCTCGAGGATCGACGGCGCGATCTCAATGCCGGTGTAGCTCTTGACCCGCGGCGCCAGCTCGCGCGCGAGGCGGCCGACCCCGCTGCCGATCTCCAACACGTCGAGGTCGGCCAAGCTCTCCTCAGGAATCCCCGTCAGGATGAACCCGACGTCGAGCTCCGCCCGACGACGCCACTCCGCGGGATCGTCCCACCCCGGATGGGACGCGATGTACAGATCGCGGAGCTCGGAGCGGCCCCTTCGATCCCACTGACGCTTCAGTCGCTCTGCTTCGTCCACCGCCCCACTCTAATACAACGCCGCTTCAACCAGCGATGGCCGACCAGGTCAACGACCACGTTTACCAGCGGCCTTCAGGATGCTCATCTCCAGATGGGATGGGTGACGCGGACTCATGTAGACACGGTGAGTGGCCTTGCGATAGACATCCGCCGAAGCCTTGTACTGCTTGACGAAGACCTGGGGATTGCGGTTGGCAAGGGGAAACCAGGTGCTCTGGATCTGCACCATGATCCGGTGGCCGGCGAGGAAGGTGTGGGCCACGTCCTGCATGTCGAAGCGCACCTTGGCGACCTCTCCGGGCTTCATGGGCTCCGGGTGTTCGAAGCTGTTCCGGTACTTGGCGCGCATGATCTCTCCGCGGACCATGAACTGGAAGTTCCCCATCTTCACACCCCGGGTGTTCTGCCCTTCGTATTGTGCGTCCGGCGGGTAGACGTCGATGAGCTTGACCACGAAGTCCGCGTCCGTACCGGTGGTGGTGACGTAGAGGTGCGCGAACAGCTCGCCGACGACGCTGACGTCTTCGGTGAGCGGAGCGGACTCGAAGACCAGCACGTCAGGACGTGAGGCGGCGAAGCGCTGATCCTGCACCACGTACCGGTCGTCCCGACGGATGACCTTCTTCGGTGTGTGAGGGACAGGCTTGTCCGGGTCGCTCACGTATTCGCGAAAGCCACCCTCCTTCTTCGGCTTGTTGAAGCCGACGTCGCCGTCGGCGTGGACGTACAGCTTCGCGGGCTTCACTTGCTTGGGCGGCCACTGGTCGAAGGTGTGCCACTGGTTGGATCCGGAGACGAACACGCTCGCCACCGGGAGCTCCGGGCTCGGCGCGCCCTTGAGGTGATGGGCGAAGAACGGAAACTCGATCTTCTCCCGGTAGTAGGGTCCGGTCTTCTCCTTGAACCAGATCGCCTCGTAGCGGTCGCCGGCGCCGCGGGACCAGCTGCCATGAGACCAGGGGCCCATGACCAGGTGGTGCTGGCCCCGAGGATTGCGTTTGGCGTAGGCGCCGAAGGTCTTCAGGGGCCCGTACAGATCCTGCGCGTCGAAGAAGCCGCCGACGGTGAGGGTCGCCGCCTTCACGTCATTGAGATGAGGGAGCGGGGTGCGGGCCTGCCACCAGGCGTCGTAGTCCTCGTGCTCCATGAGGTCGTTCCACAGCGGGTTCTTTTCATGGAAGTGCTTGTCGTTGAAGGCTGTCATCGGGCCCTGGTCCAGATACCACTGGTAGCCATCCCCGGTGCCGTAGTTGCGGAACCCGGGGGCCCCACGGGTGCTGGGCTTGGGCCGCACCGCCCCATAGGAGGACACGAAGCTGAAGCTCGCCTGGAGCATCAGCGCGCCGTTGTGATGACGGTCGTCGCCGAGCCACCAGTCGGTGACCGGCGCCTGTGGTGACGCGGCCTTCAGCGCCGGGTGAGCGTCGATGGTGGTGTGGGTGGCGTAGAACCCCGGCGCGGAGATCCCCCACGTCCCCACCCGGCCGTTGTGGTTGGGTATGTTCTTCAAGAGCCACTCGATGGTGTCGTAGGTGTCCGAGCTCTCGTCGATCTGCTTGCCCTTCTTATTCGGGTTGTGCGGGCGCACAGGCACGAAGTCCCCCTCCGACATGTATTTCCCGCGCACGTCCTGGTACACGAAGATGAAGCCGGACCTGGTGAACAGGGACGACGGACCCAGCCGCCGCCTGAAGCTCTTCTCTCCATAGGGGCTCGTGCTGTAGGGAGAGCGGGACATCATGATCGGGTACGGCTTGGACGTGTCCTTCGGCGTGTAGATCGCGGTGAACAGACGGGCGCCATCCCGCATGGGGATCATGGCCTCACGCTTGGCGTAGTTGGCGCGAACGTCGTCCCCGCCGCGCCGTTGCGCCTCGAGGCGGGGTGAAATCGCCAGGATAATGAGCGCCCCGAAGATGACCGTCTGTCGCATCCTGTAACCCCCTCAATCAACGAGCGCCGGCTCAGTGGCGGAGACCGGCGAGCGTCGTCCGAATGAGGCGCGGCGTGGATCTCCCATCATCATCCCGATCCCCTGCGGAATCGCAACGCAAAGCGACTTCGGGCCCGGCCCTACTCTTCCCAGTCAGCGAGAGTCCGACCTCCCGGGCCGGGGTGAGAGAACCGAAGCAGGCGACGTGGGACGCCAGGGCACCGACTCGCTAACCTCTTATTGGACCATGCGGAGATCCACCGCAAGGGGAGTCGCTCATGACCAAGACGCAGCTCGCGACCATCGTCATCGTTCCGCTGTTGCTCATCGTTCTTCTGACCGCTGCCAATCGGTGGTGGGAGTGGCCCACGGATAACCTCCGTGTGCCCGTCGGGCTGGCGGTCCCCCTCCTGCTGCTCGCCTTCTTCAGCAAGAAGAACACGAACGAATGAAGCGAGACGGGAGCGCCGACGCCGAAAGACCGATGCTGGTGAAGCTGCCACGCACCGCCGTAGTGATCGCGACGCTCCTGGTCTCCTCTATCGTCCGCGCGCAGGACAAGAAGCTGGAGCCGGGTTTTGTCTCCATGTTCGACGGCGAGACCCTGAAGGGGTGGTCAGCCATGCCGAAGAGAGAGTCGAAGGCGTGGTCGGTCAAAGACGGGGCGATCGTCGGCAGAGGGGGCAAGGACCGCAGCTATCTCGTCTACCGCGACCACGACGTCGCCGATTTCGAGTTGAAGCTGAGCTACAGGTTTCCAGGCAAGGGGAACAGCGGCATCAGTATCCGCGCCATCAAGGACCAGACCGGTCGCCGGGGTTTCCAGTCCTACCACGCAGACCTGGGTCACCTGGGCATCGGCGCGCAGGTCCTCGGCGCCTGGGATTTCCATACCCCTGGCAGACGGGAGCACGCCTGCTTCCGAGGTGACCGCCTGGTGATCGACAAGAACGACCATCCGACGGTGACCAGGATCAAGGACGCGGTGACCGTCGACGACATCCGCAAGGCCGGCTGGAACCGTGTCCACCTGATCGCCAAGGGAAACAACTTCAAGCTCGCCATCAACGGCAAGCTCTCATCCGAGTTCACCGAACACCTGGACAAGAAGCGACGGCTGTCCTCGGGGATGATCCAGCTCCAGCTCCACGACCCTGGCATGGTGGTCGCATTCAAAGACCTGCGGATCAAGCTGGCTGACAATTGAGACGGCGAAGGCGCTGAATCCAGAGGTCAGTCCTTCTTCGCCGTGATGGTGACGGAGGTAGCCGCCTCCACACCACCGTCGACCTCCTTGACGAGGACCGTACAGGTGATGCCGGCCTTCTCCTCTTCATCCATCACCACCACCTGGCTTTCCTGACCTGCGTTCACGAGCAGACTGGGGGCGCTCAGCACCGCGGAATCGCCGTGACCACCAAGTTGCGTGATCTTGAACTCCACGAGGTACTGGTGTGGATCCGTGGCGGACGTCACCCTCGCGACCTTCACATCTGTCCGATACCCGATCGGGGACGATGCACATGCGGACAGGGTGAGCGCGAGGATCAGCGGAAGGATGGTACGCATGGGGACAATTACACTGATCCACCGAGCGCAGGTCAAACGCAACCCCACCTCAAGACCATCATCAGCGTGTTTGGGATACGGATAGCCCCACACAGCACCTGCTCCGTATCGGGTGAGCGCGCAGAAGAGGCGGGGTCGGACGAAGCGCACGGGCGACAATGCCGTAGACTCCCACACCGCTGATACGCACTCCACTGGTCTGGCGCCGAGAGTCGGCAAGAGATGTATCCTGACAGCCCTCGGCCTTCACCGTGGCGATGCCACGCACGACATGAATAAAAGGAAGCACCATGAGCATTGATCTCTCCCAACCGGACGGCCAAGGCGACGCCCGCATCACCAGCATGACGGTCACCGATGATGGGACCACCTTGAACTTCGAGGGCCCGGTCGAGGGCTACGGACAGGTCTTCGGCACCCAGACCTGGACTCCCACGAATGAAGACGAGACCCAGGGCACGATGGTCGGCAAGGTCAGGGTCCTGCTCGACGACGGAGACCTCATCCGCGCGGATGTCCGTGGCACCTATCGCCGCGACGGGGCGCTGGTGAAGTTGTTCTTCGTGGACGCAGTCAGTAACGGCGACCACAACTTCGTCGCGTGGGACGTCGACCTCTCCTCTCGCAAGGTCGGCATCAAGTACTACTCGTTGAAGTAGCGGCGCCGCTCATCGGGGACAGGTGCCCGTGGGCTCGAAAGAGGGGGCCGAATCCGCTCAGAGTCGCGCGAGCCATCGGATGAGAAGCAACAGGAGCACCCACGGGACAACGGACAGCAGCGCGTCGACCGTGAAGACCGTCCCCGACATCACCCACTCGGAGACGAGGACCAGGGCGATGCAAATGCCGAAGATCCATCGGAACGTCCGGCGGTCTCGCGCCCAAGCCAGCCGATCGACGCGGATGGACCAGATGCTTCGGGGTGTTTTTCGGTTCGGGTGATTCATCCACGCGGCCCTCCTCCACACCCTACCCAAGTTACAATCGCGAAGAGAGGCGGTCGTAAGTGCGATGAGTGGAAGCAAGGCCCATCCCATGAGAGCAACGTCATGTCAGCCGTGAAGAGCCTGCTCATGATCTTGCTGGTGCTCTCTTCTTCGGCGGTGGCGCAGAAGAAGGACGCCCCGACGGATCGCCCGCTCCCCGCCTATCGCGTCGAGGCGGGAGGCTTCAAGTCTGCCGAGCGTGACATCCGGGCGGTCTGCGATTCCGCCGCCGGCGAGCTCTGGCGCCATC
>NYSS01000013.1 GCA_002683135.1 Planctomycetota bacterium | reverse complement strand
GTGCCCGGTCAGCTTGATGCTGATTGCGATGGCCGGGATAAGGAACGCGGTGATGATCACCCAGTACTGGGCGACCTGCGTCCACGTGATGCCCTTCATGCCGCCGAGGGTCGCGTAAACGAAGACGATCGCCATGCCGATGAGGACGCCGACGTTGATGTCGACCTCCAGGAATCGCGAGAACACGATCCCGACGCCCCGCATCTGACCCGCGACATACGTGAAGCTGACGAAGATCGCGCACACCACCGCCACCATCCGTGCGACGTTCGAGTCGTAGCGATCGCCGACGAAATCGGGGACGGTGTAATTTCCGCTCTTGCGCAGGTAAGGCGCCAGCAGCAAGGCGAGAAGCACGTAACCGCCGGTCCACCCCATCAGGTATACGCAGCCCGAATACCCCATGATGGAGATGAGGCCCGCCATGGAGAGGAATGAGGCCGCGCTCATCCAATCGGCGGCGGTCGCCATGCCGTTCGCCGCGGCGGGGACGCCGCGCCCCGCTACATAGAACCCACTGGTGTCCCGTACGCGGCTGCGCCACGCGATGAACAGGTACAGGGTGAACGTGAAACCGACGAAGAGGAGGGTCCAGCTCTTGAGGTCCACGCTACTCTCCGTCGCTTTCCGCGTCGTCGCGATAGCGCCGGTCCAGCCAGTTCATCCCCAGGGCATAGACGAAGATGAGCAGCACGAAGCTGATGATGCTGCCTTGCTGCGCGAACCAGAACCCGAGCGGAAAGCCCCCCACCGTCATCCCGTTCAGGGAATCGGCGAAGAGGACCCCACATCCCAATCCCACAACCGCCCACACCGTCAGCAAGACGGCCATGAACACGGCATTCGCACGCCAGTACCGCATCGCGCGCGAAGGATACCGGATCTCCCCGAGGCCGACACGGAATCCTGCCGCGCCAGGGTGAATCGCCGGTTCACCCGGCGGCCATCAAGTCCAAACGGTCAACCCCTTGGTGCGGGGCGCACCGGGGATGACGTAGCTCGCCAGGACCCCGACGACGAGCGTCGTCAACATCCCGATGCCGGCGAAGAGGAAGAAATGGGCCCCGCTCCCCCTCACGACCAACAGCGCCACGGCTCCGACCGCCGCGCCGGCGAGCGCGCTTCCGGCGTGGGCACGTCGGCTCAGGATGCCGAGCAGGAACAATCCACCCAGGATGCTCGTCAACAGCCCGACGTACGCCAGGTAGTCGTCCAGCAAGGAGAGATTCAACGAGCCCGCGAACACGAGCGCGGTCCCCGTGCCGATGATCCCTAGCACGACCGTCAACACCCGGCCTGTGGCGAGGTAGTGCCGGTCTCCCCGGTCCGGCACGAACCTCCGGTACCAATCGGTCACCAACACGGTCGACACGCTGTTCATGCTCGTTGAAATCGTCGACTGGGCGGCGGCGAGCACCCCCGCCACCACCAACCCGGCGACACCGACGGGGAGCTCTCGCGCGATGAACAGAGGGAAGATCTGGTCATTCCCAAACGCGGGATCGAGCCGCTCCGGATGCGCGCGATAGAACGCCCAGAGCGCGGTCCCGACCCCGAAGAACAGCACGGACGCGACCAACGAAAGGACGCCGTTGCTCAGAATCGCGCGGGCCGCCTTGGCCTCCGTCTCCGTCGACATGTAGCGCTGCACGACGGTCTGGTCGGACCCGTACTGCACGAGGTTGGAGAGGAACTGCCCGATCACCACGACCCAGAGGACCGGGAGCGGATCGAAGGCGCTCCAACCATCGTTGACGAGGTCGAACTTGCCCTCCGCTGACGCCGACTCCCACGCCTCCCCGACGCCGACCTGGGACAGCACGAGCACTAACGTGAACGCGGCGCCGCCCAGCAGGACAATGGTCTGCACCACGTCGGTCCAGATGACCGCGCGGATGCCTCCGAGGGTGCAGTAGACCAGGCTCAGTCCGCCCATCAGCAAGATGCACTCCGAACGCCCAAGAGGCGTGATCACCTCGAGGGCGAGGGCCGGCAGCAGCAACACGATCGCCATCCGCGCGACCTGAAAGGCAATGAACTGGGCGCTACCGACGAGGCGCACGAGGCCGCTGAATCGCTTCTCCAGATATTCGTACGCCGAGGTCGCGTCGATGCGTCGAAAGAACGGCAGGTACCACCGGATCACGACTGGCACGACCGCGAGGATCATCAGGTTGCCGAAGAAGTACGTCCAATCCGTCGCGAAGACCTTCGCGGGGGTCGCCACGAACGTGATGGAGGAGAGCATGGTGGCGAAGATGGACAGGGACACGGCCCAGGCTGGCACCCGCTGTCCGCCGCGAAAGAACCCGTCGGTCCCGTCGCGCTTGCGGGCGAACCAGAAGCCGATCCCTAACATCGCCAGCAAGTAGGCCCCCACGACCGTGAGGTTCACCGCGCCGAACGACTCCGTCTGCTTCCGCGAGCGAACGACCCAGACCTGCCTCGTGCGCACCCGGGGCCGGATCTCCCCAGATGGCACGACCACCCCGCCGGCAAACGGGACGGCCCACGTGGTGACCTGGTTGATGGGCGTCGCTCCGGCCTCGGCCCAGGTATCCGTGATCGTGTGATAGACGAGGGACCGCCTGATGAACCCGGGGTGGTCGTCCTTCAGCTCCGCTGCCCGGCCGAAGTTCTCCCCCGCATCGCCGCCGAGCACGACCACATGACTATCCCCGAGCGGCGCCGCCGTCCCGGCCATGACGCACCGCGGTGCGTCGGCACGCCTTCGCCACGGCGTCGGCCCGTCATAGGCACCGGTCTCCGCGTCCACGAGCCCCAGGTCGACGACGCGTGGATTGAACTCCCAGCAATCGGACAGGAGCTCGACGCCGGCGGCGCCCTGACGTCGCCCCGACATCACATAGACCCGCTCACCGCGCCCCCCGTGCTGGGCCACCGCGAGCGCCAGCGCGCGCGTGGGCCCCGGCAACGACGGCCCACGCCTCCAGCCCAGATCCGGATGATCCAGATGCAGGGTCCACACGTGGTTCGTGGCGGAAGCGAGCTCGCCGCTGAGCATCCCGCAGAACAACCACACGCGCCGCCCGACGCGGGCGGCCGCGGCATGCGCGACCCCCTGTGGCATGGCAGGCAACGAGCTCATGCGGACGCGACCGCGATCGGGGTCCCAGCTCAGCACGACGCACTCGCGGATCACAGCCTTACCGTCGAGGCCGCCCACGCAGACCACGCCCTCGGGTGCGGTGACACACGCGCCGTAGGCCGTCCGCCGCGGCAAGGTGGCCTCGTCCTTCGACCACTGCCACGCGCCATCAACCTCGCGCAGCACCCAAATGGCGTCGTGCCAGCGCTTGCTCGTCTCCCACAGCGGGCTGGGGAAGTTGGCCCCACCCGCGACGATCAGCGCCCCCTTGCTAGCACCGACGAACGGCCCGGCCACGCCGAGCGCATCCGGGAGGTCTGGCAGCCGCTCCCACTCGAGGAGCCCGTCGGAGTGAGCGCCCGGACCATCCGAAGACGAGGCCTGCGCCCCCAACACTGCAACGCAGGCGAGCAGGCACGCGAGCACCCGCGTCAAGCGAGCGGCCTCCCCAGGATCCCCAGGGACTCGGCCTGCTCCACCAGCCGCGCCTCCTCCTCCGGCTCGAGGTTGCGGATCGGCAGCCGCGTTGGTCCGACATCGACCCCGAGGTGCCGGACGAAGGCCTTCCCCACCGCGATCTCGGGCGCGCGCCTCAGCAGGTCAACCAACCGCGCCGTGTGAGCGTTGAGCTCGCGCGCGCGGTCGTGATCCCCCGCGAACCAAGCGTCGCGCATGGCGATGTAATGGGGGCCGGCGTAGTTATACGTGCTGCCCACCGCGCCCCGGGCGCCGAGCGCCAAGAAGGGCAGGTGGAACTCGTCGCGCCCCGCCAGGATGTCCAGCTCGTCCCCGTACGCGTCATACAGCCGCGCCGCCTCCATCATGTCGTGGTGCGTGTACTTGACGCCGCGAAATGTCGGAATGTGATCACGAGCACGCTCGACGTAGTGGACGGCGTCCAGCGACATGTTCAGCGATGGGATGTGATAGAAGAGGAACGGCTTGTCCGCCGCCGGCGCAGCCACCTCCGCGCACCACGCGACGAGCTCCTGGAGCCCTGTCGGAGCGAAGAACGGGGGCGCCATGGCGGCGATCGCGTCGACATCGAGCCCGCCAGCGTGGGCCGACAGGGAGCGCGCCTCGACGAGGCTCACGTGGCCCACGTGGACGATCAACCCGAGCCCCCCCTTGCACCGCGCCCACTCCTCGACAAGTTCGCGGCGCTCGGCGGACGAGAGCAGCATCCCCTCCCCCGTTGTCCCCGCCACGAACACGTGGCTGACGCCGTTGCCCGCCAGCAGGGCAGCCTGATCTGCGACCCGGCTCAGGTTCAAGCCACCGTCGGACTTGAACGGCGTGTGAACCGCGGANACGAGACCTTGGATGTGTTCCATCACCGGGACTCTATCAGAGCCGCAACCCCTACTTTGTCACCGGACCCCGCGACGCGGACTGCTGCCAGACGAGCCCGTCCGCCGCCCCCATACCGAGGCGCTCACCGATCGCGCGCAGGTGGTGATCGACTCCGACCTCGCAGCCCGGGCGAAAACCGGGGACGGTGATCACGTGAGCGAGCACGCCGCCCACACCACGGTGGATCACACCGCGCGGGATAAACACCAGATCACCGACCTCCGGATACAGCCGCTCCAGTAACCCCGCGNCCTCTTCGCGAGTGACATCTCCCGGGGACTCGATGCGCTCTCGGTGCGTGCTCACGACGATGTGCCCGCCCGGTCGCACCTCCTGCACGAGATACAGCTCGTCGAACCCGTCGCCCGCCGGGTGATAATGAGAGAACGAGTCCCACATGCGCACCCGGTGCGCGTTGAGCGCGTGATAGGTGTAAGGGCCGTTGTCCTGCAACCAGGTGAGGCAGATGCGCCGGTAGGCGTCCTCCTCTTCCGCGCAGCCGCCCGGCGTATCCGTGATCCTCGGGTCGTGATCGGGACGGATCTCGTCCGGCACGTCTTCGGGCACGGGCTCGGGCAACGTGAACATGACCAGATCCGTCGGCCCATCGAGCTGTCGGTGGGCGCCGGGGCGGATCACCAGGATGTCACCGACGCTGGCCTCGCCCTCGACGGCCAGGACGAACGCGATCCGGTAGTCGTCCGATGCGGGCACCGCGCTGGCGGAGGGGCACCAGGCCACGTCGTGCCCCGGGTTCCGCTCGCGGAACGCCGCGCGCAACGCCTCAAAACCCGCAGCGTCGCCACCGGGGCGCCGCAGGTGCGCGATAACCGGCCCGTTGATCATGCCCTCATGTTAGCGGTTACGCTCACGCCATGCGGATCGACAGCCACCAACACTTCTGGACCTACAGCCACGACGACTATCCATGGATGGACGACGATGCGCTCCGAGCCCTGCGCGGCGATCACCTGCCGCCGGACCTGCTCTGCCACCTGAACANCGCGGGGCTCGACGGCTCCGTNGTCGTCCAGGTACGGCAGACNCTCGAAGAAAACCGATGGATGCTCAAGCTCGCCGACGACCACGACCACGTCAGGGGCGTCGTCGGCTGGGTCGATCTCCGCGCCGANGACGTCGACGCGCAACTNGCGCCGTACGCCAGCCACCCCAGGTTCTGCGGCGTGCGCCACATCGTCCAGGATGAGCCCGACGTGGATTACATGCTCGCGCCGGAGTTCAAGCGCGGCATCGGCCGACTCCAAGCCCACGNCATGACCTACGACGTGCTCGTCTTCCCCAAGCAACTCCACGCCGCCATCGGCCTCGTCCAGGCTTTCCCCGAGCAGCCATTCGTGCTCGACCACATCGCCAAGCCCCTGGTGAAGGACGGCGTCATGGAACCTTGGGCCGAGCAGATCACGGCCCTCGCGGGGTGCCCCAACATCACCTGCAAGGTGTCCGGCATGATCACGGAAGCCGACTGGTCGGCGTGGAAGGAGGAGGACTTCGATCGCTATCTCGACGTCGTCCTCGAGTCGTTCGGCCCGGGCCGTCTCATGTACGGCTCCGACTGGCCGGTCTGCAACCTGGCGGGCGACTACGAGCAGGTGTNCTCNCTCGCCGAGCGCTTCGCATCGAAACTCTCAGGCNCGGAGCAGGCGGACTTCTGGGGCGGCAACGCCGCGCGCTTCTACGGTCTCCNCTGACCCNANGCCGGCCANCCCCGCCGCTGCNAGANCGCNAGCCAGAGGGTATAGCCCCACCCGGAGGTCAGGTGCCGGCCGCCTCGCCGCCGCGGGACATGGCCGCGAGGCCCAGCCCCAGGACCAAGCCGGCGGGAGGACCGAGCAGCAGGGCCCAGCCCGGCTGCCCGATGAACGAGCCAACGACGATGGCGATGGGAATGCCGATCGCCACTCCCATCATCAGCGATACGGCCGAAGCCGGGACGTCTTTCTGGGCTACGCTCATCGATCTCCTCCGAGTGACTCCACGCGAGATTAGCTCAAAGGAACGGGCTCGCCAATGCGTTAGCATTCGGCCCCATGCCCCGGACGTATCTCGTGACCGGCGCGCTCGGGTGCATCGGCGCCTGGGTGACCAAGACACTCGTTGATCGCGGCGACCACGTCGTCGTGGCCGACGTGGGAACTGACCGACACCGCCTCCACGCCGTGATCGAAGCGGATGGGCTCTCCCGCGTGACCTACGACGCGGTGGACATCACCTGCAGCGACGAAGTGCGACGCGCCATCGACCAGTCCGGGGCGAGCCGCGTCATCCACCTGGCGGGTCTTCAGGTACCCGCCTGCAAGGCGGATCCGGCCGGCGGATCCATGGTCAACGTCGTGGGGACGATCAACGTGTTCCAGGCGGCGGCTGACAGCGGCTGCGAGCGCGTGGCCTACGCGAGCTCCGCGGCCGTGTACGGGACCGTCGACGGCGACGCACCGGACGAGTCCATGCCGGGGACGCCCGAGACCCACTACGGGGTGTTCAAGCAAGCGAACGAGGGTAGCGCCCGGATTTTCCACTCCGAGCGGGACCTCGACAGCGTCGGCATCCGCCCGCTCACGGTCTACGGCGTAGGGCGTGACCAGGGGCTCACCTCCGACCCCACCCGCGCCATGAAGGCCGCCGTCGTCGGCCGCCCATTCGCCATCGGCTTCTCCGGGACCACCGACTACCAGTACGTCGCCGACACGGCCGCCGCCTTCGTCACCTGCGTCGACCGAGCGGCCCCAGGCGCCCACGTCTACAACCTCCACGGCACATCACTCCACATGGCCGATGTGGTGGCGATGATTCGCGAGCTCAGACCGAGCGCGCAGATCGGCTTCGCAGGGCCGACGATCCCCATCCCCCCGGCCCTCGACGGGGCATCCATCCGCGCCGCTTTCCCCGACCTCCCGAGCACCCCCCTCGACGAGGGCGTGCGGCAGACCGTCGATCGATTCCAGCTGCTAAGCGAAGAGGGGCGGCTCCAGACCCACGACCTCGATTAGACTATGAGTTCCATGCCAAGCACCATCCTCTTATCAGCTTGCGCGATCATCGTGGATGACCGCGACAACGTAGCCGTGGTCAAATCCGAACTCGGAGGCGGAGAGCGGGTCGAGATCCCTGACGGACGGGTCATCGAGATCACCGGCGCGGTCGATCGCGGCCACCGGTTCGCCATCAACCAGATCCCCGAGGGTGAGTTCCTGCGCCAGTACGGCCAACCCATCGGCACGTCCCTCGGCATCGCCGTGGGCGACCCGGTGTCTCCGGCCAACATGAGCAACGACGTCCCGGTCGTACGTGAGCTACCGGCGGACCTGTCGACCCCCGCCCCGGACTACCTCCCCGAAGGTGCCAGCGAGACATTCGCGGGGTTCCGGCGCCCCGACGGGCGCGTCGGCACGCGAAACCTGATCCTCATCGTGCCGACGAGCATGTGCTCGAGCACGGAAGCCCTACAGATCGCGACCCTGGCCGAATACACCGCGTGGAGCCAGGAGCAGTTCCCCAACGTGGACGGCATCGTCGCCATCCCCCACGCTCGCGGCTGTGGCTGCCAGGATGGCTCGACCGTCGAGATCCTCCTGCGCACCCTCGCCAACTATGCCGACCACCCCAATGTGGGTGGCGTCGTCTTCATCGACCTCGGGTGCGAGAAGACCAACATGCAGGCCATGGACCGCTTCCTCGGCCGGCGCGGCGGGCTCTCGTGGGACAAGCCGTCAGCGTGGGTCGGGATCCAGGAAGCCGGCGGCCCCCCAGCCGCCATTGAAGCCGGGCTCGGGCACGTCAAGGCGATGCTGCCGCGTGTCAACGAGGCCGCACGGGAAGACGTGCCGGCGTCCGAGTTGGTCCTGGGCGTCAAGTGCGGCAGCTCGGACGGCTTCTCCGGTCTCTCGTGCAACCCATCGTTAGGACGCGCGGCCGACGACGTGGTCCGCTCCGGAGGCAGCGTCCTCATCACCGAGGTCCCGGAGTTCTGCGGCGCGGAGCACGTGTTCGCTCAACGCGCGAAGAACGCCAGCGTCGGCAGAGCCGTCTACGACATGGTTGATTGGTACAAGGAATATGCCGCCAAGTTCGGCGGCGTTCTGGGCGAAAACCCCAGCCCCGGCAACATGCGCGGAGGCCTCCTCAATATCACCATCAAGTCTCTTGGGGCGATGGCAAAGGCCGGCACGACTCGGGTAGAGGGCGTCACCGGATACTCCGAGCCTCCCGAGGGCAAGGGCCTGTTCCTCATGCAAGGGCCCGGCTACGACCAGGAGTCGACCCCCGGCCTCGTCGGGGCCGGGGCGACCGTCGTCGTCTTCACCACAGGCAACGGGACAACCATCGGCAACGCGATCTGCCCGGTCATCAAGCTCTCGTCCAATACCCGCACCTACGACCGCATGCGATCGGATATCGACCTCAACGCGGGGCAGGTCATCGATGGCACGGAGTCCATCGATGAGGTCGGCGCCCGCGTGTACAAGCACATCCTCTCCGTCGCTGGCGGCGAACCCGCCCTCGCGGAGGTGAACAAGCACCGGGAGTTCCAGGTCTGGGCCGAACGCACGGTCTCGCTCTAAGCCGGTATCATGCGCGTCGCCATGCGCGTTGCGTTGTTCCCCACTTGCCTCGTTGATCAGATGTGGCCGTCCGTCGGCGAGGCCACCGTGCGCCTACTCCGCCGAGTCGGGTGCGAGGTCGTCTTCGACCCCGGCGTGACGTGTTGCGGCCAACCGGCATTCAACACCGGCTACCGCGCCCAGGCGCGGCAGGTCGCCGCAGGCACCGTCCAGCGCCTGCTGGACCTGCGAGCGGACGCCATCGTTGCCCCCTCCGGGTCGTGCACGGCCATGTTCCACCACCTACCCGAACTGTGGCCCGAGGGAGACCCATGGAGGGCGCGCGCCCGCGAACTCGCCGGCCAGATCCACGAGCTCGGCACCTTCCTTGTACGTGGCCTGGGCAAGACTGACGTGGGCGCTCGCTTCGATGGCCGCATCACGTGGCACGATGCGTGCCACGGGCTGCGCGAACTGGGCATCAAGGACGAGCCTCGGCAGCTCATCCATGCCGTCAACGGCGCGGAGTTGGTCGAGATGCCGGGCGCGGAGAATTGCTGCGGATTCGGAGGCACGTTCGCAATCAAACATGCGGACATCTCTGTGGCGATCCTCGACCAGAAACTCTCGGCCCTCGAGCAGCTCGACGTCAAAGCCGTGGTGTCCGGTGACGTCAGCTGCCTCATGCAGATCGGCGGGCGCCTCGCCCGGACCGGCTCCCCCATACGGGCGATGCACCTCGCCGAGCTCCTCGCCGGGGCCGAGGCGCCGGCGTGAGCGAGTTCACACCGGAGCGGTTCCGCCAGCAGGCCGACGATGCCCTGCACGACGACACACTGCGCAGCGCCTTACGCCGCGCCACTGACCTGTTTGGGGAACGGCGCACTGCGGCCATCGCCGACATACCCGACTGGGAGGCCCTCCGGGAGCGCGGGCGAGCCATCAAAGACCATGTCCTGTTCAACCTGGACCGCTACCTCGAGCAGTTCGAGGCCAACGCACAGAGGCAGGGGATCCGGGTGCACTGGGCACGGGACGCCGAGGAGGCCTGCCGCCTCATCGTCAAGCTCGCCGCCGCGGCCGACGCCAAGACGGTCGTCAAGTCCAAGAGCATGACCTCCGAGGAGATCCACCTCAACGCCGCCCTCGAACAGGCGGATATCAACCCCGTCGAGACGGACCTTGGTGAGTGGATCATCCAGCTCGCCGGTGAGGTGCCGTCGCACATCATCGTCCCGGCCATCCACAAGACCAAGGCGCAGATCGCCGAGCTCTTCACCGACAAGGTCGGGCTCCCGCCGACGGACGACGAAAAGGAGCTCACCGAGTGCGCGCGGGGCATCCTGCGCGACTGCTTCGCGACCGCCGACGTGGGCATCAGCGGCGCGAATTTCTGTATCGCCGAGACCGGATCCATCCTTCTGGTGGAAAACGAAGGCAACATCCGCATGACCACCTCCCTCCCCCGCGTCCACATCGCGCTCGCGGGGATAGAGAAGGTCATCCCGGCCATCGATGACCTGTCCGTGTTCTTGCGCTTGCTCCCCAGGTCCGGCACCGGCCAGCACCTGACGACGTACCAGTCCCTCCTCTCCGGTCCGCGACGTGACGGCGACGAAGAAGGCCCCGAAGAGATGCACGTGGTGCTGCTCGACAACGGCCGCTCCGCCATGCTCAGGGAACACGTGACACGCCAGAGCCTGAGCTGTATTCGATGCGGAGCTTGCCTCAATGCCTGCCCCGTCTACCAACAGATCGGAGGGCACGCCTACGGGTCCGTGTATCCAGGCCCGATCGGCGCCGTCATCACGCCGCAGCTGCAAGGCGCGAAGAAGGCCGCCCAGCTGCCGTACGCGTCGAGCCTGTGCGGAGCCTGTCGCGAAGTGTGCCCGGTGAAGATCGACATCCCCGAGCTGCTCCTCCACCTACGCAGCTGCGCAGCCAGCAACAGCCCCGTCCCCGGTGTCCCCGACGACATCCCGTCCCGACCGTGGGGCGAGCGCGTGGCGTTCCGGGTCTGGGCCTGGTGGTGGAGCGGGCCGAGGCGATACGCCGCCGCAGCGCGGATAGGCCGTATCATCATGCGTCGGCGCTGGCTCAGATGGCTGCTACCTATCGGTGGCTGGACCGCATCTCGGGAGCTACGTCCGCCGGCGGACCGCAGCTTCCGAGAGCTCTGGCGCGACTCTCTCGCGGAAGGCGGTGGCCGTGACTCGTGACGACGCGCGGACCCACGTACTCGGTCAGATCAGGGTCCACCTGTCGGCCGCCCGCGCCGTCGAGGCCGCCCCCGAAGCCCCGCCAGGGAGCGGCGAGGTCGGTCAGTGCGCCATGCCCGAGGACGTCGCGGGACGGGTCGCGCGCTTCAAATCCGTCCTCGAGACCGTCGGCGGCGAGGTCACCATCGCGGCGGACCACGACGAGGCCGCCCGCACGCTCCGCCACATCGTCGCGACACGCCATGTCCGCCGGCTGGCCGTCAGCGACGACGACCTGGTGTCGGACTTCGCCGCAGACCTCCAAGACGTCGAACTGGTGGCCAGCGACGACCGGGAGGCTCTGCTGGGATGCGATGCCGGCCTGTCAGGTGCCCAGTGGGGCGTCGCAGAGACAGGCAGCCTGGTCCTCTCCTCGGCGGCGGAACGACACCGGCTCGTTTCGCTTCTGCCGACGGTACACGTAGCACTCCTGCGCGCCACGCGTATCCTGGGCGGACTCGATGAGGCGCTTCGGCACGTCGCGGACGCGGGACCGGATGGTCTGCCCCGCGCGCTCACTTTCGTGACCGGCCCGTCCCGAACCGCTGACATCGAGTTGACGCTGGTCGTCGGCGTGCACGGCCCGAAGGAGTTGCACGTCATC
Source organism: Planctomycetota bacterium (assembly GCA_002683135.1). Taxonomy (GTDB): domain Bacteria; phylum Planctomycetota. The sequence continues at coordinate 24,054 of NYSS01000013.1, read as the reverse complement.
GTTCTCCAGGAGGACATCGCTTGAGATTCGTGTCGTTTGTCAAAGACGCAGGGGGCTGCCCGAGATTCGGGGCGCTGCTCGATCACAATGGTGTCGTCGATCTCTCCGCGCACGCCTGCGGCGTGGAGCGGCCCGCCGAATACCTGGATTGGTTCGACATGGACACGCCATGCCATCAGGAGGCCCGCGCCCTGGTCGAGCGCGTGTCATCTGACCCCGCGGCCCGCGTGGAGCTCGACGGACAAGGCGCCCTGCTGGCCAACGAAGACGTCTTGCTGCTCGCCCCGGTCCCACGACCCGGAAAACTCATCTGCATCGGGCTGAACTACCGCGACCACGCAGAAGAGAGCGGGATGGCCATCCCCGAATCCCCCGTCGTGTTCTCCAAATTTCCCACCTCGGTCGTCGGGCCCAGCGGACCAGTCGTCTTGCCCCTCGGCAGCACCGAGGTGGACTACGAGGCGGAGTTGGCGGTCGTCATCGGGCGACGCACGTCCCAGATCGCCGCTGAAGACAGCTATGCCCACGTGCTTGGTTACACAAACCTCAACGACGTAAGCGCACGTGACTTCCAGTTCGCGGACGGCCAGTGGCAGCGCGGCAAGTCATGCGACACCTTCGCCCCCATGGGCACGTACATCGCGACGACAGACGAGATCCCTGACCCGCAGGCCTTGTCTATCAAGCTGCGGCTCAACGGCGAGACGATGCAGGACTCATCCACTGACCAGCTCATCTTCGGCGTCCCCGAGCTCGTCTCGTTCCTGTCGCAGACGATCACCCTTGAGCCTGGTGACGTGATCGCCACGGGCACCCCTCCCGGAGTCGGATTTGCGCGCAAACCTCCGATCTACATTCACGACGGCGACCGGATGGAGGTCGAGATCGAGGGCTTGGGGATCCTCGAGAATCCCGTCACCGGACAGAAGTAGCCGCCCGTGAAGGCATCAGTCCTCAATCGAAAGCTCCACCGCTGGGGTGCGATCATCACGGCTGTGCCGGTCCTCATCATCATCTGCACCGGCCTACTCTTGCAGTTCAAGAAGGAGTCGGACTGGGTACAGCCGCCAACGAAGCGGAGCGCAGACCCGGCGTTGACCCTCTCTTTCGCCGAGATCCTCGAGGCCATTCGCCACGCGCCCGCCGCGGAGCCGACAGGAATCGAAACCTGGGACGACATCGATCGCCTCGACGTGCGCGTCGACCGGGGCGTCGCCAAGGTGCGAGGAAAGAACCGCTGGGAGGTGCAGGTCGACACGTCCTCCGGCGAGGTGCTCCAGGTCGCGTTTCGCCGGTCAGACCTCATCGAATCGCTGCACGACGGATCCTGGTTTCACGAGAAGGCGAAGCTCTGGATTTTCTTGCCCACCGGCGCGCTCCTGCTTGGCCTCTGGGGCACCGGGATTTACCTGTGGCTGCTCCCTCACCTCGCCCGCCGCAAGCGCGCGAAGCACCGCCCCTGACGCACCCGTACTCGCCAGCCGGCGCCGCGCCGCCTTGACCCGGTCCCCGAGAGGCGGCGCCTCGTGCTACCATCACGCCATGCGCTGCCTCCTCCTTTTTGCCCTGTGTGCCTGCGCCGTCCCGGCCCAGGAAATCGACTTCGACAAGCACGTCCGCCCCATCCTCGAGGGCAGCTGCTACAAGTGCCACGACGCGAAGCGCCACAAAGGTGACCTACGCCTCGACCGATGGTCCGCCGGGCTGGCGGCGGGCGAGCACCCCGTCATCCTTCCCGGTAAGCCGGGCAAGAGCGGACTGCTCCAGCGCGTCATGCTCGACCCCGACGATCCGGATTTCATGCCCAAGTCCGGCGACCCGCTCACCAAGGCCCAGACCGCGACCCTCAAGGCGTGGATCGACCAAGGCGCCAAGTGGCCGAAGACCGAGGCCGCGGATCCGGACGCCGAATGGAACAAGCAGTTTGCCATCGGTGACCTGACGGATGCGCAGAAGGCGTCACAGGCCAACGCCATCAAGACGGTGAAGGGCATCGGCGGCATCGCAGGGCGGGTCGCCAACAGCACCGAAGCCATCGACGTCAACCTCAGCCTTCTAGGCAAGAACGTCACCGACGACAATCTCCAGACCCTGTCGGGACTGGAGCCGAGCCTGGTCTGGCTGAACCTGTCCCGCACCGGCATCAGCGACGCCGGGCTAACCAAGATCGGCCGGCACACCCGTCTGCGCCGCCTGCACCTCGCGCGCACGGACATCGGCGATGCCGGCCTCGCCAGCCTGAAAGGGCTGACGGGCCTCCAGTTCCTCAATCTTTACGGCACCAACGTCACCGACGCGGGCCTCGCGCACCTCGCCGGGATGAAGGACCTGAAGAAGCTCTTCGTCTGGCAAAGCAAGGTCACCGACGCCGGTGTCGCCAAACTCAAGAAGGCGCTCCCAGGCGTGACCATCGACACTGGGAAGTACGCAAAGCCGGTCGTCGTCAAGGTCGAGACCAAACCGGTGCCCGTCAACAAGAAGTGCCCCATCACCGGCAAACCGGTTGACGCGACCCAGTCGGTCACCTTCGAGGAGCAGCTAGTGGCCTTCTGTTGCGGCAACTGCAAGGCCGCCTTCGAGAAGGACCCCAGCAAGCACGTTTCCAAGGTCGATGGTCTGAAGCGCAAACCGGTAAACGCCAAGTGTCCGGTCAAGGGCACGAACGTAAACCCGGACCACATCCTCGTGCACAAGGGGAAAGCGGTCGGCTTCTGCTGCCCGAACTGCAAGGCCGCCTTCGCCAAGAACCCGGCCAAATTCGAGGCGAACATCAAGTAGCCGCGGCCTACAGGATCTCCAAAACGGCCTCCGGTGGCCGCCCGATGGCGGCGCGATCTCCGTGGACCACAATCGGGCGCTCCATCAGCCTCGGCTCGGCGGCCATGGCCGCCAGCACGTCGGCATCGGGAGCAGCACGGAGGCCAGCGGACTCCGGCTCTCGCTCGCGAAGCAGCTTCGCCGGGGAGATCCCCAACGCGGCGCAGATCCGACCAAGGGTCCCCGCGTCAGCCGGCGTCTTCATGTACTCCACGACCTGTGGAGCGACCCCCTGCGCCTCCAACAGCGCGAGGGTTTGGCGCGACTTGCTTCAGCGCGGGTTGTGATAGATGGTGATGGGCATGGGAGCATTGTCGGGATCGGCGCGCAACAGGCAAGCACCGAGGATATGGAGCGTCCTCGCGCTCATCATCTGCTCCAGTTGCGGGGGCGACGAAGCGCGCCTGGATCCGGACGGCCTGCGGATCGCTTCTGAGCTCGGCCGCTACACCACGTCCCGCGTTTTGAAGGAGTTGAGCAACCCGATGCTCACCGACGTCGACGCCGCCGACATTCTCCTGCAGCGCGGGACGGCGCTGGGGGAATCCCAGGCCGTCGCACACAGCGCGATCCTGATGGCATTCCGCGAAGGGGGCCCGCCCCCCCCTACCGGATTCGCCCACGTCGTCGCCCCCAAGTTCCGCGGCCGGGTCGCGATCCCCGACCCGGCCACCTGTAGCGCCGGTTTTGTCTTCGTCGCCGCGGTCTCCCGCCACTATGGATGGGGTTGGTTCGAGCGGCTCCGGCGCAACGACGCCCTCGTCCTGGAAGACCAAGACGCGGTCCTTGCGGCCGTCGCAGCCGCTCAGGTCGACATCGGCATCGTCGCCCATGACGCGATCCCGCCTGGATCCGGATTATCTGTAGTCATGCCGGACGACGGGGTCATCAGGCACCCCATTCACCTCACCGGACCGGACCCTGACGGCGTCGTCGGCACCGGTGTCGGGCGCGCCATCACCAGTCCGGTGAGCGATGCCACGTATCCGTTCGATGAAGCGACGCAGAGGAACGCCGCCCGCCAACGGGAGAAGCTCCTCGCGCAATTTCGGCGAGTCATGACCCTCTGACCTAGGCCGGCGCTTGGACAAGTGGAAAACGGCCCTTTACGCTCGCCAGCGTACCCACCGTGTGAGGAGGCCCCTTCGATGACCAAGTCCGGCAAGCCCCGCCTTATCGACCGCATGCTCAACTGGGTCGAGACCGTCGGGAACAAGCTCCCTGACCCGGCCCTGCTGTTCGTGTTCGCCATGCTGATCACCTGGGTAGTCTCGTGGCTGATGGACGGCCATGAGTTCACCCTGACCACGGCGAGTGGGCCCAAGGACGAGGCCGTCGTCAACCAGCTCTCGGGTGCAGCCCTCGCCCAGTTCCTCAAAGACATGGTCCACACATTCACCGGCTTCCATCCGCTGGGAGTGGTGTTGGTCGCGCTCCTCGGCGTCGGCGTGGCTGAACGGGCGGGCTTTATCAACGCCTGCCTGAAGGGGATGCTGAGCTTCACACCGAAGGCCTTGCTCACCCCCATGCTCGTCCTCGTGTCCATCGTGAGCCACACCGCAGCCGACGCTGGGTACGTCCTGGTCATCCCCCTGGGGGGCGTGATCTTCTACGCCGCAGGCCGTCATCCGTTGGCCGGAATCATGACCGCGTTCGCGGGGGTGTCAGGAGGTTTCAGCGCCAACTTCATCCCCTCGGGTATTGACCCGTTGCTCTCCGGGTTGACCCAGACCGGAGCCGACATCATCGACAAGGCGCACACGGTCAACCCGCTGTGCAACTTCTACTTCACCGCGACATCCAGCGTGCTCATCATCCTCGTCACCTGGTTTCTGACCGACAAGATCATCGAGCCGCGCCTGAAGAAGACGGCGGTGGACGGGGACCCGGACGACATGCCGAAGCTTGACCCGATGACGCGGGAGGAGCGCAAGGGCATGACCGCGGGGCTCCTGACCATGATGGCGGGGCTCGCCGCCCTGTTCGTCATCTCCATACCCGACGACTCGCCCATGAGGCCAGCGAAGAGCCTCGTCATCGAGATGAAGGACGGCACCGTCTACAAGGGCCGGGAGCTGCAGATGCCAAAGGAGGTCCGCGTCCTCGCCGATCTCCAGGGCTGGAAGCCCGATCCCGCGGAGGAAGACGAACAAGGCAAGGGGAGCGAGGCTCTCCCGAAGCAAGCGCTCCTCGTTGTCCCGTCCGGGGACGACGCCGCGGGCACCGCCGGCCCGACCATGAAGAGCGCCACCTCGGAGAACGTCCTGGTGCGCCCAGGCTTCACCGGTACAGAGAAGCGGGAGGACATCCTCCTCTACCACGACGCCCGCGAGAAGAAGCCCGCCGCCATCAACCGCGCCTTGATCCAACGGGCCGCCCCCGAAGCTGGCGAGCTCAGCGACGTCAGGTCGCCGCTGATGGCGTCCATCGTGCCCTTGATCTTCCTCCTCTTCCTCATCCCCGGCATCGTGCACGGCTACGTTTCGGGGACCTTCAAGACGCACCGTGACGTCGTGAAGGGCATGAGCAAGAGCATGGAGACCATGGCTTATTACCTGGTCATGGCCTTCTTCGCGGCCCTGTTCATTTACGCATTCAAGGAATCGAAGCTGGGCGCCCTCCTCGCGGTGGCAGGCGCAGACTTCCTCCGCAACGCAGCGTTCCCGCCGGCGATCACCATCGTCGGGATCATCCTCCTCTGCGCCTTCGTGAATCTGATGGTGGGCTCCGCTTCCGCCAAGTGGGCGATGCTCGCGCCGATCTTCGTCCCCATGCTGATGCAGCTCGGCTACTCGCCCGAGTTCACGCAAGCGGCTTACCGCGTGGGTGACTCGTCCACCAACATCATCACCCCGTTGATGCCGTACTTCCCGCTGGTGGTGGCCTTCTCGCAGCGCTACGTAAAGAAGACCGGCATCGGAACGGTGACCTCCCTGATGTTGCCGTACTCGATCTCGTTCCTCGTTATCTGGACGGCGTTCCTGCTGCTCTGGTGGACCTTCGGCATCGAGCTCGGGGTCGGCGGCGGATACAGCTACGCGCTGCCGAACTGATCCTCAGGGCGCCGGATAGGCCTTGTCGATGGAGGCGTGGCAGCGAGGGCACGCCTCCACCTTCGCCATCACCTCGGCGGGGATCTTGAGGATGGCGTCGCAACCCCCGCAAACCACCCGGTGATAACCGGACGCCGCGAGGAACGCATCGGAAGCCTGGCGGCCGCGCTGCGCCGTCGTCTCCGACGCGGGCTCGGCTGCAAGCGCCGCCCCTGAGGCCAGGGGGGACACGACGGCGCCGCGCCCCGTACCCTCCACTGCCGCGACCGGCGCCGACCCGGCGAGCGTACGCTGCCCCAGGAGCTCCTTCTTGCCCGTAACCGAGGCGTACGCGTCCTGGTACGCGGCGTAGTCGGCCCCGCCGCCCATGGCGCGGAGGATCTTCACGCGCTCCCTGATCGGCGGGTGCGTCGAGGACATGGACCCACGCGCGGCCATGGCCTCACCCTTTCGTAGCGGCCGCACGATGTACATGGGCGCGGTGACGCGGCTCTGGTCCACCTGCGGCGACTTCACTCCCCCGATCTTCTCCAGCGCCGACGCCAGGCCCTCCGGATACCGCGTGAACATGGCTCCGGATGCGTCCGCCAGATATTCTCGGCGGCGCGACAGCGCGAAGTAAACGAGCTGCGCGAGGATGGGCGCCAGGATCACGAGCGCCACCGCGACGATCATCATCACGCCCTCGGCTCCGCCACTATTCCCAGACGATCGCGAGCGCCGGCGCCCCCCGGTCATCGACCCGTACCACATGGCTCGGAGGCCGATCTCCGCGAGCAAGGCGATGGCGCCTACCATCACTCCTGCCGTCACCATGAGCGCCACGTCGCGGTTCTTGATGTGGCCGATCTCGTGCGCGATAACACCCTGCAGCTCGTCGCGGTCCAGGGTCCGCAGCAGCCCGGTCGTCACGGCGACCGCACAGTTCTCCGGCTTGCGCCCGGTGGCGAACGCATTCGGGGAAGGATCATCGACGATGTAGACCGCGGGCATGCGTCCGAGGCTCGACGCGATGGTCATCTCCTCGACGACGTTCCACAGTTGGGGATGGTCCTTCTTCTGGATGCGACGCGCCCCGGCCATACGCAGCATGACCTTGTCACCCTGCGAAATGGACGTCAGCCAGAGGATGAACCACACCACCAGGGCGATCACCCCGCCCACGACCATGCCGCCCTCGTTCGCGCCGCCGAACACGACGCCCAGGGCGACGCCGGTCATCGCGAGCAGGACGCCCATACCCGCGACGACCCAGGCGCTGCGAATGCGGTTAGCCCGGATCTGCTCCCACACGGTTCAGCAGCCCCGCAGGGGAATCAGAATGAGACCTTCGGGACCGCGCGCTCCCCAGGTTCGGTGATCTCGAACAGCTCTGCTTTCGCGAAACCGCCGCTCACCAGGTTCGCGGGGAACGTCTCCCGCCGGATGTTGTAGCGCGTCGCAGAATCGTTGTACGCCTGGCGCGCGAAGCTGATCTTGTTCTCGGTCGAGGCCAGCTCCTCTTGCAGTTGCCCGAAATTCTGGTTCGCCTTCAGGTCCGGATAGGACTCGGCGACGGCGAACAGACCACTGAGGGCCATGCCCAGCATGCCCTCCGCCTTGCCGGCTTCCCCTGGCCCGCGCGCGGCCATGGCCATGTTGCGCGCAGCGGTGACCTTCTCGAAGGTCTCGCTCTCGTGCTTGGCGTAGCCCTTCACCGTCTCCAACAGGTTCGGGATCAGGTCGTGGCGTCGCTTCAACTGAACATCGATCTGCGACCACGAGTTGTCCTTCTGGTTGCGCAGCCGCACCAGGCCGTTGTAGATCGCGATGAACCAGAAGATGCCCAGGACGATGAGCCCGACGGCGATACCGACCGGGATCCAGGCATTGAGCAGATAGAGAACACTATCCATCTGATGATTCCTCCTTCCGAGGCTCGCAGAACGAACCCAGATATCTCTTGATGGTGGCGATGGCTTCGTCGCCTTCGCCGAGTTCGGCCGACAACACCTCGTGGAGTTCGCCTTCGTCGAACCACAGGCCGTGCCCCTTGGGGCATTCGTCCAAGATCACCCCTTCGGACGCACCAGGGGCCTCGACGTGCCGCATCCGCCCGCGGCAACGCGGGCATCGGCGCTTTGGCCCCGAATGCGCGGAGAGGTGATCAAAGCGAGCCTCCATTCCGGAATCTCTCTCCCGGGCGCCCGCCAACTCAAAGAGTTGGCGGAGCTCGTCCGCGTCGAACCAGATCCCATGTCCATCGAAGCAAACGTCCAGCTCCACGTGGTCACACTCCACGATGACGAGGGGTTGTTTGCATTGGGGGCACTGCATTTGAGGTGAACCTTGTCGCGCGGGAGTCTACGCCCGACCACGACCACTGTGAAGCATGACGGACGAGGGGCGAAATATTGCCGCCGAGTTCAGCCTAACGGGCTCTGCCGGGCTCATTAATCGATGCGCCGAACCCGCCGGCGACGAGGATCAATGGTGCGGCGCCTCAGGTCCTTGGCGTCCTCGATCACCAGCGTCACCCTATCCCCTTCGCCGGAAACGCGGAGCACCTGCCCGAGGTGGCGACCGTCCACCTCGACCCAGTCACCGCGCTTGAACGGCTCCTCCAACTCCTCCGGTTCCTCCGGCACGTGCGACGCGATCCCGCGAGGCGTCAGCTCAGACCCGATCCATGCACCCGACTCCACGCACGCGTCACACGCGCCGCACGAATCGGCTGCCTCCAACCCGAAGTGTCGAGCCAGGACCACACGTCGACAGGTTTCGCGATCGGTAGAGAACCGCACCATCTGAAGGAGCCCCTCGAGGTCGGCCTGGTGTTTTTCTTCGCTACCCACCGTTGGTGGGAGCGTATCGGCCTCGAACTCCTTTGCGATGCGCAGGTCGTGATCCTCAAATGAACCCGTGACGACACCGAGCACCTCCAGCCAGTTCAAGCTGATCTGCACCCGGTTGTCATAACGGTCCTTGTAGAGCAACTCGGCGCGGAGATCATCCAGGTCCTTGGTCTGGATGCGCTCCCCCCAAGCCCGGATGGTCTCATACACGCCGAGGACGTAGTCCCTGCTCGGGTTCGCCCACTTGATGAAGTTCTGCTGGATCGCCACGTCGGCCTCCAGGTACAGCAGCTCGCAATAGGAGGGCAACCCGTCCCTCCCCGCGCGGCCGACCTCCTGCGTCCACGCCTCCAGGGTGCGCGGCACCTGAGCGTGGATCACAAAACGAATGTCCGCCTTGTCTACGCCCATCCCGAAGGCGTTGGTCGCGAGCACCACATCTCGGCTCGACGACATGAAACGGTCCTGCATGGACCGTCGCTCCTCAGGCGAGAGCTTGCCGTGATAGACCAGCGCCTCGATCCCGCGACGGCGCAGCTCTTCGTGCAAGGCCTCGAGGTCGCGAATCAACGTGCCATACACGATCCCAGCGCCGTCGATCGCGGAGATGCGGTCGGCGATGCGAGAGACCTTCTCATCCACGTCGTGGACCTGCCGCGCCGCGAGAAAGAGATTCGGACGCTCGATCCCCGTGCGGATGACCACCGGATCACGCAAGCCGATCTGTCCGATGATGTCATCCGCCACCGCCGGCGTCGCGGTAGCAGTCAGCGCGATACAGGGGGGCGGCGGGGATCCCAAACGTGACCGGTACTCCCCCAGCCGCGAATAGTCCGGACGAAAGTCGTGCCCCCACTGGCTGACGCAATGCGCCTCGTCGACGGCCATACGCGCGATCGGCAGTCGCGGCAGGAGCTCCTGAAACACGGGGCTCCGAAAGCGCTCCGGCGTGACGAACAGCAGGTCCATCTTCCCTGCGACGGCCTGATCGAGCCTCTGTCGCCGCTCGCCCGAGGAGATGGAGGAGTTCACGAAGGTCGCCGCGATGCCCTTCGCCTGCAACGCATCCACCTGGTCCTTCATCAGCGCGATCAGCGGGCTGATCACCAGCGTCGTGCCCTCCATGACGACGGCCGGCAACTGATACACGAGCGACTTGCCAGCACCGGTAGGCATCGTCAGCAAGACGTCCCGATCGGCCAGGACCGCCGCGATCGCCTCAGCCTGGCGCGACCGGAATCCGCTGAGCCCGAACCGGTCACGCAGCGCAGCGACGACGTCGGGGTGATCGACTGTGAACGAGCTCATGGCGATCGAACGCTACGCACCCCGGTGCCCGGCGCAACCGGGAATACCCCGACGGTCGGACACGTCCCCTTCGCCAGCAACGGTCATCGACACCTCACCGGCCGTGGACTATTCTCGCCGACAACCCCACGACAGGAGAAACCCGATGGACCTGACCCTCATCGACCTCTGGCTCCCCATTCTCGCGTCCGCCGTCGCCGTCTTCACCATCAGTTCCCTGTTCCACTTGGTGATCGGACGCCACCGCCATGATTGGAAACCCGTCGGAGACGAGGACGCCCTGATGGACTTGCTGCGCGGCCAGGGGGTCGCCGCCGGGATGTACACCTGGCCTCACTGCGCCGACCCGAAGAACATGGACGAGGCGTTCATGACCAAGTTCGCCAAGGGCCCGTCAGGGGTGCTCACGGTGCATCCCACCGGGCCGTTCTCCATGGGCGCTCAGCTGGCGAAGTGGTTCGGCTTCTCCCTGTCCTGCGGCGTGGTGGCGGCGTACATCTGCACCGCGACCGCGGTGGACGGCAGCGCGTTCATGCCGGTCTTTCAGATCGCCGGCGCGGTCTCGTTCGTTTGCTACTCCTGGTCCGGAATCATGGACTCGATCTGGAAGGGCGTGCCCTGGGCCATCACCGTGTCGTACCTGATCGACGGCCTCATCTACGGCCTCGCCACGGGCGCCGCCTTCGGGCTCCTATGGCCATCGGCATAGCCATGGGTTCCCGCGCTCCCCGATCCACGGAGGACGCCGCTCCTCCATGGTGCGCCGCCCCGTGACGCTGCACGAGGTTCCGGTCAACATCGATATCAGCGTCGTCCCCAACGACGTCCGCGAATTCCTCGCCGACGCTGACAGGCGCATCGATGCGTGGATGGCGGAGCAGGCGCGCAAGAAGCCCCTGGCGTTCGTACCCAGCGACTTCGAAATCGTCTACTCAGCTCTCCACGACATCGCCGAGCGGCACCTCGCGCCAGGGCGCTCACTGCTCGAGTGGGGCAGCGGCTTCGGGGTCATCGCCTGCATGGCCACCTGGCTCGACTTCGACCCCCACGGCATCGAAATCCACCGAGACCTGGTAGGGCAAGCGGAGCAGCTCGCCGAAGATCACGAACTCCCCGCCCAGTTCCACTACGGCAGCTTCGTCCCGCGGGACGGCGAAGCCCTCACGGATGCCGTCCCCGAGTCCCATTGGCTGGAGAGCGGACGCCCGGTCTACGACGACATCGGCCTGTCAATCGACGACTTCGACGTCGTGTACGCCTACCCTTGGCCGGGCGAGGAGGAGGTCACCTCGGCCATCTTCGAGCACTACGCGCAGACCGACGCCCTGCTCGTGTCCTATCACGGCTACGAAGGCCTCCTCGTCCGACGCAAGGGCTGAGGCAGCCAAGCCGGACCACCCACGACTCGCCCAGGCCCCGAATCGGAACATCCTCGCCGCCGGAACGGCGCCGCCGTAGGATGCCGATAGTGAGGCCTGACGCGGGGACCCCTGATCCTCGGACAGGCAAAGCGAGGGGGAGGTTGGTGTCTCTTAGGCTGCTCTCGGTATCGAGGCGGTTCGGGCGTCAGCACGCGCTGGACGACCTGTCCCTGCACGTGCGACGGGGGGACTGCTACGGGTTCCTCGGCCACAACGGCGCCGGCAAGACGACCGCCTTACGAATCCTGCTCGGCCTGATGCGCCCTCACGCAGGAAGAGCCCTGGTGGACGGATTCGACGTCCGCCAGCACCCCCGTGAGGCGCGCGCGCGGATGGGCGGGCTCGTCGAGGTCCCGGGCTTCCATCCCGGCGCCAACGGCATGAGCAATCTCCGCGCGCTGGCGCGCCTGGGGGGGCTCGATGCCACCGCGGCCCGACGCGAATGCGAACGGGTCCTCGAGCTCGTCGGGCTCGAACACGCGGGCAGCAAGGCCGTCCGCGCTTACTCCCAAGGCATGAGGCAGCGACTTGGGCTGGCCCAGGCGTTGCTCGGCCAACCGCCATACGTCCTGCTCGATGAGCCGACCAATGGCCTCGACCCGGAGGGGATCTCCGACTTCCGGGATATCCTCAAGCGGATCCGGCAAGAGCATGGGGTGACCGTGCTCCTGTCCAGCCACCAGTTGAGCGAAGTGTCCGAGATCTGCAACCGCATCGGCATCATCCGGCGCGGACGTATGACCACGGAGGCCAGCGTCGAGGAGCTGGTCGCGCGCATGGGCAACGGCCCGTACCGCCTGGATGCCGACCACCCGGAGACCGCGAAGGCAGCGCTGGCGAGCATCGGAGTCACCACCACCGCCGGTCCAGGAGACTCCCTGATAGTCGATCTGGGCGAGCGTTCCTCCGACGACGTGGTCGCGGCCCTGGCTGCGGCGGGCAGCGGCTTGCGCGCCTTCGGGCCACAGCGCTCCTCCCTCGAGGACGTCTACCTGACGGGCGAACCGCAACCGGTCACCGAGGGACCTGGCGACGAGCCGCCGACCATCGGGACTCCCGGCGAGCGCCTCGCGTGCAGCGCCCCGACGGCCCGACTCTTGCGCTACGACCTGCGCCGCTCGCGCGGGATACGGCTGGCCACCCTGCTCGCGGCTCCAGCGGCGCTCGCCGCCGCTGGCATTCACGCACGCGGGTCTCAGCACGCCGCCGACGCCGCCGAGGTCGACGCGGGGGCTCTGGCGAGCACCACAGCAGTCACCGCCTTCGAGGCCCTCGGTCGCGGCCTGCAATCTGGCCTCCCGTTGCTCACCTTCATCGCCATCGGCATCGCCAGCCAGTCCATCAGCGGCGAGCTCTCCCAGGGGACCCTGCGCAACGTCCTCCTGCGGCCGGTCACCCGTTTTCAGGTGGCGACAGGAAAGGCCATCTCCGTCCTCGCCGTCGTCGCCACCAGCTACATCCTGCTGTGGGTCGCGGCCCTCGCCATGGCGGCATGGGCATTCGACTTCAAGGACGTCGTCGAGATCCTCCCGAACGGCGCCGAATACGTGTACGTCGAAGCGGACGAGCTCTGGTCCCACGTGCGCCCCCTCGCCCTGGCTCCGCTCCTGCCACTGGCGGCCTACTCAGGGCTCGGCTTCCTGATTGGAGCGCTGACCCGCCGCGCGACCGGCGCCCTCGTGCTGGCGCTCCTCTGTGGCGTGTTCCTGGACGTCGGACGCACCATCGCCCGGACGTGGCGGATAGAGGAGTTCCTACCTTCCGCGTACCTCCCATCACCTCTGGGCGACACATCACACGTGGCCTTCTACATCGACACCGTCACCGGCACCGCCAATGCCACATCCCTGTACGCAGACACGGCGACCCACTATCCCTTCGTGGTCACCGTCGCGTGCTTCGCCCTCGCCGCCCTCGCCCTCGCCCGGAGATCCGTGCCATGAGCCGCGCCTACCTGCTGCCGCTCCTGTTGCTCACAGGGTGCCAGTTCCTGTATCCGCCGCTCGCCGATGAACGCGTCCCACTCGCCGATATGGACGAGCCCCTCGAGCTCTTCGAGGAGCCGGACGACGAGTTGGCCCGGCGGGCGCTCGCCAAGGGGGCGTTCACGGGGATCTACGTCGGCGAAGCCGCGGATTCTCTCGAAGAGTTGACCGAGGAGGGACCGGGAGTGGCCGTCACCCGTGTCGTTGAAAATTCGCCCGGCGAACGGGCGGGGTTGGAGCAAGGCGACGTCATTCTTGACGTGCGGGTCAACGACGACTCCACGGCCGCCCCAATCGGCTGGCCCAGCCAATGGCGTGAGGTCGAGCTCGCTGCGACTCCAGGAGACATACTGCGGATCACCTACGAACGAGCGGCGGTCGAACGCGGCGCGGCCCTCACGGCCGTCGCGCGCCACCGGCATCCCGACCGCGTCACCACCGAACGTTTCCGTGAAGAGGAGAAGGTCGGCGTCGTCATCCGAACGGCCACCGAGGTGGAAGCCCGCGCCGCGGAGCTCCCCCCGGGGGGCGGCGCCGTGGTGGTCGGCATGTCACGGCGGAGCCCCTGGCGCAACGCCGGCCTGCGATTCAACGACCTCATCACCAACGTCGACGGCGAAACGGTCGCGCACCCACAAGCCGTGATCGCCGCGATCGCTCGAACCGAGCCCGGCACATTGCTATCCCTCACCCTGGTGCGCGACGGCCAGACCGTCCCGGTGAATGCGCCGGTATCCGAACGGGAGCCCGAGGTGACCGGGTTCTCCATCCCCCTCATCTTCTCCCACGCGAATGACCGCGGGTCATCCGACACATCGGTGTTGTTCGGCCTGCTCGGCTACAAGACGACCGCCGTCGCATGGGAGATCCGGCTGCTCTGGTTCATCCGCCTGACCGGCGGCGAGGCTGAACGGTTAGAGACCGTCGAGGGGCCGGACCAGTGATGCGCACGACTCTGCTTATCGCGCTGACGGCCACGGCCGCGGCCTGCCAGGCACCGCCAGCGGTGGTCAGCACCCTGGCGCCGCCCGAGGGTCACATCTTCGAAGATTCCGTTCTGCAAGACATCAACCGGGACGGCAAGCCGGACCTCGTGCTCCTCGTGGCGAGCGCCAAGAAACCACAGACCCGCCGCCTCGCCATTCNCCTCCGCACCTCAGATCGAGCATCGTTTCGNAGCAAAGCTGACCGCACCGTGATCCTCACCGGCGACGTCACTGCGTTCGCCCTCATCGACCTCGGCGCCGAGCACGGGCGCGACGTCCTGCTCCTCAACCGCTCCGGCGTCTGGCGGCGCCGCGGGGATGGCAGCCGCGCAGACAAGCTCCTCGACGCCGACTTCCTCTGGCAACTCCCCCATGAAGCCGAGGCCTTGCACTGGGCCGCCGGCGTCCGCGACCTCGACGGAGACGGGCTGGAGGACCTGGTGTTGCCGGAGCCATCGGCTTGGCATATCGCCTTCCAGTCCCGAGGGGAGAACCGAGAAGCCCGCTTCGGACCGACGTTCCGCATCCCCGTGCCCATCGATTCGGCGGGAACCGGCCCAGGCCCCAGTGGCGGGGTCTCGCTCCAGGAGCGCACGCGAGGCCGGACCCTGGAGTTGCGCATGCGCGGGGGCGGCGTCGAATCGGACGCACGCCCGCTCATCACCGTCGCCGAATCCGTACCTGCCCCCCAGTTAGCTGACTGGGACGGCGACGGAGACCTGGACCTCATCGCCCGCACCGCGTCGCAATTACATGTCTGGGTCCAGGGCGAAGGCCGGACCTTCCCGCTGACGCCGACCCTCTCGTTTCCCATCCCGGTCGTGGTTGACCGAGAGCGCCAACTCGACATCTCCTACAGCGCCCACGTCACCGATCTGAATGGAGATTCCCGGGCCGACTGCGTCTTCATCGCCGGCAATAGACGGGCTAACGAGGTCCGCACGCAGGTCCTGCTGTATGTCCAGGGTTCCAAGGGAAGGGGCCCGGCCGCCACCACGCCCGAAGCGCCCCTCTTCGGGCCAGCCGGGATCCCAGCGACGCTCCTCCAGCTGGCCGGATTCGCGGGCTTCCCCCAACTCGAGGACATCAACGGCGACGGACGCCCCGAGCTGAGCATCACCACGTTCCGCCCAGACCTCATCGATGCGATGCGAGCGCAATCGGCGAAGTCGATCGACATCGGATGGAGCATCTTCATCAACCGCGGCGGCAGCTTCCAACGCCGCGCCGACGTCCAGTCAAACCTCACCCTGAAGGCACCCGACCTCGACGGGGCGCAAGCGTTGCTGCTCACCAGGTTCATGCCAGACATCAACGGCGACGGCCTCCGTGACGTGCTCGTCCAGGACAGCCCCCGNCGCCTGANGCTCTTGGCCCTTCGNCGACAGGGACGCGCCATCACGCGCGCNGACGAGCCCCTGTGGNAATTNACNTGGGGCTTCGAAGCCACCGTCCACGCCGCCGCGAAGACACATCCGGAGCTGGTCATACGCGGGCGCGAGAAGCTGCTCCACGTGAGG
This sequence comes from Planctomycetota bacterium, assembly GCA_002683135.1. Classification (GTDB taxonomy): domain Bacteria; phylum Planctomycetota. The sequence goes on along the minus strand of NYSS01000013.1, from coordinate 8,130 downwards.
CTCGGCAAATGACCGCGGCCACCCGATACCTCACCATGGCGATCACCCTCGCCGCCGCCGCCGCCGGACAGGCCCGCCTCCAGGTCCAACAAACCCTGAAGCCGGGGTTCCCTGTCGCCGACTACCGACTCATCGACATCAACGGAGACGGCGCAGAGGACATCCTGATCGTCGGCGACAAGGGCGAGGTCCGCACGTTTGCCATGGCCAAGGGCGCAAGCGCGCTGCCCGCGAAAGCGTCCGGAAGCCTCGATCTGCCGTATCCCCGGCACACACTGCTGGGGCTCGCGGCCCTTGGCGAGACCGGCAAGACGATGGACCTCATCGCCCTCTCGCCAGGGGGGATCTCCGCATACCGCGCCGGCGCAGACGTCGGGTTTCCGCAAGCCGGGACCCCCCTCGCGCCGACCAGCGGACGACGGCGGGCAGCACTTCGCCTCCGGGTCGGGCGCCCGACGTTCGCCCATATCTGCCGCGACATGAACGGGGATGGCCGCCAAGACGTCCTGGTCCCCGTCGGTGAATCCATCGAACTCTGGCTCAACGATGGGCTCGTGACGACCACCAACGACACCCCGGAATTCCCACGCCTACGGAGAATCGCGCGCCTCCCCATCAAGATCCAGCACCGGCCCAGCTTTGATGCCGAGCGACTCTCCGACGAGCTGGAGAACTCCTTCTCCGTACCCCAACTCCAGACCGCCGACCTCAACGGTGACGGGCGCGACGACCTCCTCATCGAGGACGGGGGACGGCGCGCCTTCCACCTCCAGCGCGCGGACGGGTCTATCCCCGTCGAACCCGATGTGTCGATCAACCTCGATGTCTTTCGAGACACCACGCCAAAGGCTGCCCTCCGGCCCGGCCGCACCCTGGCGGGCGGCGATCAGCAGTCCATCCAGAGTCGCGACCTCGACGGCGACGGCATCCCGGATCACGTCGTCGCTCACCGGCGTAAGGTCTGGGTGTTCCACGGACGCAAGGGGCAGGGCCCCCAGTTCACCAAACCGACCCAGATCTTGCGTTCGGCGGACGACGTAACGGCGCTCTCCCTCATGGACCTTCAACCGGACGGACATCCGGATCTGGTCATCATGAAGGTCCAGGTCCCGTCCGTCGGTGGCCTCTTCATAGGCGCGCTCGGAGGCCTCGAGATCGAGGTGACCGCGGTCGGCTACGCATCCAAAGCCGGCAGAGGCTTCGAAACGACGCCGAGGTGGAGAAGCGACATCACCGTGGAGCTCCCGTCCATCGTCTCGATCATGAAGAACCCCTACGCGCTCATCCAGCGTTTCGAGCGAGCCTCCGACGCATTCGACTCCTCCCTCGACGCCGACCTGGACGGCGACGGCAAGGGTGACGTCATCGTCCTGGACCGGGCCGCGGGCAAGATCCGCGTGTGGTACGGAGCCAAGAACCCGACCCCCGTGTCCAAGAACGACCCGGATGCGCTCATGCGCCACGTCTTGTTCGAGGACAAGAAACGGACGTGGGACGTGGATCGGCTGGTCGACCTCGTCGGACGCGTCGCGCAAGGCAACGTCGGACGACGCACCGGTGGCCGAGCCGCAGACGCCGAGATGTCCATCCGCGCCGTGGACGCGCAGGCCGGCGCCAAGCAGGTGTTTCTCGGCGTACGCACCGGGGACGTCGACGGCGACGGCCGGGATGAGCTGGTCACCGCATATCGGTCCATGACCGGACTGACCACGGTCCAGATCCTCGGCCAATAGCAGCCATCAGGCTGCAGGCCGCGGGCCACCCGCCTATCCTCTCGTGATGCGCACCATCCTCCTGATCACCCTCGCGGGCACCGGCGTTTGCCAATCCTCGTTCACAGAGAAGGACGCGACCCGGTTCGCTCGACTGGCTCTGGATTGCGTACACCGCNNNTACCCCAACAAGATCTCGCACGTCCTGGAAACCGACGCCGACGCCCGGACGCCTCGACAGCTCACCCCGGTCTTCTGGGGCTGCTACGACTGGCACTCCGCCGTGCACGGGCACTGGCTCCTCGTGCGCCTCTGCCGTGAATTCCCAAAAGCCGGGTTCGTCCGTGAAGCCCGCGCAGCGCTGGCTAAGAGCTTCACCAAAGACAACGTCCTGGGCGAGGTCCGCTATCTGTCACGAAAGAGCCGCCGTTCCTTCGAACGCCCCTATGGGCTCGCCTGGCTGATGCAGCTGTGCGCCGAGCTCCGTGCGTGGCGAGGCGACCCCGACGCGCGCGCGTGGGCGGACCACCTTGGACCTCTGGAACGGGCCGCTGCCGAGCGCCTCCGCGCGTGGCTCCCGAAGCTCACCTACCCGATCCGCACAGGCGAACACAGCCAGACAGCGTTCGCCCTGGGTCTGATCCTCGACTGGGCACGCACCGCCGGCGACTCGCCCATGGAGAAGCTCGTCATCGAGCGTGCACGCACGTGGCACATCAATGACCGCGCCTGCAATCTCGCGTACGAGCCGGGCGGCCAGGACTTCCTCTCTCCGTGCATCGCCGAAGCAGATCTGATGCGGCGCGTGCTGGACCAGGGGACCTTCGCCGCCTGGCTGGGACGGTTCCTACCGGACCTTCCAGTGGACGGCTCCGGCACATGGCTTCGACCCGCGGTGGTCTCCGACAGATCTGACGGCAAGCTCGCCCACCTCGACGGGCTCAACCTCTCACGCGCATGGATGCTCGACGGCATCGCCACCGCGCTCCCCGAAGGCGATCCCCGCACGCTCGGGCTCCGCGCCGCCGCAGCCACCCACAAGAAGCAAGGGATAGGCGCGGTCACCGGCGCGCACTATTCCGGTGGGCATTGGCTCGGCAGCTTCGCCGTGTACCTGGTCACGCGTAGCGGAATCAGAAGATAATCACGCCATGAAGTACGGCTTCGGCGAAGAGCACGACTGGTACGACGACCTCGCCCCCTGCGTCGATCGCCTGACCTCATGAAGGCCGCCCGCAACGACGGCATCGGGCCACGAGGCACCTTCATGGCTGCCTGGACGTACATAATGGCCGAGCGCAGCCACGCGAGGGACATCTGAGACGCCCCGCGCATCGAAAAAGCGACCGACAGATGGCAATCAAAACCACAAGGCGACCGTGTACCGGAAGGACATGCGAATTTCCGGGACGGCGCCCTTGGTGGATATCCCACCATCCATGAGACGATCAGCCACCGCCGACGCGCTCGACGACCTGCTGAGACGCGGCTACCGATACGCGCTCAGCCTGAGCCAGGACCCGGCCCACTCCGAGGAGCTCCTCCAGGAAGCGTGCCTACGCATCAGCCGGCGGGGCGGCCCCTGGCATGCGGGCTACCTGTTCAAGACGATCCGCAATCTCCTCGTCGACACTCGAAGAGCGGTCGCCCGTCGGCCCGCCGAGCCATTGACTGACGAGGGACCTCGCGCACCGACCCCCCATGAACCCGACTACGGCGCCGATGAGATCGCCGGCGCCCTCGCGCAACTGCGGCCCGAAGATCGAGAGATGCTCTTCCTGGCCGCCGTCGAGAGCTACACCACGGCCGAGATCGCCGACCTGACAGGACGCCCGCGAGGCACCATCCTGTCCGCCCTGCATCGCGCCAAGAAGAAGCTCCGCGAGCTCCTCGATGACGACCAAGGGAAGGACCTGTGATGACCGAACCTCGCGACGACATCGACCGACGCCTCCAAGACTGGTACGGCGCACAGGAGCCCTCGCAGACAGTCATGGAGAGGGCACGGGCCCTGACCTTGGGCTGGCGCTCACTCTGGCGTCGCTACGCCCCGCTCGCGGCGGCATCCGTGGTGGCGAGCCTCGCCCTCACCTGGTGGTTCATTGACGAACCGCCGTACGCGGACACCGCCGCGGCCGAGATCGCGACCAATCACCTCAAGGGCTACGGCCCCGAGTTTCCTGCGTCCGCCATCGAGCAGCTATCGCCGCGGATGGGTGAGCGGCTCGGCTTCGAACTGGTGACGCCGACACGGGTCCGTGAGCAAGCGGAAGTGACCATCGTCGGTGGCCGCTACTGCTCCGTGGGTGGGATTGGGGCCGCGCAAGTAGCCTGCCGAGGCGCCGACGGCGAGCGCCTGACGCTGTACCTCTGGCCAGCGGGCGACGACCTCCCTCCGGGATGGTCTTCCACCCACTTGCTCGGTGACACGACCGTGACCATCTGGCGTGAGGGCCACCTGCTGGCCGGGCTCGCCGGCCCACGCTGAACCGTGGGCCCAGAAGCACCCTAAGCAACGAGCGAGCGGTGACCCTGCACCGGTGAAATCAACTACCGGAGCGTATTCCGCCACATCCACGAAAAGGGCTCCGCTGGGGTGGTCGGCATGGAGCGCGGCAACAGCCGGGGCGGCAAGGAAGGCGAGGCGTCGTGATCGACGCGTACACGGCCGCCGACAACTTCTGATTCGGATAGCGGGCACCGCCCCCTGGTAGAATCCCGCCAGGGCGCCACGATGACGACCAACCGACTACAGCTATACGCTCAGGCCGCGATCGGGCTGACCGCGATAATCTTCGCGTTCACGCACCCCGAACCGCCGATCGTGGCCGCGAGACGCTCGGTCACCTACACGCGCGACGTCAAGCCGATCCTCTCGGACCGCTGCTACAAATGCCATGGCCCGGACGCCGCGCAGCGGCAGGCCGGTCTGCGGCTAGACACACTCGAAGGCGCGACGGCCACGCTCACGTCCGGACGCAGAGCCGTCGTCCCTGGCGACACCAAGGCGTCAGCCCTGCTCGCGCGTGTCACGCACCCCGACACCGCCGAGCGGATGCCCCCCACCGGGTCGGGGCGCAAGCCCATCAGCGCCGGCGAACGGGACATCCTGAAGCAGTGGATCGCCGACGGCGCGCCATTTGAAGCCCACTGGGCCTTCGCCACGCCCCGTCGCCCCGCTGCCCCGGCCATCGCTGACAGCACCTGGCCCCGCAGCCCCATCGACGCCTTCATCCGCAGGGAGCACGAACGACAGGGCATAACGCCGTCCGCCCCCTCAGCCCCGGAGGCGCTCTGCCGCAAGATCACCCTCGACCTCACCGGACTGCCCCCTACCCCGGAGGAGGTCGACGCCTTCGTCAACGACAAGAGCCCAACAGCCGTCACGCGACTGCTGGATCGACTGTTCGCGTCACCACGCTACGGCGAGCAGATGGCGCGCCACTGGCTCGATGCTGCTCGGTACGGCGACACCCACGGACTTCACCTCGACAACGAGCGGTCCATGTGGCCCTATCGAGACTGGGTCACCCGGGCCTTCAACAGGAACCTCCCCTACGACCAGTTCGTAACCGAACAGATAGCGGGCGACCTGCTGCCTGAACCGACCATCGAGCAGCGCATCGCCACGGGCTTCAACCGCTGCAACGTCACTTCGGCCGAAGGCGGCATGATCGCGTCGGAGTATCTCGCGCTCTACGCAAAGGACCGGGCGGACACCACGGCCACCGTCTTCCTCGGCCTCACCCTCGAGTGCGCGAAGTGCCATGACCACAAATTCGACCCCTTCTCTCAGAAGGAGTACTACGAGCTATACGCGTTCTTCCACTCCATCTCAGAGGACGCATCCGACAAGAACGCGATCATCGCGCCACCCTTCGTCGCCGCCCCGACGATGGCGCAGAAGGGCCGCATCGCTCAGCTCGAGGGCGAAATCGCAAAGCGTGAGACGGAGCTCGGGGCCCCTGACCCGCAGATCGACGCGGAGCAAGCAGCCTGGGAGAGCGCGGTCGGCAAACGAGTAGCGAACGGGTGGGTCGTGCTGCGACCGACAGAGGCCTACTCCGCAGCGAAGGCGACCATGACCATCGGCGACGACCGCGTCGTCCGCGCCTCGGGAAAGAGCCCGCCGCGGGACATCTACGAGGTGATCGCACGCACACACCTACGCGACATACGCGCCATCCGCGTGGAGTTGCTGCCGGATCCGGAGCAGCCCGGCGGTGGCATCGGCCGCGGCGCCCACAACAACATCGTGCTCACGAACGTCGAACTCGACGCGGCGCCCCTCGAGGACCCGGAAAAGACCACCGCGGCGCAGCTTGACGCCGCCGCCGCCGACTGGAATCAGCGTGATTTCCCCGCCGCCAATGCCCTGGACGGAAAGCCGGAGACCGGCTGGGCAATCAGCGGCGGCGCCGACGATGAGAGATCGGTTGTGTTCCGCCTCGCCAAGCCAATCAGCTTCGTCGGCGGCACCCGGCTCAAGCTCCGCCTCGGCTTCGGGTCCGGATTCACCCAGCACACCATCGCGCGATTCCGCGTGTCGGTGACCGATCGGATGGACAGGACGCCGACGGAGCTGCGCACCTGGCTGCGCACCGAACAGCCGTTCACCGGCGCCAACCAAAGCCAGACCCTCAAGCAGGCATTCGAACCGGAGACAGCCCCGGACCCGTCCGCCAAGTACCAGGACGGCAAGGTCGGCTGGGTCCCGGCGCCCGAGTACGTGGACGAAAAGACCCACCTGTTTTCCCAGCTGCCCAACCGGGCGTACTACCTCCAGCGCGTCATCTATTCCCCCAGCGCGCGCCCGTTCTCCTTCTTCGTCGGCAGCGACGACGCCATCAAGGTGTTCCTCAACGGCCAGGAGGTCTTCGTCTTCGACGGGCCAAGGGCGGTCGCGGCCGACCAGAACCGCATCGACGTGAATCTCGAGCCGGGCGAGAACCGACTGATGCTCAAGATCGTCAACGGCGGCGGGGCCTGCGGCTTCTACTTTCGGGCCCTCGGCGAGCAGGTCGACGGCGTCCCGACGGCGGTGGGGCGCATCCTCTCCGTGGCGGCGGCTCAGCGCACGGACGCAGACAGCAGACGCCTTCGCTCCTATTACCGACGCACCCAATCCGAGCCGTGGCGGAGCAAGGAAGCCGCCCTCGGCAAGCTCAAGGACGAGCGCAAGAAGATCGAAGCCGCGTATCCGAAGACCATGGTCATGGCGGAGCTCCCGAAACCACGCGAGGCCCGCATCCTGATCCGCGGCGAGTACGACAACCCCGGCGACATCGTCACCCCAGGCGTCCCCACCGTCTTGCCGCCGCTGACGGAGGGCACGAAGAGAGACCGCCTGGCTCTCGCGCGATGGCTCGTGGACCCGGCGCACCCGCTCACGTCGCGGGTCTTCGTCAACCGACTGTGGCAGATGTTGTTCGGCGTCGGCCTGGTGTCGACGCCCGAAGATTTCGGGTCCCAGGGCGCCTATCCCACTCACCCGGAGCTCCTCGACTGGCTCGCCGTCGAGTTCGTCGAGAGCGGCTGGGATATCCAGCACATGCTGCGACTGATGGTCTCGTCGTCCACCTATGCGCAAGCGTCATCGATCTCCGCGGAAGGGCTCCGCGCGGACCCCGCCAACAAGCTCCTCGCCCGTGGCCCGCGGCACCGCCTGGACGCAGAAGAAATACGCGACGGCGCGCTCCTCATGAGTGGGCTGCTCGTCCAGACCATCGGAGGCAAGGGTGTCCGGCCGTATCAGCCACTAGGTGTCTGGAAGGCGGTCGGCTACACCGACAGCAACACGGCCAACTTCCGCCAGGGCCAAGGCGACGCCCTGTGGCGCCGCAGCCTCTACACATTCTGGAAGCGCACGGCTCCGCACCCGACCATGTCACTCTTCGACGCGCCCTCCCGTGAGGCCTGCGCCGTACGCCGCGGCCGCACCAACACGCCGTTGCAAGCGCTCGCGCTCATGAACGACATCCAGTTCGTGGAGGCCGCTCGGGGATTCGGCGCGCGAGCACTGTCGAAGAGCGGGGGCGACGAACAGCGACTCACGTGGATGTGGCGCTGGGCCACATCCCGCCGGCCCGATGCGTACGAACTCGGCGTCATGCGCGACCTGTTGGCCGCGGAGCGAAAGCACTACGCGACCCGGGCAGCCGAGGCCAAGGCGCTGACCGAGACCGGGCACTCCAAACCCCCGGCCGACATCGATGCGGGGGAACTCGCCGCGTGGGCGTCCGTGGCGAACATGCTCCTCAACCTGGACGAGGCGATCACGAAGGGCTGACCGATGGACCCCATCCGCGAACACGCGCAGATCATGACCCGGCGACATCTCCTCGGCCGCTGCGCCACCGGCATCGGTACCGCGGCCTTCGCGTCGCTCCTTTCATCGGAGGCCTCAGCGCAGGCCCCG
>NYSS01000012.1 GCA_002683135.1 Planctomycetota bacterium | reverse complement strand
CTGGCATTCACAAAAAAGTGGAACCGTTTTTTCACTTCGGAAAGTTCAATTTACGACTGCTCAGATTGGCTGGATCGTCGGTGACAACGGCGTTGTTTTATCAACCTTTGATGGTGGTGAAAACTGGCACTTTCAACCCGCCAACACCGTTAATAATCTTTACGATCTATATTTCCTTGATAGCGACCAAGGTTGGGTAATTGGCGATTACGGATTGGTACTTCATACCCTTGACAGCGGGCAGTCCTGGCAAAAAATGCCGGGCGACTTTCGAGAACATGCCTTACGGGGGATCTACTTTTTAAATCCAGATCTGGGGTGGATTGTCACCTATGAGGGCTATATTTATCGCACTCAGAATGGAGGTCGAAACTGGGATCGGCAACGTCCAGTTGGTTACGAACTCTCCAGTGTTTACTTCGCTGACGCGCAACGTGGATGGATCACTGGTAATAAGCGAACCATTTTAAAAACTCTGAACGGAGGACAATCTTGGCAATACGTTACTGAAGGATCTAATCAACGACACGAAGAGACTTACGGTCAGCGACTGCGGATGGACGATGAACCTCTTCATAGTTTTATTCTATTTGAGATGAGTTTCCCGGATCCAAACAACGGTTGGATTGTCGGTGACCTCGGGGTAGTGCTACATACCAAAAATGGAGGACAGTCGTGGCAACACCAGCGGGGCGGGCACAGACAAATCCCCGGTGGTGATGTGGTATTACAGGGTGTCCATTTTGTCGATGCCAAAAAAGGGTGGGCTGTCGGCGAGTTTGGGACTATTCTTCATACCAAAGACGGCGGACAAGTTTGGGAGTTGCAGACTACCCCTTGTTACCTGTTGTCGGACTTGGCTTTTGTTTCTAGTGAACAGGGTTATGTGGTCGGAGATCGGGGCCAGATTTTTACCACTCTGGACGGTGGAAAACTTTGGGAATCACGGAACAGCGGCACGATGGAGTGTTTCATGTCTACTCATTTTGTCGATCCACAAACGGGNTGGGCAACGGCCGAGTGGGGTACNATTCTGCATACCAAAGATGGTGGTGAAAACTGGCAACTTCAGCAAGCCGATACCAGAAATGCACTATTGCNCCTCTACTTTTTGGACTCTCAACTGGGCTGGATTNCGGGTAACAGCGGTGAGATTCTGCACACAACCGATGGGGGCCAAAACTGGCATCGNCAGCAAAGNGGTGTCAATCGAGATCTTTTTGGGTTACATTTTGTCAANCCTCGGGAAGGGTGGATTGTCGGTGACGGTGGATTAATCNTGCATACCGAAAACGGTGGTCAAAATTGGCGACTCCAAAAACGACTAGGCGANCGCTGGCTCTATAGCGTCTATTTTGTCGATGCTCAAACAGGATGGGTGGTTGGTGTTGATGGACTAATTTTTCATACCGATGATGGGGGNCGAAATTGGCAAATTCAGCCTAGCCGGCTCAAAAATTTCCTCAAAGATGTCTNCTTTCTCGACCGCAACGAAGGATGGGTAATTGGGGGNGAGGGGGTGGTATTACATACCATTGATGGCGGACAGACGTGGCGTTCGGAACCGGTCGATATCACCTACAACCTAAATGCCATCTACATGGTAGACCGACACCACGGTTGGATTGTCGGNGACTTGGGNATCATNCTACGGTATCAACCCCATCTGGTTTCCAAACCGTAGTATTTAAACAAAGCCAGAAGTTTGAAGTGAGAATCNANCNTTCACANTNCACCTAACTTGTTAGCNAANCGGCCTTGAACTTGACNTTCACCTCTTCATATTTTAACTGTAATCACAGTTTCTGGATATGGATTTCAGCGTCACTTGTTGCTTCTTATCCTTCCAGNCCCTAATAACTAGGGGTGAGGTTCTCCACCACAGCTCTAAAAAATACCGAGTTCGTCCTTGGCCTCCTCACTCATCATTTCTGGTGTCCAACGAGGTTCCCAGANGACATGNACATTGACGGNCTCAACACCGTCAAGTTGCTGCACAACGGCCTGAGACCCGTTGACAAGTTGTGGAGCAGCAGGACAAGCAGGACTGGTGAGTGTCATCTGNATNTCGACAGCGTCGTCTGTAATATCNACCCCGTATATCAATCCCATATCAACGATATTGATACCAACNTCGGGGTCGATAACCTCTTTCAATTGTTCCATAACTGTTTCTTCTNCAACCATTATAAACACTCCTAAAAATGTCTTCGACTCAATCGGGGCAATCTCATCAGCAGCGCAACTTAGTCCACACAAACGAAGATCTCATTGTTTTCGATTTTAACCGGATAACATTCNATCGGCTCAAAGGCTGGCATACAAAGTGCCTCACCTGTTTTGATGTTAAAGCGAGCACCATGGCGTGGGCAAACAATTTCTTCGCCCTCCGCTTCTCCTTCGACTAACGGTCCGCCGTCGTGAGTACAAACGTCTTCAACTGCGAAAATTTCGCCATCAATGTTAAATATAGCTACCGGTAGGAAATCGACTTCAACTAGTTTTCTCCCACCTGGTGGGATTTCACCTAGCGCTGCCACCTTAAAAAAATCTGCCATTTTGTTCTTAACTTGCTAATAATTTGATTCGGTTAATCANGCTTCCGATACCATTCTGCCGACCAGGCGTTACTATATTTTGAATGCCCAGTTGAGCTAGAAGAGCCACGTCGAAGTCTCGAATTTCTTGCCGAGGACGATCGTTTAATATCTGAAANACAATAGCCACCAGACCACGAACAATGACAGCGTCGCTGGTCGCGATCATATGTAAACAGTCACCTTGATGTTCAGCANAAAGCCAAAGATCACTTTGGCAGCCTGATACTTTGAGTTCATCCANCTTATATGATTCAGGATAGGNGNCGAGATCATCTCCCATTTCAATGATCGTTTGATATTTAGTGAGGTCATCCGGNCAATCTTCCAGNAGCTCNCGGATATCCTGNATCTCTTCNGTGATCATCATCACTGTAGCTGAGATGTAGGAGGNATTATAAGGTCTGCAACGACTTTTGCAGTGCCGTAATCAGGCGATCAATCTCTTCAGTTGTGGTATAGCAACCAAAACTAGCCCGGATGACGCCTCGGCCAAGCCGANNCCTCAAGATTGGTTCAGCNCATANATANCCGCTTCTGACGGCTACCTNCTGTGCATTTAATAACGTTGCCACATCGCTACTTTGTGCATTATCCACGGCGAAGACAATCAATCCCAGTTTGGGGGAATCAGAGAAAAAGATCGAAACTCGATCGACCGATTTGAGGGCTTCCTGTGCGTAGTCGGAAATCATTGCTTCGTGGGCTGTGATATTATCAATTCCTTGTTCTTGAACCCACTGAATGGCGCGCCCCAAACCGATGACGCCAGCGATATTCTGGGTCCCCGCTTCATACCGCCATGGCATGATGTTAAAAGCGGTTTCGGCAAAACTAACGGTTTTGATCATATCGCCGCCACCCATGTAGGGAGGAGCATCATCAAGAAGTCCCTGTCGGGCGTAGAGGACNCCAACACCCGTTGGCCCATAAATCTTATGCCCGCTAAAAACCAAAAAATCACAAACNGAAACATCGGTTTGAATCCGAGGAACGCTTTGTGCTCCGTCGAAAAGAACAGNNGCGTCATACATCCTNGACAATTGACCAATCTGCTGCCAATCCTGNAAGATGCCGGTTGCATTGGGTAGAATACTGGTAGCAACCAGCGAACGCTTGGTTCCNCGCTTCAGCAGATCTTCTAAATGATCTAGATCAATTTTCCCTTTTTCGTCCAGAAAAACGANTTGNAGTTNAACNCCNNTACGATCNCGAAGCTGTTGCCAGGGNACAATATTAGCGTGATGCTCAGCCTCGCTAATAATNACCTGATCATCCGAGTCCCAGTCAGCNCAAAAACTGTTAGCAACNAGGTTGATACCGTGTGTGGTACCGCTGCTAAAAACAATTTCGCAATCCTTAACAGTAGAGGTACCCATTTGAATGAAGTCGCCCACAATCGGACGGACCTCTTCGTATTCTACTGTTGCCTTCTCGGCCCAGTTATGAATGCCACGATGAATGTTAGCGTTGTAATACCGATAGTACCGGTTTACTTTTTCCAGTACACAATCGGGGGTCAGGCTTGTGGCTGCACTATCCAAGTAGGCCGTGCCGCCGGGCGAATCGGTAAGGATTGCGAAATCGCTTCGACAGTTCAAGATTTAGCTAGAAAAGCTGGTCCAGCTTGTCGCTGCAGCTTCTTGCCGCATAGCGTCGTGCTCTTCATCGGTGCAGGCGCTGTTGGTAGCGACCCCCACCTCGGTATCGTTTGGCGCAACAATTTTTTCTTGTAGTAAATAGGCTTCAACTTCGTCGCCATCGACATCGACTAGCATAACCTCATCAATCTGAATGCAGGGCTGCAAGGTTTGGCCTGTTTTCTCGACCATTTCCTGGAAGTTGCCAGAATTGTTAATGATATCGAGATCGTCATATGCCAAGCTATATTTTTCAAAAACAGCCCGCACACCACGGCTCCATCCACACTGTGGTTTCATATAACCGGTGATTTTAGGTTGGTCCATTTCGTATACTCCTTTTTTTCATGTAACAATGAATATGTGGCTTCGTTCGCAACCATTCATTGCTTGGCGGATACAGGGGTTGCACCCTTTTCTAGTTTATGAGAAATCGACTGCTTTAGCCGGTTCCTCAAGTCATCTGACGGAATTCGTTGTAATACCGGTTCGAGGAAGCCAGAAACGATCACTTCTTCTGCCCAGTGCTGGGGCAAGCCCCGGCTCATCAGATAGTAGATCTGTTCCGGGTCAATTTGCCCCGCAGTTGCCCCGTGTGTACAGCGAACTTCGTCGGCTAATATTTCCAGTCCAGGGATCGTATCTGCCCGGGCGTGTTTACTCAGTAGAAGGTTGTCATTTTTTTGGTAGGCGTCAATGTTTTGGGCATCTTGGACCACTTCGATCATGCCNCGCCAAACTGTCCTAGAGCGATCNGTAAGTACGTTCCGATAAAGGAGATCACTGGTCGTATGTGGTGCCGCGTGTTTCTGGTAGGTATGNACATCTATATGCTGTCGTTTATCGGCCANCGCCAAACCCAGCATATCCGCATTGGCACCTGTNCCTGCCAACTNAACCANTTGATCAATCTTGGTCAGCCGACTACCCAGNCANGTGGTTACCCANCGAAGATTAGCGTCACGCTCAACGATTGCGCGCTGNGTGGAAAAGTGCCAGGTTTTCTGGTTCCAGNCTTGAATTTGTACGAANTTTAGGTGNGCATTNGGAGACAAAAANATCTCTACTGCCCCACAATGAAGGGCCGNATCCTTATCCGCTGTGGAGCGAAACTCCTCAAAAATCGTGGCTTGACTGTTGGCTTCCGCGATAATCAGCGTNTGCGAGAAATCGGCTACCGCATCTCCGTTTAGCGTCATGAAGACCTGAAACGGATTTTCCACCACAACTCCTGCCGGCAAATAAAGTACATACCCGCCTTTCATAAAGGCGTTATGCATCACCTCGAAACGGTTTCTGCTGTAGGTTTGGCTTTGTTGGATCGCCTGCCCCAAATAGGTTTCGACCAAGCCCGGCTTTTCTTTGAGTGCTGTCTGGAGATCGGCGAAATATACACCCCTATTTGAATTAACCGAGTTCAGTATGGCACCATTTTGTTGAACGATTAGGCCGGCCAGTTGATCAGGATCATGCGGAATCTGATGGACTAACGTTGAGTCCAAAGTGTCTGGTATCGGAGGATGAAAATTGTCAACCAATAATCCCCGGATATCCGTCCGCCTCCACGCTTCTAACTCCGTACTTGGCATTGGCATAGCGCGAAACTGCTCAAAAGCGTCGGACCGACGATTCAGCATCCACTGCGGTTCGCCTTGCCTCACAAATGTAGAAGCGATGTAATTGGAGGAAAAGTCCGCTTCGCCAAGAATAGTGGTGGAATTTGCGTTTTCCGTGGTTACCATCTGGGGTACTGATTCTTTATCCGCGTCAGTTAAATCTGGGTCGGTTAAATTTGATACTATCAATGTTAATGCAGTTAGCGTGAGAGTGACTAGCCAACAGATCCCTCCATTTGTAACTGGATCAACCGATTCATTTCAACCGCGTATTCCATCGGTAATTCTTTGACCAGTGGCTCGATGAACCCATTGACGATCATGGTCGAGGCATCTTCTTCTGAAATACCCCGGCTCATTAGGTAGAACAATTGTTCTTCACCAATCTTACTGACACGGGCCTCGTGTTCGATGGTAACGTCCTGTTCGTCGATTTCGATATAGGGGTAGGTGTCGGACTGAGACTCGGGATCCAAGATCAGGGCGTCGCAAACCACATTGGATTTGCAGTTGGCGGCACCACTGCCAACTTTTAACAGCCCGCGGTAGGTAGCCCTGCCACCATTTTTACTAATTGATTTGGAAGTGATTTTGGAGGTTGTATTTGGAGCCAAGTGTACTACTTTTCCACCGGCATCTTGGTGTTGTCCCTGGCTAGCGAAAGCAATAGACAGGATTTCGCCGTGCGCTCTTTCGCCCACCATGTAAACACTAGGGTATTTCATGGTCAGTTTGGATCCCAAATTACCGTCTACCCACTCCATGGTAGCGTCCTCGTGAGCCATGGCTCGCTTGGTTACTAGATTGTAGATGTTGTTGGCCCAATTTTGGATGGTTGTGTAACGAACTCTCGATTTGGGCTTACAGATGATTTCGACCACTGCGCTGTGAAGAGATTCACTGGTATAAATAGGAGCTGTACACCCTTCGACATAGTGAACCTCAGCCCCCTCGTCTGCGATGATTAATGTTCGCTCGAACTGCCCCATATTTTCCGTGTTAATGCGGAAATAGGCCTGCAAGGGATAACTGACCTTGACTCCCGGTGGAACGTAGATGAAACTACCCCCACTCCAGACAGCACTGTTCAAGGCGGCAAATTTGTTGTCAGCGGAGGGGATCACTGTACCGAAGTATTCGCGAAACAGATCTGGATGTTCCTGTAAAGCCTGGTCGGTACTCATAAAAATGACACCAATTTTCTCCAGTTCCTCTTCGATGCTGTGGTAAACGACCTCAGAATCGTATTGAGCACCGACACCGGACAGAAATTTCTGCTCGGCTTCTGGTATCCCCAACCGGTCAAAGGTGTTTTTGATGTCATCAGGCACATCATCCCAGCTTTTCTCTTCCCGATCCGAGGCCTTAACGTAGTAGTAGATATCGTCGTAATTGAGCTGCGAGAGATCTCCCCCCCAATCGAGGTCGGGCTTATCTTTGAAAATCTGGTAAGCCTCCAGGCGATACTGACGCATCCAGTCAGGTTCATTTTTGATGTCACTCAAATGGTGGATTACCTTTTCGCTAAGCCCTCTTTGCGATTTATAAACGGGTTTGATGTCATCGCTAAAGCCGTACTTATAGTCGCCTATGTCTGGTTGTGCTTTGTTAATTGCCATTATTTATTACTCTCCTTGTAGTTTCCTACACGCTAGCAGGAACAGTATCCGTATACAGTTCCTGCGTATCCAGATCTATTTCTTTATACTTTTCACGTATGGCGTCGTAGCCTTCGGCCTCGAGTCGTTCTGCTAACTCCCACCCACCGGACTCAACCACTCGTCCGCTCAAAATGATATGGACATGATCCGGCTTAATATAACTGAGTAGTCGAGGATAGTGTGTAATCACCAAAACGCCCAAATCAGGACCAATTAATTGGTTGACACTCTCACCAACGATGCGTACTGCGTCGATATCCAAACCGGAATCCGTTTCATCCAGAATGGCAATTTTGGGCTCTAGCATTGCCAATTGCAGGATTTCAGCCCGTTTCTTTTCACCACCAGAAAACCCATCATTTAGGTAGCGACGAGCAAAAGATTCATCAATGCCCAATTTCTTCATCTTTTGACGAAGTTCTTGACGAAACTCTCGCATTGGAACCAGCGGAGTGGTAGAAGAATCAGATATTCCGTTGTTGCGGATAGAGCTGACTGCTAGCCGAAGGAAGTTGGCCATGGTGACACCGGGAATCGCTATCGGATACTGAAAAGCCAGGAACAGTCCTAGTTTAGCGCGTTCGTCCGCTTCCAATTCGATTAGGTCTTGACCATCAAAGGTAACAGTACCAGAAGTCGCTTTATAACTAGGGTGACCCGTAAGGAGGTTGGCCAGCGTGCTTTTCCCGGAGCCGTTTGGCCCCATCAAGGCATGAATTTCGCCAGAGCGAATGGTTAAATCAACCCCTGTTAAAATTTCTTCATCATTGACGCTAGCATGCAGGTCATTGATGATCAATTGGTGTTGCATTAGTAAGTTTATTACTCCGTATCCTATTTTTAGCCGCCGATCATCGACATATTTCTTTCAGGTTTAATGTAGTTTTGCGAATTAATTAAATGTCCCTCAGCCTTGTCTGCCACCGATTGTCGCATTAGATCTGCTAAATAACTATCTGCCGCACCGTGGCGAAGAGGCGTCAAGAGGTCGGTCTCTTCCAAAGCAAATAGGCAGTTTCTAAACTTTCCGTCAGCGGTTAAGCGAACCCGATTACAATCGTTACAAAACGGTTCAGTCACCGAGGAGATAAAACCAATTTTTCCCTTACCATCACGAAACTGATAATCTTTAGCTGTGGCGTGTGGGCGGCGGCTATCCTCCCCTTGTAAAGGAAAGGCTTGATCGATTCGACCTTTCAATTCTGCATTGGGAA
>NYSS01000011.1 GCA_002683135.1 Planctomycetota bacterium | reverse complement strand
CTGGTGCCAAGATTACACGACATCAGTGCCTCTGTGCTCGCTCGACGCTTTGTCATCGACTGCTAGGGCAGGCCAGCCGTACGCTGCCTCTGCGACATCTGAAGCAGACTGCGCGACAGCAGGCACGTGCTCGCGCGGAGCAGCGCCGCCGGTCACGTGCAGATACAGGAGCCCGTCCCCCTCCCCACCAGCCTCCAGTAAGGCGTCGACAGCGCCGCGAATACGATCTCGAAACGCGGCAGGACAAATGCCCGCCCCGGTAGCCGATCGCTCGAGGCGACGCAGGTGCGGTTCAAGCGCGAAGACCCGGCCGCTACGGGTGAGCACGGCCTCGTAGGCGGACTCACCGAAGAGAACCCCGCGATCCTCGAGAGGAACACGGGCGACGTCCGGAGAGAGCACGGTCCCCTCGATCCAGGCGAGGGGCTTCGCAATCGGGGCTGTTACCGGGGACATGGGTCACTATTCAAAAAACGTCGTCGCGGCCGATCTTGGGCCAAGAACCCAGCCGAGGCCATCGTAACCCGTTGAATAGCCAGATCCACCGCGTTGACCGACGCTGTGAATACGTGCAACAATCGGGTGTAAGCGCCCCGTGGGGGTAGCTACGGCGAGGCGGTCCCTCGCTCCATCTCCGTGCCTGGAGTTCCCCAAGTGTCCCGAACGCAGATCTTGCGCGCGACCGCGTTCGCGCTGGCGATTTCGACATGGGTGAGCGCGCAGACTCTCACCGTCAACGGCTCGACGAGCCACGCCAACCTCCCCCTCGACCCGTCCGTCACACACGCGCTCGTCCTGACGGGACCCGCGGGGGTCCCTTTCCACTGGATCGCGGACCAGGACCCGGGCCCCTCGACGGTCGGCCCGGTGACGCTCCCCGTCGGGATCACGCCGGCGACGATCGACGTCGGGATGGGCATGCCCTTCCCTGCCACCGGGACAGCCCAGGTATCGCTGACCATCGGAGATCTCGCCCTCGTGGGGCAAACCTTCTATTCGGTCGGGGTGTTCCTGGACCCCAGCGGTGTGCTCGTCTCCAACGGCGTATCCCTCACCTTCGTCCTGCCAGGGGCGGACGCGGGGCCAGACGCGGCGACCTTCGTCGACCAGGCCGTGACCCTGGACGGCTCGGCCATGCTCAACGCGGCCGGTGTGATCCCCACCGGCACAAACCCGACATGGGCCGTGACCAGCGCGCCAGGTGGAGCTGCGCCGCAGCTGCAGAACGCACAAGGGGCGTTCCCGGTCTTCTCCACAGACACCGCTGGCAGCTACACGGTCGAACTCCAGACCCTCGGGCCGAACGGGCTCGCCACCGACCAGGCCACTGTCGAGGTCTACGACGTGCAATTCGCGTCCGCGACTGACGGCTCATTCGTCTCAGGCTCGGTGACGCTTGACGGCACCATCGACGGCCCGTCATTCTCGAGCTTCGCCGTCAACGGCGGGGCCGCTAGCACGGTGGGGAATGCGTTCGCTGCTGGCACCCTGACTCCCGTCGGCATCATGAACCCGATCACGGCCAGCATCTCCACCACATCCGGACAGGTAATCGAGCGGACGATCACGGTGATCAACGGCGTGTCAGCCCCCGTGGGATCCCTCGGCGTTCCTGGCACCGCCCTGCGCATGAATGGGCCCGCCCTCGATGCCATCGAGCCGCCGGTCGAAGCGGCGCTCGCTCAGCTCCCGCTCAACACCCTGTTCACCGCGGTCCCCACCATCCCGCTCATCCCCACGGGCGCCTTCACCGCCAATCTCACGTTCACGGGCGCGAGCTTCGATCCAACGACCGTAGACTTCGACCTGTTCCCGTCGAACTGCGCCATCGGCGTGGCCATCACGCTCAATACGCTCTCCATCACCGCGGACATAACGGGGACCCAGTTGTTCGGGGGCGCGTACTCCGAGACGGCGACGATCACGGCCGATTCCGTCGTCATCAGCGGCGACATGATCATCGGGACGAACGCCCAGGGGGAAGCCGAGATCACCCTGCAGAACACGAGCGCGAGCTTCGTCAACTTCAACATGCAGGTGACGGGCATCCTGGGGTTGTTCATCGGGCTCATCGAGCCGCTGGTGGAGACGGCGCTCGCCACCGCATTCGAGAGCGCATTGCTCGTCATCCCCTCGGCCCTCAACCCATTGCTCGCCGGCCTCGCATTGAGCGTCGACCTCTCCGCCTCGGGCATCCCCATGGTGGTCGATCTTCCCATCAACTCCGTGTGCTACGACGCGGACGGCCTGACCCTCGCCAATGACTTCCAAGCCACGCCGACCCAGACATCGCCCAGTGCACCCGCGATCACCGACTACCTCACGACCACCGGATCGGTGCCGACCTTCGGTCCGACCACAGCGATAAACGGGGTCGCGTACGACTTCGCGCTCGGCATCGACGACGAGTTGATGAACCAATCCCTGGCCGCGCTGACGATCGCCGGCGCGCTCGATCTCGACCTCAGCGACCTCGGCGGATCCCCGCTCACGGCCGGCGCGCTCGCCCTGACGCTGCCCGGGGCCGGATTCGATGCGTTCCCCGCCAGCACTCCGGTCACGCTGCGGGTGCGTCAGACCACCGCCCCCGCGGTCGTGTTCGCGGCCACGGGCGACGCCGCGTCGCTGCTCGTCGGCAACCAGCGCCTCATCTTCCTCGCTGAACCCGCAGCGGGAGTCCAGGTCCCGGTGCTGGAAGCGGGGATCACCGCGTCGGCCGCTTTGACGATCTCCATCGACCCGACGGTGGGCGCGCTGACGATCACGCCAGGCGCGGCGACCGTGTCCCCCACGAGCGGGGGCACCATAGCCGGGGCGAACCCGACCGCCGCGCTCGGCGGTCTGAATGGCATCGTGACGCAGGTCCTACCGCTGATCACGCAGCCGCTGAGCGGCATCCCCCTCCCGTTCACGGGTGCGAGCGGCGGCGTCGTCGAGGTGTCTGTCCCGGGTGCGAGCCCGAGCATGCTCATCACCTGGCTCGATCTGCCCTGACNCCGAGCGNGGANGGNANGGACGGCGCCCCGCGCAGACCTCTGCCCTCCTTCNCCGGGTNCNGCGNATGGAGCNCNGAGGGCTACTCGTGCCGGAGGGCCTCGATCGGNTCCATGTGCGCNGCGCGCATGGCCGGGTAGAGACCGGCGAGGATGCCGACNAAGGCNGAGATCCCGAAGGCNAGGANCACGCTGTCGANCGTNATGATCGTCTCGGGGTCATCAGGGATCAGGGCCTCGTGAATCTGGGTCGCGGCCACGCCACCTACGATCCCGACGAGGCCACCGAGGACCGACAGGATCAGCGTCTCGACGAGGAACTGGAGCGTGATGTCCCGACGATGGGCCCCGAGGGCGCGGCGGACACCGATCTCGCGCGTCCGCTCGGTGACGCTCGCCAGCATGATGTTCATGATGCCGATGCCGCCGACGAGCAGGCTGATGGCGGCGATCGAGCCGAACAGGTTCTTGGAGCGCCGCGCCTCCTCCTCGGCCTCCGAGAGGAGCTTCAGGGGGACGTCGAGTTCGTAGTCCTCCTTCTTGTGGCTGCGCTCGAGCAGCGTCTGGATCGCACGCGCCGTCCCGAGGACCTGATCAAGATGCGCCACCTGGATGATGAGCTGGTGCAGATCCACCTGCTCGATCTCGACGCTGCCGGACGCCCGCTTCACGTTCCGCTCACCGAAACGCTCGCGGACCGAGGACATGGGGATGTAGCCAGCGCGATCGCGCACCTGGCCCTCACGCTCGTCACTGCTGATCGTGGCGGCCAGAACGCCGATCACCGTGAAGACCTTGCTCCCGATCCTCACGGTCTCGCCGAGCGGGTCACGATACTGGAACAGGCGGTCACGCAGGTCCGACCCGAGAACGATCACTGCGTCCGACTTCTCGGCCTCGAGCTCCGTGAACCAACGCCCGTGGACGACCTGCGCCCGGGTGATCTCCGGATATCGCGTGACCGTCGCGTAGGCCACCGTGTCGGAACTGAATTCGTTCCGATAGATCGTGCCGTTCACCTCACGGACGGGCACGATGACCTCGGCGTAGTGGAGCGCGTCCTCGATAGCGGCCGCGTCCTCCCAGGTGAGCCCGTACGTCACCATGCGGGAGCGGCTCTGCGTGGAATTGCCTTCCTCCGACGGCTTCTTCGCTTTGACCAGGATATTGGAGGCGCCGCGCGCGCGGATCTTCCGCTGCGTTTCCTCGGCACGGCCCTCGATGATGGCGAGCATGTAGATGACCGTTCCGACGCCGATGATGATCCCGAGCGCTGTAAGGAACGAACGCAGAGGGTGCAGCATCAAGCTGCGCGCTCCGAGACGGCTAATGCGCCAGATGCGACTCATGCAAGCTCCCGGTCTTCTTGAATCAGACCGTCCATGAACGTGACGATGCGCCGCGCCTGATCGGCAACGTGGTCCTCGTGGGTGACCATGATGATGGTGCGGCCCTCGGCCGACAACTCGTTCAGCATGCCCATGATCTCAACACCGGTAGCGCTGTCCAGGTTACCGGTCGGCTCGTCAGCGAGGATGATGGTCGGGTTGTTGGCCAACGCACGGGCGATGGCGACCCGCTGCTGCTGACCTCCGGACAGCTCGGTGGGGCGGTGCCCCCCGCGATCACCGAGCCCGACGCGATCAGCCAGTTCGATCGATCGATCCCGCGCCTTACGGCCTGCCCAGCCGGCGTAGAACAGCGGGACTTCGATGTTCTCGAGGACCGTCAGGGAGGGGATCAGGTTGAACGACTGGAAGATGAAACCGACCCGCTCGCTGCGAATCGTCGAGAGTTCGTCGTCCGTCATCGTCGCGACGTCCCGGCCGCCCAGGAGATACTCCCCGGAAGTCGGCCGGTCCAGGCAACCGAGCAGGTTGAGGGCCGTCGACTTGCCGGAGCCTGACGGCCCCATGATGGCGACGAATTCGCCTTCGCAGATCGTCAGCTTGATGCCATCCAGGGCGCGCACTTCAGCGTCGCCCATGGNGTAGATCTTCCTGACGTCGGTGAAGTCGACGACGGCCGTAGCTTGCAAGTCCATGCCTTTAATCGTGCCCCGTGAATTTTGAGCGCGCTACTTGTCGCCGCGATCGCCACCGGCGCCNCGATCACGGCCGGCGCCGCGACCACCGCCGGCGCCGCGACTACCACCGCCACGACGCATGCGCTCCTGGGCCGCCTTCTTCTCTTCATCCGACATGTTGTTGTAGCGCTCCATCATCTTCCTGCGCTGCTCAGCAGACATGCCACCGGCACCCCCAGCGTTTCCGCCACGGCCACGGCCACCTCCGGCTGGAGCGCCAGCGGCGGACGAGGCATCTGGCGCCATCTCAGTTGCCGGCATGAACACGTTGCCTTCCGGCTTCGGGAGCGCCGGCGCGTCATCCGGGCGTGAGAGGTAAACGAACTCGCCCTCCTTCACGCCTGACTTCACGTGGACGAAGCTCTGGTTGTTGAGCCCGACCTCGACCTCGCGCAGCTCGACTTCGTCACCCTGGGAGATGTAGACGAAGGTCCGCGATCCAGACTGCGCCACGCACTGCAACGGAATCTGGAGTACGTCCGTTAGCTGCTCGACCAGAATCTCCACCTGGGCATGCATGCCCGGCTTGATTCCATCCGCGGTCTCCTCCAGCTTCACGTCGGCCTCATACACCTTGAGGTCCGGGTTCATCCAGGAAGACTGGCTGGACGGCACCAGCCCGACGCGCAGCACCGTGCCCGGGAACACCTTGCCCGGGAGCGCGTCGACCGTGATCCACGTGCGTTGACCGCGCTTCACCTTCTTGACCGAAGACTCGTGGATATCGAGCTGGACCACCATGTTGGTGAGATCGGGGATCTGCACGATCCGCTCCCGCTCGCGGATCTCCTTGCCCAGCGCGATCGGCTCGCTCTGACCGTGACGTTGACGCTCGCGCGCGTACACCACGAGGCCGGCCCTCGGCGACCTGATCACACAGTTCTTGAGCTGGCCCTTCAGCTTGGTGAACTGCTCCACCTCCAGCCTCAGGTTCTTCTTCTTGGTGTCCAGNATGTCCTGTGCCTGCATCAGGTTCGACGAGCACTGCTGCTTGACGCGCTCGTACGCGATCTCTGAGACCTCCCAGTCGGAGTTCAACTTCTTCAGCTCGTCCTTGCACGTAAACGCGTTGAAATGAACGAGGTTCTTCTCGGAGATCGTGACCTTCTCGGTCGCCTTCTTTTCCCCGAGCTCGTCCGCTTCGACCTGAGTCTTGGGGATAATCTGCTTCACGAACAGCCGCTTGGATGCCTCGTACTCCGTCTGCGCCCTCTTGAGCTCCTCCCTGGAGAGCGTGAGCTCCGACTCGAGGCGCTTGCGCTCGAGCGGGAGGGAGCCATCGCGGTAGGCCTGGAACGCGCGCTTGGCCAGCACCTTGGTCGTCTCCGCCGACTTCATGGACTCCAGGTTGGTCTTCTCCTGGATGGCGTAGTCTTCCCCAGCTTGCGCCACGTCGGACTTGGCCTTGTCGACCGTGAGCTCCTGCTCCTGAACTTTGTCTTCGAGCCCGGCGCTGTCCAGCTTGCAGACGACCTGGTCCTTCTCTATGAACGTCCCCTCCTCGACGAGCTCGATGATCGCGTTGCGGCCCTCGACCTCGCTCCGCACGGTCACCGGTTTACCCGACTCGAGATCGCCGCCCTCGCGCACGGAGATGCGCAGCGAACCGCGCTTGGCGGCCACCAGTTCCGCGTCACTCGACGCGTCCTCCGACGAGCCGTCCGCNCACGCTGGCAGCAGAACGGCGAGGGCGAGCGCGATGATCGCCGCGACCCTACTCACCTGAGAGGAGCTTTCGCGATACTTCATGGTTCAGTCCTTCTGCGCTCACGACAAGCGCTCCGGTATCCCGGAACAGGTCGAGGAACGCGATACGGTAGTCGACTGTTCGGTCGACGAGATCGTTTTCGAGGCGGACCAGCGCGTCCTGCGACTCGAGGAAGTCACGGGTCGTCGCGCGGCCTTCGCGCTGCAGATCCCGCGTGTCGCTCACGCGCTTACGCGCGAGCTCGACGGCNACNTTGGCGATGCGGTGGTTCTCCCGGGCCTGGAGAAGACTGCGCAGCGCCGTACGCACGTCGAGCTTGATGCCCTCCCGCGCGTCTTCCTGGTTGCGCAGGGCAACGTCCAGGTTGATGACCGCCTGACGCAGCGAGATGCTCTCCAGGTCGCGATCCAGCGCCAGGTCCATGTCAAAGGCCGCGGAGTAGGTCCCGTCCTGNTAGTTGTACTTCAGCGGGTTCAGGGTCTTGCTCACCGGCGTCGCATTCAGCTCCAGGGTGAAATCCGGCAAAATCCCGTTCTCCGCGGCGTGGACGCGACGACCAGCATCCGCCACGCCATCGACGACATTGCGGAAGTCGAGGCGGCTCTCGAAGGCGACGCTCATGGCACGCTTGCCCTCGACGTCAAACGCCTCGGCCACCAGGGCGTCGAGCATCTGACGATCCTCCTTGCGGATCGTGACCTCCAGGTCCACGGGCAGGCCGAGGAAGTCCTTCAAACTATCCAGCGATGACTCGAAGCCGAGCTTGGCGTTGACGACGCCAACTTCTCCCGACAGCTCCGCCTGCTTGTTCTGATCCACCTCGACGCGACTCACCCGGCCGACCTCGAACCGCTCCTCGACCTCGGCCCGAGCGATCTGCAGGTTCTTGTAGTTCGCCTCGGCGATCGCNATCCGCTCGGACTGGGCCAGCACGCGCAGGTACTGAGTCACGACCGAGACGCCGTACGTCTGCTTGAAGCGCTCGAAGTTCCGCATCGCGTAGAGGGCGTTGCGATCCGCCTGCACGAGATTCTCGTAGGCGATCTCACGCCCCGCGTTGCGCAGGAACGGCAAGGTAATGTTCAGATTCAGGAGCGACGAGAAATTACTGGTGCTCGTGGGCGAACTCACGAAGCGCAAGAAGTCCAGGCCCAGTGACAGCGCGTAGGAGCCGCCTCGTTCGATCATCTTCGTGACGCCGAACTGGGTATCCGCTCCCAACGTCTCACCGGTGGACCCGCTCGCCACGTCCGCGCCGATTCCAGCGAACGGACTGTTGTGAAAGTCCTCCCGTTCGCGCATCAGACCGAGCGCCGCCTGGTACAGCAGCTCCTTCTGATCCTGGAAGGAGCGGCTGTTCACGGCCGCGACCTCAAGGACGGTAGCCAGGTCCAGCGCCAGGGTCGCCCCCTCCCGCACCATCCCGGTTTCCGGGTCCACGACCGTCACCATGATCCGGTGCTGGCCGGGGTCGATGCGGAACGGGCGCCGGGCCCCGTAGAGGGCCTCCTGCTTGTCCCCGACGATCTCGTAGGCCTCCAGATCGACCTCTGCGATGGCCTCTTCCGGGGTCAGGCACGCCGGGAGCAAGGCCGTGACCAGNATCAGCCANAGGATGCAGAGTCCACGGAGACGCTTGAAGTTGGAAGAAGTCATGCCGGGGTCATCGTAGCCGGTCTGGGGTCAGGGGAAAGGTCCTCGATGCGACCCAAGTCCATAACCAAGACGATCTTGGGACCTTTCCCTTTCCTTCGATCCCGCCACAGCGTCCGGGACGCCCCCCCTCGGCGCGGGGGCGAGTCGTGTCCATGACGTGATCAGGCGTTGGGCGTGGTGACGAGGCGTGAGAACCGCAGGTGGAACCCGAAACCACCGGACCTCGAAAAAGGGCCACACGCCGACCAGGGCGGCACTCCATTTCATGCACGCCGCGCGGCGAAATCCCCCTATCCAGACGCCCCATCCGCCCGCTGGCGGGTGAGCAGGGTCACCGTCTCGACGTGCGCCGTGCGCGGAAACTGGTCAACAGGAACGATCCGCGCGATCCCATATCCCGCGGCCACCAACGGCGGCAGATCACGACCCAGCGTCCCCGGCTCACAGCTCAGAAGCACGATCCTCTCAGGCGGGTGGCTCGCCAGCGCGCCGGTCACCGCATCCCCGAGACCACGTCGCGGGGGGTCGAGGACAACCGCATCCCACGGGCCGGACGCCAGCAGCTCAGGGATCGCGTGATCCGCGTCCTCCGAACGCACCATGACCCCCCGATCGAGCGCACCTTCCTGCAGGAGCTGAGCGGCTN
This sequence comes from Planctomycetota bacterium, assembly GCA_002683135.1. Classification (GTDB taxonomy): domain Bacteria; phylum Planctomycetota. The sequence continues at coordinate 41,274 of NYSS01000011.1, read as the reverse complement.
CGGGATGGGACTCGACCGCGACGACCTGCTCGAATCGCTCAGCCAGGGGCCACGTCAGCGCTCCGACACCCGCGTAGCCCTCAAGGCACCGGCGCCCCGATCCCGCCGCGTCAAGCGCGACCCGGAACAGCTCCGTAGCCGCGGCCGGGTTGACCTGGAAGAACGTCCGCAAACCGATCCTGTGACGATGCCCCAGGATCTCATCTTCAATGGCATCCGCGCCCGCGACCGGAGACACATCGCCAGCGAGGATGGCGTTGCCCTCCCCCGTGTTGACGATTACGTGCGCACCGACGACAGCGTCGTGACCGTCGTGAACGCGCCGGGCGAGGGCCGCGGCGACAGACGGATCAGCGGCCGACGTGACGATAGCGAGCAGAACATCACCCGTAGATCGCGAGCGCCTGGCCACGGCGTAACGAAGTCCGGTCACGCCCCGGGCCGGATCGTGTACGTCGGCTCCTGCAGCCGTCGCCGCCGCCGCCAGTTGCCGCAAGACCGCCGGGAGCGGCGCGGCCAGCACAGGACACCCGTCGTTGTCGGTGACGTGGTGCGTCCCGGTGACGTAGGAACCGAGGAACACGTCCCGCCCCAGCCGCCCGAAGACCTGTTTCGCCAGGTGGCGGTAACCGCACGCCCCGGTTGGCCGGAGCGTCGGCTCGAGCTCGAATCCCCCTACGCCAGCGAGCGCCGCCCTCACCCGCTCACGCTTGAACGCATCCTCCTCGGTCTCGGAAACCTGGAGCAACGCGCAACCGGTGCAGTGAAATGCGTGCGAGCAGCGCGTCTCGACGCGGCCCGGGTCAGGCCGGATGACCTTGGCGACCCGCCCCTGGACCGTGCCCCGGGTCGTGCGGTCAACACGTACGGTGACCTCCTCCCCCGGATGGGCCTGGGAGACGAGGACGACTCGCTTACCAGCCCGGCCGCGGCCGCGGCCATCTTCGTTCCGATCGTCGATCTGGATGCGCACGCCGGGATTCTAGCGATTCGCCGGCGGACCGCTGGCCAGTTTCGCGTGGGCAACGTACAAAAAGCCCATGGGGAAACGCTGCGTGGCCATCATGACGGGCGGCGGGGACGCGCCCGGCCTGAACGCCGTCATCCGCGCCGTCGTCAAGCACGGGGTGAGCGAACTTGGGTGGAGAGTCATCGGGATAGAAGATTCCCTCGATGGCCTGCTCGAGTCACCGCGGCGCGTCCACGAATTGGGGAGAGAGAGCGTCCGTGGCATCCTCCGCCTCGGCGGCACGATCCTCGGCACGACCAACCGCGGTGACCCGTTCGCCTGGGGCCCCGACGGGAAAGACCGGGCTGCTGAGATCGCGCCCGCGCTGAGGGATCTCGGGTGTGAAGGGCTCATCGCCATAGGCGGTGACGGGACCCTGGGAATCGCGGCTCGCCTCGCCGAACAGACCGGCGTGAAGGTGCTCGGCGTCCCAAAGACCATCGATAACGACATCCCTGGCACCGAGATCACCTTCGGCTTCGACACGGCAGCCGCCTTCGCGACCGAGGCCGTCGATCGACTGCACGCAACGGCAGAGGCGCACGACCGCGTCATGGTGGTCGAGGTGATGGGGCGCGACACGGGCCACATCGCCATGCACGCAGGGATCGCCGGCGGAGCCGACGTCGTACTCATCCCCGAGATCCCCTTCCAGTGGGAACCGATCGTCGGCAAGATTCAGCGTCGGATGGCCTTCCGGCGTCATTTCTCGGTCGTCGTGGTCGCCGAGGGAGCGACGCCGGTCGGCTGCGACCCGACCCGAACCGCCATGCCAGGCAGCGGCCGCATGAACCTCGGCGGTATCGGGCAGAAGGTCGCGGAGGAGATCGCGCAACGCGCCCAGGTGGAGGCTCGCGCCACCGTCCTGGGGCACCTGCAACGCGGCGGCAACCCCAGCGCCTTCGATCGGGTTCTCGCGACGATGATGGGCAGCCGCGCGGTCGAGGCTATCGAAGAAGGCCGCTGGGGGCGCATGGTTGCGCTCGTCAACGGAGGCGTCACGGACGTCCCCCTCGCCGAGGTTGTCGGGCAACCACCACGCCGGGTCAACCCGACTGGATCGAGGGTCCGCACCGCCCGAGGAATGGGGATCGTCATGGGAGACGAGGATGAATAACCATGAGCGGTAAAGAGAGGATTGGCATCCTCGTCGGCGGCGGCCCGGCGCCCGGAATCAACAGCGTTATCGCGGCGGCGACCATACGAAGCGTCATCGCCGGCTGGGACGTGCTCGGCATTCGCGACGGGTTCGAGTGGATCATGCGCGGCGACACCGAACACATCACGCCGCTCGACATCGACAAGGTCAGCCGCCTGCACTTCCAGGGCGGCTCGGAGCTGGGCACGTCACGAGCGAATCCCACCCGCAGCGACGAGCTCCTCGACACTGCCCTCGCGTCGCTGAAAGAGCTGGGGATCACCCGGGTCATCACGATCGGCGGTGATGACACCGCCATCTCGTCCATGCGACTGGCCGAACGTTCGGGCGACCAGCTGCGCGTCGTTCACGTGCCGAAGACCATCGACAACGACCTCGACCTGCCGGCGCCCGTCGACACCTTCGGCTACCAGACCGCGCGCTCGGTCGGAGTCCAGATCGTCGAGAACCTGATGGTCGATGCGCGGACCACAGGCCGGTGGTACTTCCTGATCGCCATGGGCCGCAAGACAGGACACCTCGCGCTCGGGATCGGCAAGGCCGCCGGCGCCACCGTGACCCTCATCCCTGAAGAGTTCGGAGCGACACCCACACCGCTCGCGGAGATCGCCGACACCCTGGTGGGCTCCATCATCACCGGGCTCGCCCGTGGCCGTCGCGACGGAGTCGCCATCATCGCGGAAGGCGTGGTGTACGGGATCGACCCAAGCGATCTAGCCGGATTGGACAGCGTGGAGCGCGATGATCACGGTCACCTCCGCCTCGCGGAAGTCGACATCGGCGCGCTGCTCAAGCACGAAGTACGCCGCCGCCTCTCCGACCTCGAGCTGCCCGTCACCGTCGTCTCCAAGAACATCGGCTACGAACTGCGCTGCGCGGCCCCCAACCCATTCGACCTCGAGTACACACGCGAGCTCGGGTACGCCGCGGCCAAGTACCTCTCGCAGGGTGGTCACGCTGCGATGGTCTCGATTCAGGGCGGACACTTCGTCCCCGTACCATTCACCGAGATGCTCGATCCCGAGACAGGTCGCGCTCGCATCCGCAGCGTCGACATCAACTCCGTTCGCTACCGGGTGGCGCGACGCTACATGCTGCGCCTGCGGGGCTCGGACTTCGCCGATCCGGCTCGGCTCGAGAAGCTCGCGGCCGCCGCCAACATGACGGTGGAGGCGTTCCTGGACCGCTTCGGCCAGCTGCCCGAGCGTGAGCCGCCGGCGCTGGATTTCATGGCCGGCGAAGGCTGACGCGAGCCCCTCGAAAATCAGCGTAAGTGGTTTCTGACCAACACCTCGGCGCACCCGGCGCTATCCGGGGAAATCGCGCCCGCCCCCTTCCTTCAATTGATCATGAAAGTATGATCAATGAACGCGCATGAAGACGACCCTCCCCGCACTCTTCCGACTGCTCGCCGACCGAACCCGGCTCCGCGTCCTCGGTCTGCTGGGGCGTGAAGAGCTCGCCGTCGGTGAGCTCGCCCGTGTCCTGGGCCTGTCCCCGTCGCGGCTGGGCAACCATCTGCGGCAGCTCCGCGAGGCCGGGCTGGTGCAGGACCGCAAGGAGGGCACATGGACGTTCGTGAGCCTGCGCAAGAACGGTGCGCTCCCGGCCGAGCTCTGGGCGGCGGTGGAAACCGAACTCGAACGATCGACAGATACGCAAGCTGACCTGGAGCGGTTGGCCGAGGTCCTGGAATCACGGCGCGCACGAAGCCGTTCCTATTTCGACGAGGTGGCTCCGGAGTGGGACATGATCGGCTCCGACTTCCGCACCGGCGTCGCCCGCGCCCGTGTCGCCGCGAGCCTGGTTCCGAACGAATTGATCGTCGCGGACGTCGGCTGCGGCACGGGCTACCTATCCAGCGGTCTGGCGTCGATCGTCTCCAAGGTCATCCTGGTCGACCATGCACCGGGCATGCTCGATGCCGCGAGGCAGAACCTGGAGGGAGCCCGCTGCGAACTCGAGTTTCGCTGCGGCGAAATCGACGCACTCCCTCTCGCCGACGGTGAAGTCGACGCGGTCGTGGCCGGCATGGTGCTACATCACGCACCCGACCTCACCGCGTTCTTCCGCGAAGCCTCTCGTGTGCTGAAACCGGGGGGCGTCCTCGTCGTCGAGGATCTGCTCCCGCATCGCGAGGCCTGGATGCGGGACACCATGGCCGACCTCCGGCTCGGACTCGAACCGCGCGACCTCGCGGCTCGACTCACGGACATCGGCTTCGTGGACGTCGTCCAGGATCCCGTCGAAGACGCATACACTCCCGAGCGCCCGGACGGCGCCCGGGTCGAGTTGCCCCTCTTTCTCATTCGTGGGCGAAAGGGACCATCGGAATCACCGGAGAATCACCCATGACCGTCACCCAGATGGACTACAAGGTCGCGGACCTTTCACTCGCCGATTTCGGGCGCAAAGAGATCGACCTCGCGGAGCACGAGATGCCGGGCCTCATGGCCCTTCGTGAACGTCACGGCGACAGCAAACCGCTCGCCGGCGCCCGCATCACGGGCTCGCTCCACATGACGATCCAGACCGCCGTTCTCATCGAGACCCTGATCGACCTCGGGGCCTCGGTGCGCTGGGCGTCGTGCAACATCTTCTCCACCCAAGATCACGCCGCCGCGGCCATCGCCGTCGGGCGTACCGGCACGGCGGAGAACCCTCAGGGCATCCCCGTATTCGCGTGGAAGGGCGAGACGTTGGAGGAGTACTGGTGGTGCACGGAGCAGGCCCTGACCTGGCCCGACGCCGACGGGCCCCACACGATCGTCGACGATGGCGGTGACGCGACCCTGCTCGTCATGAAGGGGGCGGAATTCGAGCAGGCGGGGGCCGTCCCCGCCCCAACCGACGCCGACTCGGAGGAGTGGCGCGAGGTCCTCGCCATCCTCCAGGCGAGCCTCGCCAGCAGCAAGGACAAGTGGACGCGGATGGCCGCCCAGATTCAGGGCATCTCCGAGGAGACCACGACCGGCGTGCATCGGCTGTACCAGCTACAAGAGCAGGGCATGCTCCCCTTCCCCGCCATCAATGTGAACGACTCGGTGACCAAGTCGAAGTTCGACAATCTCTACGGTTGCCGCCACTCCCTCGTCGACGGCATCTGCCGCGCGACGGACGTCATGCTCGCTGGGAAGGTCGCGGTCGTGTGCGGATACGGCGATGTGGGCAAGGGCTGCGCCCAATCTCTGCGCGGCCAAGGAGCCCGCGTCATCGTCACCGAGATCGACCCGATCTGCGCGCTGCAGGCCGCCATGGAAGGCTACGAGGTGCGACGCATCGAGGAGGTCGTCGGAAACGCGGATCTCTTCGTCACGTGCACCGGTAACAAGGACATCATCACCGCCGAGCACATGGCGGCCATGAAGCACAACGCCATCGTCGGCAACATCGGCCACTTCGACAACGAAATCCAGATGGCCGAACTGGGCAAGACCCCGGGGATCGAGCGGATCAACATCAAGCCACAGGTCGACGAATGGAAGTTCACCGATGGACACTCCGTGATCATCCTTGCCGAGGGACGCCTGCTGAACCTCGGCTGCGCGACGGGACACCCCTCGTTCGTCATGTCGAACTCCTTCACCAATCAGGTCCTCGCCCAACTCGAGCTCTGGACGAAGTCCGCCGACTACGACAACGCGGTCTACACGCTGCCCAAGCACCTCGACGAGGAGGTCGCCCGGCTCCACCTGGAGAAGCTCGACGTCCGCCTTACAGAGCTCACGGAGGAGCAGGCCAGCTACCTCGGTGTGCCGCAAAATGGGCCGTTCAAGCCGGAGCACTACCGCTATTGAGCGCCCCCTTTGAGGTGCCTGATCCTGTCCACGCGGCGGGGCCCCTGGGCGTCCGGGTCGTCGGCAACAGCGGCCCGGTCGTCGTCCTCGTGCACGGGTTGGGGCGCGTCGCGGCGTGCTGGGGCGCGGTCGCCGCTTTGACCCGGGATCACCTGCGCCTGGTGCTCCCGGACAACCCGGGTCTCGGCCGCAGCTCTCACCTGCCCGTCCCCCGCACCATCGCCAAACACGCCGAGCTGCACCGAGAGACGCTGGAAGCGCTCGGCCTGCCGCCCCCCTACCACTGCGCCGGGCTCAGTCTAGGAGGCATGGTCGCGCCCGAGCTCGCCGCCGCGCTCGGCGACCGCGCAGCTTCGATCACGCTGTTCTCCTCGAGTTCTCGGGAGAGCGGTTTCTGGAGGCTCTCGGGACGCTCCCTGTGCCGGATGGGCGGACGCGCCCTTCGCCACCTCAGCCTGGACCATCGCGTGAACATGCCGGAGCTCGTGCGCCCCGAGCTGCTATCCGCCGATCCTCAACTGCCACAGCGCCTCGACGCCTTGCAACGCGCCGAGGGGTTCAGCGCCCGAAACGGAACCCGGCAGCTCTTCGCCGCCATGCGGTGGAAGATCGGCCCCATCATCAGCCAGCTGCCCCAACACCGTCTCGTCGTGGTCGGATCCGACGACAAGCTCGTCCCTCCTCACAACAGCCACCGGCTAGCGCAGCTTCTCGACTGCCCCATTGAAGTCCTGGACGGGCGCGGTCATGACCTCGGACAAGACGCGCCCGATGAGGTCGCGCGCGTCTTGATGGAGGTCTCCGGGGCTCACGCCTGACGCGAGTCGCAGAGCCGGCGGTGTGCCTCCAACGCCTCAGCATGGCTCCCCGGCATCGGAGCGCCACCACCCCTGACACCATCGAGGGCCGCACGCACCTGCCACGCGCACACGTCGGGGCTGACGCCCCCGGTGCCGGTGCCGAGCCCAGGGAACGCGAGCGTCTTCACGTGATCGGACACGGGGTGCCCCGCCTGGTCGCCATACGGCATCCTGCCCTTCAAGACGAGAAGCAGCGCGGCGCGGGCGGCGAGATAGGGGTTCACAGACCGGTCCAACGCCATGGGAACGCGCATGGTCGGTGCCGCGATGAGCCAAGGGATCACTTCGTCACCGGTCGGAACGATCTCCGCTGTGCCGACCAGAAGCTCTCCGTGATGTCGGATACGGATGCGCTCCTGTAGCCGCTCCTCGACAAGACGACCGAAGCGCGACATGTACACCGCATCGACACCGCCCTGCATGAGACCGAAGCTGTTCGCCGGACTCACCACCGCGTCACACGGGACATCTAAGATCGATCCTCGATAGACCGTCACCCTCGCGACGCCTGCGAAAGCCCGCTCCCACGCCGCCGCGAGCGTGTCGTCTTGAGCCGCGAGTACCACCCGAGGTTCCGTCATTCCCTGAGGTTACAGGCACGAGCCCCGAAGGTTGTCCTCACCTTCCGAGGCTGGCATCATGTCGACCTCCATCGCCGAGGTGGCGGAATTGGCAGACGCGCTAGGTTCAGGTCCTAGTTCCCTTTATTGGGAGTGGGGGTTCAAATCCCCCCCTCGGCATCAGCCCGCGATCAATCGACGCGGGCTTTCTTTTTGCCCCATGCGCTCAAGACGCCCTCCAGCGAAGCAACTTGGCGACCACCCAGAGCGGGCCGTTCAACAGGACAAGCAGCATCCACGAGCTCGGTGGGGCAAGTCAGCAAGCCCCGTCATCGTCACGCCAGGTACCCGAAGGTCTGCATCAACTCGCCGCAGTGCGTCTGGACCACGGCCAGATCCTCCGCGCTCAACTCGGTCCGCCAACGACCGACCGTGCTCTTGGACTTCGAAGCCGTACGCTGACCGGCGTGAAACTCGGTCATCTCGATGTCCTCGAAGACCGCCGCTGTGTGCGGGAGCTCGAGATAGTCAAAGATGCCTCGAATGGTCGTCTCGGGATCGTCCACGAACGCCTCGTACTTGACGAGGTGGTGGCTGCCGATGCGCTCGAGCAGGCCGGAGTAGACCTCGGTCCACCGCCGCGCCTGGTACTCCGCGGTGAACAACTCCGACCGAGAGGTCTCGTCTCCGTACCGCTGCTTCTCGAACCCCATGAACGAGCAGACGACGTCGCGGGGATCGCGAACGAGCATCACGAACCGGGTGTGCGGATAGAAGTCAAGGAACTGACCGACCGCGGTGACAGAGGGGAGCTTGTCTCCCCAGTGCGTGAAGTCCTTGTCCGGGAAGCACTCCTTGTAGAAGGCGTCGAGGAACTTCCCCACGTGCTTGCGGAACAGGCTCAGGATGACCGGCCCGTAATCCGGGTTGATGACACCCATGATCTCAAGGCGGTCGTCCCGATCGCCGACGGGCACCATGTAGACATCCACCAGGCCCGACAAGACGTCGAGGATGTGTGATTCATTGGTCAACGCGACCTGCGGGTGGCGGTTGAGGAGATGGCGCAGGTAGCTGGACCCGGATCGACCCATGCCAACCACGAAGAAGGGCTGACTCATGCGCTACAGGATTCAGTTGAAGAGGAGCGTCAGTGGGTCGGATAGCCGGGCGACATTGGACGGGGCGGTCGGATCGATCAGCGCGACCTGCAGGTACACGCGGATGTTGGCGAAGGCGCCCGCAGGGAACGGAGTCAGGTTCATGAGCACAGCACCGTTCCCGGACCCATCCAGCGTACCGCCCCAGTTCGCCGTAATGCCGGGGAAACCGACCCCGAACGACTGCAGGAAAAACGGCGTCGGATTAAGAGGCGACCTCCGAGGATCGCCCGCGGACAACCCGAGCCCTGGAAAGACGGAATCCGATGCGCAGGCCAGGTATTGGGCGTTGGGCGACTGTGGCATGGCGATGGCGAGACCGAACAGACCCGCCAGACCTGTGCCCGGGTTGGTCGGGGGCGGTATGAAGTTCGGCGCGATCGCCGCGGCCTGCAGTATCCCGAACGCAGAATTGCCCAGGACCTGCGTGACGGCGCCGACCGGGTCCACATGCATCAACCGGGAGCCCATCGTGCCGCCCGCTTCCGTGACATAGAACCCGCCCTCGCCATCGGGGAGCAGATCCTTGATATTACCCAGCACCCCCGACGGGACCCAGGTCGTCACGGCGCCACCATTGCGAGGAATACGAACGATCGAATCGAAGGACGAGAGCGCCACGGCGTAGTCGCCGTTGGGGAAATTGGTGACCCCCACAGGGCCACCGCTGATCCCTGACGCGATACTCGTGATCAAGCCACCTGAATCGATCCGTTGCAGTTCCCCTTGGAGTGGCAACGTCACCACATAGTCGCCGAAACCGTAGATCCCGGTCGGCTCCACCATGACGCTGAACGGGTTCCCGGCGAGCGTCGCGATGTAGGTCCAGGCCCCCGTCGAGTCGACGCGTAGCAAGGAAGAAGGCGAGCCGCCGCCTGTCCCGCCCCAAGATCCCGTTGCGTAGCCGGCGACAATGAAGTCCCCGTTGTGATCCTGCGCGATGCGGTTGGGTGTATTGGTCACGAGGCCAGCCGCGCTCACGTTCCCGAGCACATCAACCCGCGTGAGGGTCAACCCATTGAAGTCTGCAAAGACGACGTCACGCTGACGCGTGACGAGGATGCCCGCCGGCCAGATCAGCGTAGGCGACGCATCCAGGACGGTAGTCAGCCCCGTGGCAGGGTCATACATGTTCGCCGAGTTCGGAGCCGTATCCGTCCACACGACGGCACCGCCCGGAATCGGGAGCGCCGGCTGGGCCGACAAGGACGCAGCGAAGAGCACGATAAAGGCGAGAGTGCGGCGCATGGGAAGACCTCTCAAAGTACCTACCGAGGCCCATCCATTGTGAGCCACGCGGCCTCCCTGGTCAAAACATCCCCAGAACCCCGAAATACTTGGCGGACGGAGGGGTTCGTCACCCACGACAAGTCGGATAACCTCCGTGTCACGTGGATAAGGGCAAGAAAAAAGAGAAGCCGGTCGACCCCGACCTCAAGGTCGTCGCGCGTAACCGCCGCGCGAGGCATGACTACAACGTAGAGGAGACGGTGGAGGCCGGGATCGTGCTCGTCGGCACCGAAGTCAAGAGCCTCCGCGGTGGCCAGGCGTCGATCCGGCAAGCGTACGCACGGATAGACAAAGACGAGGTGTGGCTGCTCGGCGCCCATATCCCGGAGTACGGGGCGGCCAGCTGGACGAACCACGACCCCGACCGACGTCGCAAGCTCCTCCTCCACCGGCGACAGATCAAGAAGCTCGCCCGCGCGGTCCAGATCGCCGGCCGCACCCTCGTTCCGCTCCAGGTCCACTTCAACGATCGAGGCGTCGCCAAGGTGTTACTCGCGCTGGCCGTCGGAAAGAAGCGGCACGACAAGCGCGACCGGGAATCGCAAAGGGACGCAGAGCGAGAGATCTCCCGGACGATCCGTGGGGATGGAGCACCTTGACGTATACTCGGGGGGCTCTTTGACAAACGGCAGGCATCAAGCCTGTCTCGGGGGCGACAGGCATCGACCGGGTCGACCGAGACATGGGTGGCGTGCAGAGGTTCCACGGAGGCCTCTCAAAACACCGTGGGCATTTTAGTTGCCAACAGCAACTTCGCTCTCGCGGCTTAATTGTCGCGCGCCGACGTTGACCCTGTCCGCGGGTCTTCGAAGGCGACCAATTTGCGGACTGGCTCGCGCACTCCCGTCTGTGACGAGGCGAGCGAGAATCGAACAGACTGGTTCTGATCCGATCCTGTCGGTTGGAGCGGAACAGAACGAGAAATCATAGACCGACTACGCACGTAGATGTTCATGCCAAGGGGCTACGGGACGGGGGTTCGATTCCCCCCGCCTCCATGGGACCGCGGAGCGGGGCGCAGCCCTGCTCCGCGGTCCCTGCTACTCTCACCCCATGGGCAACATGGGCGACGCTCTGAACAAGGCCGGGCTGATCAGTGACCGGGAACTCGCGCGCAGCAAACCGCGCGAGCGGGGCGATCGCGATCAACTGATAGAGCGCCACAAGATCCAAAAGGAAGTCAGCGCGGATGACGCCGCCAAGGTCCGCGACCTGATCACAGAACGCGGGTCCCGGCAGGGCATCGGGGGACGCCGCCACTGGCACTACGTCACGCGGGACGGAAAGGTCCCCTATCTCGAGGTCAACGATGACCTGGCGAAGCGCCTGGAATCGGGTCAATCGGCCATCGCGGCCGCTGGCGACGACCTCATGATCATCTCGGATGAGACCGCCGTCGCCGTCGACGAGTTGGACCCGACGGCCATTCTCTTCTGGGTCGCCCTCCGATGACCCGGCTCGCGTGGCTCGCCTTCGGCATCGGCGCCACGTGGATGCTGCTGTGGGGAATCTGGGGGGCCGAGGCCCGCACCCCGTGGGCGGCCATGGGCCTCATGGGGCTGGCGGCTCCCGTCTCCTGGGCCTCGCTCATGCGGACGCGTTCTCACGGCCGGGTCGCGAGCGCCACGGTGCTGACGATTCTCGCCGTCACGGCATGGGTGGCGGTCTGCGTGCTGATGGCATTCCCCGCATTCGCTGCGCCGGAACGGATCCCGTCATTCGTCACCACCGATCAAGAGGGCAACACGGTCGACGAGACCGCCTTCGACCGAGCGACCCTCCTCGTTTTCTTTCGTGGCAAGTGGTGACAGATGTGCATGAAGGAGCTGGGTCAGCTCAACGCCAAGGCCGGCGAACTCCCGTTTGCCGTATGGGCGGTCTCCGCTTCGAGCGGCGCAGAGACACGAGAGATGTCCAGCAGATTCCCGGACGTACCGATCCGCTTCATGGCCGACGAGAAGCTGGGGATGATCCGCGCGTTTGGCGTGACGCACGAGGGCGGCGGACTCGGCGGCGAGGACATCGCATACCCGACGCTCGTTCTCGTCGGCGAGAACGGCTCGATTCGCTGGTCCCATCGCGCGGTGCGTAACACGGATCGAATGCCCGTGGACGACATCCTCGCACAGACTCGGTCGGTCCTCGAGGACTGAGCGGGCGCGCTCAGTTGGGCTCGAGCGGGGCTTCGAACCAGGTGGCGACGTCCGCCGCGACCTCCGCGAAATCGCGAGGGACCGGCGCCAGCGCGTGCGTCCCCCCGGTGGCAAACGACAGCACCGGGAGCGCCTCCTTGCCCCAGCGCCCGTATTCGACCTTGAGGTCACGGTCGAACACCAGTCCCCTGCCCCGAACCCAGACCCCGCCCGACCAGATCAACACTCGGCGCGCGTCCGCGCCGGACGCCCAGTCGAGAAAATAGAGGTGAAAGCCGCGCCACGCGAAGCCCGTGAGCCCGATCACCCCCCCGTATACGAGCGCCATCGGCAACGTGAAGGACGTCCAGCCTCCGCCTGCCACGATCAGGCTCGGCAACCAGAACGCCATGAAGACGCGCCCCCCGTGACGGCGTCGCGCGGTCTCCCAGACACGGTGTGCCACTGCCATGTCACCGTCCCCATAGGTCCACGACGCCAAGAGGGTCCCACTAACCAGGTCCGCCTGCAGTGCCCGGCGACGCAGCGCACCGCGAAGGTAGAGCACCGCGGCCGCCGCCAGCAGCCCAGCGGGCCCGACGAGGACACCTAGGGTGGCCCCGTCGGAGAGGCCGTCGACCGTCTCCACGTCGCGATCGATGAAGGACACGATCAGGACGCCGAAGAGGGCGAGGGCAGGCAACAAGACACCCGCCATCAGGCACGCCATGGCGGACGGCCGTCCGGGGTTGGTGAACTCCGGCATCGAATCGCTCATGGGGAGATGTTGAGGATCGGCTCCTCGCCGCGGTCCAGGCCAGCCTTGCGAGACAGTCGCACCCGTCCCCGGCCATCGACGCCGAGGACGCGAACGACAACGTTGTCCCCCTGACTCAAGACATCCGACATCCGCTCCGTCCGGGTATCCGACCACTCGGAGACGTGCAGCCAACCATCCGCCGAGTCATAAATCTTGACGACCGCGCCGGCGTCCATGACCCGCGTGACGCGCCCCTCGTACAACTTGTCGACGAGCAACACACCAGCGATCGAACGGATCTTCGATGCACACCGCGTCACCAGCTCCGGATCGGCGCCCATGATGCTGACCGAGCCCCCATCGCCCACACTGATCTCGACCCGGAACTCATGCTGCAGCTTCTTGATGGTGCTGCCCTTCGGCCCGATGATCATCCCAACAGCATCAGGCGCGACCTCAATGCTCACCAGCTTGGGGGCGCCCGCAGCGCCGCCTTCGCGAGGAGCCGAGAGCTCTGCGTCCATGGCATCGAGGATATGCCGGCGGCCATCACGGGCCTGATACAGGGCCTCCTCCAAGAACTCACGGGGCAGACTGCCGAGCTTGTTGTCCAATTGAAGCGCGGTGATCCCGTCACGGGTCCCGCAGATCTTGAAGTCCATATCGCCGACGTGATCCTCGTCACCGAGGATGTCGGACAGGACCGCCCGTCGCTCGCCCTCCACGACGAGCCCCATGGCGATCCCCGCGACCGACGAACGCAGCGGTACGCCGGCGTCCATGAGCGCCAAGCTCGCGCCGCACACCGTAGCCATCGATGAGGAACCGTTAGAAGCGAGTACATCCGACTCGACGCGGAGCACGTAGGGGAACTCCCGCATCGACGGGAGGACCGGCTCGAGGGCTCGCGCGGCCAACGTTCCGTGCCCGATCTCACGCCGACCTGGACCACGCGGCGTACGCACCTCACCGACGCTGAACGGAGGAAAATTGTAGTGCAACATGAACGAACGGCGCCGCATGCCCGCGAGCGTCTCGATCGACTGCTCGTTGGCTTGCGACCCGAGCGTGCACGTGACCGTCACCTGTGTCTCGCCGCGCGTGAACAGCGCCGAGCCATGGGGCACGGGCAACCACCCAGCCCGACACGTGATGTCGCGCACATCCGACAGGCCTCGACCATCCGGGCGTCGACCATTTTCCAGGATCCCGCTCCGGATGCTCTCCGACGCCGGCACCGGTTCCTCCGCGTCCGCGAACGCCCTCTTCGCGGTCCCGCACTCGACGGCCAGCGCATCGATCGCGGCGAGCGCCGGTTCGATAGTAGAGCGGGCCTCCTCGAGTAGCTCAATCAACCGGGCCTCCCCGATCTCACGCGCGCCCCCCTCGACCATTACCAAACCGCTGCGGGTGGCCGAGATCACGAGGTCGACCTCATCTTCAGCCACCCGAACCCCGGCGACCGGTCCGCCCCAGGGGATCGGCGACAGGTGCAACGCCGCGCCCGCCCCGATCAAACTGAGCAGGGTCGGGTCGGACGTCTCCGGATCGGCAGACAACACCATGGCCTGCACCAGCACCTCGTGCGTGAACCGCTTGGGGAATAAGGGTCGAATGGACCGATCAATGAGCCGGGACACCAAGACCTCGTGATCGGACAGGCGCAGTTCACGGCGCGCGAACCCTCCCGGGATGCGGGCCGCGGCCGCGGCCTTCTCCCGGTACTCCACAGTCAGCGGAAAGAAGTCCACGTCATCGCGAGGATCGTCGGAGACGACGACGGTCACGAGCACAACCGCGTCCCCGGAACGAACGAGGGCGGCCCCGTGCGCGCGCTGCGCGATTCCGCCGGCCTCGAGGGTGATGGACCGATCCCCGAGTTTGAAGGTGCGCGAGGTTGTCATGCGATCGGAATGGTACCGGCTCACCAACCGCGGCGCATCTCGACATCACCGCGGACGTTCGCCTGACAAGCGAGTCGGCAGACCCGACCGTCATCACCCTTACGCTCCCGCTCCGGTGGTGTCGGATCGCTGAGACGGCCCCCCCCATCCTCGACCGTGACGCGACAGGTGCCGCACCTCGCACGCCCGCCACAGTTGGTCAGCCGCGCGATGCCGCGATACAACGGCACGCCCTCTCGGAGGCACGCCTCGCGCAGGTTCGCGTTATCGGGGACCTCGAACGTACGTCCGAGATCGGTAAACGTCACCCGCCTGCTCATGGCGCCGCCTGCTCAACGCGCAGCCAGATAAGCAGAGCGCTGATATCTGAAGATCCGATACCCGAGATCCGCGAGGCCTGCCCGACGCTCGCGGGACATATACGCAGGAGCTTCTCCTTCGCCTCGGCGCGCAGGTGCGGGATATCCGCGTATGGGAGATCAACAGGGAGGCGCGTCCCCTCAGCTCCGGCGCGACGGTCGATGAGCAATTGCTCCCGCGCGACGTATCCCGAGTACTGCGCCTCGATGAGCAGCTCCTCCCGGTCGCGCACGTCGAGCGTTAGCGCCGCGAGCTCGGGCGCCGCAGTCGCCGCCTCGGCCCATCCGAAATCAGGCCTCCGCATCGCGTCCATCGCCGTTCCACTGCCCACGCGGGCGCTCTCCAGAGCCCGACGCGCCGCCGAGCGCCGCGCCACGCGCGCGGCCGTGGCCCGAGCCTGCTCGGGCTCCAGCAGCCCGACTGACTCGGCCCGCGGCCACAGCCGGACATCGGCGTCATGATGTCGCAGCAACAGTCGGTGTTCGGCGAGGGAGGTGAACATTCGGTACGGCTCCGTGACACCACGGGTGACCAGATCATCAACCAAGACACCGATATACGCTTCGTGCCGGCCGAGGATGAACGGCTCTCCCCCACCCGCGCGCCGCGCCGCATTGATCCCGGCGACGAGCCCCTGCCCCGCCGCCTCCTCGTAACCCGTCGTCCCGTTGATCTGCCCGGCAAGGAACAGGCCCTGGAGTCGGACGGCCTCGAGCGTCGGACCGCACTCCGTCGGATCGACGTGCGTGTACTCCACCGCGTATCCATGCGCAGAGAACCGGACGTTCGCCAGCGCCGGGATGGTGCGGACGAACGCCTCCTGAGCGTCCGCAGGGAGAGAGGTGCTGATGCCGTTCGGGTAGACGAGATCGGAATCGAGGCCCTCCGGCTCGAGCCATATCTGATGGCTGTCCTTCGCGGGGAACCGGAAGACCTTGTCCTCGATGGACGGGCAATAACGCGGGCCTGGCCCCGTGATACCGCCCGTGAACATTGGCGACCGATCGAGATGAGCGCGGATCACATCGTGGGTGGCCGGCCCCGTACGCGCCACCGCGCAATCAACCTTGCGCTCCGGGATCGCCTGCTGGAGAAACGAGAACGTCACCGGGTTCGCGTCGCTAGGCTGAGGCACCGTCTGAGACCAGTCGATCGAATCGGTATGGAAGCGGGGCGGCGTACCCGTCTTCATGCGCCCCAGTCGAAATCCTCGGGCCGCCAATCGATCCGCCAATCGGTGCGCCCCCCGCTCCCCAAGGCGTCCGCCCTCCGTGCGCTCCTCGCCGACCCACAGAACTCCGCCAAGGAACGTCCCCGTCGTCAGGACAACCGCCCGGGAGAGCAGGATCGAACCGTCGGCTAACTCGGCGCCAGTCACCCGGTCACCCTCCACCACCAGATCCGTCACTTCACCCGCGATGACCTCGACGCCAGCCTCGCCGATGAGATCGCGAACGGCGGTCGCGTAGAGTTCGCGATCGCACTGGCAGCGCGGTGATTGAACGGCCGGCCCCTTGCTCGCGTTCAGCAACCGGAAGTGGATCCCGGCCCGATCCGCGGCCTTACCCATGATCCCGCCCAACGCGTCCACCTCGCGGACGATCTGCCCCTTCGCCAAGCCGCCGATAGACGGGTTGCAGCTCATCCGGCCGACGGCGACCGGATCGAGCGTGACCAGCGCGGCGCGGGCTCCGAGCCGGCTCGCAGCGGCTGCAGCTTCCGCGCCCGCGTGCCCGCCGCCGACCACGACGACGTCATATCTGTCCTGTGTCTTTGTCATGGGTGCCGAACCGCAGCAAAAAAATGCCCGACCCATAGGAACTATTTCGCCATTTCCCCGTCATTCAAGGGGACAGAGGCACGAAGGCCCCAGTCGCTCCCCCGACTGCAAGCCCACGCGCCACAGATCCGGAGGATGGGAATATGTGCCGCTCAACACTGTTCATGCTCACGGTTCTTCTCGGCGTGCTCAATTCCGTACCGGCCAGCGCGCAAACATACAAGGACCCCAAATTCGGCTACTCCATCAAAACGCTCCCGAAATGGAACGCGGTCCCTCCGAAGCCTGACGAGAAGCACCTGGTCATGAAGTGGGCGTCGGCGAGAGAAATCCGCGACCTCCCCGCCGAGATCCACGTCTACGTCTTCAACAGGAAATCGACGGGGGGATACGGCGACATTGAAATCGGGGACGACATGCCTGCCTCTCTGCGCACGGCGCTGAAGCGCCTGGGCACCCAGAAATCGTATGCCACGTTCGTCAAGTCTGACTTTCGGCGGCGGGGCATGGCACTGGCGAAGGGTAAGAAGCTACGCATCAAGCGACACAAGACCCGGACGATAGAGAGCGCGATGATCTACGACACCTCGCGCGCGTCCATGTTCTCCAGAGGCAGCCAGAAGATGGCTGACTACTTCGTGCTCGTCGGCGTCGTGACCACCCCGGACTGGGAATACGCAGTGGAGTGCTTCGCCAGCGAAAAGGCGATTAGAAAGCTCCGAGGCAGCTTCCAGGGGATCATCAAGTCGTTCAGGCTGCTCGACGCGCCCCAAGTTGAGGAGCAGGTCGCCGCAACCGGCTCTCGCCAATCGAGATCCAACGGCAAAATCGGAACGGCGGGAAACTACGAGCGCACCACGTTGACCGAACGCGAGGCGGCCAAGAAGCGCGCTCGCGAGCAGGTCGCACGGACACCGGGCTGGTGGTATCTCGAGACGCCCCGCTACATGCTGGTCACGAACTGTGAGGAGAAGCGCAAGCCTTTCATCAAAGACGTCGGTCGTCGGCTCGAGGCGATACGTGACAAGTACGAGAAGGATTTCCCCCCAGCCAAGCCGATCACGGCGGTGTCCATCGTCCGCATATGCAAGGACCAGAAGGGCTACTTCGACTACGGCGGATCCCGCGGCAGCGCCGGGTACTGGTCATCGAGCGCGAAGGAGCTGGTCTTCTATCGCGCCGACAGCACAGACAAGCCGCTGAAGGTGCTGAACCACGAGGCCTTCCACCAGTACATCTTCTACAGCTGCGGCAAGCTCTCACCCCACTCCTGGTACAACGAAGGCTACGGCGATTACTACGCTGGAGCGGTCATCCAAGGCAAGCGGATCTCCAAGATCAAGCCGTTCCTGTGGCGTCGTGACACCATCCGCAACGCAGCTCGCAAGGGAACCCATGTCCCCATCAAGGACATCATCAGGTACACCCAGAGGGAGTACTACGCGAACCCTCAGCTCTGCTACGCGCAGGGCTGGAGCATGATCTACTTCCTGAACACCGCCCTGCCGAAGGGCCATCCTTGGCAGAAGATCCTGCCCACCTACCTCAAGACGCTGCAGACGACCAAGAGCAGAGACAAGGCCGTCGACGCGGCGTTCAAGGGCATCGACCTGGATGCGTTCGAAGCCGCGTGGCGGGCGTACACCATTCGCGGGACCAAGGTCCGGGCAAAGTGAACCGCGCCGCCGGAGAACGCACTCCGCGGCGGGTTTCGTGGTAGAAGGGACCTCGAGCCCAGACCACGCCCAGGGAACACCTCAATGTCCCAAATCGGCCGCTTGATCTTGACCACGACCCTGCTCGCCTGCGTCGCAGGCAGCGCAGCCGCCCAGTCCACCTACAAGGACAGGGACCACCACTACCAGCTCTACATCCCAAAGAACTGGGAGGGGGTGCCCGTGGAGCTCCGCGGCCAGTCGTCGGGGATGGTCTCCAAGTGGGTCTACAAACGCGCCATGCGCGGTTACACGGCGCGCATCCACGTCTTCATCTTCGACCGTCCGAAGACCTCCGCTGGCGGCGCCAAGGAGCGACCCGTGGGCGACTACGACCGCCTCAGGCGGCCGCGGGCTGCCCGATCGTTCGACGCGTGGGTCAAGCGGAACCGCCCTTCCTTCCCGCTCGACAAGCCAAAGCAGAAGAAGGTGAGGGCCCCAAAGAACATCAAGGCTGCGGGCAAAGTCTACGAAGGGCGCTGGAAGGGCGCGGGGACGGTCAGATCCTCCACCGAGTGGTACTCCCAGTTCCTCGTCGTCACCACCGACGACAAGGAGTACGTCGTCGAGTGCTACAGCGGCGGCGTCATGGAGAAGAAGCTCAAGCCGGTCTTCAGCCAGATCGTCAAGTCGTTCAAGCTCATCACCCCGTCGAAAGCGACGCAGAAGCGACTCGACAAGGCCGCGGCGAACAAGGGCAATCTCAGCCCCCGCGAAGAGGCCCGGGAGCGCGCCCGCGCCGACGCACGCCGCGTCAAGGGCTGGCGGCTGATGGAGTCGAAGAACTACTTCATCGTGACCAACATGAAGCCCAGCAAGCAGCCTTTCGTCGAGCAGATCCGTCGCCAGCTCGAGGGGATCCGCAAGCTGTATGAAGAAGACTTCCCCTCCACCAAGGAGATAACCGCGGTCTCGATCGTCCGCCTCTGCGACGACCGCGACACGTACAGCAAGTACGGCGGACCGTCCGGAACCGGCGGCTACTGGTTCGCCGCCGGCAAGGAGCTGGTGCTCTTCGGCGGCGACAAGAACCTCACCAAGAGCGTCCTCAATCACGAGGCGTTCCATCAGTACATCTTCTACGCGTGTGGCAAGCTCTCTCCCCACTCCTGGTACAACGAAGGTTACGGCGACTACTACGCCGGCGCCGAGTTTGCGGGATCGAAGATCCAGAAGCTCGGGGCCTTTCGCATGCGCGTGCCAGTGATCAAGCAGGCGATCAAGCTGGGCACCTACGTCCCGATCAAGGACATCATCAAGTACGAGCAGAGGGACTACTACTCCAACCCCCAGGTCTGCTACGCGGAGGGCTGGAGCATCATCTACTTCCTGAACCGGGGGCTGTCGTCCAAGAAGCACCCGTGGCGGAAGATCCTGCCGACCTACCTGGCCGTCCTCCAGGAGACCAGAGACAAGAGCAAGGCCGTCGACGCCGCCTTCGAGGGCGTCGACCTGGACCGCTTCGAGCAGCACTGGAAGGCGTTCATCGCGAACGGCCGCAGGTCCAAGAAATAGCGCCCCCCCGATTCGCGATGCGCCATCCACAACCGACAGGACGGTGACGCTCCCATGGCGTCCGACATCTTCGAAGAGATCGTCCGCCTCCGCCGCGATCGCGTCCCCGCCGCGCTCGCGACCGTCGTCGCGACCAAGGGTTCGACGCCGGCCAAGGTCCCGACTCGCATGCTGGTCACGTTCCAGGGACGGCACTCGGGGACCGTAGGCGGCGGGTGCGTCGAAGCCGACGTCATCCGCGCAGCACGGGACGTAATCGATACGGGACAGCCTAAGACACTCAGCTTCCGCCTCGTCGGCGAGGAGGCGGAGCGAACCGGTATCGCGTGCGGTGGTATCGTGGACGTGATGGTCGAACCGCTGGAAGAACCGCGGGTTGTCATCGTGGGGGCCGGCCACGTGGGGCAAGCGGTCTGCAGTCTGGCTGCGAACGTCGGCCTGGAAGTCACGGTGGTGGACGATCGTCCGGACTTCGCGAACGCCGAGCAGTTCCCGGATGCGAACGAGCTCGTCGTGACCGAGCTTGACGACCTCGGCGACGCAGTGAAGGTCGGACAACGCTCAGCCATCTTGATCATGACGCGCGGGCACGCCGAGGACTACGCGGTGCTGAAGTGGGCCCTCGACACGCCCGCAGCATCCATCGGCGTTCTCGGCAGCAAGGCCAAGCGCAAGCGGTTCATCGACGACCTCACGTCGGAGGGCTACGACAGAGAGCGCATCGAGACCGTGCGCATGCCCATTGGCCTCGACCTCGGCGCGGAGACGGTCCCAGAGATCGCCGTCTCGATCATCGCTCAGTTGATCGCGTCACGTCGCGGTGCTCATTCAGATGGCTGAGTCGCCGCCGCTCGAACCGAGGTTGCTCGCCGCCCTGAAGCGCATCCTCGACGGCCTTCCGGACGCGGGCCCCACCCTGTCGAGCCTGCTCCGATTCTGCGCCCAGGAGTTGGAGCCACTCGTCCCCAGCGTCCACTCGTCGTTTGCGTTCGCCCAAGGCGATCCACGGGAGCTGGTGATTCGCACGGTCCCTGAGGACCCGGTCGTGCCCCTGCGCGAAGGGATGGTGCTCACGCACCACTCCTCCTCCATTCTCACCCAGTTGGAGGCGCATGAACCGACCCTGATCGACGTCCAGCAGGGGGCGATGGGCGAGGCCACGACGACCCTCGCGAAGGCAGGATTCCGCTCTCTCCTTCTGGTACCCCTGCTCGCCGACGGTCAGCTCCTCGGAAGCTGGAACCTCGCGTCACGTAACGACGACGTATTCGGAGGCCCCGAAGTCAAACTCCTCGAGCACCTCGGCGACCTGGTCTCTCTCGCGGCGAGCCGCGCTCATCTCCATGCGTGCGTGCAACAGCAGACGGAGCAACTCGTCGAATCCGAGAAACTCGCCGCCGTAGGGCGCCTGGTCGCCGGCGTCGCGCACGAACTCGGGGGACCGCTGCAGGCCGTCATCAGCCTCGCGGAGTTGCTGGCCCGCGACCCGGAGCGGGACGACCGCCTCGAAGCGGCAAATCGCATCCTGCGCTCGGCGCTGCGTTGTCGGGGCATGGTCCATGACCTGCTGACCTACGCTCGCAAGCAGCCACACCAGCACGACCCGGTTCAGGTCACCGATGCAATCATGGACGCGCTCGAACTCGACCGCTTCTCCGATGTCGGTGAGGTGCAGGTCCATCTCGAGGGGCCGAGCGATCTCCCCGCTGTCATGGCAGACGCTCAGCGGCTCACGCAAGTGTTCCTCAACCTGATCACCAACGCACGCCACGCCACCGCCCAGGACGGCAAGCCCGGACTCGTCCGCGTGCGCCTCGCGCAGGTGTCGGCGACCGCCTCCAAGATAGATCCGCAGCCGGAGACCGCCGTGGTCCGGATCAGCGTCGAAGATCAGGGCCCCGGGGTACCCGTAGAGTTGCGCAAGTCCATCTTCGAGCCATTCGTGACCACGAAACCGCAAGGATCGGGCACCGGCCTCGGCCTCAGTGTCAGCAAGAGCATCCTCATGGATTTGGGCGGCGCCCTCTACCTCGACACCTCGTTCACGCCCGGCGCAAGGTTCGTCGTCGAGCTGCCCGTCACTGATCAGGCAGCGCCTCCGGCCGAGGGAGACCAGCTCCCCACAAGTGAAGGTCTCCGCATCCTCCTCATTGACGACGACCGCGAGATCCTTGAGACCTACGAGGTCATCCTCTCCCTCGACAACCATCAGGTGACGTCATGTGACCGCGGCAAGAAAGCCCTCGAGGTCCTGGAGTCCGACTCGTTCGACGCGATCCTCTGCGATGTCCGCCTCCCTGATCTTCGCGGCACCGAGTTCCTGGAGATACTGAGCGCCAGGAACCCGGAGCTCGCGGCCCGCGTGATCTTCGCCACGGGCGACGTCGTTAACGACTCCACGCGAGCATTCCTGGCATCCGTATCGAATCCGGCCCTCATCAAGCCGTTCCAGGTAGAGGATCTGCAACGAGCCATCGCACGGGTCGCCGCTGAGCGAAGTTGAGATCAGCAACTTCGCTGCGACGTGTCCACGGCGGCGCCGTCGCGCAAAGATGATCCCCGACCGGTTCTCGGCAAACGAACCGGGCATCGATCGGTACAATGAAGCACGTCCAGCCAAGAAGGAGGCCCGATGGGCGACCGAGCATCGGAAACACCGCTGTATGAACGTATCGGTGGCCGCGAGGCCGTGGAGCAGGCCGTCGACGTCTTCTACGAGAAGGTCCTGGCCGACGACCTCGTCAGTTCCTTCTTCGAGGGCACCGACATGAACCGCCAACGAGGCAAGCAGAGGGCCTTCCTCTCGTACGCCTTCGGTGGCCCTGCGCGATACACGGGGAAGGACATGCGCGAAAGTCACCGCCACCTCGACCTGCGTGAGGAGCACTTCATCGCCATCGCCAATCATCTCCAGGGGACCCTGGAAGAGATGGGCGTCGCTGAAGATCTGGTCGGCCAGGCCATGGCGATCGCAGCGTCCACCCACGACGACGTCCTCAATCTCTGACCGAACGGGGCTCGAAGGCCCAGGCCTGCGAGCCCAGCGGCCGCATCCGGACCTTCAAACGCTACGTAACCAAGCGGACCCAGTGGATGCCGTCGCATGACGTGAGGGCCGCGAGGGCTGTGTCCGACGGCTCCGCATCCAGGTTCAGCACCGCCAGGGCCTCGCCGGTTTCGCTGTTGCGGCCGACGCTCATGTTCGCGATGTTGATCCCCTCGTCGGCCAGCACCGTACCCAGGTGGCCGATGATGCCCGGGGCATCCCTGTTGGCGCACCAGAGCATCGGGCCTTCGGGGATCGCGTCTATGTTGAAACCGAAGGCGCGGACCACTCGCAAATTGTGGGTGCCGAAGAGGGTGCCCGCGAGGTTCAAGCTGCCATCGCCATGTTGGACCTGGACCCGCAACAACGACTGGAACGACTTGTGGGCCGGTCGCTGCGCTGACGAGAGGCGGATACCCCGCTCCTCGGCGAACAGCGCGGCGTTGACGGGATTCACGCGATCGCCCGCGAAGCGATTCAGCAGCCCCATCAACACCTCGGTGGTCAACGCCTCTTGCGGGCAGGACGACGCGATCTCCCCGACCATCGTCAGATCGACTTGGTGAATCCCGTCCCCCGACAACGCTGACGCGAGCCAGCCAAGACGCCGCGCGAGATCCGCCCACGGCTGGACCTGCTCCCTGAGCGCAGGATCAAGGCCGACCACATTGACCGCGTTCTCTATCACCCCCTCGGTCAGATAGCGACCGACCTGTGAAGCGACCGCGTGCGCGACGCCGGCCTGGGCTTCAGCCGTGCTCGCGCCCAGGTGCGGCGTCGAGATGACCGCGGGATGTGCGACCAGCGCGCTCCCCTCGGGAGGCTCGGACTCGAACACGTCGAGCGCCGCTCCAGCCACATGCCCGGCCTCAATAGACTCCAGGAGCGCGGCTTCGTCGACGATACCGCCGCGGGCAACGTTGAGGACCCTCAGCCCCGGCTTCGCCGACGCCAGGAGCCCAGCGTCGACCAGGTGACGGGTGGCATCAGAGAGCGGCACGTGCAGGGTAAGAAAATCGATCTCCTTCACGAGCTCGTCGAGCGGCCGCAACTCGATGCCCAGATCCTCAGCGACCTCTGCGGTCGTCAGCGGATCGTACGCGAGCACCCGCATGCGCATGCCCCGAGCACGATACGCGACTTCGCGCCCGATGCGACCGAGTCCGACCACCCCCAAGGTCTTGCCGGTGAGCTCGGTCCCTTGATACAGCTTGCGATCCCACCTCCCGGCCCGGAGGCTCGCGGCGGCCTGAGGAACGCTGCGGGCTAGGGCCGTCATCAGCGCGATCGTATGCTCCGCCGCGGCCACGGCGTTGCCGCCGGGGACGTTCATCACCACCACCCCGGATCGGGTGGCCGCTTCGATGTCAATATTGTCCACGCCGGTGCCGGCCCTACCGATCACGCGCAACGCCGGCGCCCGGGCCAGCAGATCCGGCGTCACCTTCGTCCGGCTCCGCACCAGGAGCGCCTGGCAGGGGCCTATCTCAAGAGCCAGTTGCTCGGCAGAGATGCCAGCCCGATCCAGGATCTCGACACCGAGATCGCGAAGCGGCTTCAGTTGGTCAGGGTCGAGGGAATCAGCGACGAGGGCACAGGGGCGATCCGTAGGCATGTCTGGATCTTCCGACGCCGGTGCCCCGTGATCAAGCTCCAGGCGTCAGATCCCTGAAGGCCCGAAAAAGGACCCACCTTGGTGGCGCTCGCAGGGCCTTGCTACGCTCAGGGCCAGCGGGAGACTCTCTGCCATGCCACTCGATACACACTCCTGGTTCCGCACCGACCCCAATCAAGTCAAGGCGTCCCTCGACGAGGTCATCCTCGCGGACGGGCTGGACGTCATCTTCGATCCGGCCGGTAGCCACGATGCCTGGATGGTCGACGCACGAGACGGGACCGAGTATCTGGACCTTTTCAGCTTCTTTGCCAGCCTGCCCATCGGCTTCAACCACCCCGGTCTCGCTGACGAGACCTATCTCGCGAAGCTGACCCAAGCGGCCCACATCAAGCCGACGAACTCGGATATCTACACCCAGGCGATGGCCGACTTCACGCAGAGCTTCTCCACGACCCTACCGCCCGCGTTCAAACACCTCTTCTTCATCGAGGGCGGCGCGCTGGCCGTCGAGAACGCCCTCAAGGCCGCCTTCGACTGGAAGGTCCGCAAGAACCTCGCCGCCGGCCGCGCTCAATCGCTGGGGACCAAGGTCATCCACTTTAAGTGGGCGTTCCACGGTCGGTCGGGATACACGCTCTCCCTCACCAACACATTCGACCCCAACAAGACCCAGTACTTCCCGCAGTTCGACTGGCCCCGCATCGACGCGCCCGGTCTCCACTTTCCCGTCGACGCCGCGGCCAGTGAAGCTGTGGAGGCCGCGGAAGAACGCAGCCTGGCGGACATCAAGGCCGCCATCCAGGCCAACCCCCACGACGTCGCCTGCCTCATCATCGAGACCATTCAGGGCGAGGGCGGTGACGTGCACTTCCGTCCCGAGTTCTTCAAGCAGCTGCGCGCGCTCGCTGACGAGGAGGAGTTCATCCTCATCTTCGACGAGGTCCAGACGGGGATGGGGCTGACCGGACGGTGGTGGGCCTTCGAGGACATGGGCGTCGAGCCGGATATCTTCGCGTTCGGCAAGAAGACCCAGGTATGTGGGGTCGCCGCCACCGATCGTCTCAACGAGGTCGACTCGGTCTTCGAGGTTTCCAGCCGCATCAACTCCACGTGGGGTGGGAACCTGGTCGACATGGTCCGATCGGAGCGCTATATCCAGCTGATTACGGAACACCAGCTCCTCGACAGCGTGAAGGAAGTAGGCGATTACGCACTCGAGCGCCTCACGGAGCTGGCGGCCGCACACCCGGACGTCGACAATGTCCGCGGACGCGGGCTGATGTGCGCCTTCGATCTCCCGAACGACGCGGTTCGCGAGCGCGTCCGGCAGAACCTCCTCTCGGAGCAAAAGGTCATCATGCTGGCGTCGGGACAGCGCAGCCTGCGGTTCCGTCCCGTCCTGGACTTCACCCGTGCCCACGTCGACGAGGCCGTCACGCGAATCGACCGAGCCCTGCAGAGCACCTGAGATACCCTCCATGATCCGCAGCCTCAGCTCCATCCCCCTCCTCGCAGCCATCTGCAGCATGCTCGCGGCGCAGGGTAGCGGGGGAACAGGAGAGGGAGGGGCCCAGGAACGCCTGACGATCGAAGCCCTGCGCGCGCGCGCACGCGCGGAGGTCCAGAAGATGGAGACCGTCTTTCAGGACCAGCTCGACGACGGGCTGAGCGTCCTCCGTGACACCCCTGCGAACGCCGACACCGAAGCGGCGGAGGAGATCCGCAAGGGGCTCGCGCCCTGGGCAAGCGTGTTCCCCGAACGCTTCATCGAGATCATCCTGAAGTCCGCAGAGGCTCCCGACCTTCGCGCCCATCTCGTCGACGTCCTGACCTTATCGGCGTCAGCGGAAGCGGCGACGGGGCTGTCCAAGCTCATCGGCAGCGGCGATGATTACCTCGACATGGTCTGCGTCCAGGGCATCGGGTTCATCTCCGCTTCAACAGCGGAAGTCCGCGAAGCGCTCGTCGCCCTCGCCAGAACGACGCGATCAGACAAGGTCATGGGCGCAGCCCTCATCGCGACCGCCCGCCTCAAGTGCCCCGAAGCCGCCGCCCTAGCCCGCGCGAAGCTCGAGAACGCGGCCGCCCCCGAATTGAAGGCCCGCGCCGTGGCCGCGCTGGCGATCACTCAGGATGACCCGCGCGCCGACGCCCGGCTGATTCGCAAACTCGCCCCGGACCGGGATACGCCCATGGTCTTGCGCCTCGCGGTCCTTCGGGCCTTCGGGCGATACGACAAGAACACAGAGGTCCGAAGGCTCCTCCATGATTCCCTCGAGGGCGAGGACATGGAGATCATCCGGGCGGCGCTGTTCTCACTCAAACGAGTGGCGTCGAAGGAGTCATCCA
Source organism: Planctomycetota bacterium (assembly GCA_002683135.1). Classification (GTDB taxonomy): domain Bacteria; phylum Planctomycetota. The sequence continues at coordinate 14,260 of NYSS01000011.1, read as the reverse complement.
AGCTGCCCCTCTTTCGACTCGTGAAGACCATGACGGTCGATCGTGACCTGCGCGAGGCAGCCGCTCGCATCATGGTGCGCCTCGGGACCAAGGACGGCGCCCGCCACCTGGTCGATCCGCTCAAGCGCACCGCCGACGGAGAACGGAGTAACGCGAACCTGCAACGCACGGCAGCGGATGCGTACTACGAACTCCACGACTACGACGACGCCAGCGTGTACTACCGGCGCGCGCTGGCCGCAGCGAGCCCGGCCCGCAAGTACCAGTACCACATCGCCATCGCCAGGTGCTACGCCCGATCCAGTGACTTCGACAAGGCCGCTTCAGAGCTCAGGAAGGCGGGCTACACGCGCTTTAACAACTTCGACGACGACCCTGCCTTCGAGCGCATGCGCGCGCAACCAAAGTGGGCGCCCCTGTTCGTCGACCAGCCCGGCGACGGGAAATAGCGTTCCCTACTTGCCGCCCACATCCGCATCGGCGGCGTCGAAGGGGTCCAACCGAGCGGTCGTCGCGCCCAGGACCCGAACGGCCTCGAGCATCTCGATGAACGCGGGATGGGCCTTGTAAAACTGCGCCTCGGGGGCGGCGCACAAGATGACGAACGCGTGCCCGCGGTCGTCGAGGAGGATCGCGGCCAGCGTACGCACGAGGGTGCCCCGCCGCACGCACTCAGCCTCGAACCGCAGCCCCTTGCTATCCCCGATCCGAGTGGGGTGCGGCCCCTCGACGCGCAGACCCTCGGAGTGTCGCTCCATGCAGGCGATGACCTTCATGGCGACCCCTTCCTCGGTCGCATCAGCCGCGACGTCATCGAGGTGGAGGACGTCGACGGTCGCCCGCAAGCCCGGGCGAAGCATGGACACGACAACACCCCTGGTCTCCCCCGGGGTGACCTCCCAGGCCAGATCCGGCCTCAGAGCCCGAAAGCCGGTTGGTTCATGTATGAACTCCAGCCCTAAGTCCTGCCCTTCCGGGACGTCGTCGCCGCGGGCATAGCCCATGACCTCCAGCTTCGGAGCGCTGAGCGACACGAGGCGCGTCGACCCGAGCTCTTCACGAATGATATGACCGGACATGTCGAGCCACGTCTCGAGCGCCTTCGCGCCCTCGAGGCGGCGCAAGACCAGCACATCACGAATACGCCCACGCAGAGTGATCCGCTCAACCCGTCGCTCGATCCCCACGCGCCCGAAGTTCACGTCCCGTGGGCGAAACACCCTGAAGATCGGGTAGGCGCCCTCGGGGGGAGGCTGACTAGCGAGGCGGCGCAGGAGCATGCCGGGGAACTGCACCTCGCGGCGAAACAGGGCGGTCCCCTCCTGGAGCCGACCCGCCCGACGCTCCTTCATCACGAGAGACTGGCCCTCACGCGACCCGCTCACGAGGCGTCCGGAGCGGCCGCTCGACATGCGATGGCTGAACGCGATCGGGTTCAACTCCGCATCCACGAACTCGCCGATCGCCAGGTCCACGTCCGGCTGCGCGCCTGGACGCGGCATGAACACAAGACGGTCGTCGAGGGCGTACCCGGGGACGCCCTCCCGGGCCTCCCGGCGCATGGAGATGGTGCGGTAGCCGACCCGCTTTCCGTTGCGGTAGAGGAAATGGAAGCTGTCGTGGTCGGAGAACCGCGAGAGCGTCAGCAGAGACTTCTTGGCCGCAGCGCGACCTGGATCACGGGCCACCTTGATCTCCGCAATCTGTCCCCGGCTGAGCTCCATGCTCCCGCCGTCAAACGCGATGGTGACCGACTTCTCGTCCTGCTCGATGATCGCCCCCTCCAGGACTGCTCCAGTCTTCAGCCGGATGAGGTCCTGGGCCGGGGCCAGCGCTCCGAACAGGAGCGCGAGGGCCAGAGCGGCCGCAACGTGACTTCTTGTCATAGGGTTACGTCTCCGTCTCGCAGAGATCATCGACCGGATAAGTCGGCGATCTGGAAACATTTCGGCACCCCCCCCATGAAGATCCACCCCCTGACCGATAGGGTTCCCCGTTCCTGCCGGACGAACGGGCCTTCACCGATCGTCCAACGCGGGGCAGCCCCCACGGGAGTCCACTCATGATGTCCACTCGATGCCTCGCCCCCACCATCAGCATTCTGCTCGCGATCTGCGGCTCCGCGATCGCACAGAGGGACGCGGACACCGAGAAGAACGTGCTCCGGCAGGGGGAACATGTCCCTTCCGGTTCCATCGCGATCATCGACGGCGTCCCGGTCACCAACGCAGAGTTCTTCAGCGAATTAGCCCAGCAGCAGACACGTCCCGCGGGCATGGGCTTGACCGTAGTCGAGGCTCTGATCGACGAGCACCTCATCGTCCGGGCCATGAACGAGCAAGGGATCTCCGTCAGCGACGAAGATGTACAAGCCCAAATCGACTCCGTCAGGGCCGCCCTCAAAGCCCGCAAGCAAGATTTGGACGAGGAGTTGAAGAGGAACGGCGTCCCCATGGACCTGTTTCGCAAGAAGATCCGAAGAGTCGCTGCGCTGGACAAGCTCGTGCGGGCAGGGGGCCGCCTCCCGGCGGGCAAGCCCATCCCGAACCTACACCGGACCGCATGGCTAAGCGATCAGCGCAAGAGCGCCAAGATCGTCATCCCTCCTAACCGACTTCCGAGGGGCGTCGTCGCGACGGTCGACGGACACCGCATCACCGCGCAAGCGTTCGCTCAGGATCTCCTCGTTAAACTCGATGACAAGGAGATCGCGAAGACGATAGAGGACATCCTCCAAGAGAAGCTGATCGTACGATTACTCGCCACGCGTCAGCTGCAGATCACCGAAGCCGACCTCCTGCAGGAGTGGGCCTACCGCAAGAAGAAGTTCAACTCGGACCCGCGCTACAAGGGGGTCCCCTACGAGGAGATCGTCAAACAGCAGACCGGCCTCGACCCTGCGACCCTGCGTTCCTCCCTCGGCTTTCGGGTCAACACAGCGCTCGGGATCATCGCACGCACCTGGTTCACCCCCACCCAGCTAAAAGACGCCTACACCCGGCACATCCGGCGCTTCGGACCTCAGCTGTCCTGCGCCCACATCCTCATTGAGGCGACCGATATCGAGATCCGGCAGAAGACCGGCATCCCGAGCTTCGAGGTAGCGAGGGCCCGCGCGGAGCACGTCCTCCTCGAGCTAGACAAGGGCGTCAAGTTCGACCAGCTCGCGCGTATCTGGAGCAAAGACAAGGCGACCAAGAGCAAGGGCGGTCGCCTGCCCACATTCACCCCGGGACGTAGCATCTTTGAGGAGTCCATCGTCGCGTGCGCCGAGACGCTCAAGATCGGCGAGATCTCGAAGCCCGTGCGCACCCGCTCCGGCTGGCATCTAGTGAAACTCATCCGCAAGGACCCCGCACCGCCACTAGAGGACCCCTCGGTCCAAAGCGACCTGCGGCGCGTCCTCGCAACGCAGGTCTTCAGCGAGGCCTACAAAGCCGCGAAGATCGGGATCGACTTCTCGCGGGACTGACGGCCGCCGCAAGACGCACAGCCACGCTGCGCGCCTATGCTCGGTGGAGGCTGCGCCGAGCAAAAATCGCCTGCAGCTGCCCCCAGCGACGCCCGAGAACCCGAACCGCGCGCAGCAGCGGCGAGAGCGCTATGACCGGGTCGCCCACCACCAGCGCGAACGGGATCCGCAGTACCACGAGGACCGGGGCGAGAAGCACCCGGAGCAGATCCACGATCAGCTTCACGACGGTGTGCGGCAGGGAGACGCCGTGCTTCTTCGCGAGCAGGACATCCGACTGCCCATATCGCCGGTATTGACGATACAGATCCCGCAGCGTCTCACGGTGGGCGTGATAGACGACGGCCCCGCCGACAAGCCTGAGTGCGCCGTGGGGACGATGCTCCCTCAGCCGCCAGCAGAAGTCCGCGTCGCCCCCCGAATAAAGCGCATCGTCGAAACCCACCGCTCGAGCGTCAACCAGCCGCACCCCGAGGTTGGCGGTCTGGAGGAACGGGCCTCGCGGATGGCGGAGCGTGTGCGCCTGAGAGAGGACGTTCTCGCGCGCTGAATAGCGGGCGACCAGGGACTCCTGGCCAGAGTCGGCCAGGACCTCGCCGCCGACCATGAGCACGGTCGCGTCACGCAACTCCTCGAGCATGCGAGCGAGCCAACCCGGAGACGGGCGGCAGTCGGCATCGGTAAAGAGAACGAACACGCCGAGGGCGACGCTGAGCCCTCGATTGCGCGCCGCATACGCACCCGGTCGCGGCTCATGGATGACGCGGACGACGCCAGGATGCGCCTCCGCGGCCGCTTCAGCTATCGCCAAGCTCCCGTCGTCGGAACCATTCTCGACAACGATAACCTCGTATGCCGAGACACCCTCCTGCGCTGCCAGCGCCGTGAGGCACGCTCGCAGGGTCGGTTCCGCCCGGTAACACGGGACGATTATGGTCGCGTCCACTTCCCGCCCGATCATCGACGTATCCCCGGCAAGAGCCTATCATCACGAGGGGGGAGCGTTGTCTTCCTATGCATGACACAAAGGAAGAAGAGTGCCGCCACCGGCAGATCCTCACGCTTGGGGGACGGCTTCCCGTAGCCATGGTCGCCGCCTGTCCGTTCCCCGCGAATCGGGGAACCCCGATCCGGGTCCAGCAAATGGGCGAGGCGCTGGTCGACCTGGGCTACGACGTTCACGTGGTCACCTACCACATCGGAACCGAGCGGCCGCTCCCGGGGATGACGGTCCACCGGACCCGTCCCCTACGCTTCTACCAGGACTTCAGCGCCGGCCCGAATTACGCCAAGCTCCTGCTGCTTGACCCGCTCCTGGTCGCCCGTCTTCTGGCGGTCGTGCGCAAGCACGGGATTCGGATCATCCACGCCCACCACTTCGAGGGTGCCTTGTGCGCGCTCGCGGTGAAGCGATTGATCGGGAGCGTCCAGGTCATCTACGACGCGCACACGTCTCTCAAGGACGAGCTCCTAGACTACAGCTTCCGTGTACCGACGGTGCTGAAGAAGCTCGCGGCCGATATCCTCGACTCGGGCATCCCCCGCTGGTCGGACCACGTCGTCACGGTGTCCGATCGACTCGGCGAGTTTATCGCCCACACGGGCGTCCCATCTTCCAAGATCACGGTGATCCCGATGGGTGTGAACGCAGGCGAGTTCCCCACGATTCCCACGGAGGAAGCTCGAGCGGCCCTCGGGCTCACCGACGAACCCACCGTCGTGTACACCGGCAACCTCGCCCCATTCCAGGGAGTCGACCACCTGCTGCGATCCTTCACGATCGTGACGCAGGAGAGCAAGAAGAGCAGGTTGATCATCGTCGGCCGGCCCACCCCCGGCTATCAGCGCATGGTGGACAAACTGGGCATCGTTGACCGCGTGACCTTCGCGGGTGAACGTCCCTTCGACGAGGTGCGCACTTTCCTGGCTGCCGCAGATGTCGTCGTGCTCCCTCGAGACAACTGCGTCGGGTTCCCACTCAAGCTCCTCAACTACATGGCCGCAGGCAAAGCGATCGTTGCCTTCGAGGGCGGCAGCGGGGAGGTCCTGAACCACCTCGAGAACGGATACGTCGTGCCTGACGGTGACGAGGCCGCCTTCGCCCGTGGCATCCTCAACTGCCTGTCCGACACGGGGCTCTCCGCGACCATCGCCAGCGGCGCGCACCGGACCGCCAACCGCTTCGATCTCGACGCCATGGTCGGGCGCATCGGACGTCTCTACGATTCTCTCGAGTTGACCGGTCGGCCCCACTACGCGAACGCGCGGGCGTGACCATGGCTACCGTCTCCGTCGTCATCACCAACTTCGATGGTGAGCAGTACCTCCCTCAGATGATGCGGTCGCTTCGAGCAACGGGCTATCCGTTCCACGAGGTCATCGTCTCGGATGACGCGTCCCGAGACGGCAGTCGGCTGCTCCTGAGGCACCGCTACCCCGATGTGCAGATGGTCACCAGTGACGCCAACCGTGGGCCCTCCCCCACGCGCAACGCTGGCATCCGCGCGGCTACCGGCGACCTCGTCCTCCTGCTCGATAACGACGGGCACCCGTTCGAAGACGCGATCGTGCCGATGGTGGAGATGCTCCAGGACCGCCCTGAGCTCGTCGGCGTCATGCCGCGCATCATCCTGCGTGGCGACCCGCCCCTCGTGCACTGCGACGGCGCGCGAACCCACTTCACCGGGCAGATGTGGTTACTGAACGGGCATGTCCCGTTGGACGCCGCGCCCCTGGACCCTGAGCCCGTCCAGAGCCTCATGGGTACGGCCATGATGTTCCGGCGGGACGTCGCCCTGTCCGTCACCGGCTTCGAAGAAGACTTCTTCTTCTACTACGAAGACCACGACTTCGGGACCCGCATGCGCATCCTCGGTGGCCCCCTCTCATCGGTTCCCGCCGCTCGCATAGATCACCTCGGCGGGACCGCGGACCTCAGCTTCCGCAAGGGACACGCCTACCCGAACCGGCGCGCCTACCTCACGGCCAAGAACCGCCACTTGTTCGCGCTCCGCAACATTCAGGGGCGCACCATGCTCGTGCTCGCGCCGGTGTGGATTCTCCACGAGATCGCCCAGCTCGCATTCGTCGCGACCAGAGGATGGACCGAGGCGTACTTTCAGGGGCTGCGATGGAACCTCACCCATCTCGGGCGGACGCTCCGCAAACGCGCGAGGATTCAAGGACAGCGCATCGTGAACGACGCCACCATCATGCAGGACGGAGCGCTGCCCCTGCACCCAGGTGTCATGAACGCGACGGGACCGACGGCGGCGATCCGGCGGGCGCTGGAAAGCCTCCTGAACTGCCTCTACCGCGCGCTGCGTCCGCTGCTCAAATAGCCGGCCGAGGAGCGACCTAACGCTGCTCCCTCAACCCGTTCACCAAGCCCATCGTGTAATCAACCAAGGACCACACGGTCACCGCCAGGACGGTCCAAAGCGCCAGGGGCTGGAGCCAGGGCAGCGTCACGTCTACGGCCGAGAAACCGACGAGCAATACCGCCGCCCCACCCTGGACAACCGCCTTGAGCTTGCCGCTAATGCGGGCCGAGCAATCGAGGCCAGCCCGCTCCCGACCGAGCCGGATGTAGGCGACGGAAACATCCCGCACCGCCATCACGAGCACCAGCCACCCCGGCATCAGCCCTGCGCCGACGAGGCCAAAGAAGATGATCAGTCGGCTGATCGAGTCGCAGTACGGATCGAAAACGGCGCCGAACGCCGATTGCACCCCGAACCGACGCGCCACCAGCCCGTCGGCGATGTCCGAGAACTCCGAGAGCAGCATCAGCGCGAGGGCGGTCCACCACCAACCCTCGATGGTGCCGTAGCACGCGCCGATCGCGAGTGGGATGCGTATCGCGCTCAAGCCCTGCGCGAGGAGAAACGGACGCGAGCTCATACGGGCATCTCCGTTCGGTAGAAACTGAATGACACCTCGTCCGACGTGTACATCGTGTGGCCATCCCACGCCAGGTCCTCGACGCCACGATGGGGCGCCGCGAACTGACGACGCGTAGCCCGCCCAGCGTCACCCGTCTCCAGAAGCAGGTCGAGATCGAGCTCGTTCAGGACATCCACTCCGAGACGATTTTCAGACTCGTAGAGATAACGCCCGTCCCACTCGAGGCCCTGGGAGAAGCCGCCGTTTCGGTAGCTGGCGACGACATGCTGCGCCATCTCTCCGGCGGCCATCGCTGCCTCATGCCGCACCAAGAAGGTACGGCAGGTCCGTCGGAAATCCGAGATCGCGAGGAGCGTCTCGCCATTCACGGGGACGAAACAACAGGCGCTCGTGCCACCGAGACCAGTAGGGAATGAGGCCAGGACTTCGGCGCGCTGCTGTCGATACGAAGCGTCCAGAGCGATCTGGTAGCAGCGGTTCGATTTGAAATCGACAGCCCAGAGGTCCACCCCGTCATAGGCCAATCCGCTCGTGTGGACGGCCTCCGACGGCATGTCGAACCATGCCTCAATCTGCATCCCGTCGGGATCGATCCGGTAGACCCGGGATCGGGTGTTGCGCCAGCAGTTAGCGAACACGATTCGGCCATCGACCCAGGTCATGCCCTGCGGCGTATACCGCTTCTCCCTCAGCGGCACCGGCCCCAGGTCCTCCCATCGCAAGACAGCCCGCCGATCCTTGGCCACCCGTGAGAGACCCCGCTTCATGTCGCCTCGAAAGACAAAGGGGAGCGCGAAGAGGACGAACGCGGCTGCGACCCAGGCGTAGATCATCCGGCCGTCCTATGGCAGCGGGAACGAGTCCGCCAACTCGGCGACCTCTGCCCGCACGCCAGCGGGATCCTCGCCGCCGATGAGGCGGTCGATGAGGCCTGCGATCTGATCCATCTCCGGCTCGCCCATGCCGCGCGAAGCGCTGCAAGGCGTGCCAAGACGAATGCCGGAACAGACCGTCGGCTTCTCCGGATCCGCGGGGATGAGCTGCTTGTTCGCGAGGATCCCGCCGGCTTGCAAGCGCCTCTCCGCGTCCTTACCGGTGAGGCCCTTGCTGCGGACGTCGACGATCATCAAGTGCGTCTGGGTGCCGCCGCTGACGAGCGCGTAGCCTCGATCCGCCAGGGCCCCAGCAAGGCGCTGTGCGTTGCGCACAACGCGCTCCATCAACGCCTTGAACGACGGCTGCCCCACCTCCCCGAAACAGATCGCCTTCGCGAGGAGCTGGGCGCCCGTCGCGTGCGCCATCACGCCCGGGAATACGGCCCGGTTCAGGGCCTTCGCGTGGGCGTGGCGGCAGAAGGCCACGGCGCCCTTCGCACCACGAAGCGTCTTCTGCAGCGTCGTCATCACCGAGTCCGAATGCGGAAACGGTGACGGGTGATGCCCGGACACGACGAGCCCTGCAAAGTGAGAAATGTCCGAGTGAAGGAGCGCTCCACATTCCTTCGCGATGTCAGCGAACGCCTCGAAGTCGAACTGGAACGGGCATGAGCTACCACCCGCGATGATCATCTGCGGTCGGTGCTCGAGGGCGAGCTCCCGCACCTGGTCCATGTCGAGCAGACCGGTCGGAGTCAGCCCGTAGTGGACGATGCGGTACAGCTGCCCGGAGTAGTTCCACTTGAGGCCGTGGGAGAGATGTCCCCCCTCAGCCAGCCCCAGCGACAGGATGGTGTCCCCGTCCTTCAGGAGCGCACGGTAGGTCGCCTCATTGGCGCGCGTCCCATCGGTAGGCTTGACGTTGACGTCCTCGGCGCCGGGAAAGCAGGCCAGAGCCCGCTCGCGAGCGAGCTGTTCCACCTCAGCGACGGTCTCGCAGGCCGGGTAGTAGTAGTTGCGCCCGTCGTTCTCACTATAGAAGAGCGGATAGCGCTCCGCCTCGCGTACCGAGACGCTCGGGTGGTTATCACTCGGGACAAGATCGATGACCTGGCCCCGGTACTCGGTCTCACGCTGTAGAAGCGCGAAGGCCTCCTCGTCGCTCTCTCTCAGGCTCATGCAGGAAGATTACCAATGGGGCCGTAGAGGACTACCCCCCGGCTTTTTCCAACAGGCGCCTATAGACCCGGCGAAGCTGCTCGTTGTAGTCGATGACCTCGTTGTGGAAAGGTCCGACCTTGGTGTGGGCAAGATCACGAGCCTGCCACCAATGCCAGGCCGCGTCTTCGAACCGATCCTGTATCTCGGCCACCCTCGCCATCGTCACATGTGCGCGCCAGATCCGGGGATGCACGTGCAGCGCACGCTGCATCCATGAGCGCGCCTCCGTCCAGCGCTGGGTCAGAAACGCGACCTGGCCGCGACCGACCAGCGCGTGGAGATCTTCCTCGGCGCGCTTCAAAGCGCTCTCGTACGCAGCGTCAGCCGCGACGTAATCCCCCTGCAGCAAATTCACGTCCCCGAGGAGGGCGTTCAGGTCAGCGCTGGTCCCGTCCTCCCCCAACCCCTTCTCGATAACGGCCACCGACTCCTCCAGCCGACCGGCCCGAACCAGGTTCGCCGCCAGCGTCGCGTAAGCGAACAGGTTCGAGGCGTCGTGCTCGATGAGCGAGCGAAGGCGCCCCTCCGCTGCATTTGCATCACCCGATTCCCATTCGATGGCGGCGAGGGTGACGCTCGCCCTGGGGTGGTTGGGCTCCGTCGAGAGGACCCGCTCGTATTGCGCCTGGGCCTCCTCCCGGCGCCCCAGGTGCTCGAGAGTGAGCCCGTAGTTGTAGAGGGCCCGCAGGTCTTCCTCGTCATCCTCCAGCGCCAGACGGTACTCAGCCGCGGCCTCCTCGTACCGCTCCGCGGAGTAGAGATAGACCGCTCTGTTGAACGAGGTCTCGATTGGCGTCAGCCCCCCGCAACCCGTCAGGCATAGGGCCAGGGTGACGGGGANCAGGGCCGCCGCGNCTCGGCTACTTCTTCTCATTCTCGTCCCTCTGCCTGTAGGGCGGGGCGCGCCCCGCGCGCCGCTGCTCACTCGGATCGGTCGGCCACGCTGAGAGCAACTTCTCGTCGTCACCCCACAGGACAACCGCCGGATTTGCGCGCAGCTTGCGCATCATCACCTCCGCCTCCCACATGGTGCGTCGCAGACTCGACAGCGACTCGAGGAAGTCCGGCTTCATCTCGACGACCAGGTTGTTGCCCTCCGTCANCAGAGAGTCNGCTTCGGCAAGGACGCCCGAGAGCTGCTCCTGAAGGGTGTTCAGGCGCTGATCGAGGCCCCTCGTCCCCTCCTCCAGATTGCCCAGCGTGCTCGACAGCTTGGGCGTGATCTCGTTCACCGTGCTACGCACCGTGCTCAACACACCGTTCGCGTTCGCGATCAACCCCTGGGCTTCCTGGACAAGGCTCTCCACGTGCGTCGTGAGCACCCGCTNCAGATCTCCCTGCAAGCTCGAGACAAGGTCATTGGCGTTACGCAAGAGAGNCCCCGCCGGCTGCACCAGCTGCTGCTGGATGCTGCCGGGCAACCGNGGGTCCAGCAACGGGTCAACGCGCTCGCGCAGCAAAGCTCGAAGTTCGACCATGAGCTCCTTCGCGTTGCCCAGCACTCCTTCGACGCTCTCCAGGTTCTCTGACGAGAGCAACTGCTCGTCGAGTTTGGCGGCCAGCGACTCGACCTGAGCCATCAACGCGCCCAGGAGATCGTCGCTCATGCCCAGGATCGGAATGGCGCTATCGTGGCCCTCTCCAGCTGCCAGAGAGAACACGTGAACAGCTTCCGCCCCGGCTCTCGGAGGCCCCTGTCGGATCTGGATGTAGTGAGGCCCGAGGAAGCCCTCCTGCATCAGCAAGGCAAATGAAGATGGGCCTACGAGCGTGAACTGGCCCATGCCCTCCTCCGCGCCATCCAGCTCGACCGTATCTCGCTCGATCTCGAAATAGACGAGCACGCGAGGCGGACGTTCAGCGGGATAAAGCGGCGTCAGTTCCTCCCGCTCGTAGTCACTGAGGACATCCGCATAAGAGACGCCCCAGGTCTCCCCGTACCTGGCCTGGAAGGTCCGCGACTTGTCGCCGGACGCGTACTCGATCTTCGTCACGCGCCCTATCCGTTGCCCACCGACGGCGACCTTCGCGCCGACCTGGAGGGCCTGAATGTCGGGCATGATCGCCACGAACGTCTTCGCCTCCTCGCTGAGCAGTCCGAAGAGGTCGCCGCCGCCGGCTCCAAATGAAAAGAGCGCGAAGACAACTAGCGCGAGGACGATGAAGGCCCCCGACACGATCTCGCTGCGCCTGTATTGTGCCATGGTGGCTCCGTTCCACTTTCACGCTTCGCTGTACGCCACGGGGCGCCGGCGTGCGCCCACCGCTACATGAGCAGGTCGCGGTGGTAGTCCTCCGTACTTGTTGCACCGCCGCCGGGTCCCGCGAGATCGCCGGTGCGAAACTGCTTTATCCGCGGGTCGTCACTGGTCATGAGGTCGTCGAGGGTCCCGTCCAGGATCACCTTGCCGTGATCCAGCATCAGGATCCGGTCAGCGATCCGCTGAACGCTCTCCATGACGTGCGTCACGACGATGTTGGTCATCCGCATCGTCGTCTTGAGTTTGTTGATCAGATGGTCAATGCGAGTGGTCGAGATCGGGTCGAGCCCGGCAGAGGGCTCGTCGTAGAACAGGATTTTGGGATCGAGCGCCAGGGCCCGCGCGACCGCCGCGCGCTTCTGCATGCCCCCCGAGATCGCGCTGGGGCGCCGCTCGGCCGCGTGCAACAGGTCCACCTGATGGAGCTTCATCTTCACCATCGTCGCGATGGTGTCCTCATCCAACTTGGTGTGGCGTTCGATGGGCAGGGCGATGTTCTGTGCGATGGTCATGGAGTTCAAGAGCGCGCCGCCCTGAAACATGACGCCGAACTTCCGACGCACCAAGTCGAGCGACCGCTCTGAAATACCNACGATGTCATCACCGTCGATGACGACGNGCCCCTCGCTCGCAGCGAGGCCGCCGATCATACAGTTGAGGAGCGTCGACTTGCCGCCACCCGATCCGCCGAGGATGCAGAGGGTCTCGCCCTTCTTCACATCGAACGTGATGCCNCGCAGGACCTCGACTGAGCCAAAGCGCTTGACCAGGTTCTCGACGCGAATGATCGCGTTATCTGCGGCGACGACATCGGACATCAGAGCAGGTACCCGATGAAGAACGCGCCCAGGACCGCATCCGAAAGGATGATCGCCACGAGGCTGTTGACGACGGCGAATGTCACATTGCGCCCGAGACCCAACGAGCCGTCCTGGGGGCGGAGGATAAGACCGTAGTAGCAACAGATAATGGACATGAGCACGCTGAACACCACGGCCTTGATGAGCCCCGCCCACACGTCCGCCATCCCGATGCTGTCGATGGTCGCCTGGAAGTAGGACTCCACGCCGATGCCGTACAACGCGTAGGCCACCATCGACCCTCCGCACATTCCGATGAGATAGCTGAACACGACCAGGCAAGGCGTCATGATCAGCATCGCGAGAAAGCGAGGGGCAACGAGATAACCGACGGGATGGATGGCCATGGTCTCGAGGGCCGTGACCTCCTCGTTGATCTTCATCGACGCGAGCACGGCCGTGTAAGACGCCCCGACGCGGGCGGTCAGCATGATCGCGGTCATCACCGGGCCGAATTCACGGCACATCGACAACGCGACCATTTGCGGGATCAACGCCGTTTGCCCGAACTCCCGCAACGGCGGCCCGGTCTGTATCACCAGGATCGCCCCGATAAGATAGGAGACCATGAACACGATGGGGAAGGACCGCACCCCCACGTTCGAGAGCATGGGGAAGAGCTGCTTGCGGAGCGGGTTCCGTCCGACCAACGGAGCGACGAACGAGTAGTAGATCGTCAGGCGCAACAGGTACCAGAGCCCGCTGATGTGCTGCAAAGCCCCGACCAGGCTGTCCTTCGGTCTCGCGGCGCTACGCCCAACCCAACCGAGGGCAGCGCTGCCAGGAATCGGCCGTGACGGCTCCATCAGTCGCCGGTTTCCTCGATAGTGAAGACCTGCTGCAGCATGGCCAGTTCGATGACCGAACGCACGCTATCGCTGGGATCCAGCAGGGCAAACGGGACATCGGCCTTGCCGCAGTCCTTCATGCCCTGAATCAGCACGGCGATGCCGGATGAGTCGATGTACTCCACCTCGGCCAGCCGCACCTTGAGAGAGGAAACGCCCTTGAGGTTCTGCTGAATCTCGTCCCGCACCTGTGGCGAGGAATCCATGTCGATCTCGCCTGAGATGCTCAGGACCCGAGCGCCCCCGTCATCACGCGTCTCGATTTGCGTCGCCATTTTTTTCCTTCCTCACCGGGACGATCTTCTCCATCACAAGCGCAAGTCGGCCAGGGCTTTTCGGCTCGGGTTCGAATGCCACCCGATCCATGATCTCCCCCACGAAGTGGGTCCCGAGGCCACCTGGCCGGATGTCCGCGAGATCGCGGGGCTTGATCTTGTCCACGTCGTTCTCGCCGCAGAAATCGCCGATTCGGATCCGAACCCGATCCGGTAGCAATTCCAGGCGGACGTGAACGAGGCCACCGTCCAACGCACCAGACCGGTGCTTGACGACATTGGCGCACGATTCGTCTAGCGCCAATATCAGCTTCCCAGCGTCCGCGCCGAACTGCTCGTCCAGGACCGGCTTGAAGAACGCACGCACCACCTTCAAGTAGCGTGCATCTGCCGGCACGGTGACGCCGAAGGCGCGGTCAGACATCAGAAACAACTCCCCGGGGACGCCGAACACAACTCGGCATCCGGACGCAACGAAGCGGCGGCGATGCTATCAGAGCATCAGCGACCGAGCCACAGCCCCATGGTCGGAACTCCCGCGC
>NYSS01000010.1 GCA_002683135.1 Planctomycetota bacterium | reverse complement strand
CGCGCGCGCCGATGCCGCCCGTGTTCGCGCGCATCTTGCCGGTCTCCCGTACGCCTTTGAGCTCGATCTCGATCCAGTTGTGGTCTTGGTGGTCGAGCGTCGCCCGCATGATCGCTGGGGGATTGCCTGCGCGGCCGATCACCGCGTCGAGCACCCCGTCGCCGTCCATGTCCGCAGGCACGATGGAGCGCACGTCGGTGAACGGGTGCAAGGACGAGGCGATGGGCTCGTCGCGCCACCCCTCCGGCGTCTTCAGTCTCAGGTTGTCGAGCGTGAGGAGGTCCTTGTCGCCGTCGTTGTCGGCATCGAGCACGCAGCCCGGCCAGCGGTCGAGCGGTTGGCGCTCTTCGAAGCGCATGCGCCCCAGGTTGGCATAGATCCCGGGTTGCCCGCTCCAGACAAGGAGCTCGGGTTGGCCGTCGCCGTCCAGGTCTGAGGCGGACATGCTGTCGGCGAGGACGTTCGCCAGGCCGGACGCGGCGGTCTGCTCCGTGAATCTCCAGATGCGATCGTTCCGATAGACGAGGAGCGGTTGGTAGGACCCGCCCAGCACCACGATATCGGCGTCACGGTCGCCGTCCAGATCGGCCGCGATGACGCCGCGACTGAGGTGGCGTCCCGCGGTGCCGGTGCGCTCCGCGATGTCGGTAAATGTCCCTGTCCGATCGTTGCTGAACAGGTTGTTCTTCGCCGGCCTCTCGCGACTCGGCCAGCGCTGACGGCCATCCGAGATCGCGTCGATGTCGGCGAGGTTTGCGCAGTAGATGTCAACGTCGCCGTCCGCGTCCAGGTCCGCCATGACCGCCTGCGTCGTGAACACATTGCCCCCGCCCGTGCGGGAGATCCCGGTGACGTCTTCGAAGCGCTCGCCGTCGACGTTCCTGTAGAGCCGGTTGGGGCCGGCGCAGCACACATAGAGATCCGGCCGACCGTCATTGTCGTAATCACCGAAGCACCCCGAGATGCTCGGCGCTCCGTCTTGGACGCCCCACGATGACGGCGCCACGGAGAAGCTCCCAGCGGCGTTGAGATAGAGCCGGCCGGCGCTCTGCCCATCGGCGGACCACACGTCCAGGTCACCGTCACCGTCCACGTCGGCGATGGCGATCCCGCCGCCTAACGCGGGCGCGAACTTCTCCTTCACCATCGCCGCGGGCGACGTGCCATCCGCCCAGGGAATCCACGGCAGCGGTGCGTGGGCCGCGGGTGCCAGGGCATCGCCGAGGAGGCTCTTGACCGAGTAGGACGCTCCGCCTGAGCGGTCCCCTTCGGGGCCGAGCGGCCTTGGGAATCTTCGGATCCCGCTGCCATAGTGTCCCATCTCGCTGTAGACGATGCCGGCTTTGTCGCCGGTGCCCGCGGTCTCGAGCTCCTTGAACAACGCGACCAAGCTCTCGGCCTGGGACTCCTTGTCCTGGCTGTAGTACAACCCGAACAACTGGTAGATCGCTGATTGCTGGTGCGGCTCGGTGGCGATGGCCTTCTTGAAGAGCTCCTCCGCCTCGGCTTCGTTCTTGTTGAGCATCAGCGTGCCCAGGTAGTAGCTGGCTGTGGGGTCGTGAGGGTCGGAGGCGAGGACCTTGCGGAAGCAGGCCTCCGCGGGATCGAATTCCCCGAGGTGCTTCATGAGGATGCCGGCGCAATGGTTGGCATGCCGGTGGTCCGGATCGTGCTTGATCGCCGTCTCAAAGGCACGGCGCGCTCGCTGAAACGCGCCATCGTTGTCCTGGTTCATGGCGGCGATGCCGATGTTGACCCACACGTCGGGCTCTTCAGGTAGCCGTTCGGCCACCGCGCTGAATTCCGATTCCGCTAGTTTGAAATCGAAGTGATCGAACGCGTCGTTGCCGCGGTTCCAGCTCCCGAGGAGCTCTGTCAACTCCGCGGGACTCAGGGGTGCGGGAGGCCCGTCGTCGCCGTTCTCGTTGATGATCAGGATGACGATGAGGGCGACAGCAGCGATGCCAAGGAGCACCAGTATGGTTCGACGGCTTGGGGGCATGGCGGACACCCTAACACCCGACCTCTACCATCACCGGCGCCGCCGCGGAGGATGCTCGCCGCGTTATCGCGCGGTATTGCGAGCCCGAGTTAGTTGCCCGACAGAGAGTTGATGATCGCGTTCGGATCGAGCGCGATCTGAGCGGTCTGCGAGGGGACACCCGGCTGCACCGTGATCTGTCCGAGGGGGAGGACCACGGGGGTGAAGCCGCCGCGACCTCCACGTCCACCGGTGCCGCCGCGTCCGCCGCGTCCGCCACCGCCCCGATTGCGGAAGTCGGGGACACCGATGAGCCGTACGGCGTAGGTGCCCGCGGTGATGTTCTCGAAGGTCGCGTCCGTGGAGCCCGCGGCGATGGTCTTGCTGAGGCCACCGCTACCGCCGCCGCCGAAGGCCGAGCGCCAGATGCTGCGGGAGTCGCTCGGGTCGACCTTCTGGTTCGCGTCACCGAGGATGAGCCGCCAACTACCCATGCCTTCGGTTTGTGGGATTGCCGCACTCAGCTGCACGGTCATACTCTCGCCGCCGCTCAAGCGTACGTTGAGGGGGAACCGCGCGTTGTTGATGGTGCTGCGGGCGAAGCCGTCGGCGGAGGTGGTCACCGTCACGTTCGCGGAGCGGTGGAGAACCGCGGACACTCGACCGAGGTCGTCGGTGCGGCTGCCGCCGCCGCGTCCGCCGCGTCCGCCGCGTCCGCCGCGCTCGCCGCCGCGTCCGCCACGCTCGCCGCCGCGTCCGCCACGCTCGCCGCCGCGCTCGCCGCCACTAGGAGCCGATCCATCGCCGCTGGCGCCGCGGACAGTCCGTCCGTCGGCCCGGAAGCTCACGCTGGCACCCGCGATCGGCCCGCCCGCTCCGTTGAGCACCGTGACCTGGGCGCGGTAGAAGTCGAGCCCAACGACCAGGTCGGCGAGGGCTCCAGGGCGGGCGACCTCGCCGTCAGGCACGTTGAGGCCGGGGATCACGGTGTCCTTGATGTCGTTCACCTTGATCTCGAGTTCGTATTGGCCTGGAGCGAGACGCGTCTGTTCGAACTTGCCACCGTCGCGGAGGCTGATCCGGTTCCCTTCGGCGTCGGTCGCTGCGCTCATGGAACGCAGCCGCACCTCGATGCGCATGCCGAGCGTTGGGTCGGCGAGTCGGATGCGTCCGGCGAGACCGCCGGTCGCCCGCACCACAAGCCGCACGTCTTGGGTCCCGGGGAGCAGGTCCTGGCTCTGGCTCCGGGTACGGCGTGACTCGGCCAGGATGGTGTATTTCTTGTCGACCTCCGCGAACCCGTTGATGACGAAGGTGCCGTCTTCGCCGCTGCGGCCGCTCGCGCTCGAACTCCCTCGGTCACCGCCGCGGTCGCCACCTCGGCCACCCCGTCCGCCACGCCCACCGCGTCCGCCGCGGTCGTTGGTGGACTCGGCGGCGGTTGACTCGATACGAATGCGGGCGCCGGCGACGGGCTCACCGGCTCCGTCGATCACGATCCCCGCGGCGAGTATGGCGTAGGCGCGAGCCTTCACCTCCCCGAGTTCCCGCTCCTCGCCTGGCTCGAGGGCTTCGAAGCGCACCGTCGCGAGGGGGCGTTCCTTCTTGTCCTCGCCGCCGCGCCCTCCGCGGCCGCCGAACATCCGGCCGAATCCGGATTCCTGGCGCTGGATGTCGATGGTGATTTCGCCGGACATGCCTGTCCGTGCGGATAGCTTGAGTCGGCCGTCGCGTCCGGTGGAGGAGCCCCGGCCGCCGCGGTCTCTTGTGCCACTCTGCGTCAGCATCTGCATGATGCGCTGCTGCCGGGCGGCCCCCTCCTCTTCGACGACCCCGTCGTACTTGATCTCGGTGGAGAGCCGTACGCGTGGGATCGGTACGCCGGACGGATCAACCAGCGTCATGATCAAGCTCGGCCTCAGGTCGCCGGCGAGCACCTCGAAGGACTGCAGAGGCTGCCGGTTCAATTCGCAGATGGTCGTCTCTTCGACGTGCCCTCGGCGCTGTGCCTTGAAGTGCACCTTCGAGTCGGGCGCGAAACCGCCGATGATCGCGCGGCCGCCTGTGATCGTCTGTTTGCCGACGGGTGATGTGGATGTGAATCCACCGCCGCGTCCACCGCGTCCACCGCGCTCACCACCGCGTCCGCCGCGCTCACCGCGTTGGCCTCCGCGCTCACCTCCGCGCCAGCTGTCGCGATTGAACTCTACGTACCAGGTGACTGTGATGGGTTCCTTGGACGGGGCGCCTTTGCTGTCCACGAGCTTCAAGTCGAGCGTGCACGTCAGGGGGATACGCAGGGTGACGTTCACGTCGCCCTGCTGCGGCATGGCGACACTCTCAGACACGCGGGAGTTGCCGGGCAGCAACGCATGCACGTCGAGCTTCTCCGCGTCGTAGAGTTCGGGGGTGGCCTTCGAGATGTCGAGGATTACCCGGCCGTCCGGAGCCGATGTAAAGCGCGACAATCCGGTCGTGCCGGAGGAGCCTCGCCTGCTTCTTCCGCCTCGATCGCGTCCACCACGATCCCGGCCTCCGAACATGCTGAAGGGGTTCGATGCGGCGACGCCCTCTCCCGGTCGGGCTGCCTGGACGCGAATGTGTGGCGAGGGAGAGCCGCCCTCGTCGATGACATCGATCGTGAGGTGTTTGAGAGGGTGCAGCACCACCACCGCGTCAGCACCCTTGGGCAGCTCCGCCTGCTCCTTGCCCTGTTCGTACATCTCCGCGCCGACCAGCTTGTCCTTCATTGCGACGATGCGGAAACGGCGCCGGGGCAGGGGAGACAACAATGCGAACCCATCCGAGCTAGACTTGAATGCTTCGCGGTAGGCGCGTGGAGGTCTCTCGTCACCGAAGCCACCCAGGCCGCCCCAGCCACGTGACGTGGAGACCAGGTGGACCTCGGCGAAGGGTACCGGGTTGCCGCTGCGGTCCGTGATGAGCACGAATCGCATCTCGTCCTCCGCCGCGGCGGGCTCCTCGTCCCAATCCTCTACCTCGAGGTCCTCGTCGAAGCGCTGCGTCTCGACGGGTGCGCTGCTCGGCTCCTCTGGGTCCGCGGCCTCCGGAGCAGGAGCTGCGGCGACCTGAGCTGCGGCGGGGGTTGCGACCTCGGGTGTATCGTCCTCAGTCAGGAGGAGGAAGGCGGCGCCGCCGGCGATGCCGATCAGCACCAGGGCAACGAGAATGTGTTGCTTGCTCATGAGTTAGGTGGGGCGGTGGTTTGGATGGCGGTCGCCCGTTTCTATCAACGCCTCGCGAGGTGCTTTCTGTCAACGATGGCTGAGCAGAGAGTGGGGGCTTTGGGGGAACGGGGCAACGGTCTTTTCTTCTAGGGTTAGCTTTTTTCGGTTATCCCTACTGGTTTGCCCGTGGAAGGGTCCCCGCGCTGTCTGCCACGGCGAAAGCGCAGATGGCGAGCGCCCCTGCTCCGAGTGAGAGCTCCCTTGGGTGCACCTGCTCGATCGTGTCTTTCGCTGAGTGGTGGACATCGAAGTACCGGTGATCAGCGGAGCGGAGGCTCATGAGCGGGACGCCGGAGGGACCGAGGGGGGAGATGTCGGCGCCGCCGACGAGGGCGGTCACTCGGCACACCGTGCCCCGGACCCATCGATTCGTGACCACCTCCTCCAGGCGGACATCGGCCAGGCCGATCGAGGTCATCTGCTGGCGGGCCCACTCGACCGCTGCCGCGGCGCCCGTCAAGCCCGCGAGGCGCTTCGGTGCATGGCGAACGAGTCCCTGGAGGGTCCGGTAGGCGGCCTGATTCCGTAGCGTTTTATGGAGCATGTCGAGCGCGCGTTCGCGCAACGGCGGCGGGTCCTGGGCAGGGGCGGCGCCCAGGAGGGCCACGAGCATCAGGGACGAGCGCAGTCGCGTGCGCCGATTGTACGGCGTTCGCGCCGTGTGGCACGCTACAGCGACGTGTTCATGAACCGACGACTTCTATCGATGGCTCTCGCGCTCTCCACGCTCGCGGCTTGTGGGGATGACGCGTCGTCCAGTGGCGCGCCGACTGTTACCGGGTCGGTCCTCCTTCATGAGACCGCGCAAGCGCGTCAGATCCGGTTCTCCGTCGATCGCGCCGAGGTCGAGGACTGGTTCATGCCGGAGAGCATCGGGTGCGGATGTGCCCTGTTTGACGCCGATGCGGACGGGGATCTCGATGTCTACGCGGTCAGCGGGTGGCGCCGGAGCGACGGTAGCTTCGATCCTAAGAAGGGCCGAAACCGGCTATGGCTGCAGCAGCCGGATGGGATGTTCGCCGACGCTACGGATGCGTCCGGCCTTGATGACGGCGGCTACGGAATGGGTGTGGCCGTCGGCGACATCGACAATGACGGTGATCTGGATGTCTATGTGACCAACTACGGTCCGGATCGGCTGTACCGCAACGATGGTGGAGCCACGTTCACCGATGTCACCGAAGAGGCAGGCATCGACAACGCGGCCTGGGGAGCTTCGGCCGGTTTTTGCGACCTCGACGGGGACGGTTGGCTCGATCTGTTTGTCACGAACTACGTGCCCTACGACCCCGAGCGTCACGTCGGTCGTGACTCTGCGGGCCGGCCCGAGTACATGGGACCGGAGACGCTTGCCGGGGTCCCCGATCGCCTGTATCGGGGCATCGGTGGTGGGAAATTTCGGGACATGAGTTCGGTGAGCGGCGTCGCATCGAAGGCCGGGCGCGGCCTCGGTCTCGCGTTCCTCGACTTGAACGGCGACGACAGGCTTGACGTTTACGTCGCCAACGATCGGCAAGCGAACTTCGCGTGGATTGCTCGAGAAGACGGCACGTTCGAGGAGGCTGCCCTGCGCCTCCGCGTCGGGCTCAACGATCGTGGCGCTCCTGAAGCCAGCATGGGTGTGGCGGTCGGGGATGCGGACGGTGACGGGCGTCTGGACTTGTTGTTGACCCATCTCGTCACCGAAACGCACACGCTCTATCGGCAGGTGGGCAAGGGAAAGTGGCGTGACGTGACCGCCGCTTCGGGGCTGGGCGCAGCGACGCGTAACGACACCGGGTGGGGGTGTGCGTTCGTTGATCTCGATCACGACGGCGACAATGACATCGTCTGCGTCAACGGGCGGGTCATGCGCGGCCCCCTCGGCGCTGTACCGGGGGAGGCGGGCTTCTGGACCCGATACGCCCAGCGTGATCGCGTCTTCCTCAACGATGGCGGCAAGTTCGCCAGCGCAGATCTGGCGTCGTTCACGACGCACGCGGAGAGTGGCCGGGGGCTCGCGGTGGGTGACTTCGAAGGGGACGGGGATGTGGACCTGCTCGTCAGCACCGCGAACGGGAGCCTCCGCTTATTCGAGAATCAAATCGAGCGTGGAGGCCACTGGCTTGCCGTCCGGGCGAGAGATCCCGGACTGAGGCGAGACGTGGAGGGTGCGGTGGTGGTCGTGCGTGTGGGTGGCGAGCGCCGCGTCGGGGTTTGCGCGCGCTCCGGAAGCTATTTGAGTTCCAGCCCTCCGGTGGCCCACTATTCCCTCCCGGGCGAGCATCCCATTGAGGACGTAAGCGTCCGGTGGCCAGGCGGTCACGTCGAGCGTTTCGGCCCGGTGGGGTTCGATCGAACGGTGCTCCTGGAGCGGGGAAAAGGCCGCTGAAGGCTCAAGGATGTCTTGCGGTCCGAGGACCCTGGTCGGTACTCTGANCAGGAGTCGTTCGCCNGCTTCATTGCAATTNCCNCTGAACCNTCCCCNTCTTGTCATCAAGTGAGGTTCCAATGCGCGGAATCCGCACCGGCTTCCTGNTNGCCNTNNTNTTCTCNGTNGTATCCGTCGCNTCAGGTCAGGCACCCCTGATCCTGAACACGACGCTNCGCAGNTTNACGCCCGTTNCNTCNAGNANCTGGGTNGCNGACTGNTGCACCTTNACGGACANCCTNGGTCGAGACTTCGCNCTCATCTGTCGCGGCAACTCTGGCCTCGATTGCTATGAGATCACGAACCCGGCAGCCCCCGTGTTCGCCTCCCACATCAACTCGACGGGTAGCGATTTGAAGGACGTGAAGTACATGTCCAGCCCGCCGACCGCCTTCGCGCTGCAGCAAGGCACGGAGACGCAGGTGGTAAGCCTCGCCAACCCGTACAACATGCAGGTGATCTCGACGATCTCCGGCGGCGCCCACAACGGCTTCGTGTACGAGAACGGAGCGACCAAGCTGTTCTTGCAGGGCCGCAATGGCGCGAGTCCCTACAACCTGCGGGTGTATGACGTCTCCAACCCCTCGAGCCCGATAACCCGTGACACGTGGCAGCCGCCNGGCAACAGCCAGACGCATGACGTCTATGCCCAGGATGGCATCGCCTACGTGAATTGCCTGTTCGGTTCCGGCGAGGGCACGTACCAGATCGATATCAGCAACCCGTCGAACATCTTCCAGGTTGGTCCCGTGATCCCTTCTGGCGGGCTGAGCCACTCGTGCTGGATGTACAACCCGCCAGGTGGCGCGTCCAAGTACCTGATCGAGTGCAACGAGACCGCCGGCGGACACGCGAAGATCTATGACGTTTCGGACGTCAACAGTCCGGCTCTGGCATCCGAGTATTTCTCGCCGACGGGGAACAACATCTCGGTGCACAACCCGGTGGTCATGGACAAGTACTGCTTCATCGCGTGGTACGCCGACTATGTGCGGATCCTGGACATGTCTCGGCCGACCAACCCGGTCATCGCAGGCATCTACGACCCGTGGCCGACCAACGCTGGCGCCAGCGTCTATGACGGCTGCTGGGGCGTGTGGCCCCTGAAGGCGATCCCCGGCGGGTATCGCCTCGTCGCGACGGAGAGCTTCAGCTCGAATACCGGCTTCTACGTGATCGACTTCACGCCGCCGCAGACGCCGAGCATCTCGCTCTCAACCAACGGCTTCGGCGACGTGGCGTTCAGCGTGACCGGGGCGGCCCCGGGCTCGGTGATGTACAACGGCACCTCGAGCATGACGAGCGGCTTGCTCGGTAGCGGTCCGGTGGGCGGCATCGGCGCCGATGCGCTGTTCTCCCTCGGCGCCACGTCGCAGCCGTTTGTTGCGATCGCGAACTTCGCCGGCAGCTACAGCTTCTCGTTGCCGAACGGCGCTCTCCCGCCCGGCGCCACCTTCGACGTGATCAACTTCTCGCAGACCCCGACCAACGGTTGGCAGCCCAGCGAGTGCGGACGCATCACGTTCTGATCGTGTTATAGCGTCGGAGTTGAGACGTGGCCCGGGTCGCGCGATGCGGTCCGGGCCCGTCTTGCATCCAGGACCCCTGCCCGGGTGCCGCCAAGCAACACCCGTCGAGGCACGTGTTGAAAGTGACCGCGATGACGGCGTTCGCGTAGGATCCGAGGCTGAGCCATGCGTGTCCTCTTCTTGTTCATCTCGCTCTCCATCGGACTCCCTGCGCAGACCGACCTCGAGAAGCGTGTCGACGCCGCCATCAGCCGCGGCTGCAAGGCGCTCATCAGCTCGCAGCGCCCGGATGGCGGGTTCTCCGCGGCGGTGGGCGACCACTGCCTGAGCCTGTTGGCGCTGTTGCATTCGAAGGTGGACAAGAAGTCCCCTGCGATCCAGAGGGCCATGCGGCCGCTGCGTCGCAATCCGGGAACGAATTACGAGCGCGCCGTTCGACTGATGGCCATCGAGCTGTTGCGTGAACCTGGGTTGCGGGTCCTCGCTGCCAAGGATGTGGAGGACCTCGTTCACAACCAGGCCATGTCCGGGGGATGGGACTACAACCAACCGGGCGAGCGCACGGACAACTCGTGTACGCAATATGCGTTGCTGGGGTTGCGCGCGGCCGACAAGTTGGGGATGCAGACGCCGCGTTCCGTCTGGAAGAAGGCGCTGAAGTACCTCATCGGGCAGCAGGCCAGGGATGGGGGCGCCGGGTATCAGCGCAATCAGCCTTCGTCCGCTTCCATGACCTCGGGGGTCGTGTCATCCCTCGTCGCCGCGGTGGCGCGTGGCGGATATAGGGAGAACGATGTGCGGCGGGCGCGCGTCAAGCGCTCTATCGATCGGGCGACGACGTGGCTGGCNGAGCACTGGCGNCCAGGACAGGGTGCGCACGCCTACTACACGTTTTACGGGNTGGAGCGTGCCATGGCGTTCTCCGGGCAAGATCGCATGGGGACCCGGGATTGGTATGCGGAGGGGGCCACCTATCTCCTCAAGGGGCAGCGCAAGGACGGGTGGTGGGGGCGAGCCGGAGATGTTCGCACCACCGCCTTTGCGCTGCTCTTCTTGTCGAGAGACTCCAAGCCCACGTCGGGGGAGACGCCTGGCAGCGTGTCGCTCATTCTCGGTTCGCTGAGCCCCCAATCACAGGCNTCCGACACGAGGGCTGCGGTGATCGCGCTCAAGAAGAAGGGCCGGGGCTGCTGCTCGCTGCTGGTCCACTACCTCTCGGATCCCCTCAAGGCCCGCCGCAAGGCCTCGGTCCGTGCGCTGCGAGAGATCACCGGAAAGACCTTCGGCTACGACGTCTCCCTGTCGGTGGCGGATAATGCCGCCGCCATCGCTGACTGGAAGAAGGCCGTCGTGACGTTGGGCAAGTAGGGCCGCGCAAGTGCGGCCGGGGCTCGTCGGATAGTCTGTGGGCATGCGCTCGATCGCCATTTTGCTCCTCGCCGTCGCCGGCTTCATTGCCTTCCCCACTGCCAGCGAACCCACCTCAGTGCAGCCTCGCTGGTACAAGGGCAACACGCATACGCACACCCTCTGGTCTGATGGCAACGACTTCCCCGAGATGGTCGTCGACTGGTACCACAAGAACGGCTACCAGTTCCTCGGGCTCTCGGATCACAACATCTTGAGCCGCGGGGATCGTTGGATGGAGACCGCGGCGATCCGCGGGCGCGTTAAGGGCGGGACCCAGGACCCCGTGGCCCGACTTCGGGCGCGTTTTGGTGACGCGACCGTCAAGGTGCGTACGCGCGACGGCCGGGAGCAGATCCGGTTGCGCCCCCTCGACGAAGTACGGCGTCTCTTTGAGAAGCCCGGCGCGTTTCTCCTCGTGGAGGCTGAGGAGATCACCGACTCGTTCAAGTCGAAGCAGGTCCACATCAACGCCTTGAACCTGGATGCGGTCATCAAGCCGCGTCACGGAGACGGTGTCCGCGAGACCATGCGCAACAACCTCGCCGCCGTCGCTGAGCAGGCACGAGAGCTGGGGCGGCCCCTGCTCGCTCATCTGAACCACGCAAACTTCCACTATTCGATCACCGCTGAGGACATCGCCCACGTATCCCAGCTCGGTTACTTCGAGGTCTATAACGGTCATCCAGCGGTGAACCACGAGGGGGATGACATCCACGCGGGCGATGAGCGCGCCTGGGATATCGCCAACACGATTCGAATCGGCGACTTGAAGGCGCGGCCCGTCTACGGCGTCGCGACGGATGATTCGCACGCCTATCACGGGCTCGGCGGATCGACGCCCGGGCGCGGGTGGATCCAGGTGCGCGCATCCAGCTTGACGGCAGCCGAGCTCATCGCGGCGATGGACAAGGGCGACTTCTATTCTTCCAGCGGCGTCGAGCTGACTGAGATGGAGTACGACGGGGACGGGAAGGCGCTGACCATAGAGGTCAAGCCGACCGCTGGGGCGACCTACACGATTCGTTTCATCGGGACGCTCGAGGGGATCAGCCGTACGGGCGTCCCGGTGGTCAATGAGAACGGCGCGGTCCTCCGAGTGACCCGCCGTTACGCAGACGGAGTCGGCGCGGTCCTCCATGAGGTGAGCGGTACGCGCGCCACCTACCGCCTCTCTGGCAAGGAGCTGTTCGTGCGTGCCCATGTGGTCTCCAGCCGTCCGCACCCGAACGCGTCGTTCAAGGGCCAGGTGGAGGAGGCGTGGACGCAGCCCGTGGGTTGGGAGCGCCGCGTCCGCTGAGTCAGTTGGTGAGGTGGCCGTGATACGCTCATCGGCGATGCTCTCCCCGGGACGAACGGTCCTCTTCGCTGCGTGCGCCCTCGGCCTGATCGCCGCCGTGTCCGCGGTGCAGCTTCAGGGCGAGCGGGTGTCAGCGCGTCCCGTTCCGCGCGCGCCGGACCCGGTGGCCCCGTCGGCGAAGGCCGTCGACCGTGCGGTGAAGCGCGGTCTCCAGTGGCTCGCCTCAAACCAGTCGTCGTCAGGTTGCTGGACGGGCGCGACAGGGCACAAGCGCAGCGACGGATACGTCGTGTTCTACGACCAATCGTGGCAGGAGAAGCACGGGCGCGGACACCCGGGCGTCACGTCGTTGGCGGGGCTCGCGTTTCTCGCCAGCGGCCATCTCCCCGGTCGTGGGCCGTACAGCGAGACCCTCGATCGTGCCATCGACTATGTCCTCGATCGAACGGGCCATTCGGCCTACATGACGGACTCCGGTTCGAGGATGTACAGCCACTCGTTCGCGGTGTTGTTTCTCTCGCAGGTGCACGGCATGACCCGTCGACGCTCCAGCGAGGTCGAATCCAAGCTCCGGGAGGCGTGTCGATTCGTGATCGAGGCGCAGAACGAGTACGGCGCGTGGCGCTACACGCCGGGCATGCTCCAGGCCGACTTGTCGGTGACTGTCTGTCAGGTGCAGGCGCTGCGCGCGGCGCGCAACGTCGGTATCCGTGTCCCCAAGGCGTGCATCGACCGCGTCATCGACTACGTCAAGAGGAGCCGGATCAGCCATGGCCGTAGCGCCGGGGCGTTCTTCTACAAGATCTACGGCCGCTCGGCTAGGACCAAGACGTCGTTCACGGTCAACGCAGCGGCCGCCACCTGTCTCCACTCCGCGGGGGTCTTCGATCGTGGGCTCAACGGTCCGGCCCTGAACTACCTGGAGGATCACTACGACGAGGTCAGCGCCTACTATCCGGGGCATTACTTCTACTGGTACGGCAATTACTACGCGGTGCAGGCGCTGCAGATGGAGGGCGGGAAGCGCTGGGATCGTTACTGGGCGAAGTTGTCACGGGATCTCGTGCGGCGTCAGCGTCTCGATGGCAGCTGGGAAAATTCAGTAGGCCCGGGAGATCACTTTTCTACCGCCATGGCTTGCCTGATCTTGCGTGCGCCCCTCGGCTACCTGCCGGTCTTTCGACACTGATCGGAACCAGGTCCGTTGCGGGAGCTAAGATGGCTTCCTCCCGTGCTCCGGATCTCACGCGACGGGGGTGCATCATGAAGACCTTCGCTTCTATCCTGCTGCTGATTCCCGCCTCGTTGCTGGCGCCGTTGGATGGTCCCACGGAGCGTATCCACCGCCTCATCGATGGCACCCAGCTCCAGGGCCGGGCGCGGGTGACGCAGACCGAGGTCCGGATCCAGACCCCGTTCGGGGACAGGGTGGTTTCTCGACGCGACTACGTGGGCCCGCAACAGGTTCGACTCGAAGACCTGAAGATCTGGTATCGCGGCGCGACGGACGCCGTCGCCGATCGTGACCTGGCTGGTCATCGCCGCGTCGCTGAGGAGTGCCGGGCGCGCGGTTACATGACGGGGCTGCGTCGCGAACTCAACGCGATCTTGAAGACCGACACGGATGATCGCTGGGCGCGCGCTCTTCTTGATCGGCTCGCGAAGGACTATCGGGTTCACAAGCTCGAGGGCTCGAGCAAGGGTCGGGACCTGAGGAGGTACATTGACTTCTTGTTCGAAGATCTGGCCCGGCGCGACAATGTCGGCGCGGTCTTCGCGGGGTCGAAGGTGCGTGGCCTGCCCGACGACCTGGTCTATCGGCCGGCGATGAAGGCACTGAAACACTCCAAACCGCGGGTCCGCTGGCTCGGGGCGCATGTGTTACGCGCTTTCGGGGGAAAGCCGAATCGCGTCCAGGAGCTGTTCCGGCGTTCCTTGCAGGACGGCGTGTGGGCGGTGCGCCGAGAGTGCGTGCGTTCGCTGAAGGCCACGGGGGACCCGTCCTTGGTCAAGCTGTACGAGAAGCAGCTCACCAATCCCAAGCAGACATTGCAGGTGAGGTCCGCGCAGGCCCTTGGAGAGCTCGGCTTCGAGGCCGCCGCCCGTCCCCTCGTGAAGGCGCTCGCCGACACGTGGCGCCCCAACCGGGTGCACATCGTCAACACCCGGCAGGTGGCGTACGTCAAGGACTACGACGTCGAGGTGGCCCAGACCGCGTTCATCGCCGATCCGGTCGTCGACGTCCTGCAAGAAGGGACGGTCCTCGAGGTGGCGCTGATCAGCGTCAGCGTCGTTCGCCGCGTCTATCGCGGTGCGCTGGTGCGGGTCACCGGGGCCGACTTCGGGGTCGACCCCAAGAAGTGGCGGGCCCACCTCGACGGCAAGTGACTACTTCTCTTCGGCGATCCCGATGACGCCCTGACCGACACGGGCGCCCGCGGCGCCCGTGGGCTGGCTCGTCAGGTCGTCTGCGCCCGCGTGAATGATGATCCCGCGGCCCACGATCGAGTCATGCCCGTTGAGTTGGACCATCTTGTCGAGCCGCTTGTACGTAGCTTTGCCGTCCGCGCCGGCCTCGAGGTTGCCCAGGTCACCGTGGTGGCGTTCCGCCGCGTCCGGGCCGCCGTGCTTGGCGCCGGTGGGGTTCCAGTGTCCCTTGGTGCACTTGCCGTCCACGCACGTGACGTCTCCGAGCTGATGGATGTGAAAGCCGTGCTTGCCCGCGGCGAGGCCGGTCACCGTTGCTTCCACGAGGACGCCGCCGTCTTGCTGGGTGAACGTGATTGTCCCGGCGACGGCCTCGTTACCCTTGGTGCCCGCCACCTGGACGATGGCCTTGGTCGTGGTCGTGTGCGGGGCGGCGTCGCCGCCGGCGTTGCCGTTGCTTTCGGCCGCGTTGTCGGAGCAGGCGGCGACGAGGATGATGATGGCGAGAGCGGTTGTCGAGATGAAGGCGATGGCGCGGCTCATGGTTGATCTCCCGTGGGGGCTATGGCTCTGATGAGACTTGGGATGGTCATCATAGGCCCGGCCCGATTGGCGGCAACCGAGCCTCAGGCGTCGCGTTGCTCGAAGAGATCCCGGAGTGCGATACGCGTGTTCGGATCGCTGAAACGAGCCTGGAGCGCCTGGAGTTGGAGCTCCACGACGCCCAGGGTCCAACAAGCACCGTGGGGGAGCCTCTCGAGGGGCTCTCCCTCCGCGTTCAGCGGGCAGATGTCTCGGGACTCCGTGATCTCGCCCTCCTCCGTCTCCTCGAACCAGAGCAGGGGGAGCCCCTGGGTGCGGCAGACGAACGGGCGGTCCTCGTAGATCCGGCATCCTCCGTCTCCGTCGAGGAACGCGCAGGCACCTTTCGGATGCGGGGCTCCCTCGCGGAGCAACGTCCCGTGATTCCGACGTATGCGCTCCGCCTCGACCTCGAACACGGTCAGCTCATCGACGCAGCAGTCCTTGCAGCCGAGTCGGCATTGCAGCCTGTCGCCGTGCTTGGCGGCGATCTTGGATGCATCCGTGTCGACGCGAGCATGCAGCGATTTGAGTGCTTCGACGACGTCTTTGGTCACTTCAATAACCCAGAGGCTCTTTGGAATGCCCTGACCGTCTTCAGTTCTTCCGTAGCGCGTTGATCTCGGCGATCGCGGCCGTCAGGCGGGGCCCCTTGAGCACGCGCTGCGCGATCTTCTCCACGTAGTCGCAGGCCACCTCCCGCTCCACGCTTTGCTCCGGCAGGCACGCGGCCCGTGCGCGCAGCAGCAGCGGGCGCAGCTTCACCTGGCCGGACCAGGCAAAGGCCAACGCGTCGAGTGCCTTGGACGCGTCATCCACGTCGCCGGCGTACAACGTGGCGAGGGCGCGAATCAGCCGTCCTCGAGGTGTGATGGTCTCGGTGGGAGGGGAGTTGAGGACCTTCTTCAGCCGCGTGCTGAGCACTGCGGGTTCAGCCCACGGGAGCTTGACTTTCACGAGACCGTCGGCGCCGATGATGAGCCCTGGTGTCGGCAGATCACCGAAGAGGGCGCGGCTCTGGTCATCCATGGAGTCGATGATGAGCGTCCCCGCGAGCGAGAGCTCGGTGCGGGTGCGCTCTGCGAGGGCGCAGCGTTCGTCGTATGTCGTGGGCTGCGCGACATCCTTGAACGACATCTGGCGGGCGTGGGGTTCGCGCTGGTACACGGTGATAAACAGGACGTCATCGCGATTGGCGTAGGACTTTTCGAGGCTCCGTAACCCGACGGAGTTGCGACGGAAGGGTGGTCACGTGTACGCGGCCTTGATCAGGACGATGGTGCGGCCGAGGTGCTCGTGGAGTGAGTGGACACGCCCGTCCAGCTCCGCGAGGACCAGGTCGGGGACGAGTGATCCGACGGCCGGAGCGGCCTTGGCGAAGTTGGCCCCGTTGTAGCGCCCAGTCCACCGCTTCTCCATCTGCGCGGCCGAGAGCGCCGTCAGCAAGGCCAGGCACAGGATCGATCTCATCGCTTCTTCTCCTGTTCGCGTGCAACGCGAAACCCGAAGTCGTCCGCCCGTACGGAGGGACGATGATACATCCGGAAGCTGTTGCGGAGGTACATCCCGTCCAGGACGAACGACCCGCCTCTCAAGACACGGTGGGGGGGGAGGCCCGGAACCGGCGGCGGCGCGTCGTCGTAGGCGTCCGACACCCACTCGAAGGCGTTGCCCGTCATGTCTCGAATGCCGAACCCGTTTTGTCCGAATGACCCCACCTCGCGCAGCCGGCCGCTCTCCTGGTTGGCGCCGGAGTTGCGGTAGATGTTGCCGTACGCATAGATGAACGACTCGGGGCCGCGGGCGGCCTTCTCCCACTGACTCTCAGTGGGGAGGTGGTGTGCGCGACCTGTGGTCTTGGTGAGCCACGCGCAGTATGCGCTCGCGCCGAACCAGCTCATGGTGATGACGGGTTCGTTCGGTCGCGTCGCCGTCCACACCCCACCCTCGCGGGTGATGCCTATCTTGCGACTCTCCAGCGACAGCCAGCGCTTGTCCACGGCGGAGGCGGCGTTGAGGAAGGCGGCGAACCGCGCGTTGGTGACCTCGTCGCGGCTGATCCAGAATCCGGGGACGTCGGCGACCCGGGCCGGGCGTTCGTCCTCCTGCCCGATGCCTATTACGTCTCCCCTCAGGGCCGGGCCGGCGGGGATCCAGCACCAGCCGTCTTCGGGAGGAGGAGGGGGCGACACGGGCACCACGAGCACCTCAGGCAGCCTGGCCCTTCGAGGCAGCGGCAACGGCAGGCGCACGACCTGAGCGCCGTGGCGGGCCTCGATCCAATAGGCACCATGGGACAGACGCAGGTCATATCGCTCGTCCTGGCCGAGGACGCGGCGGCGTTGGCTGGCGTCGTCGATGACCTCGAAGAGCGCGAGCGTCATCGCTTGCGGATTCTCGATGCGGACCGCGCATTGCGTGTCGAGCATCGTGAGCAACGTGACCAGGAGTCCCATGGAGTCATCGTGCCATACGGATCTCTGTGTAGCATGGCCCCATGGCATCAGGCCGATTCGCCACGACCCGATGGACCCTCGTCGCGCAGGTGCTCGGATAAGGACGAGGCCGACGGGGGGTAGGATGCGCCCATGGCGCAACCCGAATACGTCCCCCTGAGGGACCGATACGACCCCGGTACCACCGCCGAAGAGGCGGCGCAGGCGTTCCACGAGATCATGGTCAAGCGTCGGACGGTGCGCGAGTACTCCGATCGTCCCGTATCCGAAGAGACCATCCGCTGGCTCATCCGCTGCGCCGGTTCGGCGCCGTCAGGGGCGAACAAACAGCCGTGGCGCTTCGTCTGCGTTCAGGACCCGGACATCAAGCGCGAGATCCGCCTCGCCGCGGAGGAGGAGGAGCGTGCGTTCTACGAGCACCGCGCTGGCAAGGACTGGCTCGAAGACCTCGAGCCCTTGGGGACCGACTCGTCCAAGCCCTTCATCGAGGTGGCCCCCTGGGTGATCGTCGCCTTCAAGCTCACGAAGACCGACGACGGCGGCAACGTCTACTACATCAACGAGTCCGTCGGGCTTGCCTGCGGCTTCCTGCTGGCGGCGGCCCATGCCGCCGGGCTCGCCACCTTGACCCACACTCCGAGCCCCATGGGGTTCCTCTCCAAGGTGCTGGGGCGCCCCGAACACGAGCGGCCGTTCCTGTTGATCCCCGTCGGCTATCCGGCGGACGATGTTCGGATCCCCAAGGCGGCGCTCTCCAAGAAGCCCCTCGACGAGATCATGCTGGTCCGGTGAGCATGAAAAAAGCCGCCGGCTCCGAGTGAGGAGCGTGGCGGCTTCTGTCGGTGCGTCGTCGGTTACTGGAAGACGATGCGCACGGCCTGTGACAGCGAGATGCCGTCCGAGACGTTGGGCGCGATGATCGCCATCTGGCCTGACAGGGAGATGGCGAACGGGGACGAGAAGTTCACGTTGAAGTTCGAGAAGCCCGGGCCGTTACTGAACGTGCCGCCGAACCAGGTTGAGAAGGCCGGGTCGGTCAGGTCCAGGTTGATGATCTGACCGCTCGCGGTGGAGAGCGGGCACGAGCTGCGGGGTACGAGCGGGTAGTTGCCCGACGCGAAGTCCCATTGCTGGCCGCCCAGGAAGCTCAGGAAGTTGATGTTGTGGGTGGCGCCGATGGCCGCGTTCGTGGTCGCGGGGGCCGAGCCGTTGGAGAGCAGGCCGCCGATGTCCAGGGACGCGTTGAACGAGTTCAACTGGTACTGGGGCAGGGCCGGGATCCCGGCCAGGTTGGCGGTCGCTGTCGCGGGGCTCGAGCCGGGCTTGAACAGCCCGATGGTCACGGACGTCGGCGCGGTGTCGGAATCAAACCAGTAGTTGTAGAGGGTGCCCCACCGCAGCGCGTTGCCGTTGGGGTTTTGCTGGAACGTCTGGGTCGACATCCACGCTGGCCCGGTGGCCGTGCTGCTGCCCGTCCAGTCGATGCTGTTGGACGGGTCCCCGCTGTGGTGCGCGATGTCCTTGAACCCGAGGTTCGACACGGTGGCGGTGCAGCCCGTGTTGATAGAGACCGACCCCGCTGAGCGGTCCGAGTTCAGGTTGTGGATGGCGAATTCCCAATGTGTGTTCGAGGTCCCGGCGATCGGGGTGCCCTTGTAGGCGATGATGAACCGGCCATCGTTGGCCACGTCGAGGGTGACGATGTTGACCTGGGAATCGACTGCCTGCCATGCGTAGATCGCGGCCTGTTGCTGTACGGTCGGCCCGGACCAGTTGAAGTTGTAATTGCCACTGCCCCCGGAGACGCTCACCCGGCGGTAGCTGGAGTTGTTGTCGTCATTGCCGAAGGCCGCGTCCTCTACGTGGATGTACTGCCCTTCCGCGAAGTACTGGGCGCCCGCGTTCAGGCTGGGATCGAGGTCGGCGTACGACACCTGGAGGCGGCGGTCGATCGCGTTGCTCGCCGCGGGCATGCCCTGCGAGTGGGGCATGGGGAAGACCCCTGTGGATGCGTTGACCTCGTGGCGCGGACCGAGGCCGCTCTGCTGGCCGTTGAGGCCCGAGCTGTACGGGTCGGAGCAGCCGACGCCGAGGGCGTTGCCGTTCGGATACGCGTTGCAGCTTCCACAGAGCGTCTGCTGGAGCGCCGTGAAGCCGTGCTTCAGCCATGACATGCCGACCATCTCAAAGCGGCCGTTCTTCAACCGATACATGTTCTGGCCGATCACCGGGTGCACGGGGGTGCCCGCCTGCCATGTGAGCGGCTGTGTCCCCACGTTGCACGAGGTCGTGCCGATCGAGAGAGCGTACGTGAGGCCGTTGCCTCCCCAGGTCGAGGGTCCGGTGAGGTCACCGACGATCACGTCGGGCCCGATGGGCTGGGCCAACGCGGCTCCGGGGAAAAGGGCCAATAAGACGACGGCTGCCAGCAACGGGGTCTTGTTCATGACGGCTCTTTCGCTTGAACGCGGCGTGAGATTTTGTCGGTTGGGCGACGCGGCTCTGAGTGTATCACTCGTGTCCAGCGGGCCTGCGGAGCGCTCTCATGCGACCGCTTCCGGAGACCCATAAAGCATTTACTATGTGTGCCTTATGGGAATCTCCCGCGCCCACTCCCGGAGGAAATCAGCGCCGCACCGACAGCGAGCCGAGGAACGCGAGCAGGTCCGACATCTCGTCCTCGTTCAACTCCCGAGGCTTGGGAATCGCCGTCACTGATCGGTAGGTCGGATGTAGCCGTCGGGGGATCTGGGCGAGCGCCGGGTTCGCGGTCGTGGTGACGCCGCACCCCGCGCTTTGGGGACGTCCAGCGACCTGTAGCTCGGCGATGTGCTGGCGGACGCAGGTCTCCAGGTCGTCGACGGAGCCATCGCGGAAGTACGGTGCCGTGTTGGCGATGTCCCACAGCGTGGGGGTCTGGACGCCCCGCGCCTGGATGCTGATGCCCCCCATACCGTATTGGCCTGGCCGCTCCTGTCGCCGTTTGGCCAGGACATCCACAATGGACTGGCCTTTCTTGGGCTTGTCGGGGGTGAGGGGGTCGCAGCGCCCGCCACGATCGCGTTTGACCTGGTCAGCTCGCTTGGCCGCAAGCTCCCTCAGGCGTCCGCGCTGCTTGCGGTTCCCTTGTTGTGCGCGAAAGCCGTCGAGCGACGTTACCCGGTGGATGCGCCCGTCTGAGAGGTAATCGCCGGTGTGGCACTTGGCGCACTTGCCGCGGGTGCGAAAGACCTGAAGCCCGCGCAACTCGGCGTCCTTCAACGCGTCTGCGTTTCCTTCAACGAAGCTCCGGTAAGGTGCGTCGGGCACCTCGGCGGTTCGCAGGAAGGCGGCGATGGCCTTCCCTATGCGGTCACCGTTGATGCCCGCCCCTCGCTTTCCGAACGCCTCGTCGAAGCGCTGGCGGAGACCGTCCACCGCCTTGAGCGTGCGGATGACCTGCGAGATCGAGTTGCCCATCTCAATGGGATTTTCGATGGGTGTCAGGCAGCGCTCCTCGAGCGAGAGGATCGGCGCCCGCTTCGCCCTGGCGCGTGAGTCTCGCGGCGGGTTCGGCAGCTCGCCGAGGAATCCCGGGTGCAGCCCTACACCCCACAGGGTTGGGCTGTTGCGTCCGACCTCGGTTTCGAAGATGCCCCGACTCTCCGGGAGACCGTCAGCGAAGGCCGCCGCCGGATCGTGACAGGTCGCGCAGGCGATCTTGCGATTGCGCGAGAGCAGGGGGCTCTCGAACAAGAAGCGTCCGAGCTCGACCTTCTTGGCGCTGATGGGGTTGTCGTCCGGGGCCTTGGGGCGGAAGCGTCCGTGCCTGTTCTGGGCAGGGAGGGTCGCGGTGACCGCGACGAGAAGGGCTATGGTCCAGAGAGTCTTCGCCATGAATCTTGTCCTTGCACACCGGCGGCAGGGGCGCCTGGGTATGTACAGGACGGGTGGCATGTTCGTGGGTAACGAGGCAGTCGGCGAACAAATCCCGCGCAGGTGCCTCGCTCAGTCCGAATGGTCGATCTGGAGGCGACCGATATCGCCGCGCAGATGGACCCGGACACGGTGGCCGAGGGCGACGGCCACGGCGGCGAGGCCGGCGACCAGTCCCCACCACAGCCCCGTGGCTCCCCAATCGAGACCGAACCCGAGTCCGTATCCCACAGGGAACCCGATCAGCCAGAACCCGAGGATCGCGGTGATGACGGGAGTTCGGGTGTCGCCCAGCCCGCGCAGGACTCCTATGGCGACCACCTGGGCCCCGTCGAATACCTGGAACACGGCGGCGATCGGGATCAGCGTCACGGCGACGGCGAGCACTTCGACCTTGGGCGTCCAGATACGCGCTAGCGGGCCGGGGATCAGCAGGAAGAGGATCGCGCATGCGGCCATGGCGCCGATGCCGAGCGCGAACGACAGGACGGCGGCGCGGCGCGCACCGTCGGCGTCGCCTCGTCCGACGGCCTGACCGACGCGCACGCCACCAGCCCCTGAGATCCCCATCGGCACCATGAAGGTCAGCGCCGACAGGTGTAGGGCGACCATGTGCCCGCCCACGGCTCGTTCGCTGATCCACCCCATCATGATGGCCGTGAACGCGAAGATGCCGAGTTCTAGCTGATGCTGAAGGCCGATGGGTGTGCCGATACGCATCATCCGCGCGAGGGCACGGCGGTCCGTGGCGTCATGGCGCCAGGGGCGCAGGTATGACCGCAGATGAGGCCACGCGATGAGGAGTAAGGTCGCGGCCATGAAGCAGCGAGAGCACACCGTCGCCCACGCCGAGCCGACCGCCTCGAGACGCGGCGCCCCGAGGTTGCCGTAGACGAAGACCCAGTTCAAAAGGACGTTGACGCCGTTCGCCGCCAGCAGGGTCCACACGGTGGACGCGACCCGGTCCATGGCTTGCAGTCCCTGGCGGACGATCGAGAAGACGAGCAGCGCCGGGACGCTGACGGCGCAGATCTGAGCGTACGGCGCGGCGCCGGCGATCACCCCTTCCGGTTGCGCTAGGAGCCGCAGCCCGAGCGGGGCGATGAGCAGCATCGCGACGATGGGAAGGGCGAGCAAGGCCGCCAGGACGAGGCTCCGCTGCATCGCGCGGGCGATGGCGGTTTCGTCCTTCGCGCCAACGGCTTGGGAGACCAGGGGGTCGATCGCGAGCAGCGCGCCGATCCCGAAGTACAGCCAGAACCAGGAGTAGGCGTGCCCGATCGCTACCTGGCCCAGCGCGCGCCCCTCGACAGCCTCACCGGGCAGGTATCCGACCATGATCGTGTCGACGATCCCCATCATCAATTGTCCGACCTGAACCGCGACCACCGGGGTCGCGAGTCGGACGAGGCTCTTCAGCTCGCGTTTCCACAGCGAGGTCACGGGCTTGGGGGGCGGGATCACGCGGACACGATAAACGCGGTGGAGCTAGGCGGGGCCGCGATTCCGTCGAGGTTGGTGAGCTTGGTGTGGGCGTCGCTCGTGGCGGTCGCCTACACGAACAGGTTCAGGCTGCCGCCCGGGTGGGTGAAGTCCGGAAACACCGGCGTCGGATCGACGGCCAGCCTAGAGGCGATGACCTCATGATACGCCTGCCGGAAGTCGATCTGGCTCGACAGGTAATCCTGGAGCATGTCCGCGTTCGTGACGTTGGCGCCGCGTAGGCCTCCGGTCACCGAGCCGCCGATGACCATGCTGTGGTGAGCGTGTCCGTGGTCGGTGCCGAGCGAGCCGTTCTCGTAGTTCCTCCGTCCGAACTCGCTGAACACGACGAGGGTGGTGTTGGCGTATTCGTTCATCGCCTTCATGTCATCGATGAATGCGCCGAGGGCCTGGGATATGGCCGGGAGTCTCACGCCGAGGGTGTTGTTCTGAGAACCGTGCGTGTCGAAGCCGCCGGTCTCGACATAGAAGATCTGGCTGCCCAGGTTGCCGTGCACCATGCGCGCGACGTCCTGCAGGCTGGCCCCGAAGGCCGTACTGGGGTAAATCCCGGTCGCGGTGTACGAGGCGATGGCGCTCGAGACCTGTTCGGCGAGGGCAAATGCCGAGGTCGACGCGGACTTGACCTGCGCCTTCAGCCCGATCAGCGGGCCGGTCTCGTTGAGGATCTCTTCCGTCTTGAGGTTGCGGAATTCCGAGTCACTGAGCGACGCCGAGTCGACGCCGATCGTGAGCGCGTCCAGGCTGTCGACGATCACCGGCCGGAAGGCGTCGCCGATGAAATCGAGCTTGTTCCCCGTTCCTACGCCGACGATCTTGATCGTGTCCGTGAAGTAGAGGTCACCCAGGCGTCCGAGCCAGCCACGGGTGTCGGGATGGCTCCCGTCGCGGATACCCTTGCTCATGACGTCCTGGCTGGTGAAGTGGGACAGGTCGGGGGATGGGTATCCGGTCTTCTGCAGGACGACGACCTCCCCGGCCTGGTAGGCGGCGTGCAGCTCGGGCATCAAGTATGAGATGCCCACCCCCGGCTCGGCGGGGAGCGCGGACGTCGGGTCCGTCGGGTCAGGAGCGGCCATGGCCAGGGTCGGACGGCGGTTGTAGTACTCGTTCAGGCCATGTGGCGGGAAGACGCTCAGCGAATCCCAGCCCCCGCGCATGTTGATCATGATCACGCGGTGGTTCAGCCGCGACGATGCGCGGTGCTCCTTGAGACCACCGAGGGCCAGCACGTTGCGTCCGGGGATCGCGGTCGCTGCGACTGCACCCAACCCGGCCTTCACGAAGTGTCTGCGATCTATGCACATGACGCCATCCTCAGTGAGTGTGGTAGTCCGGGAGTCCAAAGGCCAGCATGAACAGGGCGCTGCGCAGCTTGTGATCGACGTGGTTTGGGCTGTCGCCGTTGAACAGCACCGTGTAGGTTGCCGCGCCGGTCCAGTTATTGTTCATGTACTCGACGAGCGTGTGGAACTGAGCGTCGCTGTCGAGGTCGACGTCGAGGACCCGCAGGAGGTGAGCGATGGTGGCGGCGCCGGCCCGGAGCCCGGCGGTCGGGAGGAGGTGGTCCAGGCTCACCCCTTGCTGGTAAGCGCGGTCCTCGATGATCCCGTTGATCGCCTGCGATCGATACGCCATCGACGCTTCGCCGAGCCAGAAGGCGCCTTCGGGCCAGCCCTTCACGTTGGGCGGTAGTCCGACGAGATGTCCTAGCTCGGAGAGGTGGTCGTACTGATCGTCCGCGGAGATCTCGAGCCCGGTCTCGCGCATGAATCCGATCATGTATTCAGTCGGCGTCTTCACTCGTTCCCTGAGCGCGGCACCGGAGAACATCGCTTCCGACTTGAGAATCGTCTCGATGACCGGTCGGAGCTCCCACCCGTTTGACGTCAGGATCTGTGACAGCGACTGAACGAGCGCTAGGTCAGGGTTCTCGTAGGCGAAGAACCGGAACAGGTTCTCACAGATGAAGTCGGCGGCGCGCGGGCGGGTCAGCGTGATGTCGACGATGTCCTCGTCCTTCCAGGGGCCGATGTAGCCAAGGACGTTCTTGTTGCCACCGTCGTGACGCGACTGGTTGAAGCGTGAGTAATAGGAGTCGCTCGGGTTCTGCACCGGGTCGTAGCGCTCCCATCCGGTGAACGCTCGAGAGGCT
This sequence comes from Planctomycetota bacterium, assembly GCA_002683135.1. Lineage (GTDB taxonomy): Bacteria > Planctomycetota. The sequence goes on along the minus strand of NYSS01000010.1, from coordinate 78,713 downwards.
TGCTGGATATCTGTCTCGGTGTAGTTGGGGAGCCCGGTGATGGGGTCCAGCGGACCCAGCGTGTAGAGCTCCCAGAACTCGCGTGCGTAGTTTTCGTTGGGGCTCCCCGCCTGGTTGCGGTGGTTATCGAGCCAGTCGAGCATGAGGTCGCTACGCGTCAGGTCGATGAGGAACTGGCGGTAGTTGGGGAACGGCGCATTACGGAAGAGATTGATGTACGCCATCTGCCAGTGGCGTTCTCGCGCGCCGGCGACGGACCCTCCCGCGGCGTACAGGTCATGGAAGAAGTAGGAGATCTTCTCCCGCAGCTGGTTTTGCCACGGCGACTTCAGCTTGTAGGTGAGCCACCATTCGGCGACCTGCTCGCTGTTCGCCTGGGGGTAGGTGTCGCCGGGCACGGGCGTGGGCACCAACGCCGCCACCTCGGCGTCGAGGGTCGGCGTCGGGATCGGGTTCAGCATCCCGTTCACGGTGGCCTGCAGCCCCTGCGCGATGAGCTGGGCGACGAGCGCCGGCGGGCCGCTGTACCCTGCGCGTCGCAACAGATGGCGCGCCTCCCGGGGGGTCAGCGTATCCGTGTACGGCGTGAGCGACTGCGGGTTGCCGGTGAACTCCGAGGGGTGCGGTAGCGCGGTCACCGTCGTGGTTCCGGTGCTCGTGTGTTCGCCGTCCGAGACCGCGAGCTCGAACACCAGGTCGGTCTGCACGGCGACGTTGGGCGCCTTGAAGTAGGGGACCGAGGTGTCGAGGCCGAAGAGGGCCGCCGCGGGTCCCTGGGTCTGTGTCCATGCGTACGAGACGGCGTTGGCATTGGGGTCGAGGCTCGCGCGCCCGTCCAAGCCGACCCAATGCTCGGCTTCCACGCTCTGGGCTGGGCCGGCGTCCACGATGGGTGCTGCATTGGGGTGGTCTGTGATCGAGATGATGACCCAGTCGTACGACGTGTAGACGCCGTCTGAGATCGTGATTCGAAATCCGATGGGGAGCGGCGACGCGGCCGCGGTCGTGAACGGAAGACGGATGCTGTAGACGAACTGGTTCGGCGTGCTGTTGAACTGGAGGACGGGGGGGCCGCTAACCTGTTCCCATGCAGCCCACAACGGACCGCCTTCCGGGTCGTACGACGGGAGACCGTTCAGCAGATGAAAGGAGCCCTCCGGCCGCGTTTGGTCCGCGCCGGCATCGGCGACGGGAGGGGCATTGACCGGGCCTGCCTGGCCTTGCACGACGATGGACACGGTCTCGAAGTCGTAGTACCAACCGTCGGAGATACCGAGGATGAACGTGTATGTCGCCGTGGTGGGAAGCACCGGCGCCTGGAAGTCCCAGGACGCGGACGACGGCGATGGGATCGCGTGGGGTGGGCCTCCGGTCTGGTACCAGAGGTACAGCAACGGCTGCCCGTCCGGGTCGTACGAGGCGCTGCCATCCAGGGTGACGAGTTCATTCCCTACGAGCGCGTGATGATTGGGGCCGGCATCGGCGACGGGGGGCAGGTTGGTCAAGAACACCCCCGCGGGCCGCCAGACGACCGTTAACTGAGGGCGCCAATGGTGGTTGGGGTGCGACTCTGACGCGAACCGGGTTGGTCGCGTGGTTTCGATTATCCAGCCCATGTTCGGGGCGCCGCCCACCCATGCGTTTACGGCGGCCGTCACGTCGAGGGTGAGGCCCACACCGGCGACGCCGGAGACCGTCGTGCTCGTCGAGCCGGCGGCCGCCCGTTCACCTCCGGGCACGAGCCAGGGGACGCTCGTCCCGGGACGGGCGTCTCGGTACATCCAGGAGACGCCGCTATCGAGCGCCGTTCCGGCTGTCTGCGGCATGTGCCAGGGGCCGAGCTGGCCTGGGTCACTGAGGCGGTGGGCCGTGACGGTGCGCGTGTCCAGAATCGCAGACGGGGTCACCGTGAGCTGGAGCTGGGCGGAGATCACGGTCGACCCGGCGGGGATGCCGCCCGCGCCAGAAACCAAAAAGGGCAAGTCGAGTACGGCGGCCATGCTGTTCGTTGCGACGATCAACTCCGGGCCGACCTGAGTGGACTGGGCTGCCGGATCGTTGGTCACGGCAACGGTCGCCGAGCGGATTTCTGAGGCGGTCCCTGCAACGCCTGCGGCGAGGGTCGCGGTGGTGGCGCCGATGTTCGGGTACACCGTCACCGTGACCCGGGTGATGGGTGAGCTCGAAAACCGGTCGTCAGCGTAGAAGGTCCAGGTGTCCGTGCCGATGAAGCCCGGCTCGGGCTTGTAGACCCACCAGGTCTGCCCCTCCAGGGTCCCGTGACTGGGGCGCTCCCGGATCGTGTAGGTGGGGACTTGTCCGTCCGGGTCCACGAACGGGAGCTGCGCCGTCACGGCGGCGCCCTCGGTCGTTGAGAGGACGATGTCATCGACCGTGGGGACACGGTTGTAAGGGGCGGACCACGAACTCCAGTGGACGGTCAGCTTGGGGCGCTTGGTCGGATCAGGGTGGTCGTCCGATGCGATGACGAGGTCACTACCGGTCTGGTCTACGTCGAGTGCCCAGCCGTGGTTCGTCCAGCCGTCGGCCATGAGGTCGACGACCGCGGTCACGTCAAACGTGTACCACCGGCCCGGTGTCTGATCGACGCTGACGGTTGCGCTCCAGGGCGCGGGCACCACAGCGACATCACCACCGGACAGCAGCCATGGAGCGTTGATCCCGGCCCGCGCGTCGCGGCTGAGCCACGAGGTGCCGACGCCCGATCCGCCCGACACGTGTTGTGCTGGCTCGTGCCACGGGCCCTGGCCCGAGAGGTCGAACAGAGGAGACAGAGCGAGGTTGCGCGTCGCGGCGGCACCGGGGACTGATTCGACGTACAGCGCGAGGGTCGCGAGGGTGACGTTCGCCCCGGGCGACACTCTGTCCGGACCGAATCCGATGATCTTCGGAAACACGAGCAGGCCCCGGCCCGATCCGAGGGTCAGCGTGTCCGCTTCCGTGACCGAGCCGTCGCCACCGGTGTTCTCGATGACACACGCGTGGGTAACGCCAGCGGCTCCGCCGCTAAGGCCCGCCTGGAACACGCGCGTCTGAGCTGCGGCCGGGGGCTGGGCGGCGGACAGACTCACGAGCAACAAGGCGATGGCAGCGGCGCGCCACGCGTGGCGGTGGGGCATTCTTGGCCTCTCAGGCGGGTGGACAAGCGAACGTCTGAGGCGGAGTTCTTACTCACATCTTCGCCCAAGGGCTCCGTGGTGTTAAGGACGAAAGCACGAAGTCGACGGCCTTCTTTGCGTTCGGGGTCCGACGCGTGCTCCCTTGTCTCCAAGGAGGATCTGATGCTCACCGCCACGCTTGTCGCAGTTGTGTCGCTGGTCTTGGTCCAGGATGAGATTGCCAACCCCGAATACGGACGGTGGGCGTCGTTTGGGACGGGCAGCGAGGTCGTGATGAGGACCGTTGACGCATCTCACGACATGGAGATGAGGTCCACCACGACGCTCCAGTCCAAGGGCGACAAGGAGATTGCTTTGGAGGTCGAGATATCGCTGGTGGTGGCCGGGACGTCCGTCGACCTGCCTGCTCGGACCCGGAAGCTCCCGGCGACGATCAAGAGGGCGTTCGTGGGAGGGGCCGTGGAGCCGCCTGAGACCGGCGAGGAGACCCTGGGGATCGCCCAGCACGACCTCCGTTGCACCTGGGCGCAAACGCTCATCGAAGCGGGTCAATCCAAGATTCAGAGCAAGGTGTGGATGTGCGCCGACGTCCCGGGCGGCCTGGTTCGGATGGAATCCGAGACTACCGGTGCTACTAAGATGATGATGAAACAGCACCTCGTATCCTTCGTCGCGAAGTAGGATCCACGCCGTGACCGCTCTCCTCTCCGTCGTCCTGCTTTCCGCTGCGCCCCAGACCACGTGTGCAGATTTCGTGGCCTATACGCGGAAGATCTCCGGCACCGACGTGACGTTCACCATGGTGCCCATCAAGGCCGGTACGTTCACCATGGGGAGCCCCCGCACCGAGAAACGCCGCGGACGGGACGAGGGCCCGCAGCGCAAGGTCCAGGTCGACGCGTTCTGGATCGGCAAGCATGAAGTGGTGTGGGAGCAGTACGAGCAGTGGGCGTACAGCCTCGAGAAGCGTCGTCGCGAAGGTGACGCGGGTGCCCGCGAGAAGCTCGCCGATGCGATCACACGGCCGACGCCGGCGTACACGGACATGACGTTCGGCATGGGACGCGAGGGCTATCCCGCGATCTGCATGACCCAGCTCGCGGCCAAGACGTACTGCAAGTGGTTGTCGGCGAAGACGGGGGAGTACTACCGGCTTCCGACGGAGGCGGAGTGGGAGTACGCGTGCCGGGCGGGATCGACGACGGCCTACGGCTTCGGCGACGACGTGAAGAAGCTCGGGGAGTATGCCTGGTATCGCAAGAACTCAAAGGGCCGCTACCACAAGGCCGGCGAGAAGAAGCCGAACTCCTGGGGCCTGTACGACATGCACGGCAACGTGGCCGAGTGGTGCCTTGATCAGCACCACGACGACGCCTACAAGCGCTTGACGGACGGGGTGAAGAACCCGCTCTTTCCGGCCACAGAGCTTTACCCGAGGGTCGCGCGCGGCGGTGGCTGGAAGCAGGGTGAGCGCGACTTGCGCAGCGCGGCTCGGATGGGGTCGGACGAACAGTGGAAGATGCAGGACCCGCAGATTCCGCAGAGCATCTGGTACCACACGGACGCCATGTACGTGGGCTTCCGCCTCGTGCGGCCCTTGAAGGAGCCGAGCGCGGAGGAGAAGAAGAAGTTCGAGTAGGCGGCCTCGTCGCGGGTCGCTTCCCGTCTCCTTCGCTTTGAATCAGCCCTTCACGAGGAAGCGGTCCATCCGCTCTTTCACCTCGGCCATGCGGTCCTTGTCGCCTCCGCGGACCTCGGCGGTGGACCAGCCGGTGAAGCCGATCTCGGCGACCGCCTTGCGCACCTCGGGCCAGTTGCAGTCCCCGTCGCCGATCTTGCAGAACCCGTTCTGCTTCCCCCAGTCCTTGACGTCGAGCTTCACGATCCGCTTACCCAGGGTGCGGATCCAATGCTCGCTCTTGCCGTACTTCACGTGGTTGCCGATGTCGAAGTACGAGCCGACCCACGGACTGTTGAACCCGTCTATGTACTCCGCCGTCTGCTCCGGGCTGTAGCAGAAGCCGTTCCACACGTTCTCCATGAGGATGTGGACGCCGAGCTTCGCGCATAAGGGGAGCACCTTGCTGACCTCCGTCGTGGAGCGTTCCCAGCACTGATCGTGATTCACCTCTTTGTCGACGACGCCAGGCACCAGCAGGACCGCCGTGCCACCGAGCGCGTGTGAATCCCTGACCGCTTGCGCGAGGGCCTTGCGTCCCCGTTCACGGGCGGCCGGATCCGGGGATGACAGGCGATGCGACTTGTTCCAGTGCACCATGTCGACGACGCCGTGGATGGGCATGCCGGTGGCATCGCGCGCCTTGAGCAGCTTGGCGATGTCCAGGTTGCCCAGCGGACTGACGAGCTCCATGCCGTCGTAGCCGAGCTCCTTCATGAGCTTGAACTTGCCCATGACGTCGGTCTTCACGCCGATCATTCCCCACTTGACGGACGTGAGGATGGTGCTTGGCCGGGGTGGGGTGGGAGGGCGTGGGTTGGAGAAAAGCGGGAGTGCGGCGCTGCCCGCAGCTGTCGCTGCGGCGGACTTGAGGAGTGTGCGTCGATCGAGGCTCATGCCGTCAGACTGCCCCGACTCTGGTATCCTGGCAAGCCACCCCAGCCGGAGATTAGAGCCATGCAACGGGATTCCAAGATCAACGGAGCGGCTTCTCGCCGTCAGTTCCTGAAGACTTCGACCGCGGCGGCGGTCGGCGGTGTCCTGGCCGCGCCCGCGTTCGCCACGCCCCATGTCGGCGGCAGCGACGTGATCAAGGTCGGGCTCATTGGCTGCGGCGGCCGCGGTTCGGGGGCCGCTGCTCAGGCTCTACGCGCTGACAAGGGATGTCGGCTCGTCGCCATGGCTGATGCGTTCTCGGATCGGCTCGAGGGCAGCCTGAAGAACTTGATGCGGACGAAGAACGTCAAGGACCAGATCGAGATCGACGATGCTCACAAGTTCACCGGTTTCGACGCCGGCAAGAAGCTGATCAACTCCGGGATCGACGTCGTGCTGCTGGCCGAGCCGCCGCACTTCCGCTCCCATCACCTGCGGCTGGCCGTGGAGAAGGGCCTCCACGTCTTCTGTGAGAAGCCGGTGGCGGTCGATGGCGCGGGTGTCCGGTCAGTCCTCGAGACCGTCGAGATGGCGCGTCAGAAGAAGTTGTCGGTCGTCTCCGGGCTCTGCTGGCGCTACGACAACCAGAAGAAGGCGACCATCCAGCGTGTCCTCGACGGCCACATCGGTGACGTCGTCACCATGCAGTGCACCTACAACACCGGCGAGCTCTGGCATCGGGGTCACAAGGAACAGTGGTCCGACATGGAGTACCAGTGCCGTAACTGGCTGTACTTCGCCTGGCTGTCCGGTGACCACATCACCGAGCAGCACATCCATAGCCTGGACAAGATGCCGTGGGCCATGGGCGACGAGTACCCGGTCAAGTGCGTCGGTTCGGGTGGTCGCCAGGTCCGCACCGACGAGAAGTGGGGCAACATCTACGATCACTTCAACATCACCTATGAGTGGAAGAATGGCGTGAAGGCGTTCGCGTCGTGCCGCCAGATGAACGGCACCTCGGGTGACGTCTCCGACCACATCTACGGGACCAAGGGCCGCTGCCACGTGTTCGGGCACCGCACGACGGATCACTCTGGCAATGAGACCTGGCGCTACGAGGGCCCCAGGAATTCCATGTACCAGACGGAGCACAACGAGCTGTTCCGCTCCATCCGCGAAGGCAAGCCGATCAACAACGGCGATTACATGGCCAAGTCGACTCTCATGGCTGTCATGGGTCGCCTCGCGGCCTACACGGGGCAGGTCGTCACGTTCGACAAGGCGCTGAACTCCACGGACCGTCTTGGTCCGGCGAGCACGGACCCCTCGGCTTACGAGTGGGCCGACATGCCGGTGCCGCCCGTGGCCATCCCTGGCATCAACCGCTTGAAGTGATTCGTTACCGCTCCTTGCGGGTGGTGACGCCAGGCCAGTTGTCGGTGCGGAAGGGCGGCGCGGGGAGACCCGCGCCGTTCACCAGGTTGCAGACCGGGTTGTCCGCCCAGCCGTAACGGACCGCCACCGGGTCCTTCACGGAGTCACTCCAGACGGTGACGGTCGCGCCGTCGATCCGAGCCTTCGCCCAGTGCCACTTCTTGTCTGCGCCGGCGATGGCGAAGCCCGTCACGGCGCCGTCATCTCGGGCCCTCAGCCCTTCGGCCTCGGTGAACGTGAGCCTCGCCTTGCCGGCCCCGAACTTCGTGGCCTGGGCGAGGGGGCCGTGTGCCACCACGTCCTTGCCGTGGATCTGCTTGCACGCGAGGAGCGCGAGGCGCCGCCCCACCTCCTGCTTGTTGCGCGGGTGGATGTCGTTGGCTGCGCCGATGTCTATGGCGCAGGCTTCTCCCGTGTTCGGGAGCGATAGGGTCATGGACTGCGCCTCACGCAGCTCGGCCCAATCCGATGGGACGGGTTGCTTCTGGATCTTCTTGAAGTTCGCGAGCTGCACCCAATAGAAGGGGAAGTCGTGACCGAAGCGCGTACGCCAGTCACGGATCATGGCGGGGAAGAGCCTGCGGTATTGCCATGCGCGGCTCGCGTTCGACTCGCCCTGGTACCAGATGGCGCCACGGAAGCTGAGCGGGACGAGGGGAGCGATCATGGCGTTGTAGAGCGCGCCGGGCTCGTGGTGGTTACGCAGCTGGGGCCGGCCGGGCTTCTTGGGTGCGGGCTTTCCCTCGGACGAGGCGACCCGTGCCTTCTCAGTCCAGCCGTCGAGACGCTTCTTCCACTGCTGTGCGTTGCGGGCCTTCATCCAGTCCCACCGGTCGATCACCGGGTCGCCTTGCAGCGCCGCCTTCGATGTCCAGGCCTCGACCGGGGTCCCACCCCAAGACGTCATCAGCAGGCCTATGGGGACGCCGTCGAGCGTCTTGTGCAGGTGCCGTCCGAAGAAGTAGGCGACCGCTGAGAAGGTGCCGATCGTCTCGGGGTTGCAGACCGCCCAGGTGATCGGGGCGTCGGCCTGGGGTGCGTCGGCGCGCGTCTCCTTGAGGAACCCGAGGCGGATCTGCGGGTGGCTCGCCGCCGCGACCTCCTCCTTCGCGTTCATGGACTTGTTCACGCGCCAGCGCATGTTGGATTGTCCGGAGCAGATCCACACCTCGCCGATCAGGACGTCCTTCAGCACGCGCTGCGCTCCGCCGGATTCGATGACGACGTCATGGGGCCCGCCGGCCGGCATCTTCGGTAGCGTGACCTTGAAGCGACCCTGCGCGTCGGATGACGCTTCGGCGGTCGCGGCGCCGCACGTCACCCGAACCTTGGCCCCAGGGCCGGCTGTGCCCCAGATCGGGACCTCGCGACCGCGCTGGAGGACCATGTGGTCGGCGAACAACTTCGGGACAGCGATCGTCGCGGCGCTCGTCGCGGCTGGGGCCTTTTCGACGATCCAGACGTTGCGGTATCTGACCGGGTTCCCGTGGTTCTGCAGCAGGATGGGACCTGGCTTCGACGGATCGCCGCCGGCGTGTGCGGTCGTGGGCTTGTTGATGGCCACGTCGTCGTGGATGCGGACGCCATTCCAGAACACGGTCACGCGCGGCTTGTGGGTCCGCTTGCCGCCCTCGAACTTGGGGGCGGTGAAGTGGATGTCGTAAGACTGCCAACGCTCCGGGGGTCGGGCCGCGTTGCGGTCGGCGGCCTTCTGGCTGTAGATGCCGCCGCAGTCGCCGGGCCGCAGCTTGTCGATGCCGTAGGAGTCGAGGACCTGGATCTCATAGCGGCCTTGCAGGTACACCCCGCTGTTGGAGCGCCCTTGCCATCCGGTGCCCTCGGGCGTCTTCGGTAGCCAGAACTCCAGGTGCAGTTGGAAGTCCGAGAAGTGGCGCTTGGAGAGGATGTCGCTGGTACCCCGCGTCACCTCCATCGTTCCGTCGCGGACCGACCATTTGCAGGGAGACCCGTCCTTCCGGTGCACCCAGGCGTCCGTCGACTGACCGTCGAAGAGGGCGAGGGATCCGGCGGGGGCGGGCACCGGGTCTTGACTGACTACGGACGCTACGAGCAGGAATAGAACGGCGAGTTGGCGCATGTCTAGTAGCTCTCGTCTTCTGACGGGAAGGACCGCGCCTTCACGTCCTCGAGGTACCTTCCGAACGCCCCGAGCATCGTCTCCGCGATGTCCGCGTAGCGACGCACGAAGCGCGGGTTGAACTTGGTGTACAGCCCGAGCATGTCGTGGCTGACGAGGATCTGCCCGTCGCAGCCAGGGCCTGCGCCGATGCCGATGATGGGGATCTCGAGCATGTCGGCGACCTCCTTCGCCAGCTCGGCGGGCACCTTCTCGATGACCATGGCGAACGCCCCAGCGTCCTGGAGAGANCGNGCATCGCGCTTGAGNTGNTCGGCNTCCTCNGGCGTCGTGGCGCGTACCTGNTANGTGCCGAACTTGTGGATGGACTGGGGCGTGAGGCCNAGGTGTCCCATCACGGGGATCCCCGCATCGACGATCCGGCGCACGGTGGGACAGATCACCTCGCCACCCTCGAGCTTGACCGCCTCGACTCCGGCGTCCTTGGCCATGCGTCCAGCGTTGCGCAGCGCTTCGTCGGGATTCACCTGGTAGCTCATGAACGGCAGGTCACCGACGACCAGCGCGCGCTCGACCGCGCGACTGACAAGGCCCGCGTGATAGAGCATCTGCTCCATCGTCACGGGCACNGTCGTGTCTTGCCCCTGGACCACGGTCGCGACCGAGTCTCCCGCGAGGATCATGTCGATCCCCGCCTTGTCGAGCAGTTCGGCCATGAGATGGTCGTACGCGGTGAGGGCGGCGATGTGATTGCCCTGCGCTTTCATCTCGCGCAGGCTGTTCGTCGTCACCTTCTTGCGGTTGGGGGCGCTGGGTTCCTGGGGCATGGACGTCTCCGGGGGGAGTTGATGTCACTCTAACACCGGCGAGTTCCTGTGCTGCACCCGCTTCTTCGAGGGAGGGCTATCCGGCGCTCGGGGCGTCGAGGAGCACTCGGATACGTCGCGCGAGTTGGGCCGCGCTGAACGGCTTCTGGATGAAGCCCGTGTTCTCGCCCTCTACGCCTCGTTCGGCGAGCTCGTCACCTGTGTATCCGGACATGTAGAGGACCGACATGAGCGGGCGCGCGCTGGCCATGCGCTCGACGACCTCCGGGCCGCTCATGCCCGGCATCACCACATCAGTGAGCAGGATCGCGATACCTGTGCCGTGCTCCTTTGCGATGGCCAGGGCCGTTGGGCCGCCGTCGGCCTCGAGGACTTGGTATCCGTGGTTCTCGAGCCCCCGGCGTACGACTGACCGTACGGCGGGATCATCCTCGACGAGGAGCACCGTCTCGGTTCCCCGAGGGGGGTTCTCCCGGGTTACCGGCGCCGTGTTCACGTCCGGTGGCTGTTCCGATTTGCGGAACACGACACGGAAGGTCGTGCCGGCGCCGAGCTCGCTGTCGATTGTGATATGGCCGGCCGCGCGTTCGACGATCGCGTACACAGTGGATAGCCCGAGTCCCGTGCCTGTGGCCTGAGGCTTGGTTGTGAAAAACGGTTCGAACGCGCGGGNGCGTACCTCCTCCGACATCCCGCAGCCGGTGTCCGAGACTCGCATGACGACGTGTGCCCCCGGGGCTGAATCGACGCGGCTCGCGGCGGCCGCGTCGAGATTCTCCACTTCGGTTTCGATCGTGAGGCGTCCACCTGCGGGCATCGCGTCGCGGGCGTTGACCGCGAGGTTCATGATCATCTGCTCGATCTGTCCCTCGTCAGCCACGATCCACGCCGCCTGGCTGAAGCGGCGAACGTCGAGCTCTATGTCTGTGCCGATGAGGCGTCGCAGCATGGAGGCGAGCCGTGACACGACGACCGGGAGATCCACGACCATCGGCGTCCGGATGTGCTTTCCGCTGAAGGCCAGGAGCTGCTTCGTCAGCGAGTTCGCCCGGTGGCATGCCTCACCGATGCCGTCTACGTGGACGCGCGCGTCGTCCGCCGGATTGAGCGCCCTTCGCAGGGCGTCTTCGTGGCCCATCACGACCGCGAGGATGTTGTTGAAGTCGTGGGCCACTTCACCCGCGAGTTGGCCGATTGCGTCCATCTTCTGTGCGTGCAGGAGCTGAGCGTTGATGCCCTCGATGTCGGAGACTAAGGCGCGATTGCGTCGGGCTAGGAGGATGGCCTGAGCGATCCCGAGGAGTCCGAGGACGGCGATCGACGTGAGCGCGATGCGTGTGCGTATGGGCTGGAGGGCGGGGGAGAGGACCGCCGTGGCGGGTGCTACGAAGTGGATGACGAGAATGACCGACGCCAGCCCGACGATGACCCCCTCCGTGGTCAGAATCGTGTGCTCGGGTGGCATGGCACCCACCGGTTTCCGATGGGTGACGGTGACGAGGCGCGCCAGAACCGTTATTCCCAGATAGGGCGCGAACCATAGCAAACCCATGGGCTCTAGTTCGATCCATGGGATCCACTCTTCGAGCGCCATCATTTCGACCACGTCGGCGACGAACATGGAGAGGGTGAGCAACGCCAGCGTGAGNTAGATCGAGCGCCAGCGTTGCGTCGTCGCGAATCGGTGGAGCCAGGCGAAGCGCAGGCACAGGAAGACGTCCAGCGGGATGAACAGCAGGAGCGACCGGGACCAATTGTCGTGGTCCGGGAGCCCGCTCAGGCTGGGCGCCAGGTTGAAATAGGTGTAGAGAGCCGCGACGCAGAGCAGCCCGCCGATGATGCGCATGTGGAACGGGCCGTCGTGCTTGGTCCAGCCGTTCGCACGGTGCGGTTGCAGCTCAGCCGCGATGAGCAGCCACACCAGCGAGAGCGCGAAGATCCCGTCGTTGATCGCATCCCCGAGGAGGGAATCGGCGAACGCCTCCGGGAGGAGGCACATGGAGATCTCGGCGATGGTCCACGTCCCTGCCGTGGCGAGGAGCAGGCGCCTGAACGCGCGTTCTTCTCCCCGCCGCGGCTGCAGCCGGCAAGCGAGAATGCCAGCGATGCACGCGGTGATTCCGATGATCACATCGGCGTAGGAGTCGCTGTATGCTGCATGCAGCGATTCGGAGAGCAGCGCCGGGATCAGGAATGGGACGGCCGCCACGGCTTGGGCTGCGAGCAGCGCCCAGAGGACTCGGTCTCGTGCCAAGACGCTTAGCGGGAAGTTGTTCTCCCGAATTACTGATGCGCTGGTGACGGAAAGGGCGTCCATGGTTCGTCGGAGTGACGGCCCATTGGGCCGCCATAACCGAATTTCCAGCATACCAAAACGGAATTTCCAGTACATCACGTGTCTCATGGTTCGCTCCAAGAAACCCAAACCCCTTCTGATCGGTCCGGATCTGAACGGGCGGTCCCTCGTTATCGCGGGTGATCGCGTGTGCTGGTTCGGGGTGGGTGATCCGCCGCGGACGCCGGGTGCGTTGCGCCTCGATGCGTGCGGAACGGTCATCAACGGCGCCGTCTTGCTTCGGTGTGACGGTGAGAGGGCCTTCGAGGCGGCCCTCGCTGCCGTCGCCACGGCGGTCGTTCTCGTCGGTGGCCCGGACGCGGTGGAGGCGTGGTCGCGCCGCATGCGTGCGCGGGGGGTGCGGGTGTTCGCGGCGATCCACGTTGCTGATGCTTGCGACGCTGAACGCGCGCGCGCGCTGCACGCGGCGAATCGCGATCCCCTCGTACGCGTGGGGCTGGCGCCGAGTCGGTGGGAGGGCGCGGCGTCACTCGCCGCGGATCTGGGCGTCCCGCTCGACTGGGACGATCAACCCAGCTCCGGGGTCCTCGAGCGGCACTTCGGGCGACGGGCCGACCTCTCGCCTGNCGCCANNGGAGANGCCNTCGTCNGCNACGGAGCCGCCGTGCGCCATGTGGTCGTCGGCGGACGGCTGGTCATGCGCGATGGAGAGGCTCTCNCCCTGTGAGGGAACCGGCGCTCGTCTAACGAACGTCCTCGACGGGCTCGCCGCACCACGCTCCACCGATCAGGAGTCCGTGTCCTCCCGTGTCACTGGCGTCGGGCGTGAAGGGCCCGATGTCCTGGTCGAGGAGGAGCAGCAGCGCGGTGTGATCGTCGGGGTCGAAGCGCCGGGCTGGTTGGAACCGGTTGGTGTAGCGCGCGACGGTGGAGATGCGGACNGCGTCAATCTGCCCGGTCAACTGGTCGACCGGGTTCCCGGCTTTGTTCGGGTCAGCTCCCACCAGGAGAGGCAATCGATTGGTCTTGCGTTTGCCAGCACCCATGGCGGTGGCCACGGGCTTGCCATCAACGAAGAGACGAACGTGGGCTCCGTCCCAGACGCCAGCCACGTGGTACCAGCGCCCGGTCTGCAGCTTGCTCCCCGTCGGCATCTCCGCNCTGACGTACTTGCCGTCGAGGTGGACCTCGAAGACCGCGCGACCGTCGTTGAGGAAGATCCCGTACTCGGATTTCTCGGTCTTGGCGATGAACGGCCGTCGCCCCGTAAGGGACTCGGCCCGCACCCAGCCCTCGAGAGTGAGGGGGCCGTCCGGTACGGAGACGGCTGTGGAAGGGACCCTTACGCACGATCGCCCGTCGAGATGCAGGACGCCGGGATCCGCCTTCGATGCGATGCTCGGTCGAGCGAGGGTGAAGGCCAGTTGGTGCTCGCGCTTGTTCGCCGCCGCTCGCAGCCCGTCTCCAAGCCACTCCGCCTCTTCCCTGATGAGCGGCGCCGGGAAGCGGCCGAGCCCGCGGCGCGCGCGCGCGTATCGGAACGTGACCTCCTGGGTCCCGCCGGCGGGCACCGTGAGGTGGACGTGATCGGGCCGGAAGGCCATGTGGCTCAGGCCACCCTCGGGGGTGAGCGTGAACGCTACGGGTTTGGTCGACGGATTACGAAGGGAGAGCCGCACTGAACCCTTTGCGGTGCCGTTCGCTTCGAGCGTGACGGGGGTCCCATCGTAAGCCTGGGGTCGGGCGTTGAGCTTCCCCATGTCCCTCCGGAGCGGTCCGTTGACCACCTCTGGATCGATGACGACGCCGACCGGAATGGCTGACACCGAGACGCGGCCCTCGCGGACGGTCACGATGTCGAAGTGATGGAGGAAGCCCATGAGCGCGTCCGTGTGCGAGTAGCCGGGCTTGGGGAACTCGATTGCCCGGGTGGAGGCTCCGATTGTCGCGAGCGTGATGTACTGCAAGGGTCGTCCGCCGTTGCGCGGCGTGACCTTCGTGTAGTGCATGACGTGGATGTGACCGGCGAAGACCGCCGTGACGTTGCCAGCGGCCAGCAATTTGTCCTCGATCTTGTTCCAGTCGCTGTGTGGATATCGGTTCTTGATCCATCGAGGGTGGTGGCAGAACACAAAGACGTGCTCGTACTTCTTTGTCTTGATGAGGGTCTCTGAGAGCCAGGCCTCCTGCTCGGCGCTCATCTTCTGGCCGCCAGCGACGCCGTAGTTCTTGGTGCCGGTCGCTGGGTTCGTCTCGTCCGTGAAGAGCACGACGAACGCCGCGGTCTTGTGCGCGAACCAGTACCAGAGCGGCCCGAAGTGGGTCTCGTAGCTCCGCTCGTGTTCGTCCTTGGGGCGNTNTTCGCTGCCCTTGGTCTTGCGCCAGAACACGTCGTGGTTGCCGGCCACGGGATACCAGGGCATGCGCAGTCCACCCATGACGCCGCGGAACTCCCGCATTTGGGTCATCCACTCCGGCGTCTCGTTGTATCCGTTGATGAGATCGCCGACCGTGAGGACGAGATCGGGATCGAGGAGGTTGGTGTCGCGGACCGCTTGCTCGAGGACCGAGATGCCCTCGGCCGGCCCGCCGGTGCGGTCGGCGAACACAGCGAAGTGCCAGACGCCGTCCTCCTTGGGGAGTGGCAGCTTCTTGGCGTCGGGTCGGCTGGTGTGGACGTGTTGCCCGCATGCGGACGCGGCGAGCACGACAAGGATGGCGGAGATGGAGCGCATCGCCGCATGATAGCCGCCTACCCCAACGGAAACACAGCGAGGGGCCTCCAGGCGTCGACCGGGCCGTCCGTCCGCCATAGGTGGAGGGAATCGGCGACAAAACCACCGACCGGGGGCTTGGCATCGGCCATGATCGGGGCCTTCTTCTCGACCGGGAGGTCGCCGTAGCAGATGCTCAGATGCGGCGTCCAGGCCGTCGGGCCGGCGACGGCCTCGTGTAGCGCTTCGAGCTCGGGAGTGCGCCCGACATGGTGGAAGAGGCAGCGGAACCAACGCTCTTCTCCCGCGCAGTGTTCGAGGGTGAGGGCGAGCCGGGCGTGGACACGGGCGATGGCTCGGAGCTTCTCGGAGAGCGCATCAAGGTCGAGGTCGAGCTGGCCTGCCACCGTGACGTGGGCAGGGAAGGGCCTCGTGTCGAGGCGCTCCGACAACGCGGCGATGCGCCGGTTCAGGTGTACCTGCGGGTCGCCCGAAGGCATGAGCCACACCGAATGTCCCAGAGCCCTCATGGCGACCCACCAGAGGTGGACGCCTCCCAGTATCGACCTCCGCGGTTCGATGCCTCGTGAGGCCGGTCAAACGGCACGCGGGACAGCGCTCGGTGTGCTGAGCTGGCGCATCTCAGCTTCGAAGAAGAACTCCTCGGCGCCGAAGGCGGGTTCGAGGTCGTCGAGCCACGTCGCGTTGGGGTCGAAGCGTGCGTGGAACGGCCGGTTAACCCAATCCGGGTTACGCCCCTGGACGAACCGTAGGGAGAAGACGTCCTCGCCAGCGATCCGGCTGATGCCGTCCACGAGGACCTTGCCCGGTGTCGCCGACATGGATGGCCCGCGGACCGTGCGCTCGAGGCCGGAGCACATCTTGTATGCGCGGCTGAAGATGTTGTAGGCGCGCGCCAGCGGCACCTCGAAGTAGTTGCATGCTCCCGTGTCGCGCTCTACGAACATGTAGTACGGAACGGCGCCGAGCCGCACCTGGGTCTTCCACATTTTGGCCCACGCGTGGTGGTTGTCGTTGACGTGTCGGATCAGCGGGGCCTGGCACCGGACCGTCGCGCCTGCATCAATGACGCGGCGCAGCGCGGTCTCGGCGGAAGCCGGTTCCAGCTCACGGGGATGGCTGTAGTGCGCCATGAGCGCGAGGCTCTTGCCGGCGTCACGGACTTCGCCGAAGAGCCGCATGAGGTCGTCGGCGTCGCCATCCGTGGTGAACCGATACGGCCAGAACGCCAACGCCTTGGTGCCGATACGGATGCTCGTGATGTGATCGAGGCCAGCCTTGAGGATCGGTTCGATGTAGCGACGGAGCAGGGCCGTCTTCATGATCATCGGATCGCCGCCCGTGATCAGGACGCTGTTGACTTCCTTGTGCGCGCGCAGGTACTCCACGAGACGATCTGCCTCACGGGCCGCGAACTTCAGGTTTTCGAGGCCCACGAACTGGGCCCANCGGAAGCAGTATGAGCAGTACGCGTGGCAGGTCTGGCCCGCGCTCGGAAAGAAGAGCACGGTCTCCTTGTACTTGTGTTGAACGCCGGCCACCGGCTCGCCGTGGAGCGTCGGGACATTGAGGTCCACTTGACCCGCCGGGTGCGGGTTCAGGCGCATCTGGATCTTGCGAGCCTCGGCCTTGATGACGGCCTCGGAGGTGTCGGCGTGGACGAGCTCCAGCATGCGGTGCAGGTCCGGTTCCTCGAGCATGCCCGGCTGAGGGAAGGTGAGCTGGTACATGCGGTCGCCCGGGACGTCATCCCAGTCGATCAGGGCCTCAACGACGTGGTTGTTGACTCGGAATGGGAGGACGGCGGAGACCGCCTTCATGACCAGCCTGTCTTCGGCGGACAGGCGCGCCAACTCCGGGATCCGGTCGATATCCTTGCGTGTGTAGACCCGATAGGCGGGGGCAGCGTCTGGCGTCTTCACCATGAATAGTTCACTCCTGACAAGGATGGGACCGCGNTCGTCGTCAACGCGGTCTGAGGCTGGGTCCGCGTCCCTCGCGGCCCGTTGCGCACGGAGTAGTCTGACGAATGAGCCACACGCCGCCATGGACGTGCGGTTCGCCGAACCGACGATGATTCGTCGGCGACTCCCCGAGTTCGACCCATCAAGTGAGCCGAATAGACAGTAATCCTATGGTAACCAAAGGCTTACGCTCGTCAACCGGACCAANCGCTGCGTCTCGCCCACTCCTGGGAACCACCGGTGCCACAGGGACTTGCGTGACTCGCCCCGACCATAAGTCCTATCCGCGGAGGTGGGGCGCTATCCTCAAGGCCGTGTGGCCCCCCCCCTGTTCTTGCTGATCCTGGTCCCCCTGGCCTCCGGACAGGGCGACGTCAAGNGCGGCGCGGTCTACGCCGGTCTGGCCACCGGAGATGATCCGGAGGGCCTTGGTGTCGTCATTCCTGGGCATTCATGATGTCGAGGCAGGCCCCCGCATCGAGCTCGAGTGGACCGAAGTGGTGCTGGGACACCTGGGCTTCCCCGTGGTCAAACGCGACCGTCATCTCCTTCAAGTCCCAGCGGCCCTCCGTCGGACCCAGCAAGAAGCACTCTGCGATGGCGGAGCCGATGAAGAACTCGCCTTCGTAGCTCTCGCCGGATCCCGTACCTCCGGAGATACGGTTGAGGGGATGATCGATGCCGTTGACCCGGATGGACACCGGCCCCGGGTGACCGGTCGCGCCGGAGGTTAGCTGGAGGCGAAGGAGCTCGATGCGTGTGCCCATCGGATCAGTCCCAGGAGACGGCCCCGTCGGGCCACCAGTAGAGGATCAGCATGGCACCGCCGGCGACCGTCGGTTCGTGAGTCGAGCCCGGCGGCAGCACCATCCATGTGGTGTGCCGCCCCTCGAAGGTCGCGGTGTCATCGTCTGGGAGGCAGAGACACACTTCTCCTTTTGTATGTGAGTGGGGTGGGCCCTTCGCGTCGGTCATGTAGACGGCATCGACGGAGCAGTTGGCGGCGTCCGCTTCTGGCTTGTTGATGCGGGAGAAACGCATGCCGTCATCCCCGCGGTGGCACACCGTGCCGTCTGCCATACCGGCGCGCGCGCTCGTCTCGATGTCGCGGATCCGGTCTCCGTTGGGCGGGAACGCCGCTCCGAGGGCCGCCTCCGCAGCGGTGGTGTCGCTCAAATCCAGCGTCGTGACGAGACGTGAAACGGGTTCGAGCAGCGACTTCAAATCAGACATGCTGGGGAAACTCCGAACGCTAGACCGAGTCTAGGGATCTGAACGGCCAGCGTCTACACTTCGAAGGTGCCAGGTGACTCAGGCACCGGGGCCTCGCCCTCGTCGAAGCCGATCTCCCGCAGCTGTGGCCACGTGTAGATTCCGAGGCCGTGATCGTCGGTGAACGCGATCTGGAATGCGTAGGAGCCCACCTCATCGAGTGACCGCAGTCCGATGCCGCGAAACTGGTCTTTGTGCAGAGGCGGCTTCTCTCCCTCGTAGTGACCCTGGCAGTGTGCGCACGGACACGCAGCGCGCAGGTGATCCAGAGGATAGTGGAGGGTTTTTCCGTCGGACCACGAGATCGCGAGGACCTGCGGGTCGACGAGGCTCGCGCCCGTCGGTGAGAGGGCGCTCATCATGAAGTGGGGGAGTAGTACGGATTGGCGCCGGCGGCGTGATCGGTCGTATCGAGGATTTCGATGACGCCTGGCACGTGTGCGCGGATGGACTGCTCTACGCCCTGCTTCAGCGTCGCTGTCGAAGACGCGCATCCCTGGCACCCGCCGCCCATCTTGACGTAGACGACGCCGTTCTGGACATCGAGGAGCGAGATGACGCCGCCGTGCGATGCGATGGCGGGGTTGATCTCAGATTCGAGGATGGCCTCGATCTCTCCGCGCATGCGCTGGTCGTCGCTGCCGTCGGTGTTAGCCAAGGCATCCGCACCGACGCACGGCTCGCCGGTCAGTAAGTGGGCACGTACGGTGGTGCCGACATCACGGGCGAGGGTGCCCCACTCGACGGTTTCTGTTTTGGTGACGGTGAGGGAAGGGCCGCGCATGAGGACCTCCTTCACGCCGCCCAAGGCGAAGAGCTTCTCGGCGAGCGGCGATCCGGCGGCCGCATCGGATCTGCCGAAGTAGGCTGTCCCCTCGGTCACGTTCCGGTCGACTTCAAAGTCGCATTTCGACGGGTTGAGCTGGGGCTTGGCGATGATGCGGATCTGCTGGGTTTCGTCGGTCATGGCAGGATCATGGTAACGCCTGGAGGACAGCCTCGGCGGAAGTCAGCGCTCCTTCCATCCATCCGGGCGTTGAGGACAGGCCGGATCCCGCGAGCATCAGGGGGCCGACCCTCAAAGGTGCTCTCCCCGGTGGCGTCCCTTCCGCGGTCCATGTCCAGGCCCCTCCCGCCAGCGGGTCTCCCGTGAAGTCGTGCCAAAGGACCCGGGGGCTGTCGGGGCATGGCCGCCGCAGCCAGCGAGGGCGGCGGCCACGGGGCTGAGGGCGATGGCGAGCAGCGCCTTCCGTCGGTCCGGACATGTTGCGGCGGGGTTGGAACCCGAGTGTTCGGGGTCTTTGCGTGACATCGTGAGAATCTCCGACCGGGCTGCGGACTGCGGGTGCAGGAGCCGTGTTCCAGCGCTACATACGGCGCAGGTGCCGCGGCGGTGGATTCTCTAAGACCTGGTGTCCGGGGGGGATCGGCGGCAGTTGCCCGGAGCGGGAGGTCCTCGGATCAGTGGTGATGGGCCGGCACGTCGACCGTGTGAGTTGTCGTGTCGATCTGCATTGACAGCTTTGCGCCCGGGATGTCCCAACCCAGCGCGCCGTGGACGAACTTGAACGCGTTGTCGCCGGCCTCGCTGAAAGGGACACCCTCGATCAGCGCGTCCGAGCCTTCGAAGCTGAAGGACAGCGTGGGTTGGTGGGGCATCTTGGATGCCTTCAGGTCGCCCGCGTGCGGACCGGCATGGGTCCATAGCACCATCGTCGCCTGATCGTGGAAGATCGCGACCTCCAACCAGACGCCGTCCGTGAGCTGGGCGAGGTCGCCGTGGTTCGGGCCGTGCAGGTGCGCCGGGTGCTCGTGCGCGCCGCCCTGTTCCGGGTCGGCGTCGCAGCCAGCGATCATGAGGGAGAGGATGACGATCTGGGTCAGGAGAAGGTCGCGTCGCGTCATGTGGAAATTACTCCGTTGAGGACCAGTAGATCATAGCGGCTGATTCGCGTACGCACCTCTCCGTCGTTATCATCCGTGTCGTCCCGGTGAAGGAGGCCACTCGATGCGCAGCCTGTTGCTGATGTCTGTCCTCGCGTGCGTCGCCGAGGCGCAGGAGGTGGTCTGGACCGATGTCCAGGCCCTCGGTGTGGAGGGGAAGGGCTGGACTGACACGAAGGCGTACTACGACCGGCTTCCCGCGCGCGCGGAGGGAAAGGTCCGCGACCCCGTCTGGAAGCTCAGCCGACATGCCGCCGGTCTCTGTGTGCGGTTCGTCACCGATGCACCAGAACTGCACGCCCGCTGGGCGCTCACGTCCAGTCAACTGGCCATGTCGCATATGCCGGCGACGGGCGTGAGCGGCGTGGACCTCTATCTCAAGACCCGGGGGGGCTGGCGCTGGGTCGCGGCGCCGCGCCCCGGGAAGCAGCTGATGAACGCTCGGCTCATCTCCGGGCTGACGCGTGGGCGGCGGCTATGGATGCTCTATCTGCCGCTCTACAACGGCGTCAGCAAGGTCGAGATAGGAGTCCCGAAGGGCCACGCGGTGAAGCCCGCGCGCTCGCGTCCAGCGTCTAGGGGCAAACCAATCGTCTTCTACGGGACCTCCATTACCCAGGGCGGTTGCGCTTCGCGGACCGGGATGTGCCACGTCGCCATCCTCGGTCGTCGGCTCGACCGTCCCGTCATCAATCTCGGCTTCTCCGGTAACGGGCGGATGGACCCGGAGGTCGTGGATCTGATGTGCGAGCTTGATCCCGCCGTCTACGTCATCGACTGCCTGCCGAACATGGATGGGAGGGCCGTCGCCAAGCGTACCGCGCCTCTGGTGAGGAAACTCCGCGCTGCGCGCCCGCGGGTGCCGATCCTGTTGGTCGAGGATCGCACGTACCAGGATGCACACGTCAACCCTGGTCGCGCGCGTCGCAACAAGGAGAACCGGGCGGCCCTCAAGGCTGCGTATGCGGCGCTCGTGAAGGACGGCGTGAGGAAGCTGGCGTACATGGACGGGAACACCTTGCTCGGCGACGATGGCGAGGGCACCGTAGACGGGTCGCATCCGACCGATCTCGGTTTCATGCGCCAGGCGGACGCCATGGAGCCGATCCTGATCCGGCTGTTGCGATGAACGCTGACGCGGTTCGGACCCATTCTTCGAGGTCGATATGGTGCTACTGATACTGATCGTGATGCTGGCCCTGGAGTGCTGGTGCATTTTCTTGGTCGGCGAACTCTTGGAGAGCCTGGGGCTCGCGATCTGGATCGCGGTCGCGACGACGTTCATCGGCACGACCATCCTCGCGCGCGCCCGCGCGAGCCTGCAGCCCGAGGTGCTCGGAGCGAAGCTCGCGAGCTCCGCGGGTGATCCGACGAAGGCCATGATCGCCGCGGTCGGCCCCTTCGTCGGTGGCACGCTCATCGTGTTCCCGGGTTTCATCACCGACGTCATCGGCTTACTCGTCCTGTTCCCGCCGACTCGGGGGTTGCTCTCGAGCGTCCTCAAGAAGCTCGTCCTCTCGGCGCTCAAGAAGCAGCTAGAGCATCGGATGGCGGGGCAGGGCTTCAATCCCGAGGATCTCAAGCGTGCGTTCGGGCAGGCCGCGGGTGCTCCCCCCTCGGGTGCTCCTCGCCCGGGTGCGACCGGGTACGGCCGGGACCAGGTGAAGGACGCGGACTTCGAGGTCATTGACTGAGAGGGCATCTCGTGCCTATCGCCGACATTCATCGTGAGCAGGTCTTTCGCTACCTCACGATGTTGCGTCGCGGCTTTCGTGAACTGGCCGAGGTGGCGGGGCGCCCCGGTGTGCCCATGGGTCCGGAGGGGCATGTGGAGGTGCCGGAGGGGACGCAGACCCTGTTCCTCTCGGTCGGAGCACCGCTACCCGGGAGGTCGGTGGGGCTGGTTGTGCGAGACGGCGATGGGGATGTTCGTGAACGGGTGACGGTCGACGGCGAGGAGACGTGGCTGTGCATCGATACGCGCGGCGCGACCGTCCTCGAGTTCACGGTCGATCAAACGGTCCCCGGGACGTCGCTGGGTATGCCGGAGGCGGCGCCCGTGGGCCTGCTGCTCTGGGATCTGGAAATTCTGGATACGTCCGTCGAGGAGGAGGCGGACCTGGGGGTGGGGGACGGTCGTCCGCTCACGGTGCGCCTCGATCTCGTCAACAAGTGCAATTTGAAGTGTCGCATGTGCGTGTTGTCGCTCCCCGACGTGTTTAACCAGCCGCGCCGCGAGCTGACGGTCGCCCAGTTCCGGGCCCTGGGGCCGACCCTGTTGTCGCGGACGCGCCAGCTCGCCTTGTCCCAGACCTACGAGCCCATGCTGCATCCCGAGCTGGGAGAGATGGTCGCTGTCGCGCGGGAATTTGGCGTGCCGTGGATCGAGATGACGAGTAACGCCACCCTCATCACTGAAGCGCTGGCCGAGGGCCTGGTCGATGCGGGAGTGGACTTCGTGACGTTCTCGATCGACGGAGCCAGGGCCGAGACCTACGAGTACATCCGGCGCGGCGCGCGGTTCGATCGCTTCATCGAGGGCCTGGACACCCTCGCCAGGGTCAAGGAGAAACGGGGATCAGCCGCGCCCACGATCTCGTTCAACATGGTCCTCATGCGGCGGAACGTGGATGAGCTTCCAGACGTGGTGCGCCTGGCGCACCGGTACGGGGCGGCGGTGATGCACACCTCCCTGCTGTTGCCGCAGGATGGGCTTGAGATGGAAGCGGAGGCGTTACAGCACGATCGCGAGCACGCGAACGAGGTGTTCGCCTCGGCGCGTGCCGTCGCCGACGACCTGGGCGTGACGCTGCGATTGCCGGAGGCGTTCGATCTGAGGCTCCCTGATGAACCGGTTCGCCCGCCCGTCGATGCTCCGACGATGGACGGCGATCTGCCTGATCCAGCGCCGTACACGTGCATCGCGCCGATCCCGGGCAAGGAGATCTTGGCCGAGCCGCTGCGCCCCAAGCATGTCGGTGTCGCGGGCGGTGCGACCATGATTGATGCGGGGGACGCGGCCCGTGGGGACTGGCCCGTACACGCGGATGGCGAACCGATCGCTTCCGGTTGCAAGTATCCCTGGACCATGGTTGTCGTGCGACCGGACCAGAAGGTGATCCCGTGTTGCCTGTGGAGCGAGCCAACCATCATGGGCGACCTGTCGGCGCAGACCTTCGAGGAGATCTGGAACGGCGCGCCCTACAGGCGCCTCCGCACCGAATTGCAGACGGATCGCCCGCGACGTTGCTGCCAGGAGTGTCCGGAACACAAGCGGATCTGATAGTCGCGCGCGACCCTCGCGCGGCGCATCCGTTGCAGCGTTGACTCACCCAGGCAGCCCATCTAAAACGGATGTGAGGAGCGTCTCGATGAACAGCATTTCCCCCAGCGTTCTGGTCGTGACCGTCGCCGCTGCGAGCCTGTTGTCCGCAGCCGCGGCGGCGCTGACCGTCCGTCTGGCGGGGGCCGCGCTCGCTTCCCGGATTCAACTGGCTACGATTGGGCGCATGCGGATCATCCTTGTTGCCCTGGTTACCGCTGCCGCCGTCTCCGCCCAGCGTCCCGAAGACCTGATCGCTGCTGGCCCCATGATCGGTCACACCACGGAGACCGAGGTGAGCCTGTGGGCGCGGACGACGATCCCCGCACGGGTCGCGTTCAAGTACTGGCCCGAGGGCGATCTGCCGGCCGCGCGCTGGTCCAAGACGGTCACCACCAGGGAAGACGAGGCCCTGTGTGCGACCGTGCGTATCGGCGGGTTGCCCTTTGGGGCGCGCTACCGGTTTGCTCTCTCCGTCAACGGTGATCTGGCTCCACGGCCATACAAGACGGCGTTCCGGACCCAGCCTCACTGGCGTTGGCGCCGCCCACCGCCTGACCTGACGGTCGCGTTCGGCTCGTGCGCCTACGTCAACGACACCCCGTTTGATCGGCCAGGGACTCCTTATGGGGACGAGGATCTGGGGATCTTCGAGACCATCGCGGGGTTCAACCCTGATTTGATGTTGTGGGCCGGCGACAACGTCTATCTGCGTGAGCCGGACTGGTCGTCGGAGAGCGGTATCAGGGCGCGCTATGCCAAGACCCGCGCCACCACCGAGCTACAGCGTTTGCTCGCCGCCTGTCCCCAATACGCGACCTGGGATGACCACGACTTCGGCCCCAATAATTCGGATTGGACCAATCCCCTGCGGGGGGCGGCGCTGCGGACTTTCAAGCTGTTCTGGGCCAACCCGAGCTACGGGCTGGCGGATACCCCCGGTGTCTTCACGCGCTTCACCTGGTCCGACGTCGAGTTCTTCTTGCTCGACGACCGGTATCACCGCTCGCCGAACGCTGCGCCCGAGACCATGTGGGGGAAGACCCAGTTGCGTTGGCTCACGGACGCGCTGACCAGCAGCGAGCACGCCTTCAAGGTGGTGGTCAACGGGAACCAGGTGTGGAATCAGGAGTCCCCGCATGAGACGGCGGCCCGCTACGTGGCCGACCTGAAGCGATTGCGCGCCGTGATCGACGAGCGGCGGATCAGCGGGGTCCTGTTTCTCTCCGGCGATCGGCACCACACCGAGCTACTGCGCATCGGGGAGAAGGCGCCGATATACGAGTTCACCAGCTCGCCGCTCCTCTCCAGCTTGCACACTGAATTCACCGAGCTCGAGTTGAAGAACCCTCGCCGGGTGAAGGGCACGTTGTTCAGCGCTGAGCGCAACTTCGGCATCCTGCGCTTCACGGGGGAGGGCGCGGAGCGGGCAGTGACCTTTGAATGCGTGGACAAGCACGGGATTTCTCGATGGAAGCACCGAGTGAAGCTGTCCGCATTGCAGCGCCGCTGACAGGGCCGTGAACCGGCCCGATTCAGTTCGTGGCTTCGAGCGCGTCGCGGAGCATCTTCTCAACGCTCAGCAGCGCGGCTCGGTAGCGGTTGCGCTCCTCTTCGAGCTCCCGGTACCGCTCAAGAAAGCCAGAGAGTTGGTTCGCAGAATCGCCGCCCGAGTCCGGGCCACCCTGGCGTAGCTTGGCGGGCGCGCTGTCGGCCTTGCGGCGGCGGCGCTTCCGCTTGCTTTCCTCGGTGATGAGGCCCAAGAGCGTCTTCGCCCGCCCGTACATGATGGGGTAGATGTTGTGCCCCTCTTGCTCGGCCGCGGCGCGTACATCCGCGTAGGCGGCCCCCCCATCTCCCTTCAAGAACTCGAGGATGAAGGCCATGGCGGGAGAGTTACTGGACTTCTCTGCCATTGATGATTTTCGATTGATTGGGCAAAGGGACGGGCGCAAATGCAACGGCGGGGCGTCACGAACGCCCCGCCGGGGAGAGGTGGAACACGGCGCTCTTAGGAGTAGCCGTGCTTTTCCTTGTTGGCGGTCACCTCTTCGGGGCTCGGTTTGTGTGTATCTGGGTCGTTTTCCGCGGTCTCGAAGTTGTCCCGGTCCTCATCGCACTTGGCGTTCAGTTCAATGTCGTCACTGAACACCTCCGGCACGGAGTCGTCCTGGAAGATGGCCTCCCAAGGGCAGGCCGGCTCACAGGCGCCGCAGTCGATGCACTCGTCCGGGGAGATGTAGAGCATCTTGGAGTAGTCGTCACCCGTGGGCTTGTAGAAGCAATCCACCGGGCACTCGGCCACGCAGGCGGTATCCACGTTGTCCTTGCAAAGTTGGGTTACCACCCACGTCATCGTTCAGCTCCAATCAAGTCCTTCGGTGATCCCATGGTCCGTCACCGCCGGGTCGCGAGGGGGGGGAACGTTCCTCCCCGCTCGTTCCCAACAATCGCCGCATTGGTGTCGCGGATCAAGTCTTCTCGCAATTTGAGACTGGATCTCATCTGAAAGCCAAGAGGAGCGGACGCTTGAGCGGGCTTATCGGAGGAGCATGGCGAGGTCGTCCACCGTGAGATCGGCCAGGGGGCCGCGGGTGTCACCGATCAACGCATCAGCCAGCGCACGCTTGTCACGCTGTAACTCCAGGATGCGCTCTTCCACGGTGCCGCGCGCGACGAGACGGCACGCGATCACCTTGCGGGTGCGACCGATGCGATGCGCGCGGTCGATCGCCTGTGCTTCGACCGCCGGGTTCCACCACGGGTCGAGGAGGAAGACATAGTCGGCAGCTGTGAGGTTGAGACCGTGACCGCCGGCCTTCAGGCTGACGAGCATGACGGAGCAGTCGTCATCTTCCTGGAAGCGCCGCACGACGCCCTGACGGTCGCTGGTCTTGCCATCGAGTCGCGCGTACGTGATCCCGTCAGCATCGAGACGTGGCGCGACCAGATCGAGCAGCTTCACGAACTGACTAAACACGAGCGCCTTGTGCCCGCTGCCGGTGACCTGGGCCAGCTCGTCGAGGAGCAGGTCGACCTTGCCGGACGCCGCCCGGGCGGGATCGACGAGCCCCGGGTGACATGCGACCTGGCGTAGGCGCAGCAGGACCTCCAGGATGTTCATGCGCGCCCGTCCATCGTCCAGGTCCCCCGCGGACAACGCGCGAGCGCCGGCCTCGCGGAGTTGTTCGTAGAGCTCCTGTTGCTCATCTGAGAGCGTCACGAGGACGGTTTGTTCGATGCGGGGCGGCAGCTCCGGGGCGACCTGCTCTTTGGTGCGACGCAACACCAGGGGAGCGATGGTGCGCGCGAGGAGGGCTCGATGTGCCGAGTCCGCGGCGCTCGCGGCTCGCTGCAAAAAGCGTCGCTCCGTGCCGAGCATTTCGGGGTCGAGGAACGCCATGAGCGACCACAGGTCTCGGGCGTGGTTTTCAACGGGCGTGCCGGTCAGGGCGACACGCACGGGGGCTCCCAGGGAGCGGACGGCCGCGGCGTTCTTTGAGCGCGGGTTCTTGATCGCCTGGGCTTCGTCGAGCATGACGACCGACCACTCGATGTTCCCCAGGAGGTCGACGTCACGCTGGAGGGTGCCGTAGGTCGTTATGACCCAGTCGTTCGCCCCGATCTCGGCCGCTTCACGCACGCGCCGTGGTCCGTGGTGGACCCGGAGCTTGCGCCCTGGAACGAAGCGGGAGGTTTCGGATTCCCAGTTCCAGATCAAGGAACGCGGCGCCACGACGAGGACGGGGCCGGCCGTCTTGGCGATCGGGTCGGTCTCCAGCGACAACAGGAACGCCAGCGCCTGGACGGTCTTTCCGAGCCCCATGTCATCGGCGAGGCACCCCCCGAGGGCGGCGGTCGCGAGGGCACGCATCCAACCGACGCCGATCTCCTGGTATGGGCGCAGCTCGCCACGAAATCCTGGCGGGGGCGCGTACGGGGCGGGGTCTGCGAGGTCTTTGAGATGGCCGAGGAAGGTCGCGAGCTCCTGGGGAGCCTTGATGCCGGCTTCGGATTCCAGCGGCTCGAGCAAGGCTCCCTGCGCTCGGTGGAATCGGACGCGACCGTCCACGTCCTGTCCCAGACCGAGGACGCCACCGATTTTTTCGAGCCACGCGAGGGGAACGAGGCCCTTGCTGCCGTCGTCGAGCTCGACAAACCTCTTGTTCTTGCGCCAGGCCTCCACGAGCCGAGTGAGGGGGACCTCGCCGCCATCGCCGAAGGCCACCGTGCCGTCGACTTCGAACCAGTCGATGCCGCTCTTCATCGCGACAGATGGCGTCGCGCCGGTCCGGAATCGTCGATCCTCGGCGGTGACCTCCAGGCCCATGTCCAACAGCTCCGCGACGACCTCGTCCAGGTGCGCTGGATCGACGAACCAGCGGCCGTGGACCCCGTCGTCAACCGTCAGGCCATCGGTGTCGTCGAGGGTGCGGCTCACCTGGGCTTCCCGTGCCAGGTCCCGCTGGCGTTGTACGCCATGGTCGATGTCGAGCATCAGCTGCTGGCCGCTCTCTGGAGGCAGCTCGATGGGCCCGTATGCGAACGAGACGTCGAGCGCCAGGGCGGCGTGTTGCCGGGTGATGCGGCCACGCGCAATGGGCGCTGAGCACTCGAGCGGGAGCGGCGGGGCATCCTGATCGAGCGCGATGCGGGGCAGCGGTCCGGCGTCCGCGAGCCGCGCGAGCACCTCCGCCGTCTCATCCACGGCGACCGGGAAGACGCGGTCGGTCGCGAGGAGGAACAGCCACTCCTCAGCGCCGTGTGCTTCGACCGGACACACGCGCCCATCGACGACCGCGACGGGCGCGCGGTCAGCGGCGATCGCGTCGCAGTCATGCAGCGCGTGTCGCTCGCCGCCGCGCACGATCCATCCCGCGAGCTTGAGCCGCTGCGCGTCCATGTCGGGGGCGAACCCGATGACCAGATCGAATCGGGCCCCCTCGTCGAGCGAAAGGGCGGTCGGAGCCCCGTCTTCGGATGCGAGGCGCAGCCGCCCCGTGGCCGCCGCCGCGAGCAT
This sequence comes from Planctomycetota bacterium, assembly GCA_002683135.1. Lineage (GTDB taxonomy): Bacteria > Planctomycetota. The sequence goes on along the minus strand of NYSS01000010.1, from coordinate 50,104 downwards.
GACCGCAGGCCGTTGCTCAGGGGGGAGCGACCAAGGCCCGATCGGTTCCATAAACCCACCGCCGTCCAGGAGGTTGCGGCGCCCGCCGCCGACGGACTCGAGGGCGGCGAGGACGGCGACGTCTGCCGTGTCGGTGACCCGGGAGAGGTGATCACCGTCAGCCGGGAGGGGCCGGAGCCTCGGGGTCTCATCGTCCCCTTCCCACCAGATCCCCAGCTTCAGGTGCTTGCGGTGCCGCTCGACCACGTACAGCGGCGCGATCGGCGGCGGGCCGTCATCGCCGAACCCGGCCTCCCGCTCCTCCTGCTCCACCGCCAGCAGCAGGGCCCACAGGTGTGCGCAGCCCGACCCCTCGTTCTCCAGGTATGGGCAGGAGCACTCGTGGGTCACCGCGCCAACGGCGTCCCTCTCGATCCAGACGTTCTGGTGACGGCGGAAGAAGCGGATCCTGGCTTCCCAGGACTCGTCGCCCGAGCCCTCCATGAGCTGGACATCTCCCGCCTCGAGGAGGCGACGCCCCTCGTCCCTCGCGGCGTCCGTGAACGGGACGCCGAGATCCTCCTGCTTGATGACGGCCATGGCCCGCCGTCATAACATCCACACATGCCCTACGTCAGCAGTACGCATCACCGGGTCCGCAGCTACGAGCTCGATTCCTACGGGCACGTCAACAATGCCGTCTACATGCAGTGGCTCGAGCATGGCCGCAGCCGTCTCCTTCAGGACAAGGGCTTTGACTACAACAAGATCGAGGAGCGCTGGGGCGTTCGCTTTGTCACCGTCTCTACCAAGATCGACTTTCACATGGGCCTTCACCTTGACGACGAACTCGCGTTCACGACCACCGTCGCCCGGATCGGCACCACCTCGGTCACCCTGGACCAGCAGATCCTCCGTGGCGGCGAGGTGGCGGCGGCCGGTCAGACGGTGATGGTCTTCACCGACCCCTCGATGTCCAAGGGGGCTTCGATCCCGGAGGAGTTCCGATCTCTCTACATGTAGGCGCGGTTTCGGGTCTCAGCCGTCGCCTCCGTTCCTGAGCAACAAGGTGACCGGGCCGCCGTTCCGGGGCAGGCCATCAAGGGGGGCCCCCTGCTCCTGTGTGCGCCGCCAGGTCGTCTCGAGGGTGAAGGGGGACGCGTCGAGGAAGGCCGCCAAGCGGTCGGGCCTCCAGATCCGCTGCTTCTGGGACGAGCGGAGCTCGCGGTCGCCATCCGGTGCGTTGATGTTGACGACGACGTCGATCCACTGGAGGTCGTCGTCCGGGTCCGCGCGGCTGCTCACCGAGACGGATGCGCGCGCGTCGCCCCGCTGCGTGGTCCAGGTGTCGGGGACCGGCGGCCCAGGGGAGAAGAGCTCGAGCTCGAGGACGAGGGGGGCGCCCGGATGAAGTCCGGCGGCGATGGATGTGAGGCAGGCAGACGCGGCGGATTCGGTGAGGAGATAGCGGAATGAATCGATGAGGCAGTATGCACCGTCGAAGGCGCGCGCGGTGGCGAAGCGCGCGGCGTCCGCGCGGAACACGCGGCCCGGTGCGCGCTGCTTTGCGTAGCCGAGCATCGCCTGTGACATGTCGAATCCGAAGACGTCGAAGCCAGCGGACGTGAGGCGAGGTACGAGCCGCGCTCCGCCGACCATGGCTTCGAGGAGGCGCGCCGGGGGGCGGACGTCGGCGGCCGCGAGGGCGACCGTGAGCATGGTGATTTCGCGGTCCGGGTCGAACGCGAACGCGAGATCGTAGGTATGGGCCTCGTCGTACCAGCTGGATGAGTTCACGTTATGAGGAGTCACCTCCGGTCAGGAGGTGGTGGTGAGGGGTCGCGGATCACGGCGATCTGGCCGTCGGGCAGACGCACGACCTGCACGGAGTCGGGGATCCGGGCTGAGGCGGGACCCGGCCCGAACCCCCCCGGCCCGAACGGACCGGAGGTGAGCCGCGCACGTAGCTCCTCGGCGCGCGCCGCTTGTCGCACCATGAGCCCGACACCAGCGAGCATGATCCCGCGGAAGGCGTCGTCCGTCAGCACTCCGATGGCCAGGCCGAGGCCGATCATGATGGCGCCGACGATGGCCCCCGCGCGGGCGGCGACGCGCGTCCCTTCGCGCCAGCTTCGCCGGCGGTGCCACAGGATCGCTCGCAGGATGCGTCCGCCATCGAGGGGGAAGCCGGGGATGAGGTTGAACACACCGAGGATCAGGTTTGCCCACGCGAGCTGCCACGCCGCCAGGTAGATCACCATGAACGGCAGCGTCGCCTTGACGGGGATGGTGGCGCTGATGAGGAAGAACGCCAGGGCGAGAGCGAGGCTCACCGCTGGGCCCGCCGCGGCGACCCAGAACTCGTGGGCCGGCCGGCGCGGCTCCGATGTCAGCCGCGCGACGCCGCCGAAGACGTGCAGCGCGATGGACTCGGTCCGGATCCCGTACCGGCGCGCGACGAGGGCATGTCCGAACTCGTGGGCGAGGATCGATGCGAAGAAACCTGTCGCGAGGAGGACGGCCGTCACGATGGCCCCTGGCGTGCCGAGCGCTTCCGCCAGGGAAGACGAGATTCCGAACACCAACAGGAACGCGATGGGGAACCACGTCCAGTCCAGCGTGACGGGGATCCCGGCGATGCGTCCGAGGCGGACCCCGCGGGTTCCAAGTTGTCCGAGGAGCGTACTCATGAAAGAGGATACGGTGCGTGCTGCGTTGAATCTCATGACACCTTGGCAGGTGTGGGCCTGTCAGGTGTGCCTACGTACGGTACATTCGACCTCTCATGCGGACATTTCCGGTTCTCGTTCTGCTGGCGACCGTCGCCTGCGCCCAACCGGGGGTCAAGGTGGGTGACGCCGCGACCTTGCCGGAAGCGGAGCGTATCTGGAACGTTGAGTTCAGTCACTTCGACCAGACGTGGGGCAAGGTGGTTGTTTACGTATGGTTCGCGCCGGACCGGCAGACGCAGAAGTTCGTCAGCTCGCTGAACCAGCTTCACGACCGCTACCACCGGGCCGGCTGTGTGGTCGCCGCGGTCAGCCATCGTGACGAGGAACAGCTCGAGCGGTGGGTGAAGCGGTATCGTCCGCGCTTCGCCGTCGTCTGCGAGCCCAGCAACATCAGCATGGGGAGCTACCCCTTCATGCAGTGGCCGTCCGCCGTGCTGGCCAGCCCCCGCGGTCGTGTCCTGTGGAAGGGCGGTGGGGGCCGGGTCCCCGAGGCCAAGCTGAAGGCGGCGTTGAAGACGGCGGTTACGGAGGGGCCTGGGTCACCCCTGCGCATCGTCGTCGGGCTGCCGAAGGCTCACCGCAAGGCGGAGGCGGCGCTCGAGCGCGGCGAGCTGGCGAAGGCGCTGGACCTCCTCAGCGGCGACACGGATACGGCGAGGCAGGCCCGTGAACTCGTCACCGGCCTGTTGCAGGAGAAGATCGCCGCCGCCCGGGGGGCGGAGAAGGAGGGGCGCTTCCACACCGCGAGCCTCATCTTCGGTCGCGTCACACGGCACGCGCCCCGCACTCGCTGGGGCGATGAAGCCAAGAAGGCGCTGGCGCGCTACAGGCGCGACCCGAAGATCCGCCGGGAGCTGAAGGGCGGGGCGGTCCTGGAGAAGGCTGAAGAGGCGATGGAGATCCGTGACTGGAAGCGGGCCCGCAAGTTATTGGAGAAGCTCGTCGTCACGGAGTACGAGGGGACCCAGGTCCGCGCCCACGCGGAGGTGTTGCTGCGCAAGCTGCGGTGACGCCGGGTCCGGCCGGTTCTTCCGCGCCGTTACGGCACCAGGAACGTGCGGCGGTAGTACTTCAGTTCTTCGACTGATTCGCGGATGTCCGCGAGCGCCTCGTGGGACTCCGCCTTCGCCGGCGGGCTGTACTTGTCGGGGTACCAGGCGGTCAGGAGGTGCTTGAGCGTGCTGACGTCGACGTTGCGGTAGTGGCAATGGTCGTGCAGCTCGCGCATGTGGCGCCACAGGAACGCCCGGTCGTTGTGTACCGAGTTGCCGCAGAGGGGGGCCGCGTTGGCGGGCACCCATTCCTTGACGAACGCGAGGGTCTGCTGCTCGGCCTCCGCGCGGGTCACGGTCGACGCGCGTACTTTGTCGATCAGGCCGCTCTTGCCGAAGAACGTCCGTGACCAGTCGGAGAGGCTCTCGAGCTGCTCTTCGCTGGCATGGATGACGAGGTTCGGTCCCTCCGCGAGCACCTCGAGATCGGCGTTGGTCACCAGAGACGCGATCTCGATGATGAAGCACGTGTCGGGATCGAGACCGGTCATCTCGAGATCGATCCAGACCAGATTCTCGGGGTCTTGGGGCATGGCGAATGAGGGTAACATCGGGCAGGAATGAAGGACTACTACGGCATCCTTGGGGTGCCACCCACCGCCACGCAAGACGAGATTCGCGAAGCGTATCGAAGGCTGGCTTTCGAGTGGCACCCGGACCGCAACCCCCATCAACGGGAGCAGGCGCACGCGCGCTTTCTCGACCTGGGGGAGGCGTACGCGGTCCTCAAGGACGGGCGCCAGCGCCTCGATTACGACCGCGGGCGGTCGTCCGGGTCGTCATCGGCGTCGCCCCCCAGGTCGACGCCGGGGCCGGCTCCACAGGCCGGGGCGACGGATGAGGCGCCCCGGAGGGCGGAGCCCTCCCCGATGGACGATGAGTTCGCGCACACGGCGCATGCCGCGGCGACGCTCCGCGAGTACCACGGCCGCGTCCACGAGCTGGCCCGTGAGCTGGCGAGCGTTGATCGGCCGGGCCGCAGGATCGACGTCGCGCTCGTGTCCTTGGCGATGGTCGGTCTCGTGATGTCCTTTGTGCTGACGGCTTTCCGCCTGATCGGCCTCAATCTCCCCGAGTTGAGGCCGTCGCTGTGGAGCGTGGTCATCACCTGGATGTCCACGATAGTCCTGGTGACCTGGCTCCTCACGCTCCGGGCCCGTCGGGTCGAGCAGTACGTCCCCTACGCGGAGGAGGTCCTGGAGCGCACGGGGCACGGCTGGGCGGCGTCGCCGGGGGCCGACTTTCCCTGAGCAGCGCCAGGCTTGTCGGGGCAACGGTCTCGCCAGCATCCGGACTCAGCGTTCGATCGGCGTAAGGTGTCCCGCCTTGAGGTCTTGCGATAGAATCCGGCGACTTCTGACCAACCAACCAAGGGCTACTCCATGCTGAACGCACTGTTTGGAAAGCACCCTCGCGGGCTCCCGACCCTATTTTTCTCCGAGATGTGGGAGCGCTTCAGCTTCTACGGCATGCGGGCGTTGCTGACGCTCTACATGGTCCAGCATCTAGGGTGGGCAGAGAAAGAGGTCGCATACCCGATCTACGGAGCCTACGGGGCGCTGGTCTATGCGTTCCCCGTCTTGGGGGGATACCTGGCGAACCGCTTCCTGGGTTATCGCCACGCCATCCTGCTCGGTGGCTCGTTGATGGCCTGTGGTCACTTCGTGNTGGCGATCGAGCATGATTACGCTTTCTATGCAGCGCTCGCCTTGCTCTGCATCGGCAACGGCTTCTTCAAGCCCAACATCTCCAGCACGGTTGGACGCCTCTACAAAGACGGCGACGTGATGCGGGACCGCGGGTTCAACATCTTCTACATGGGCATCAACATCGGCGCGCTGGCTGCGCCGCTGGTCTGCGGGACGCTTGGAGAGGGCGTCGATTGGCACCTCGGGTTCGCCATCGCCGGCTTTGGCATGGTCATCGGCCTGATTCAGTTCCACCGTGGNCGGGACCGNCTGGAAGGGCAGGCAGAGCCGGATCGNCCTCTNGNGNAGAACACGCTCGTGACGATCTGGGTCCTCTCCTTCTTGGCCGTGCCGGCGATCGCNTGGCTGTTCGTCGAGCCTTGGATCGTTACCTGGATCGCGAGCGGGATATCCGCGGTCGTGCTCGTGACCATCATCTACATGGCCGCCACCGCGTCGGAGGTCGTTCAGCGTCATCGCTATGTCGCCCTCATGATCTTGATGTTCTTCCACATGCTCTTCTGGGCTGGTTTCGAGCAGGCCGGTAGTTCGCTGAACATCCTGGCCAAGTTCAACCTCGACCGCAGCGTGTTCGGTTGGTTTACACCGGAGGCGTCGGTTTTCCAGTTCGTCAACCCGTTCTTTATCGTGCTCTTGGTGCCGGTGTTTAACCGGCTGTGGGGTGCGGTCGAGGGAACGAGGTGGGACCCGTCCATTCCCATGAAGTTCGCCCTCGGGTTGATTCAATTNGGGCTNGGNTTCGGGATCCTCGTGTTCTCGTTCTCCACCGCCCAATCGGGCATCATCTCGCTCTGGTGGCTGGTGCTGGCCTATCTGCTGCACACCACCGGTGAGCTCTGCATCTCTCCGGTGGGGCTGTCGGCCGTGACCAAGCTCGTGCCCCGCGCGCTGACGGGTTTCGTCATGGGCGCTTGGTTCCTGACCATCTCCAACGCCCACCTGATCGCGGCAGTGCTGGCGGGNGAGACGGCCACGTCNGGNGAAACAGAACCTACGCTGGTAGAGCGGCTCGATGGGTTTGACGCGACCTACACGCAGATCACCCAGTTTGGCATTGGNGCCGGTGTTCTNCTCATCATCCTGACTCCCATGATCAAGAAGCTCCTCCACGGTGTGAAGTAGCGTGGNNTTGATGCGCAACGCGCTCGTCTTTTTGTTGGTGATGTGTGCGTCGGCGCGTGTCCTGGCGCAGGACGGGGCAGCCACCGCGCTGGAAGAGGCCGCGGTCTCNCTCGAGGCGGCAGCGAACAGCTACGCCGATGCGGAGGCCGNCTCGGGTGACGTGCGGGACGCCATGGAGGAGGCCGAGCGCGCTTTCCAGCGCGCCCAGGTCGCCCTGGGCAAGGACGAGGAGCTGCGCAGTCATATCCCCGTGTTCACGCGCAAGGGGTCCTCGCCCCTGGCGCCCGGGACCCTGCAGCAGGCGGCCGCCGCGTTCCGCAACGCGGCGCGGCTGATCCGTGAGGGGAAGCGGGAAGAGGCCGAGTTCCTGATCTACGACGAGGCCGCGCCGTCCGCCGAGAAGGGGGTCAACCAGGACGCCTACATCACCGACACCTACTCGGTGTTCGCGTTCCTCCTCGCGTTGCTGGCGATTCTGTTCGCCATGAACCGGCATCCGACCCTGTCCAAGCTGTTCAAGGTCATTCCGCTGCTGGTGTTCTGCTACTTCTTGCCGACGGTGTTCTCGAATCTCGGGATCATCCCCATCGCGTCGCCGTGCTACGACGTGATCAAGAAGCAGCTGTTGCCGGCGAGCCTGGTGNTGCTNGTGCTGTCCGTGGANATCCCGGCCATCCTNNGGCTNGGGAAGAACGCGCTNGTGCTGTTCCTGACGGCCACCATCACCATCGTCATCGGTGGTCCGCTGGCGCTCCTCNTCTGCAAGGGGCTCATTCCTGACGCCATGGGGGACGAGGCGTGGAAGGGCCTCGCGGCCCTGTCCGGTTCCTGGATCGGTGGTGGGGCGAACTTCGTCGCCATCGGCGAGAGCGTCGGCGCGTCCGCCAACACCATGAGCATGGTAGTGGTCGTCGACGTGGCCATCGCCGAGCTGTGGATGATCGCCCTGCTGGTGTTCGCGGGGCGTGAGAAGGCCATGGACGACAAGATCGGCGCCGACCGATCGTCCATCGATGACGTCCGCCACAAGATCGAAGAGTTCGAGCAGGAGGTGGCGAAGCCGACCACGCTGCCCGATCTTCTGCTCATGCTGGCGATCGCGTTCGGGGTCACGGTCATCGCCACCGCCCTGTCCAAGGTCNTGCCCCAGATCGGCGACGTGGTGAAGGGCTTCACCTGGGTTGTCCTGATCGTCACGTCCGTGGCCGTGGTGATGTCGTTCACCAAGCTCCGTAACCTGGAGGGGGCGGGGGCGTCCAAGCTCGGGTCGGTCTTCCTGTACCTTCTCGTCGCCTCCATCGGCGCTCATGCGCAGTTCTCCAAGGTCTTCGAGGTCCCCGGGCTCGTCGCGGTGGGAGCGCTGTGGATGGCGTTCCACATCGTCATCCTGTTCATCGTGCGCCGGATCACGAAGGCGCCGATCTTCTTNNTGGCGGTCGGCTCCAAGGCCAACGTGGGNGGCGCGGCGTCGGCGCCGATCNTNGCGTCCGCCTTCCACCCGTCGCTGGCTCCCGTGGGGGTCCTGCTGGCGGTCGGGGGCTACGTCCTGGGTACCTACGCGGGNCTGCTGTGCGCCGCCCTGCTCGAGTTCGTCAGCTGATCGCCGCACTGGTGAACCGACAGCGTTGCTGAACTACTACTCGATCGCGCACCTGTTCATCTGGCTGTTGTCGGGGCGCTGCACGAGGATTGGGTGGCCGGCTTTCCTTATCCTCTCCGTCGGCTGGGAGCTGTTGGAGTTGGTCNTGCCGTTTGAGTTCGCGGTNGAGGCCATCGACAACAAGGTCGGNGACATGATCGTCAACACTCTCGCGTTCACNGTCGGCCTCAGGTGGCGCCACGCCGCNGCCACCGAAGCCTGATNNGCGGTCAGCCGATGAGGGCCTGGAGCTCGTAGCGCTCCGTCTCGGGGAGCAGGGGAGCGAGGCGCTCCACGCAGCCCTCGTGGTANTCCGTGATCCAGGTGCGCTCGTCGTCGTTCAGCAGGGTGTCGTCGATGAGGTCCGGGTCAAACGGGATCCAGGTGATGGGCTCGAGGCGAAGGAACTTGCGNGACGACCCGTTGGGNTGGACGGATCGATAGAGGTACAGGTTCTCGATGCGGACGCCGCCCCAGCCCTCCTTGTAGTAACCGGGCTCGATGGAGGAGACGACGCCATCTCGCAGGGGCTCTCCGGAGAAGGTGCGGCTGCCGCGCTCGGCGATGGAGAACGGTCCCTCGTGGACGCACAGCCAGGCCCCGACGCCGTGTCCGGTGCCGTGGTCNTAGTTCAGGCCTTCGTTCCACAGGGGGGCGCGGGCGAGCGCGTCGAGCGCCGATCCGTTGGAGCCGTCCGGGACGAGCTGCCGCGCCGCCCCGATGTGTCCCTTCAAGACGAGGGTGTACGCGCGTCGTGATGCTGAGTCTGCCGCGCCGANGGCTACGGTGCGGGTGTCGTCGGTGGTGCCCCCACCGATGTGCGCGCCGGAGTCGATGAGAAACAGATGTCCGGGCTCCAGCGGCGTGCTGTCGCAGGCGCCGTAGTGGATGATGGCGCCGTGGGGACCGGTGGCGGCGATCGTGTTGAACGANAGCCCCTGGTAGTCCTTCTGCTCTNCGTACAGGGCCTCGAGGTGATCCTTGAAGGACTCTTCGGTGACCTGGTTACCGCTCGCGATCTCGCGGCGCAGCCACAGGAGGGCCCGCGTCTTTGCTACGGACGCGGCCAGGTTGGCGCGGAGCTGCGCGGCCTGTTCGGCCTCGTTCTTGATGGCCTTCTGGCGCTCGAGAGGGGAGAGCCCGCGGACGATGTCGCAGCCCGCCGCCTTCAGGGCGGAGACGACGCCGGCGGTCGTGCGTGCCGCGTCGATCAGGACANGGCCGCCTGCGCCCGCGAGGAACCCCGGGTAGTCCTCGTATTCGTGCACGACGAGCCCAGGTACGGGTTCCGCGTCACCCGGTAGCCGATCTCCGGCGCCGCGCAGGAACACGTGCACCGCTTCGGCNTCGAGNAAGAGGAACGCCTCGAAGACCGGGTTATACGGGACGTCGTCCTTGGAGCGCAGGTTGAGCAGCCACGCGATCTGGTCGAGCTTGACGACCGCAATAGACGCGGCGCCCGCGGCCTTCAGATCGGCGCGCACCTCGTCGAGCTTCGCGGCGGGAGAGCGCCCGGCCCAGGCCGTGTCCAACGCGATCAACTGGCTCCGCGCCGGGGTCGGACGATCGGTCCAGAGGGGGTCCACCAGGTTCCCCGCGACCTCCTTCAGCTGTCCGCCCGCGCGTGCCAGGGTCGATCGCAGGGCCTCTGCGATCGACACGGGAATCACCATGGGATCGACGCCGAGGACGAGCCCGGGGCGCTCCTTGGCGCGATGGGCGACGTCTTGCAGCAGCGTCCGTGCGTCCTCCTCACCGACCTTCATGAGCGAGATGCCTGACCCTTGAAGCTCGCTCTCCGCCTGTAGGTGGTAGCGGCCGTCGGTGTAGAGCCAGGCGTCTTCGTTNCCCACCAGCAGGTCACCGGCGGAACCGGTGAAGCCGGACATGAACTCCCGNCGCGTGCGCCACAGGGGCAGGTATTCGTTCAGGTGCTCGTCGCTGGAGGTGACGAGATAGTCGTCGACGCCGTGCTCCAGCATGGCCGCGCGCAGCGCCGTGATCCTGTTCGGGACCGTCTCGATCATCGGGACATCGTACGGTCAGGCGCTCAGGTGCGCATCCCGGACCGCGTCCGCTATGCCGGTGAGTAGTCCGACCCCGAAACCGGTTCCGCGGTCGTGACGCCAGGCGGGGCCGGCCAGGTCGACGTGGAGCCACGGCACGTCCAGGTCGTCGATGTGGCTGTACACGAACTGCGCCGCGCACGACGCCTGCGCGTTCATGCGGTTCTTGACCGAGTTCTTCATGTCGGCGACCTGGCTCGCGAACTCCGCTTGGNACAGCTCCGGGCAGAACGGCATGGGGAAGCACATCTCGCCGACGGATCGCCCCACATCCACCGCCAGGGTCTCCAGTCCTTCGCGGTTGCTGACGACGCCCGCGTGGGCCTTACCCGTCGCGATGAGCTGGGCGCCCGTGAGGGTCGCGGCGTTGATGATCACGTCCGGCTTGTACTTGCGCGCCGCGTAGCTGACGCCNTCGCCGAGCAGCAGGCGCCCCTCGGCGTCGGTGTTGTTGATCTCGACGGTGTGCCCGGAGTGCATGGTGAGGATGTCGTCGGGTCGGTACGAGTGCGCGTCCACCGAGTTCTCGGCGAGCGGGCAGAACGCGATCACGCGGCACTTGGCCCGCCCTTCGGCGAGCACGCGAAACGCGCCGGTCACGGCGGCGGCGCCGCCCATGTCGGCCTTCATGGACTCCATGGAGCCTCGCCCCTTGATGTGCAGCCCGCCGGTGTCGTAAACCACGCCCTTGCCGACCAGAGCGACCGTGCGTTTCGCCTTGGGCGGGCGGTANTCCATGATCAGGAGCCGTGGGGCCACCACGGCGGCCTTGCCGACGCCGTAGATCCCGCCCAAGCCCTGCTTCGCCAGGTCCTCTCCCACGATGACGCGGGTCTTGACGTTAGGGATGGCGCGGATGAGCTTGCGGGCTTCCTTCACGAACTGGGCCGTGGTCAACTCCTCCGTCGGCATGTCCACCAGCCGCGCGGCCTCCCGCCCCATGTCGACGACGAGCTTCGCACGGGGAGGCNCCGCGACGACCTTGCCCTTACCGTCGCATGCGTGGAACGCGAGGGACGGAGGTCCGCTCTTGCCGCCGGTCTTCCTGTCGTACAGCGGGAAGCAGCGGGCGATCCCGCCGAGGGTGCCCTGGATCTGCTCGGCCTCGTCCACCCGGGCGATGACGTGGACCCGGCCTGCGAGCTTCATGCCGCGCATGACGCTCCACACCGCCTCGACTTGCGACGGCGCGTTGTGTCGCGAGTACGAGCTCGGGAGCACCCCGGCGACGATCCGCTTCGGACGATCTGGCGTCACCGCCTCGACCCGCGTCCCGCAAGCGCCGCCGCTGACGCCTTTCACCATGGCCTCCACGCGTTGCGCCAGGGCGCGGGTCAGGACCCGGCGGTGCCACCCGCCTGCGTACGCGGCTTCGGGCGCCAGCACGACCAGCGTGTCGGGCCGTGTGAGGTCGGGGAGGGTGCGAGGGAAGGTGATACGCGTCATGGTCGTGCTCCGTCTTCGGGCGAAGAGCGGGAAATCCTACCCGCGNGCNCCCGGTACGGCAGTGAAGCGCGGATGATAGGCTCGCCCGCCATGGAGGTCACGGACAAGGTCTGCGTCATCACCGGGGCCAGCCGCGGGATCGGCCTGGGGGTCGCCCGGATGTTCCGCGAGCGGGGCATCAAGGTCGCCGGATGCGCCCGGTCAGAGCCCGAGGATCAGCTCGACCTGTTCCGCTCGGNGGACGTCACCGATCTCGAGGCCGTGGAGCGCTTCCGGGACGAGACCGTTGAGACCCTCGGCCCGATCGATCTTTGGGTGAACAACGCCGGGGTCCTGGCGCCCATCGGGATGACCAGGGACGCTGATCCGCAAGCCTGGCGCACCCTCATCGACGTCAACGTGGTCGGCGTCTACCACGGCGCGAGGGCCTACCTGCGCNACCTGCGCGCCACCGGTCAGGCGGGATGCCTCATCAACATCGGCTCGGGCGCATCCACCAGCGCGTACGCCGGTTGGGGTCCCTACTGCGCATCCAAGGCGGCGGTCGATCAGCTCACCCGCGTCCTCGCCCAGGAGGAGTCGGATACGGAGACCCGGGTCTTCTGTCTCGCGCCCGGCATCGTCGAGACGGGCATGCAGGAGTACATCCGCGGTCAGGACGCCGCCGACTTCCCCATGGTGGATCGGTTCCGGCAGATGCACGCCGACGGCAAGCTGATAGACGTGGCCGTGGCGGCCGAAGCGGTGCTGGATCTGGCCTTTGGACCGGCGCGTGCTGATGGCGAGGTCTGCCTCGACGTGCGCACCCTCGGGTAGCTCGCGGGGGAGCGTCCGGCTACACGCACCAGACGTACAGGATCAGGTAGATCAGCACGCCGGTGATCGAAACGTAGATCCAGATGGGCAAGGTCCAGCGCGCCANGCGCCGGTGCCTGTCGAGCCGGTCCTTCACCGCGTGGAGCAGGGTGATGATCACCATGGGCAGGATCACCACCGCGAGGATCGTGTGGGAGATCAGGATGGTGTAGTACACCGGCGCCATCGTCGGGTACGCATCGCTCGGGAACNTGGTCACCGCCGCGGTGTTGAAGTGGTAGGTGAGGTAGCTGGCGAGGAACACGGCTGACGTGGTGACGGCCGCGATCATGAGCTTCTTGTGGACGGCCACGCGCNNGNTGCGGATGGCGACCCAGCCGCTCATGAGCAAGCAGGCCGCCGTGGCGTTGAGGGTCGCGTTGACGAGCGGCAGGTCAGTGATCGACAACCGCCAGCTCCTCGCCCGCGGCGAGCGTCTTGATATCAGCCAGCATGGATGCGCGCTCCATCTCGTCCCGGGCNTCCCACCATCGACGCACGCGGCCCTTCCGGTCGACCAGGAAGAAATTGGCCGTGTGATGATCCATGTCACCCGCCTTGAACCCCTTCTCCTGAAGTTCCCAGGCNGCTGCGTCGCTNTCGGTGCGCAGGAAGTGCCAGCGCTGGGGGTCGGCNCGCCACGCCTTCGCATAGTCCGNCAGCTCAGAGACCGTGTCCTCTTCCGGCTTGAAGGAGAAGGCCACCATCCGGACGTCAGGCATGTCGCGCGTCTCCTTCGCGAGCTCGGAGAGGCCGCGGATCATGTCCGGGCATGGCCCCGTGCATTGGACGAAGAAGAACGTGGCGACCCAGATCTTCCCTTCGAGTTCTTGCTTGCCGATAGCGCGTCCGAGCTGGTCGGTGCAGGAGAAATCGGGGAGGTCCCAGGCGACGACAGGTTTGACGTTAGGGGAGCGGTTGCCGGGTCGGTCGCCGGCTTCGCCGCAGGCCGCGCAGGCGAGCAGGATGAGGCAGGAACAGGCCGATGCTCGCACCCGGATGAGGGTCTTCATCGCTGACGTTGGGGGTCGATCTTGCGGATGAGAACGATCATGCCGCAGAAGAACCCCAGGCCCGCACCCATCATCAGGAGGATGCTCCAGAAGTACCCGGCCTGCACCCGTGCGGCATTCCCCGAGGCGGCGACCGCCGCCTTGCAGTTCGGTCAGCCGAACGCTTCGGGGGAGAGGGTGAGCACGCTGGCGACGACGAGGGTCACGAAGAGCGCGCGATGCAGGCGTCGAGCGGGCACGGCTCAGTACTCCATCATGAACACGATGACCATGATGCTGGCCAGGACCGCGGGCGTCACGGCGACGATCAAGAGGATGCGCGCGTCATAGGCCAGGTGCATGAAGCAGCCCATGATGAGCTTCATCTTCCAGACGGCGATGAGGACCAGGAGCGACACCGAGAGCCACGTCACGTCACCGATGGTGGGCGGGATGAACAACTCGATCAGCGTCAGCGCGGCGAGGATCGAGAACACTTTCATGTACGGCGGGTGGACGTGCTCTTCGTGCTCACCCGAGGTCATCGTCTCGTCGGTCATGACGGTGTGTTCCCTTGATCAGAGCAGATAGATGAACATGAAGAGAAGGACCCAGACAAGGTCCACGAAGTGCCAGTACAAGCCCGCGATCTCGACCGGGGAGTTGTGGGTCGGGCCGTACACGCCCTTGCGGGCGCGCAAGAAGATGATCCACAGGTAGATGACGCCGATGAAGACGTGGAGTCCGTGGAATCCGGTGAGGACGAAGATCGTCGAGCAGAACATGTTGGACACGCGAGCGCCGTCTTCCACCTGCTGCTTCAGGACCGCGGCGCGGTCGACGTCTTCTTCGTTGCGGGCGTCGTACAGGTCCCACAAGTTCTGGGCCGGGACGCCGTTCTCCACCGTGGGGATGCTGAAGGAGGCCATGTGAACCACGCCTGGATACTTGGGCCGCGGGTCACCGCGATCCGGGTCGAGGAGCTCCATGGGCAGGTTGACGTAGTCAGCCATGGTGAACGAGGCGAGCTTCCCATCGTCCCAGGCTGACGTGTCGCGGCCGCCGTAAAGCTCTTGCGCGATGCTGAGGCGGGTCCGGTCGGGGTTGTTCGCGGCGGCGCGCTGCACGGCGCCGAGATGATGGGGGTCGTCGTTGTCGAACTCGGGGATCTGCAGGCCCGACATGGTGGCCCCTGCGTGGATGAGGTGAGTCCACTCCCACACCTGGAAACCGACGAAGAAGATGCCACCTGCTGCCGTTGCGAGGATGAACATCTTCGCGCGGTTCATCAGGCCGTCCTGGAACGCCGCCAGGCCCTTCACCATCGTCACCGAGGAGATGATCAGCACGAACGTGTTCAGGCCCGTCGCCACGAGGTCGAGCTCGGGCGCCCAGTCAGGCTTCCAGGAGAGCGTGACCTCCTCCGGCGTGGGGGAGATATCAGCGGTCGTGCTCATGCGCAGCACCATGTACGCGCCGAGGAAACCGATGAAGGCCATGGCGTCCGAGATGAGGAACAGCCACATGGCGAACTTGCCGTTGGTGAACTCGAAGTCCCCCTCGTACGACTCGGGGATCGGCAGCTCGTGGTGATGGTCGTCGTGCGACATTTACAGGGTCTCTCTTGAGCCGGCGTCAGAGCGGCAGGCGGTCCACCATCATCAGGACGAAGAATCCTGGCAGAACGATCAGCGATGTGCGCAGCAGGTCACGCCACGCCGGGGTCGCTTTCGTGATCGATGCCCGGACGGAGAACACCAGGTAGATCATGGCGAGGGCGAACGCCCCCGTGAAATAGGTCGGACCCGCGATCCTGGTGACGGCCGGGAGCAGGCTCACCGGGATCAGCGCCATGGCGCAGATGAGGGTCTGGTGCGCGGTGCGAAGGCCATGCGTGTCGACGACCGGGAGCATCTTGAAGCCGCCCCTCTTGTAGTCGTCCTTGTAGATCGATGCGATCGCGAAGAAGTGTGGGAATTGCCAGAAGAAGATGATCCCGAACAGGGTCAACGCCGGCATCGACAGGCCGCCGGTCGCCGCGGCCCAGCCGATGAGCGGCGGGAGGGCTCCGGGGATCGCGCCGACCCAGGTGTTGAGGGTGGAGCGGGTCTTCAGCGGCGTGTACACCGCGACGTAGAGTGCGATGGTCGTCGCGCACAGGGTCGCGGCCAGCCAGCCGCCGCCGAGGGCGACGACGCCGACACCGGCGAACGACAGCAGGGCACCGAAGAGGACGGCTTCGTCCTTGGAGATCCGCCCCGCCGCGACGGGGCGGTGGCGCGTCCGATCCATCAGCCGGTCCCGCTCGGCCTCCATGGCCATGTTCAGCGCGCTCGAGCCCCCGCCGGCCAGCAACACGCCGGCGAGCACCCACCCGAGCTGGGGGAGAGAGACGCCGGTCGTCGCCCCGAGCACGTATCCCGTGGCGACGGCCGCGAGCACGAGGAGGTTGAGCCGGAGCTTCATCAGCGCAGCCAGATCCGCCACCCTCGAGAGGACGGCCGGTCCAGCGTCTTGCGCGCTCTTTGCGTCGACCCGGACGTTCATGGCGTCGCCGGCGCCTCCTCCTCTTCGGATGGGCTCGGCTGGGGTTCCGGGTCCGGCGCTTCGAACTGCGGCCAGTAGTCGTCTTCACGACCCGGGACGCTGTACTCGTATGGTCCGCGGTAAACGGCGGGCGCGGCCTCGAAGTTGCCGTGTTCCACCGGCGGTGTCGGGGTGTCCCACAGGAGGGTGTTCGCCTTCCAGGGGTTCCGCTCGGTGCACTTCTTGCCCTTGAACATGGACCAGAAGAAGTTGACCGCGAGCAGGATCTGCATCACCCCGAGGGCCATGGCGGCGTAGGTCATGAGCTCGTTGATGGGCTGCATCCCGTGCAGGTTGGGATAGAAGTATGGGTCGGCCGTGCGCCGAAGCATGCCGCGCGATCCCAGGACGTGCATCGGGAAGAACACGATGTTGAAGAACACGAACGTGCCGATCAGGTGGGCGTAGGCCAGCGGGTTGTTCATATAGGTCCCGAACATCTTCGGGAACCAGTAGTAGATCGAACCGAAGACCGCGAACAGGGTGGCGCCGAACACCACGTAGTGGAAGTGGGCGACGATGGCGTAGGTGTCGTGGATCTGGACGTCCACGGGTGTCGCCGCCATGAAGATGCCGGAGAGGCCGCCGACGATCCACATGGAGATGAATGCGAGCGCGGCCAGCGTGTATGGCTGCATCTGCATTCTCGATTTGTAGATGGTCCCTAACCAGTTGAAGGTCTTCACCGCCGACGGCAGGGCGATGACCATGGTCGCGATCATGAATGACCGGCCCAGGGTCGGATTCATGCCGGACTGGAACATGTGGTGGCCCCAGACGACGAACCCGAGCCCTGCGATGGCCGCCATGGAGTAGACCATCGGGCGGTAACCGAAGATCGGCTTGCGGGCGGCGCTGGAGAGCATGTCGGAGACCATGCCCATGGCCGGCAGCACCATGATGTACACCGCCGGGTGGCTGTAGAACCAGAACAGGTGCTGCCACAGGATGACCTGACCTTGACCCTGGCCCTGCAAGGTGTCGGAGACGGCCCTCCCGGTCGGCAAGAAGAAGCTCGAGCCGAGGGTGCGGTCGGCGATCAGCATCACCATGGCGGAGCCCAGGACCGGCGTCGCGCACAGCACGAGCAGGGCCGTGATGAAGATGCCCCAGGTGGTCAGCGGTAGCCGGAAGAACGTCAGGCCGGGCGCGCGCATCTTCACGATGGTGGTGATGTAGTTGATCGATCCGCAGATCGACGACCAGCCCACCCACCAGACCCCGATGCACCACAGCGTCTGTCCGTCGCCGTCGATCAACTGGGAGAGGGGGGGATACGCCGTCCACCCGGCGCCGGCGCCGTGCCCTTCGACAAAGAAGGACACCCCCATGAAGATGAACGCGGGCCACATCAACCAGTACGACAACGCGTTCAGGAACGGGAAGGCCATGTCGTGGGCGCCGATCTGCAGCGGCACCACGAAGTTCGCAAACGCGCCGACCAGGATCGGAATGATGACGAAGAAGATCATGATCGATGCGTGCATCGTCATGAGCATGTTGTAGCCCTCGCCGGGCATCTCCTCGATCACGGCGGTGTCCGGGTTGTCCCACCCGAACAGCCCGTGGAGCAGCGGGATCTCGTCCCCAGGCCACGCGAGCTGCCAGCGCACACCGAGGGCGAGCATGCCTCCCAGCACGGCCCATAGCAGGGAGGAGACCAGGAACTGCTTCCCGATCATCTTGTGGTCCATGGACCACAGGTACTTGTAGAAGAACTTCGGGTTGGCGTAGCGGACGACCGCCATGATCGCCATGAGTCCGAAGATCAGATACCAAGGGACCAGGGTGACGTCGAAGTCAGTGGCCTTGGGTGCTTGCAGAAGGAACATGTGTGCTCTCATGTCTCGCAGCGCCTACTTCAGGTAGTCCTCGGCGTAACCGACGCGGACCTCGTTCGAGTCCCACCACCACCAGAACTTGCCCTCGATGCCATACCACTCGGGGCGATCCTCGTCCTCGTTCAACTCCTGCCACTCCTCCGACTTCTCCGCGACCCAGGCGCGGTAGTCCTCGACGGATTTGACGTGGAGACGTGTGCCCATGGTGGTGTGGCCCTCGCCGCACAACTCCGCGCACATGATCTGGAAGATGCCCGTACGCAGGGGACGGAACCAGCCGGGGATCGCCATGCCTGGCACCGCGTCCTGCTTCACCCGGTAGTTGGGGAGAAAGAAGCTGTGGAGGACGTCTTGGGTGCGTAGGTGGAAGAGCACGTCACGTCCCTCCGGAACGAACATCTCGCCCGACGGGATGTCGTCAACCGTCGCGAACTTGCCGTCCAGTCCGGGGTGACGGAAGTACCACTTAAATCGTGTGGCCACGATCTGGATGTGGACCGGGGGCTTCGCCGCGGGATCGTCGGCGGCGTCGGCCAGGCGTTCCTGGGTCTTGAAGTCGGCCTTGCCCGCCATCGATACCGGCATGACCTGCTTCATCTGCGTCCACATCTCGCTCTGCCACAGTCCGAGCAGCACCAGGATCGTGCAGACGCCGAGGGTCGCGCCCACCTCGAACTTGTGGTGGCCATGGATGTAGGCTGCCGTCTTTCCGGGGCCGTCCCAGAAGCTGATGACGCAGAACAGGAAGAACCCCTCCGTGAGGATGAAGGCGATCCCCGTGATCCACAGGATCAGGTAGAAGAGCTCATCTACGTCATCGCCGAAGCTGGCGTTGTTCTCGGGGAAGAAGAACGTCGTACCTTGGCTGTATGAGACCTGGGCTCCGGCGGTGTGTGCCGCGATCGTCGTGTCGTTGACGCCGCGCCGCACCACCTTGAAGGTGTTGGGGTTCTCGAGGAGTTGGGCACCCTTGGCGATCGGGGCCCCGTCGCCGGTGACCCGCGCGATCTCGATCTCCTCGTCGCCAATAAGCATCTTGCCCATGCCGTTGAAGGCTGCGCCGTCGGCGACCTTGAAGTACTGCGGTGCGGCTGCGGTGACCTGTTCGCCTGGGAGCGTGTCCTCGAGGGACGTCGTCGGCAGCTCGAACATCACCCGCATCAGCCAGCACAGCACGAGGATGGCTGCTAACGAAACGACCAGAATAGCCCCGTGCTTCTTCTGCTCTTGCGAGATCGCCATCGGTCAAGCTCCCCGAATCCATGTGACCGGGGAACGGCTCGCGCCGCCCTCCGGAAGAGGTCCACTGCGCCGCGGAAAGCGGCGATGGGGCCGTCGTCACTTGTCTGTGACGATGGCCCCCTTGTTCTTTTTCTTCTTATTGAAGGTGAATTGCAACTGGACGACCTGGCCCTGCTTGACCTCGACGCCCTTCACTTTCGCGGTCTTGTACTTTTCGTGCCATGCCCAGATCTCGTACTTGCCGTCGGGCAGGCCAGCGGTGTCGATCTCGAACGTGCCGTCCGCCTTGGTGGTGGCGAAGAACGGGTGATCGAAGATGGCCACCCGAGCCTCCATCCATGGGTGGATATCGCACTTGAACAGGGACGTCCCGACCTCCGCCTTGGCAAAACCCTGCTTGGTGGGGATGGTGCCCTTGGACGCCTGGGTCATGTTCCAGTCACCGTTCAGCTTCGACTTGAAGTGGACGTTATGGGTGGTGGCGTCGGAGTTGGTGACCTTCACGCTCTGCGAGAGCTGGAACGCGAGCACGTGGGGGACATAGGTGCAACCCACCTGATTCAGAGCCACATCTTCGGTCTTCGCGGTGCCGCTGCCCGCGGGGACGTCCTTCACGTAGACCACCACGTTGGCGACGTTCGCGTCCCCGTCGACGAGGATGCGCTCGGCGCGAACCGTGTCCGCGTGGAGGGACGCGCAGACCTGATCCGAGTTCATGTCGATGGTCGGATTCTTCGGCGCCTTGCCGTCCCACTTAACCCGTCCCACGAGGGCATTCGCGAGGTCGGTCTTGACGGGTGCGGCCTTGACCGTGGTCGGCTGACCAGCCCCTCCACCGGTGGAAGGCTTCGGCTTGCTTCCACGGCCTGCCTTGATGCCGAGGGTGGGCATGGGGACCGGGATGGTGGGCGTCGGGTCGTAGATCGGCGCCGCCGCCACGGCGCCAGCGTCGCCGAGGTCCGCGACAAACGGGCGTGCGCCGGGGGTGTCGCCGGGCTTCTGGTATTGGTTGAACGCAAAGCTGACGGCGATGAGCGCAGCACCCAGCCCGACGGCTCCGAACCAGTGTTTTGCTTCCATGGTCGAATCTCCTTTGGCTTCGGATTCGGCTTGTCGCTGTACTCAGGAGCAGATTCCGGGCCGAAGACGCGCCGGAGCGCTGGCGCGGGTGGATACCGCTTCGACCAGAGGCGGAAACACCCGGTAAGACGTGCGGGCCCATGTTCCGAACACGGGGGCCCCAGGTCAATCCAGGAATCCGCCTGTCGATGGAAGCGCGGTTACCAATGTGCCGCATCGATGCGGCAGGATGGCTGGTGGCGCTGGCCCGCAGGGTCGGCCGGATGCCGGTGCCGGGTCGCGCGCCCGGCTTGAACGGGATCATGCACGCACCTACTATCTCCCGGTCCGCGCCCAGGTTGGGGTGCGGGCGGCCTCTTCTCTGCCCTCGGGGCATTGAAGTTGCTGTGTCTTGGGACAGGTCGTCGATCGGCAACGGGCTGGTTGGGAACCTGGTAACGCAAGACTCACCTCAACGAGACCGAACCCATGGCCGACGCGCCGACGACCGCCGACGCCCAGAAGCAGGCACCCGCTTCCGCGCTGCGCCCGCGACCGCCGAAGTCGCCGACGCGTGTCCCGAAGCTGGACCCGCTGCAGGGGGAGCTGAGCCGCCGTGCGTTCGTTTGGCACGGTATGGCCGGGTTCATCACCCTGCTGACGCTGTGCTTCATGCGCTTCTTTTTCCCACGGACCCTGTTCGAGCCGAAGACGCGGTTCACGATTGGTTACCCGAGCGACTACGGGTTCGGCGTCGACACCAAGTGGCAGCAGAAGTTCCGTATCTGGGTATGCCGCGGGGCGTCCGGGCTCTTCGTGATCTACGCCCGTTGTACCCACCTGGGTTGCACGCCGGACTTCAAGCCGGCGGAGAACAAGTTCAAGTGTCCCTGCCACGGGTCCGGATTCGATACCGAGGGCATCAACTACGAGGGGCCGGCCCCGAAGCCGCTGCTCCGTTGCCACCTCGAGCTCGATCCCACGGGGCAAGTCGTCGTCGACACCCTGAACCTGTACGACTACGAGGGAAACAAGGCTTTTAAGGGCGTAGCACCGGCCTCGAGTGGGCCGCTGCTGGCAGCCTGATCAGCCCTGTGCCCGAAGAAATTTCGCGTTCGCTTGACGTCTCGCCGAGCCGCATCGAGTTGAAGGATGGCCGACACCGATACCAAGAAGCCTGATCAGGAAGAGGGGAACGAGGGAGGTCTGCTCACCACCCTCCGCTCCAAGGTGAAGTCTCCGTCTGAGCTCAACAAGGAGCTCAAGGAGACCGTGTGGTGGAAGTCCGTTTTCCGCCACAAGATCGACGATTCGCCGCGCAACCGGTCGCTGGCGGTGCTGTCGAACGTCTTCCTCCACCTGCACCCGGCGCGGATCAACCGCGACGCGGTCCGCTACAACTTCACGTGGGGAATGGGGGGGATCACCTTCTACCTGTTCGTCATCCTCACGCTGACGGGCACGTTGCTGATGTTCTACTTCCACCCGTCCAAGGGTGAGGCGTATCGGGACATCATGTTCCTCCAATACGACGTGCCGTTCGGCAACCTGCTCCGCAACATGCATCGCTGGGGGGCCCACGCCATGGTCATCACGACCTGGCTGCACATGATGCGTGTGTTCATGACGGGGTCGTACAAGCCCCCGCGCGAGTTCAACTGGAATATCGGCGTCCTGCTGCTGCTGTTCACCATGTTGCTCTCGTTTACGGGCTACCTGCTGCCGGACGATCAGCTAGGCTTCTGGGCTGTCACCGTCGGGACCAACATGGCACGGGCGACCCCCGTACTGGGTCACGAGGGACCGTTCGGGCCGGAGCTCGGATTCACCGCATTCAACGATGTCCGCTTCGCCTTGCTGGGCGGCTCGGTCGTCGACGCCAACGCGCTCCTCCGCGCGTACATCTGGCACTGCATCGCGATCCCGATTCTCGCGTCCGTTCTCATGATCGTGCACTTCTGGCGTGTGCGTAAGGACGGCGCCATCTCCGGTCCCGCGCCGGTGATGCTGGAAGCCGAAGCGGCCCGGAAGTAGCGGAGGGGGAGATAACGAAATGAGCACCCAGCTCCCGATCCTGGCAGCGATGGACTGGCACCAGCTCTGGTACATGATCTCGTTGCCGGACAACGTGCCGATTGTCCTGCTGCTCATCCTGGTCCCCTTCTACGTCTGGATGTCGTTCCGCATGGCCAGGCGCAACGACGCGCTCATCGCGCAGCTCGAGGCTGACCCTGAGCTCGCAAAGACACACCATCGGACGCCGTTCCCCTACAAGAAGGGGTGGCCGAAGACCGTCCAGGTCTGGCCGCACCTGCTGAAGCGCGAGTTCCTCGCCGCCATCATCGTCACGATCATCCTGATCGTCTGGTCGATTTGCCTCGATGCGCCGCTCGAGGACCCGGCCAACCCGAACCTGACGATGAACCCCTCCAAGGCGCCCTGGTACTTCCTCGGGCTGCAGGAACTCCTCGTCTATTTCGACCCGTGGATTGCCGGCGTGGTGTTGCCTTCAATCATCCTGGTCGGGCTGATGGCGATCCCCTACATCGACGTCAACCCGCGCGGCAACGGCTATTACACGTGGAAGCAGCGGAAGTTCGCGATCGGGACCTTCCTGTTCGGCTTCCTCGTCATGTGGGTGCTGCTGGTCATCATCGGCACCTTCATCCGTGGGCCTGGCTGGCTGTGGTTCAACCCCGGCGAGACCTGGGATCACCACCGAGTCGACCACCAGTTCAATCGCGACCTGCACCAGTTCTTCGGGATTGAGGGGACCTGGCCGGTGTTCTTCTTCGGCCTTGGCTTCTTGAGTCTCTGCGCCGGCGCCATCGGCGGCGTCACCCATACCTGCATCAAGAAGATGGCGCCTGACATGTTCAAGCGCATGAGTTCACTGCAATATCAGGTGATGATGCAGTTGTGGGTCATGATGATGATCGTGCTGGTGAAGATCATCCTGCGTCTGACGTTCGTCGTGAAGAACGTCTGGGTCACCCCGTGGTTCAACGTCTGAGGCACGCTTCCTGATGACCGCTCAAGAGAACACTGTGACCACGCCCGAGAAGGACCCGATCACCGAGGGATCGATCCTGTGGCCCGTCTTCATTGCGATGGTGGTGCTTCTGTTCGTGTCGGTCTGGTCTCTGTACGACGAGTTCTATACGCGTCGTCCGTACAAGAAGTACCAGTCTGATTGGACCAGCATCGCTCGCGCTGCGTACAAGTCGAAGGTGGCGGATGCGCAGGCCAACCTCGACGAGTTGAAGGCCACCGAGGGCTACAAGGCGCTGCTCAACGATTGGGATACCAAGCGCGACGCAGCGGGCGCGCCGTATCAGGAGCTGCAGGACAAGCTGAGCAAGGAGATCGCGCCTCGTCTGGCGGTCCTGGGGGAGCCCGTGAAGGAGGCCCGGTCACAGGTCTCGGCGCTGACGTACCGCATCGAAAGGTCTCGCGAGCACGAGAACGAGAACGAGGAGCGCTTTTACCTGGCCGAGCTGGACAAGGTCAAACGCCAGACCTATCCCCTAGAGTTCGCCGGCGGGGAGAACGTCGAGTGGGATTACGATCAGATGCTCGCCGAGTTCAATCGGCTGAAGGAGTATCAGGGGGTCATCCAGGGCCGGATGGCCGTGGTGAAGACGGCGGAGTCGGACGCCCGCAACGCGCTCAACGCGTTCGTCGACACCTACATGGTGGGGCCGAAGCCGGATTCGATCGCCAAGCTGATCACGGCCGTCGACGAGTTCGAGCACGAGATCAAGCAGATCCACATTCAGTACGCGGACGGCGAGTTGATCGAACGCTGCGAGTCGTGTCACCTGGGGACACGCTCTCCAGTGGCGCTGACCATGGACGACGTCGCCGGGCGCAAGGAGTTCGTCTCCCATCCCAATCCGGACCTGCTCGAGACGCACGACCCGGAGGTTATGGGGTGCAGCCCTTGCCACGGTGGGAACGGGATCGCGACCCAGTCGATCACGTCCGCCCACGGTCGCTACAAGTACTGGCTCTGGCCGCTCCTCTACAAGGAGAACACCGAGGGCGGCTGCGTGCAGTGCCATCAAAGCGACCAGTACCTGGCGGGGGCGGACACGCTCAACCACGGTCGCCATTTGTTCAAGTGGCGTGGCTGCGTCGGCTGTCATCGCCACGAGCAGTTCATCGCCGACGAGGACGAGGGCAAGGCGCTCGCGAACCGCGTCAACGCTACCACCAAGGCGATCCAGGACACGCAGATCGAGATCGCCCGGCTGACCGCGCTGACCGCCATCTCTGAGGACGAGGACCAGATCGTCGCCGCGTTCGCCGAGCGCGAGAAGGAAAACCAGAACCTCTACCTCCTGCAGACCGAGCAGGTCGCGCTCGACGAAGAGGTGGCTGGCTTGCAGATGGAGCAGAAGCGGATCGGCCCCAACCTGAAGGAGCTGTCCGCCAAGATCCGGCCCGGCTGGTTGCACAGCTGGCTCATGGACCCGCGGGCATTCCGGCCGTCGACGAAGATGCCGCGCTTCCGCCTCGATTCAGATCAGGCCTGGGCCATCGCGGCGTTCCTCTGGCAGGACTCAGCGCCGGTGTCGTTCGACACGGAGGTGGCTGAGGGTGACGCCACGCGCGGCGAGTGGCTGGTGAGTACGCGGGGCTGCCTCGGTTGCCACAAGACGTCCACCGAAGAATACGACGACATCGGTGGCACCTTCGCGGCTGACCTGAGCCGCGTCGGGGAGAAGGCGAGCTACGCCTATCTGGCGAGCTGGGTGAAGAACCCGCGCCACCACAACGCGTACACCGTGATGCCGTCGTTGCGTTTGAGCGACCAGGACGCGAAGGACATCGCGACCTTCCTCAAGGCCAGCGCCCGTGAAGACGTGGCGTACGACGACGCGGCTTCGCTGGCCATCCTGCAACGGGAGGACCTGCGCGCCACGGGCCAGAAGCTCGTCAAGCACCTCGGCTGCGCCGGTTGTCACGAGATCAAGGGGCTGGAGAACGAGGACCGGGTCGGTACCGAGTTGACCAAGGAAGGCAGCAAGCCCCTTGAACGACTCGACTTCGGCACTCTGACTCACGCCTACTACAGGAAGGGCGAGTACAAGCACAAGTGGTTCTTCGAGGACAAGCTGTACGACCCTGCGATCTGGGACACGGACAAGTACAAGCCGAACTACTTCGACAAGCTGAAGATGCCGGGGTTCTTCCCGGAGGTCCCCGAGCGTGACGTGATCAAGGCCCACCTCGAGAAGCTGGACCCGGACGCTGACGAGTACGACTCTGAGAAGGCCGCGCTCGATGCGCAGATGCAGGTCCATGACGACGTCAGCGCGCTCACGACCTTCATGCTCGGCAGCGTCGATGCCCGGCTCCCGCCGAGCCTCAAGTACACCCCGGAGGGGCTGCAGAAGGACCTCCAGGACGGTTGGTGGGTCGTCAAGAAGTACAACTGCGAGGGCTGTCACCAGATCGTGCCGGGCGCGACGCCGCAGATCTGGAATCTCGACATCTACCAGGACGGCACCGGCTTCGAAGGCGTCCCGGACAAGAACGGGCGTCCTCCGACGCTGATCGGCCAGGGGACGCGAACGGACCCGGACTGGCTCATGCGGTTCCTGGAGGACCCCTCGCTGTCACACACCGGAGAGGCGCTCACTCGCAACGGCGTGCGCCAGGGGCTCGCCGTGCGCATGCCGACGTTCTTCTTGTCGGAGCGGGAGCGAGGCAAGCTCACCCGGTTCTTCACCGCGATGGCGAACCTGACGCGGAACTATCAGCGCCCGGCGACGCCGGCGCTCGAAGGCGACATGCTGGACCTGGGTCGGGCGGCATTCACCGCGGGCGACTGCGCCAACTGCCACCTCCTGGGTGGGGAGACCAACGTC
Source organism: Planctomycetota bacterium (assembly GCA_002683135.1). Lineage (GTDB taxonomy): Bacteria > Planctomycetota. The sequence goes on along the minus strand of NYSS01000010.1, from coordinate 23,908 downwards.
AACCCGGCGACCACGTACGCGCCGAGTTTCCAGCCGGTGGCCCAGCGCATCAAGCCGGACTGGGTGCACCGCTGGGTCACGGAGCCGCAGTCGGTCATCCCGGGTACGGCCATGCCGGCGCTGTTGAAGCGCCAGCCAGTCCCCGATGGCGCCGATCGCTGGGTCCTGAGTGTCGATGACATAAGCGAGACCGCGAAGAAGCGCGTCGGCGCTCAGATGCTCGAGAACCTGCGCAATTACCAGGGAGATCACGCGGATCTCCTGAAGCGCTACTTCGCCAACTGGAACGAGACCGAGGCGAAGTACCAGGCCGACAAGCGCAAGATCAATTAACTGGAACGCGGGCTGAACGCTGCGGAGTAGCAAGTTCAGCCCGCGCCGTTCGACCGCTGCCCATTCGTCCCGTGCCAAAGCCCGACAAGAAACGCGGCATCTTGATGGTCGCCATCGTCATTGTCGTGACCGCGGGTATCGGGGCCGCGTCCTGGTTCAGCAGCTCGTTCAAGCGCGATCTCACCGACGATGAGATCCTCGCGCGGCTCGAGCCGGGGGTTTCCCCTCGGGATGTCCAGCATGCTTTAAGCCAGCTGGAGGGACGTCTCGGACCGAGCTACGAGGGGCGGGATCGTTTCCGTGAGCCGCTGGTTGCGCTCGTCGACAGCGAGTACGTGGAGATCCGCCGGCAGATCGCGTGGGTGATGGGCCGCGAGCCGGCTGAGGTCTATCGGGAGGGCTTGGCGCGGATGCTGGCGGACAACGATGCCGGCGTGCAACTCAACGCCGCGTGCGCGTTGTCGAACTTCAACGATCCCCGTGCCCGGCCTCGCTTGCTCGCGGGGCTCACCTCGTTCGAGGTGGCCGCACCAGCCTCTGGCTCTCTCGACATCAAGGTGAAGGCGGGTGACCCGGCTAGCCTGGGCGCCGCCCTCGGCGTCGTCGAGACGGCTGATGGATCTGTAGATGTGCGGACCTCGATGAGCGGTTTCGTCGAGCGCCTCCCCAGGGGCAACAACGGGGAGGTTGACGCGGGGGAGGCGGTGCTCGTCGTCGCTCCGGACCCGAAGGTGGTCCGCAATGTCCTCGTCGCGCTTCGCTTTGTCGGCCGGCTGGAGGACGTTTCCCATATCGAGCCCTTCGCATCCGGCGCCGTGACGCGCATGGGCGAAGACGTGGCGGAAGAAGCGCGGGCGGCGATCGCGGCGATCAAGGGACGCGGCAAGTAGGACCGGCGCGTGTCGGTCAGTAGGGCAGGGAGCCGTTCTCGCCTTCCCAATCCGCTGTCGGCGACATCACGATGGCGTCCCAGGGGCAGCCGTCCAGCCACATGCCCTCAGGGCCCTTGGTGATGCACTTCTTGCAGCCGATGCACTTGAGCGGGTCGACCCAGATGTAGCCGAAAGGGCCGTGCTCGGGGTCGTCGATGAGGATCATGCAGTCCTCGACCGGGCACAGCGGGATGCACGTCGGCGCGCCAGCGCAACCCGTGCACTGGTCGGTGATGATGGCCATCTCCTTGGGCTTCTTCTTGCGCTGCTTGGAGATGAGTTTCTGGGTCTTGGCCATGGTGTCGCTCAAGGGGCTCGTCACTCGATCTTATCGGTACCCTCGTCAGCCGCAACCCCGCTTGGTGTCGGGAGAAACGGTTCGATCTCGCGCAGGATCGTCTCGGCATCATGGACGCCCTGGGCCTGCCAGACGAGCTTCTCCTTCACGAACAGGGCGACGCATTTTTCGCCGAGGGTCGGATAGGTCCCGACCGCGTCCGGGTTCGATTCGATGTCGAGCCAGAACGCGGTGAGCCGCTCCTGTTGGTTCGCGGCGAGCTTCTCCACCTGTGCCTCGATCACCCGGTCGCCGATGGACCACTTGTGGTACGCGTGGACGAGGACGGGGAGCTCGGCCTCGAGGACGTCGAGCTTCCAGGTCATGTCGGTGACGTGCGGGAGCTCCGCCTTCTGGGTTCGCTTCGCCGCGGCGAGCACAATGGCGAGAGCCATCGGGAGCAGGATCGCGAGCCAGATCCACAGGCCGTAGAACCACTCGTTTGCTTCGTTCGGGTTGGTGGCGGTCGGATCGAATTGCTGCATCGACAACAAGATCACGAGTGCTCCTCCGTGAAGCCTTGCGATTCCTTGACCCAGCTGCGTTTCAGACGGAGCCACCGGACCATGGTCAGGGTCCAACCAACGCCGGCCAGCCCCATCTGGATGCCCAGGAGGGTCCAGGCTGCGGCAGCCGTCGCTCCCGCCGGGTTGGGGATCACAAAGTACTGGGCGATGACCGAGGCTAGCCCGGAGATCAACAGGATCGTGCCCCATGGGCTGCGGTAACCCATGTCCCGCAGCAGCGTCGTGTAGAACACCGCCCAGGCTCCGAGGAACTGCAGGGTGTACAGCGTGAGTGATGCGGGTTCGAGAGGTCCCTTGCCGGCGAGCGCCGGGGATCCCCCGAGGTGGTCCAGGATCACCAACTGGAAGACGACATAGAACAGCGCCGGATGGACCAGGTTCAGGGCCAGGTCCCAGACCCGGTATTCGACCTGTTCGGTCGATTCCGGGCCTATGTCAGCGCGCTTTTCCGCAGGCTCGACCATGACCCCCGATGCTAACAGCGGGCAGCGGGCGAAGAACTGGCGGACGGGCTATGCTGACGTCTTCCCCCCGCCCTGGAGAAACCCGATGAAACGCCTGATTGCCTTCAGCCTCGTTGCCCTGATCCCATCGCTCACGGCGCAAGATCCGATGATCAAGAAGATCGCCGAAGAGGGGCAGCAACGCTCACAGGTGATGGATCACCTCAATCATCTCACCAACCGCATCGGCCCCCGCCTGACCAGCTCCGATCGCCTTACCCAGGCGGCTGACTGGGCGGTGGAGCAGTTCCGCAGTTGGGGGCTCGACGCCAGGAAGGAGCAGTGGGGCACCTTCCCCGTGGGCTTCAATCGCGGGCCTTCGTCCGGGCGGATGCTCGAGCCGAAGCAGATGTCGTTCACGTTCGCGACGCGCGCGTGGAGTGCGGGCACAACCGGCCGCGCGAAGGGTGAGGCGATCATGGCTCCCACCACCGTCGCTGGCGTGCGTCGCCTCGCTGGCAAGCTCGCCGGGAAGTGGGTTGTGAAGGAGTCCTCCGGCCGCGGTGGACGCCGTGGAGGTCGGCGCGGCGGTCGTGGCGGAGGCGGCAACAGCCCCGCCCGCGAAGCGGCGGACCTGCTGGCCGAGCTTTGCAAGAAGGAGGGTGCGCTCGGCACCATCACCAGCTCCGGCCAGGAGATCGTCAAGACATCGGGCAACCATCGCGTCTCATGGGACAACCTGCCAACCGACGTGGCGATCACGATCACGAAGTCCAACTTCGAGGATCTCCAGAAGGCGATGAAGGGCAGCAAGAAGGTCATCCTGGAGTTCGACATCCGCAACTGGTTCAAGAAGGGGCCCATCCCGCTGTACAACGTCATCGCGGATCTGAAGGGCACCGAGAAGCCTGACGAGTACGTCGTCATCGGTGGACACCTGGACTCGTGGGANGGCGCGACNGGNACNACNGACAACGGGACNGGCNCNTCGACGNCNNTGGAGGCGGCNCGNATCCTCGCNNCGTGTNGGTGCCAAGCCNAAGCGNACGATCCGCTTCATGNTGTGGTCNGGCGAGGAGCAGGGCCTCCTCGGGTCCGCCGCTTGGTGCAAGCAGAACCAGGCCATGCTCAGCAAGATCAGCGGCTGCTTCGTCCACGACGGCGGCACCAACTACGTGGCCGGCGTTCGCGGCACTCCGACGCAGCAGGCGCAGCTCAAGAAGGCTCTCGGACCGTGCACCAAGGTCTCCCGCGACCTGGAGTTCACGATCGGTGAGACCAAGCGTTTGCGTGGTGGCGGCAGCGACCATGGCAGTTATCTCGCTCACGGCGTCCCGGGCTACTTCTGGAGCCAGAAGGGTCGTGCGACGTACAGCTACGGCTGGCACACCCAGAACGACACCTACGACATCGCGATTCCCGAGTACCAGACCCACTCGGCGACGGTCATCGCGCTCGGCGCCTACGGCATCGCCAACCTGGACGGGCTNCTCGATCGCACCGACATGCGCAGCACGTCAGAGGCGACGCCTCTCGAGCGCCGTCTCGGCCTTGACTTCGCGCGGGGCACCTTGAAGGTGAACGGGTTTGCGAACGAGCGTGGCGTCGCGGCGCGCGCCGGGGTCGAGAAGGGGGACGTCCTCCTTGAGCTTGACGGGGTCAAGCTCAAGGGCGATCNGTTCATCCTCCGGGCGACCGCGAACAACGGCGAACCGAAGAAGAAGCTGACCCTCGATCGCGGCGGTAAGAAGGTCGAGCTCAACATCAACTTCAGGAAGTAGCCGACGTCNATTCAGCGACCGCAGAGCTCGACGCTCTGCGGTCAGCTGCGCGCGGGAGACAAGGCAACGATGCGTGTGCGCAGGGTGGCGCCGATCAGCTTGTACAGCACCCGCGCCCCGACGTTCGCGTTCCATTCCCCGTCACCCTCCGCCGGAGCGACCTCCACNAGGTCGAAGCCGACGATGCGCCGTCCGGAGCTGACGACCGCGTTGAGGACCGCGCACGCTTGTTGGAACGACAGGCCGCCGGGCACCGGTGTCCCGGTGTTCGGGCAGAGGAACGGATCGAGCCCGTCGATGTCGAAGGACACGTACACGTTACGGGGGAGGGCCTCGGCGATGCGTTTGGCCTGGACTGTGAAGGGCTGCCCTTGCATCTGCGCGTCACGCAGGTCCGCGTCGAGGAACGGGACGACTCGCCCCTTCGACTTCCGGACCATGGCGTCCTCCTCGTCGCAGTAATCACGGACCCCGACAGCCACGATCTTGGCGACCTCAGGGACACGGGTCAGCACGTTGTGCATGACGCTTGCATGCGACCAGGTGCAGCCTTCGTACGCTTCCCGTAGGTCGAAGTGCGCGTCGAAGTGGAGGATGCCCATGCCCGGTGACCGCCGGGCGTGCGCCTGGATCGCCGCGAAGGGGACCGAATGGTCGCCCCCGATGACGCCGACGATACGTCCGTCCTCGAGGGNGGCCTCCACCTTGTCGGCGAGCCACGTGTTCAGCTGGTCCCCGATGCGGTTCTTGATGCGCGCGTCACCACGACGCGCCTCGTCGCTCCAGCGCCGAACCTGCGAGGACTCGGGGTGCTGCCAGACACCGCAGCGGTGGGGCCGCCCGACATCGGGGTCCAGGAGGTCGACCTGCGTGCTCGCCTCGCGTATGCCCTGCGGTCCGTTGATCGTCCCGGTGCGGTAGCTGACCGTCGCCTCGAACGGGACCGGAACCAGGTGTACGAGGGCCTCGGCGGCGCGGTGGGGAAGGCCGAAGATGCCGTCGCCCGTAGTCGGATTTGAATCGTGAATTGGCTGCTGTCTCACGCCAGCGGGTCCTTGTCTTCGTCGAAACCGAAGTACTTCATCCAATCGTTCACCTGCTTCTTCGACACGTGCCCGGGCTTGTCTCCCCTCGGCGTCTTGCTGCCCTGATTTCGTGGATTGATTCCTGGGGAGTGCTTCTTCTCGAGCTTCTCCACGAAGCGGTTGACTCCGCAGGTGTTGGCGCCCAGTTGACGTGCGCGCCCGCGCAGTTCCCGGTCGTCCGTGACCACCGTGACGGTGTCCTTCGGTGCGGCTCGCAAGGCGTCAGCGATTGCGTCGTCGGCTGATCTGTCCCGCACGAACGTGACCACGACCCGGGTGCTGGGCGATCCGGATTGCAGCCCGCCCGCGCCTGGCTTCGAGGCGTCGAAGAATACCCGCACGGTTACCCCGAGCCCGGTCACGGCGGAGAGCAGGCGATCGCGAGCCTGCTGCAGCGTCGCTTTGGTGTTCCAGCCCTTGCGGAGTATCAGGTTGTAACCGTCGACCCAGTATTCCATGGGATTGCCCAGGCCCGCATGATGACGTGTCTGGGGCTCCGTCTCCACCCCGGGTCGAGCGGCTCGCGGCGGCCCCCGAGCGTTCCGCCCCACTCGGGGGTCCCGAATGGCCTCCTGGCGTAGGATGGGAGACCATGCGGGCGCTTCTCGACGGCTATCTCTACCCTCCGCGGGTGTGGGTGTTCAACCTGGTCGGATGGTCNGCGGCGGGGGGGCTGGTCGGGCTGGCGTTCTGGCTCACCTATGGCCGCGATCGAGCGGATTTCGATCCTATCGTCAGCATCTTGAGGATGGTCGCGCTCATGGGGACGTACGCGTTCCTCGCGCCCGTGGTCTTCAGGTGGGGCGGCCGTTCGACGAAGGCGTTCCGCGGATGGCAGTGGATCGCCCCCGCCGCCGTCGTCCTGGCCCTGTTCATCCTCGCGCACGGCGCCCTCTACGTCTCGGGGCGCGAGGTCTTCGGCGTCGGCCCGGATCGCTCCTTCATCGAAGGCATCCAGCGGTGGATTCCCTGGGGTGGGCTGATGATCGACATCCCTATCTTCGTCGGGATCGTCGGGCTCGCGCAGGGCGCTGCTTACCGTCGGCGCCTCAATGAGAAGGACCTGGAAGCGGTCGAGCTGCGGCGCCAGTTGGTCGAGGCCCAGCTCGCGGCGTTGCGCGCCCAACTGCAGCCACACTTCTTGTTCAACACGCTCCACACCATCGGGGTCTTCACGCGCAAGGACCCTGAGCAGGCCAATCGTATCCTCACGCTCGTGGGAGACCTGCTGCGGCGTAGTCTCGAGACCGTGCGGACTCAGGAGATCACGCTCCGCGAAGAGCTGGAGTTCCTCAGTCCTTACATCGAGATCCAGCGGACCCGCTTCCATGACCGGCTGTCCATCGACCTCGACATCGATGACCAGGCGCTTGAGTGCCGCGTCCCAAGCCTCGTGCTCCAACCGCTGGTCGAGAACGCGGTGCGCCATGGAGTCGAGGCGCGATCGGGGTCGGGCAAGATCCGGATCGGCGCCACGCGGGAGAACGGCAGCCTGTTGCTTGAGGTCGTGGACGATGGAGTCGGGCTTCCCGTCGTCGCGGGGAGCGTACCGATGCGGGAGGGCATGGGGCTGGGCAACACCCGTCAGCGTCTCGCCCGCTTGTATGGTGACGATCAGGAGCTCCGGATCGAGGGCGCGGACGGCGGCGGCGTCCGTGCGCTGGTGCGCCTTCCCTTCATCGTGGGGGACGCGTGACTGAGCAGGTCCGTGTCCTCCTGGTCGACGATGAGTCCATTGCCCGGGAGGGGCTCCGCGAGCTGGTCGAGAGCGAGCCCGGGTTCATGGTGTGCGGTGAGGCGGGGAACGGCCGCCAGGCTCTCGAGACGATTCAGGAAGAACGACCCGATGTGGTCCTGCTCGATATCCAGATGCCGGAGCTCGATGGCTTTGGGGTCCTGGCCGAGTTGCCAGCGGATGATCGCCCCGTGGTCGTCTTCGTGACCGCGTACGAGCAGTACGCGGTCGCCGCGTTCGAAGCCAGCGCCACTGATTACCTCCTGAAACCGTTTGATCGTGATCGACTACGGCAGGCCCTCCAGCGTGCCTCCGTCCGCTTGCGAGAGAAGGACGATAGCCGCGACGGCATCCAGGAACTCCTCCAGCAAATCGAACGACGTGGTCGCAAGCACCTGGAGCGCTTCGTGGTCAAGCGTCAGGGGCGCATCGTCCTGGTGTCCGTAGATGAGGTCGATTGGATCGAGGCCGCCGGCAATTATGTCTACATCAACACGGTCGGCGCGCAGCACCTGATCCGGGACACCCTCACCCATCTCGAGCACGAGCTGGACCCGGAGAGCTTCGTCCGCATTCATCGCTCCACCATGGTGAGGCTCGCCGCCGTGGCCGAACTCGAGCGGCTCGGTTCGGGCGACTACCTCGTGCGATTGGGTAGCGGGCAGGAGTTGACCCTCAGCCGCAGCTTCCGCCGCGGATTCGAGGAGCGGCTCGGGCGTCCGCTTTAGCGGCTCGCCACCAGGGGCCTGGCCCCTACTGCGTCCGCAGCCGGATCTGGATGGGTGGTTGACCCGGTTTGACCCCGACGGTCAATTGGCCCGACAGGCGTTGCCCCCCATGCGTGAAGGACGCGCCGATGTGCCAGCGTCCCGGTTTGAGATCTGGAAAGGAGAAAGAACCGTTCGGGCGGCTGCCGCGGTTGGCGTGGTGGGTCCGCGTTCCGTCGGGGTGGACGCGGGAGAGGACGAGGTCGATGACCGTGTCGCTCAGGACGCGGCCGTCGACCGTCACGTGACCCAGGAGGTCGCAGGTCGCAGGAACCGGTTCGAAGGCGATGGGTCGCCTTCGTCCCGCGAGGATGTCGACTGTCGTGCCGAGGCCGTCGAGCTCGGAGCGGGAGCTGGCGAGCGATACCCGGTAACGACCAGCGACGACCCAGTGGAGCGTCAGCACATTGGATGTGAGCGGATGCTCGACCCGTGCTTGGGCGTCATCCGACTCCAGGACCACTCGGGTTTGGCCCAGGTCCTCCGGGCTGACCCGCACCTCGACCCGCAGCGACCCGGCGGCCAGCATGACGAGATCGGGTTCTTGGCTGAGTTGGCTGCTGACTCGCACGAGGCGCCGTACGGGAGCGAAGCGACCGTGTCGCGCCTCGAGCTCGACCGGTCCGGTGGCGAGGCCGCTCAAGGTGTAGGCACCGGTATCGTCGGTGGTCGCCCGTGGGCCGTGGTCGAGCTTCGCGACGCCGGCGGGGAACGTGTCTACCGGCGCCACGACAGCGTCACCTATTCCCTGTCCTTGCGCATCGACCACGCGGCCTGAGATCGCTCCGCCGCCGGTCAGGACGATCTTCATCGGCGCGTTTCGTGGGCTGAGCGTCGGAGCGTAGGGATCGATCACCCTCGTGGCGTAGCCACCCGCCGAGACCTCGACTCGGTACGCCTGGTTTGGACGTAGGGGTGAGCGACCGGACGAGAATTGACCGTCCGGCGTCTCGAACAAACGTCCGGGGAGGCCCCATGTCGCGGGTGGGCGCGCGGCTTGTAGATCACCCGGATGCATGCTCGGTGTGAGCGCGACCCTGAAGCGCGTGATCGGTTGGTTGGCCCCATCGACGATGGTGCCTTTGATGCCCCCGGACCTGGTCATCACGACATCGAGGTCGCGCCGTCCGGTTGGGACGTCGTTCTTCTCGACGGGGATGTAGCCGTACTCGAAGCACTCCAACTGCACGACGCCCAGGGGCAGCCCCTCGACGAGCCAGTGCCCGCTCTGGTCGGTGTCCGCCCATCGTCCCAGGTCTCTCGGCTTGTCGAGATAGAACGAGAGGGTCGCCCCCGCTATCGGACGGCCGCCCTCATCGAGGACGCGCCCTCCGAGGACGTTCCCGCGCTCCAGCTTGATCTCGAGGGGGGGCACATCGGGCCCGGGGTGAACGGGTCCCACGTGCGGCGCGAGCCCGGGGTAGGTGACGCGAAGGATCAACTCGCCGCGCATGGGCGCGCCGAGGCAGAACTCGCCACGGGCCCCAGTCGTGCGGCGGCTGCGGCCGATGACCTGATCCTCGCCAAGGGTGACGAGCGCGCCCATGACGGGGCGGCCGTCGGGGCCGCTGACCGTCCCGCAGACGTCCAGCCCGCGCTGCAACGTGACCTCCATCGGGAAGCCCGCGCGTTTGCGCGACGATGTCACCGTCCTCGGCAGGTAATTCGGGTGTCGGAAGGTCAGCCGTTGTCCCTCACGGTTGGGATCGAGGCCCGCGAGGGAAAACCGACCCTGTTGATCCGTCTCCGTGCGCACCACGGTCCAGTTGACGAGGCGGACGACGACCCCCGGAATGGGGCGTCCTTCCGGATCGCTGGCGATGCCCGAGATCCCGTAGCCGCTGCGGAGCACGAACTCGAGATCCCGCGGCCCCTCGCCACTCCACGTGTCGATTGAGCGCGTCGTCGCGATGCCACGTTTGTGGGTCAGGACCGCCCATACCGGTCCGAAGCTCCGGCTGGTGCGTACCTGGGCGCGCCCGCTCTCATCACTCTCGACGGACTGATCGGTCTGCGCCACGCGGAGACGAACACCCGAGATCGGTCGTCCGTCCGGATCGACGATGCGCACCGTACGCTCCCCGTCGAGGGGATGCACGACGATCAGCGCGCGCTTATCCATGGAGTCGGGCCGGAGCGACATCACCAGGTCGCTCGCCACATAGCCGGAGATCCGGGATGTGACGGTCGCTGACCAGGCACCCCCGGAAGGCAGGGTGAACGAGAACGCGCCCTCCGCGCCGCTTAGCACCGACGTGGTCGAGTGTGGTTCACCGAACGTGCTCTCTCCGCTGTGGAACGTGATGCCAAGCGGCGCAGCGATAACGGGTCGTCCGGAGGCGTCCTCGACCCGCCCCACGACCGTCAAGCCCGTGGGCGGGGGACCGGTGTACGGCGCTGATACGACCCCGGAGTCCTCGCCGCGGTGGTTGCCGGGGGCGTCTTCCCCGTTCCCCGCCGTGATCGTGGCGTCCTTTTGCGCACCCCCCCCATCAGTGTCGTCAGGGGCCTCCCAGAACAGGGCGAAGGCGAGGACAGCTACGAGGAGGAGAGCGAAGAACGTCAGACCGGTCCGCACGTTGTCTCCCGGGGACATAGGGGCCATTCATCGTAGCCGCGCCCTGGGGAGCCTGCGTCCTGGTCAGGTCTTTTTGCGGCTCGCTTCGGCTGTCACTGATCCCATCCCAGGATCTCGTCGATCGTATTCACGGCGATCTGGTGGTAGGAGTCACGCGCCTTGCGGTAGAGCTCGAGGGCGCGGGCTTTCCCGGCGGCCGTCCTGGCGAGCTCTTGGTAGAGGGGCTTGAGGAACTTCCTGCGGCCCTGCTTCAGCAACAGCGATTCGACCGCTGGCATGCCTGCGTGGTAGCCGGATCGAATCGCCGCCAGTCCCCACTGCATGAGGATCTCGGAGTTGCCCGTGCTCGTGAGGTGCCAGACCTGATCGAGCTCGGTGAGCCGGGCGACGGGGGCTGCATCGGGGAACGCGCGCAAGAAGTGAAGCCACTGGTGCGTGATCCACTCCTTGCCCGGGATCGCGTCGGCGGTCATCTCTCCGGCGAGGAATTGTTTGGCCAACGCCTCGCACCGCTCGAACGCATCCGACTCGGCCTGTGGGGCGTTCTCCGGGAGACCCGGTCGGTAGAGCCACTCGTCGAGGCGGATCGCGGCGCCCTCGTCGTCGAGCAGGTGTTTCTTCAGGTGGGCGACAAAGTCTGCTGTGGTGCGGCTCCGAAACGCGTTGCCGTCGAACCAGGCTTTCAAGAACGGATCGAAGCGCTCGCGACCGTACGTCTCGTCGAGGAGGCGGAGAAACAAATATCCCTTCTCGTAGGGGACGTTAGAGAACGCGTCGTCAGGGTCGCGGCCCTTGAGATCGACGTGCAGGACCGTGTCCCCTTCCGGCAACTCCTCCATGTCCGTCATCAGGTCGTCACGTCCCAGCACCGCCTCCATCTCTGCGCGCGCCGGGCCGTAGACCGCCTCCATGATGCGGCGCTCGAAGTAGACGGTGAAACCCTCGTTGAGCCAGAAGTCTGACCACGTGGCGTTGGTCACGAGGTTGCCTGACCATGAGTGGGCCAGCTCGTGGGCAACGAGGGCAGTCAGCGATCGGTCGCCGGCCAGGATGGTGGGCGTCGCGAATGTCAGCCGAGGGTTCTCCATGCCACCGAAAGGGAAGCTCGGCGGCAGGATGATGATGTCGTAGCGCCCCCACTGGTAGGGGCCATAGAGCTTCTCCGCGGCCTCGATCATGCGTTCGGTGTCCGCGAACTCCCACGCGGCCTTCGCGACGACCGAGGGCTCGGCCCAGACGCCGGTGCGTGGGCCCATGGGTTGGAACTCGATCGCGCCGGCTGCGATCGCTAGCAGGTAGGACGGGATGGGCTGGGGCATGCGGAACCGCCATGCCCCGTTCGCTCCCCGTTCTTCCAGGTTCTCCGCGGCCATGACCGGTCGGATCCCGCCGGGCGCGGTGACCTCGGCATCGAAGGTGAAGCGCACTCCAGGGGAGTCCTGGCAGGGGATCATGGCGCGCGCGTTGATCGACTGGGCTTGGGAGAACATGAAGGGGTGGGTGCGGTCGGCGGTCTGCCCTGCGTTGAGCCATTGCACACAAGCTCCGCCCTCGCCGGTGTGATAGCGGATCTCCACCCGGTCGTCCCCTGGTTCGAGGGCCACGGTCAGCGGGATGCCGAAGACCTCCGAGCCTCCGGTGTGGGTGTGGGCCGCCGTGCGCATCCCGCCTGCGGTGCCGACGCGTACGGTTTCGATGACGAGGAGCTTCGTGTCGAGCACCAACTGTGCCTGGTCGTTCGCGCCGCGCGCGACGGTCCACGTGACGCTGCCACGCAGGACCTCCTTTTCGAAGTCCAGGTCCCAACGGATGTCCGCGTGGGTGGTGCGGACTGACGTAGGGTCGCTAAAGGAGTGGATGTCCGTCACCGGGCCGTCTCCGTGCGTACACGAGGCGAGAAGGGCGATCGCGGCGAGGATGCCGCCGCGCAAGAGGTGGAGCTTGTTCATGCGCTACGGATTCTACGGACGCACGCTGGTCGCTACCAGGACGGACGTGCGCGCCCGCCTGGGACGCCGATTTCAGGCACGGAGAGGGCAGCGATCTCCGTCGTCGGATCGTCGATCAGAGGTCGCTCGAGCCGGGTCCCGCCGGTTAGTTGCCTGGGTGGCCACGCCGGGCCTTAGGGTCTGCAGGCCGGTCTCCCTCGATCGCTTCGAACGCGGCCGCGGAGGCGGCGCGGACCCGGGAGTCGTGGTCGTGGCGCGATCGGTGTTCGAGATGCGGGAGTTCGTCCGCAGCGTGGTATCCGGCGGCCGCGAGGGCAGAGGTCGCGTGATAGCGCACCTCCCACTCCTCGGCGTCGAGCGCGCGGGCGAGGTCTTTGACCACGGCCTCGAGGTCATCCTTCGCGAAGGTTGCCAGCGCCCTCAGGGCGCCGATACGGACAACCGGTTGTTTGTCGTGGAGCAGCGTGCGGAGGGCCGGGAGGGCCGGGCTGGCCGGTGCTCCGATCATGCGCGCGAGCTCGGCACCAGAATATCGGGTGCCCGGGGCTTCGCTCCCCATCCACTCCATCGCGTAGCAGAGGCTCGACGGGCCGAAGGAGGCGAGCTTCAGGATGATCTCCTGCTGCGCCCAGGTGTCCGCGCCTTTCACCCTGGCGGCCCACTGCGCCGCGGAGAGGCCGTCTCTCACTTCATTCTGGGGGTTCGTGCCCTGGACCTCGCAGCAGAGGGGACAGCAGGTGGGGCTGCAGGTGTGCTGCAGGGAGCAACCCGTGAGCGAGGTGACGAGGGCGACAGCCGTGACGAGGTAGAAGCAGCGCATCAAAATGACCTCCAGAGCGTATCCTACCCAACACCGAGATCATCGGCCTCATACGATGCAGGACACCAGGATCATTCGGCTGGGGGAAGCTGGCCTCGACGATCGGCTCACACGGTTGCGCGACGGAGCGATCGCTGTCGCCGGCCGCAGGCGCGTCGGTCCGGCTTGGCGACTGTTGGTGGACGCGCTGCCGCCTCGCGAGGCTGGGCCGGTGCTTTTTGCCCGCGATCCCGCCGGGGTCTCGGCCATTGTCGGGCGGCGCCTGTGGCCTGAGGCGTCCGTGACCGCTCATCACATGGATGCGTGGGAGGCGCACATCGCCTCACGGAACCTGGCTACAAACGACAGCGATGATGTAGAGATCGCGCTGACGAGCGATCTCCCGCCGGGGCCGTTCCGGCTCATCGCCATCCCGTTTCCTGCTCGGGCGGAGTCGTTGTACGGCAGGGAACTCATCGAGAGGGCGCATGACGCGCTCGTGGACAAGGGGCGCCTCATCGCCTCGACGGACGGTTCCCCGTCGTGGCTGCGCAGGGTGGTGAAGGAGGTCTTCGGCCGGGCGGATCTGCAAGGCACGTCCCGTTCTGGGGCCGTCGTAAGCGCGCGTCGTACGCGGTCGGATCAACGGGTGAGGGACCATGATCACCTGGTGCGTTTCTCGCGGGGCGACCGCGAGCTGGAGCTTCTGACCCGCCCGGGAGTCTTCTCTCCAGGCCGCCTCGATCCCGGCACGAAGGCGCTGCTCGGGGCGTTCACCGCGTCGCCGGGCGAGCTCGTCCTCGACCTCGGCTGCGGCATCGGCGCGCTCGGACTCGCGGCCGCTGTCGACGCGGATCCCGCTGGCATCACCATGGTGGATTCGAATGCCCGCGCCGTTGCCGTCGCGGCGGCCAACGCGGAGCGAAACGGCCTGGAGGCGGCGTCGACGGTTCTTCGCGCTGACCTGGAAGAACTCCCGGTTGGCGTGCACCGTGCCCTGGCGAATCCACCGTACTTCTCCCATGGTCGCATCGCGGCGGCGTTCGCGCGTGCCGCCGCATCCGCGCTCCGCGCCGACGGGGTGTTGCATATGGTGGTGAAAGCGGTGGACCTCCACCGTGATCTCCTCCGGAGCTTCTTCGAGGAGGTGCGGGTAGAAGCGGTCGCGTCCTATTCCGTCCTCCACGCCCGCGGCCCGCGGTCCGCTCCTACGCAGGGTTAGGCCGGCCTTCCGCGAACAACGGGGCGGCGCCGCGGTCCGCTCGAAAAGCACTATGTGGCCGTCGGTTGGGGCCCTGTCGCCCGCGAGTCCCCGCGGGCCAGGGCCTGGGGGCTCTTGGTATGTCCTTCTTACGTTGCAAGAGTGGGTGATGCGCCCGCGCCGTTCCGATCTGTTGCTCCTGGGGGGGCTGGTGGCCTTTCCGCTTATCTTCATCGTCAGCGCCACATGGCTGGGTAGCAAGGAGCGCGTGCGCTATGCGCTCGACCCGCTGCCACCTCTCGGCGCTGCCGAGACCGAGCTCGTCTCGGCGCTGGGTATCCTCACGCCGCGTTACCCGTCGGGGATCGCTTGGTGCGATGCGGACACAAAGGGTCGCGCAGACATGGAGGCGCGGGTCGCCGACGGCGGGCTCGAGGCAGCCGTCTTGCGCTTACTGCAGGGGCGCCCGGAGGAGGCAGTTGAGGCTGCACGTCGTGGCCTCTCGACCCGCCTCGATGACGGCGATCTGCATCTCATTCTCGGGATCGGGTTGGAGCAGATGGGCGATCAGGAGGCCGCGGCCACGGCCTACCTGCGGGCGGAGGGTGCTCTTTCCGATGACGTCGATGTGCTGTTCAGGATCGCGTGCTTACATCTATCGGGCCGTCGCTACAGGGACGCGAGACGGTATGCAGAGCGTCTTGTCCTGAAGGCGCCTCGATATCCCGAGGTCCAGCGGGTGCTCGGAGACTCATGCCTGGGCGCCCACGACTTGGGGCGAGCCAAGCGTGCGTTCAACGACCTGTTGCAGCTGCGGCCCGGCGACGTCGTTGCGCAACAGCGTGTGAAGTTCCTTGATGGGACGCGATGAGGTGAGGGTCCGGTCCGCGGGCGTCAATAGAAACGAACGCCGACCCGAAGACCCGCGCTCGTTTCGCCGAGACCGCTGAGATCCCCCGGTTACGGGGTCAGGGTTGTCCGGACCACGTTGGTGGTACCGAGCAGGTTGAAGCCCGCGCCGAGGGCGAGCCCCTGGCCGTCGGCGGTCATCCCGACGAACGAGTTCAGCGAGCCCGGTGGCAGCACGAAGGGCGCGTTCGGGTACAGGAACGGCGGGGCGGGGAGGACCCAATGGAAGATGTTCCCTGGGGCCCCTGGCGAGGCGATGGACTGGAAGGTCATGAGGTCTGCGTTGATCCCGTAGATGTTCCCGAGGCCCACCGGGAGGGTCGTGTTGAAGCTGAAGAGGGTGAAGCCCTGCACGGTGCCTGTCGGGAGGTTCTGCAGGCCGCAGAACAGGTTGCCGCCGGTGCTGCTGAGCGTCAGCGAAAACTGGCTGTCCGGTTGGATGTCCACGTCGTCGATCAGGTGCCCGTCGGTGCCGAGGACGAAGTTGTCGTACTGGCGCCAGATCACCCGGAAGGTGCTCGTGATCGCGATGCCGTTCGCCGTCGCGGCCTGGTCCAGGTCGACGGTGTACTGGGTCCATACGGCGGAAATAAACAAGCCCGTGTGCGCTTGGACGAGCGCCTCGTTGGCCCCATCGCTGATCCACAGACCATCCTGGGGGTCGTCCTCGTCGCCGGTCTCCTTGATCCAGTAGCTCAGGGTCGCTCCGCCCGCGGCGGCCAGGTCGATGACGAGGGTGGCGTCGTTCTGGACGAAGTTGCCGCTCGTGTTGGAGGACATGGTGAGCGCGTTGCCGCCGGAATTCGGGGACACGACTCCGCTCTGTCCTGCGGTGATGGCTCCGAAGCTGTTGCTGCTCGAGAACACCCAGCCGCTCGACCCCTGCGTGGGGAGTCCGGCGGTGAAGGGTTCGGTCACGGGGAGCGTCGCCGCGGTCAGCGCCGACACGATGACGTATCCGGGCATGGCGTTCGTGTTACTGCCGAACGCGTTGCTGACGGTGAGGCTGACGGTGTAGCTCCCCGGCGTGTTGTAGGTGAACGTCGGGTTGGGCAGGGTGGAGTCGGTGGTGCCGTCGCCGTTGAGATCCCACGCCCAGGAGGAGGGGCCTCCCGTGCTCGTGTCGCTGAACGAGACGGTGCTGCCCTGGAGGACGCTCGGATTTGACGACGTGAAGTTGGCGGACGGTGCGCTCAGCGTGGCGCACACGCCGGCAGGAGGTGTGGGGGCGCCGGAGGAGGTCCACATGGCCTGGAACCCGGCGTTGGTGAGGCTCGTGCCCCAGTTGTTGCCGCCGCTGGCCGAGCAGCCGCCGTGGGTGTGAATACCGATGGCGAGGCCGGAGATGTCGCAGATGATCGGTGAGCCGGAATTGCCGCCGGTGGTGTCGGCGTTGTAGCCGAGGCCGGTTCCGCCGCCGCCGGTGGTGACGTAGCTGCCCGCATGGGTCTTGTTGACGACGTTCCAGGTCGCTGAGACCGGCGCGGTCACGGTGCCGTAACCGGTGATCCGAATCGCGTTCCCGACCGTGGGGATGAACCAGCCGAGGGTAAAGAACCCGTAGAGCGTCGATGGCCACTGACCCTGGGCGTTGGTGCTGAGGGTGCTGACCGCGTAGTCGTCTCCGACGCCGTTCCCCAGCGCCCCGAAGTTGCTGATGGGCCACTGGCGATTGGAGGGCGGGTGCTGGGCGCTGCCGCCGCTCGTGGAGAGCGGGACCTCGGCTTCGGCGACGCCGAAGGTGCCCGTGCAGTGACCGGCGGAGAGGACGTAGTTGGTGGCGGTCGCTGCCCAGATCGTGCAGCCGCCGCCGCCGCCGGTGGGGCTGCTGACCGCCCGCATGGCGCGCCAGTCGGTGGACAGGACGCGGTCGTCCGTGGGCCCGCAGATCGTGTGGTGGAAGCCGAGAGACCCGGTCGCGCCAGCGATGAGGTCACGGATCATGAACGACGCCGTCGATCCGGGGGAGACCCAGAGCTTGACGGTGACGCTCTCGCCGTTGAAGTACGCCGACGTATTCGTCCACTTCTGCAGCTCGTGGGGGTATTGCTCCTGCGTGTTGCCATCGCGGTTGGAGATGATCTGGATGTAGTCCTCGGCGCCGAGGTTGACGTTGTCGAACTTGAGTCGCAACGATGAGGCGCCGGGGATCGATACCACGTGCGTGTCCATGCACTGTTTCATGTCGGTGTCGTTGCTGTAAACGCTTGAGGCGTAGCTGTAGGTCCACCACACGTATTCACCCATGGATGGCTGCGCGAGGCTAGTGTTGGCTGCGACGAGGAGGCAGGTCAGCGCGCAAAGGAGGCGGTTACTCGACATGTTTGGGACTCCGCCGGGGCGATAGGGCCCGGGCAGGGACAGAACGACATCAACGAGGTTTGGGAAACAACGAGCGGAGATCCAGGGAAGCCCACCGCTCAAGGAATTCTACGGATGCGGCCCCTAGCGGTGCAAGATCGACCGGCGGTGCGGGCGCCGGAACCGGGCGGTTTTATCGCTTCGAGGGGATGATCACCGCTTGGATGCGCCCGCGGCGGCGCAGATACCGGGCGCCCAAGCGGTCGAGGGGCGGCGCTCCGGGCTCCTCCCTGCTCTCCGAGACGGAGATCTCGTGGAGCAAGGAGCGGTCGTGTACTGCGACGATGGTTCGGTCTGGTTTGGCCAGCGCCATCTTCGCGATCACCTCCACGGCGGCGGAGAGCGAGAGTCCCATGGCGCTCTTCTCCGGTCGCATGCCACGGATCATGAATCCGGTGTGCGGGAGCTCGGAGAGGGGAACCCAGATCGGGCGCCCCCCGTCTTCCCCCATGGCGATGGCGCGATCCATGAGGCGGGCCATATGCCGTTCTCGGAGCTCCCAGGAGTGCGGGGTGTGGGTCCACGAGATCCCCGCGAGCATGGCGAAGGACATGGCCGATGCCAGGCGGAGGCGGAGGCGCGGGGGGCTCCCCGGGGCCGCCGTGAGCGCCGCCGACGTCCACGCGATGATCGCGACCGGGACGATCCACCATTCGAAGTTCGCGGGTTCGAACCAAAGGTAGAAGGGCGCCCGGACGATCACCACCAGGAGGGCGCAGGTCACCAGCGGTCGCGCTGGGCGGGTTCCCCTGAGCAGCGCGCCCAAGGCGACGAGGAGACCGACGAAGGCGACGCCGACCCAGATGTTGACGACCGGGTCCAGGGTCACGAGTCCGATCACCAGGACCGTCAGCGCGCCCGCGTGCACCTTCACCGCGCCCATCCCCTCCGAGTGTGACCAGCTGCCGCTCGGGTGAGGTGATTTCTGAGCGGTGTCCGTCAGGTAATCGCCGAACGCCAGATTCTCGCCGAAGGTGATCCAGGTGAGCGCGTACAGGGCGATCCCCGCTACGCCCGTGGCCGCCAGCCACGTGGTCACCGTCCGTGCTCGCGTCGGCCCGTCGAGCCGTTGGCCGAGAGCGTAGGCCCACGCGGGGATGAGGAGCACGTTGTCCTGGCGACACAGCAGCGCGAGCAACACGAACGCGCCGAGGCGCCGTGGTCGGATTTTCGGATCGAGGGCGGCCGCCGTCGCGAGCAGCGCGCCGACGGCGCCGAGCAGGACGTTCTCTCCGGTCCCTGCCTCGATCCAAAAGCCCCGTGTCGCGGCGAGGGGGGCCGCGATCAGCAGCCCGGCCCACCAGCGGCGTGCTCCGCCAGCGAGGACGATCAGGGCGATCACCAGCGCCCCTGACAGCGCGGAGAGTGTCTTGGCCGCGTGGTGCCCTGGTTGCTCGACGCCGCACGCGTCCAGCACCGGAGTCAGGAGATTGGCCGCGATATGGAAGAGGGGGTGGTGGGCGCTGATCTCCCTCCAGGGACGCAGCTCCGGTCCGCTCCCGTTCCACAGGGCGTCATTGATCACGTATCCCGCGTCGCTCTCCACGGGGAAGACGAGATAGCCGCCGACGAACACGAGCGCGCCGACGACGATTGCGGCCATGCGGTGGGGAGATGACGCGCCCATGTGGGCCAGCGTACGGGGAGAAGGGGGTTTCAGCCATCAGGCAGCCTGCTTGAGCGCCGACAGGTGGCGGACCCAGCCCGGGTGAGGGCACCTGGCCCTGAGTGTTCCGTTCGGTTCGCTGACCGTGCATCGACTACACTGGTCCGGTTCTACTTACAGGAGTGCGACCATGTCCCGGTGTTTCCTGATCTTGCTGTCGGCAGCGCTCGTCTCCGTCGCCCCGGCCCAGAAGCCCGCGACCTACGATGAAGCGGCCAACGCCCACGAGCTCATCGACGCGGCCTTGACCAAGGCGCGCCGTGATGACAAGCGCGTGATGGTCGTCTTCGGGGCGAACTGGTGTGGCTGGTGTCACAAGCTGGCCGACGCGTTCAAGCGCCGCGAGCTTCGCCGCCCGCTCCGCGATGACTACGAGGTGGTGAAGGTCGACATCGGCAAATGGGACAAGAACCTCGACCTGGTGAAGAAGTACGAGGCCGACATCAAGCAGCATGGGGTCCCGTTCATCACCGTTCTCGACTCGAAGGGCGAGGTCGTGAAGAACCAGCCGACCACGCCGCTGGAGGAGGGCAAGGAGCACAGCACCGAGAAGCTCCTGGCGTTCCTCAAGGCGAACAAGCCCACGCCGCTGGACGCCACGGCGGTGCTGGCTTCGGCGATCAGCGCCGCGAAGAAGAGCGATCGCAAGGTGCTGGTCCACCTCGGCGCGCCGTGGTGAGGCTGGTGCCATCGGCTCGAGGAGTTCCTCGGGCAGAAGGCCGTCGCCTCGGCGATCGCCAAGGACTATGTCGCGCTCAAGATCGACCAGGACCGCATGGCCAACGGGAAGGACGTGGCGAAGGAGCTTCGCGGGGGCAAGGGTGGCGGGATCCCCTGGATGGTGATCCTCGATGGTGACGGCGGACAGCTGGTCACATCGGACGGTCCCAAGGGCAACATCGGTTGTCCCATTCAGCCCCACGAGCGCGCGTTCTTCTATGGAATGCTGGAGAAGACGCGGAAGCACATGTCGGACGAGGACGTCGCCGCCGTGAAGGCGGGGCTCGAGGCCTTCGCCAAGGCGATCCTGGACAAGCGTCGTCGCTGAGCGATGGGCCGGGGGAGGGCGGTGCTCACGTGTCCGTGATGCGTGAGGCGGCGTCCTCCCACTCCGCGTACAACGACTCGATCTCGGCGACCACCTTCTTGAGGTCGCCAGCGAGCGCTGTCGTGCGCGATGGGTCGCCGCTATTGGAATAAGCGCGCTCGAGTTCGGATTCGAGTGCCCCCTTCTTGTCCTCGGCGTCCTGGATCTGCTTCTCGATCTTCTGGACCCGGTTCTTGATGCGTCGTAGTTCGCGTTCGGCCGTCTTCTTGCGTTCCCGTTCATCGATGCGGGAGCGCTTGTCGGCGGAGCGCCCGGCGGCCTCCTTCTGGGAGTGCAAGGCGAGGGCGCCCGAGCGGCGCTCGGCGGCGAGGGCGTAGTGGTGCTCCCACCACTCCTGGAAGTTGCCGCGATGCTGGACGAGTCGCCGGTCCTTGACCTCCACGACGGTGTTGACGATCCGGTCGAGGAAGTAGCGATCGTGGCTGATGACCAGCAGCGTGCCGGCGTATTCCTCGAGCATCTGCTCGAGCTGCTCGCACGCCTGGATATCAAGGTGGTTCGTCGGCTCGTCGAGCATCAGCAGGTTGGCCTGCTCGTGGACGAGTCGGGCCAGCTGAAGGCGGCTCTTCTCACCACCGGAGAGGGTCGCGACCTGGCGATCGAGGTCCTCGCGAGTGAAGAGGAACCGATGCAGTAGCTCCGTCGTGGGTTGGTATTTGAGGCCGGTCCGGTCAGCCAACCAGTCGACGAGTGACGCCTTGGGGTCCATGACCTCTTGGTGGATCTGGTTGTAGTCCCCGATCTTCACCGACTTGCCGATGCGCAGGACCGGGTTCTCCCAGCTTCCGTGCTCGAGGATGTGGCGGAAGAGCGTTGTCTTGCCCGATCCGTTCGGCCCGACCAGCGCTACGCGGTTGCCGGCCGTGATCTCCAAGGTGGCCTTGTCGAAGAGGACGCGCTCGCCGAGGGTGCAGTCAAAGCCCTTGATGACGAGCGCGATTTCGCCGTGGCGCCTTTCGGTGCTCAGCCTGGCGTGGAACCGTTGATCCCCATCGTTCGGGCGCTCGACCTTGTCCATTTGTTCGATGCGCTTGAGCATCGCCTTCGCTCGTTTCGCCTGGCCTGGGTCGTCGTATGCGCGGGCCATGTCGCGCAGCCTGCGCGCCTGGAACTCGAGCCGTCGGATGATGCGCTGCTGGTTCTTCCACTGCCGCTCCTGCAAGGCGAGGGCGTCGGCCTTCTGTTGCTGCCAGTCCGTGAAATTGCCCGCCCAGGCGTCAACCCCCCCGTTGCCCACCTCCCAGATCTCGCTGACGGTGACGTCGAGGAGGTGGCGGTTGTGGCTCACCATGATGACCGTCGCTTCCGACTGTCGCAGCCACCTCACGAACCACTCGAGGCCGTCGAGGTCGAGGTGATTCGAGGGCTCGTCGAGGAGGATGACATCCGGTTCGGCGAGGAGGACACGGGCGAGCCCGATGATGTTTTTTTCGCCGCCGGAGAACGAGCCGATGGGCTGGTCCCAGGCCGACTCCGGCAGTCCCAGGCCGGAGAGCACCGAGGCGATCCTCTGTTCCACCGTGTAGCCGCCCGAGATGCGCTGCTCGTCGTGCAAGCGATCTAGTTTGGCGAGCAGGCGAGCCTGCTCGTCTGCGTCAGCTCCCGCTGCGAGCTGATTCTCGATGTCGCGGATGCGTTGCTCTCGGGACCGGTGCGCTTCGAAGACCCGCAGCATCTCGTCGCGCACGGTCACGTCCTTTTCGCGGATCAGCTCCTGCTCCTGGTAGGCGATCTTGAGGGCGCGCTGGCGATGCACCTGGCCGCCCGTTGCCTCGAGGTCGCCGGCGATCAGCTTGAGCAGGGTGCTCTTGCCGGTCCCGTTCTGTCCGATCACCCCGATCTTGCGGCCGCGCTCGATGTCGAGTCGGACGTTGTCCATCAGGAGGGGGCCGCCCTCGTACCGGAAGGAACCGTCGTCAATGGAGATCAGTGCCATGGGCCGAAAATTGTACGCATCCCAGAGGTCCCCTACAGATTGGGGTGGGCGGTTACGTGTTGAGGATGTCGCCCACCTCGGGGCGGCAGACCGACGATAGGGTGGTGAAGACCTGCTCCATGAAGGGGCCGTCCCCGGGGTCGAGGGGCTGGGTGGAGTCCAGGTCCCAGACAGCGATCGTCTCGCCTGCCGCGTTGCCAATCGGACAGACGATGCTGGCCGTCGTCGCCAGGCCGGACTCAGCGTCGCAGGAGACGTATCCGGGCCACCGCTTCACATCCGTTGCCACCAGGGTCTGGCCCGTCAGCACGGCGTCCCAGCACATGCCTGAGCTGCCCACGCCACCCTCCAGGTCGAGGGTCGCGCACACGAGCGGTCCGTGGGCGGCGGCGAGGACCAGCTGGCGTTCTGTGTGCCTTACGTAGATCCCGTTCCATTCCCATCCCCGCCCCCCGAGGACGTCATGGATGGCCCCTGGGACGGCGCGCCATGGCGTCGGCCCCGACAGGGTGGACGCTATAGCCTCGATCAGCGCCTCCTGTTGCTGGCCGCGTCCGTGGTCGCGTTCGACGACCCGCAGCATTCGATCTCGGAACGTGGTCTCCATGGTTCGTCTCTTGTATAACCTCGACGCTGCCATGGTGCATCCTGCCTTCGGACTGAGCGTCGGTGTCTTTGCGATCGCGACCGGATCGATCCTGATCCGTTACGCGCTGGACGAGGGCGTGGAGCCGCTCGTCGTCGCGGTCTGGCGACTGGGCGTCGCGGCGATCGTGCTGCTGCCGATCGCGGTGACGCGAGCCGGACGCGAGCTGCGGGGGCTGGGCCGGCGAGACATGGGACTGATCGCGGTGTCAGCAGCCTTGTTGGCGCTGCACTTCGTGGCGTGGATCCGGTCCCTCAGCCTCACGTCCCAGGCCAGTTCGGTGGTGCTGGTCAGCACGATCCCTGTGTGGGTGGCGCTCGCCAGTCCGTGGACGATCGGCGAGCGGGTCTCGCGACGCACGGGGTTTGGGGTCCTGCTCGCCGTGGCCGGCGCCACGACTATTACGCTCGCATCGAGCGGTGGTAGCGCGGAACGCCCCGACGCCCTGCTCGGCAACGGCCTCGCTCTGGTTGGGGCGTGGGGCTACGCGGGCTATCTCATGGTCGGGCGCGGACTGCGCCAGCGGCTGTCCCTGTTGGCCTACATCACGCCCACTTACGGGATCGCTGCCGTGCTGGTCCTCTTGGCCCTGTTCGCGTTCGGAGATGATCCGCGCCCGCCCTCGGCGGCAGGCGTGGGGTGGTGCGTGCTGCTGGCGCTGCTGCCCCAGCTCGTAGGTCACTCGACGTTGAACTGGGCCCTGGCCCGGCTGCCGGCCGCGACGGTCTCGGTCATCGCCCTGGGTGAACCGGTAGGCGCCATTGTCCTGGCCGTCCCGCTGCTCGGCGTGGTCCCCGGTTCCGTGGAGCTCTTCA
>NYSS01000009.1 GCA_002683135.1 Planctomycetota bacterium | reverse complement strand
GCCTTGCGCTTGGTGGCCTTACGCTTGGTCGCCTTACGCTTGGTGGCCTTACGCTTGGTCGCCTTACGCTTGGTGGCCTTGCGCTTGGTGGCCTTGCGCTTGGTGGCCTTGCGCTTGGTCGCCTTACGCTTGGTCGCCTTGCGCTTAGTCGCCTTGCGCTTGGTCGCCTTCTTCTTGGTGGCCTTCTTTTTCGCAGCCTTCCGGCGAGCGGGTTTCCGCTTAGTCGCCTTCTTCCGCGTGGCCTTCCGTTTAGCCTTCTTTGCCAATTCCCTACCTCCCAACTGAGGTACCTCTGGATCTCGAAAAGGTCCCGTAACCTCTTCACTACCCCCCGGGGGGCACAGTGGAAAAAGTAATTCGCGATTCTTGAACATGCAACAGGAATCAACCTCCGCCTTGATTTTTTCTCACGCTTCCGCACCCGCGCCGGGTCAGGGATTTAACCGTCTCCGTCACCTCAACACACCTCCACGCCGCCCTCTTGCAAGACGTGGATGACAACCGTTGAAACGTCCGTTGGGGGATGCTTCGGAAGCTCAAAGCCCACGGACAACGTGCGCACGCGAAGGCGCAACGGCCGCCCCCCGAACCGCCTTCCTGCTTGTTCTACATGCGCGGTCACACGCACACCTCTCGCGCCGAAAGCAAGCGAAAGGTGCGAGTTATCAACAACGGGATGTCTACAAGGGAAACCCCGGAAGCCCTTTGAAACAAACAGCTTGCGAGCACCGGTCCGATTGTCGTGCAGCGACAAACCACGACCTATCAAGGTGTTGTCTGCATCGACGCACCGCGACATCCCGCTGACATCCCGCTGCTCCACCGGCGTACCAACAACACCATTCGCAACGCCTCAGGAAGGAGCCAGCGCAATGACCGCACCACCCACGCTGACGTAGCCCGCCAGCTGCGCTGAAGGTGACTCAAACGTCGCACGGAACGCCGCCCTCGCGTTATCCGGACGACAGGTTCCTGTGCCCCGAAACAGGCAGGAACAGGTGGGCAAAAAAATGCGGAATTTACCTCGCGATCCGGGAAAAGAGGCCCTTCTGGAGAAGAGCGGCGCCACCAAGACGAGTGCTCGCATGTGGCACGCTCGTCTGCGACGTCAGGACCGGAGCGACGATAGCGGCGCCGATCGCTCGGCGCGGCAGCATCAGCGAGTCAGCCGTCAGCGCACCTCGCGCCACGTCTTCGGTGGGTTTATCCGACGATGAAGCTTGAACAGGAAACGCTGCGCGAGAGCTCCGTCCGCGTTCATCTCTTCCCAGTCCGCCTCGGATGCCGCCAGAGGATTGTCCTGGTTCGTGTTCATCTCCGTCTCCTGCGCGGCGACGACCGTGTAGCCCTTCTCGTCAGTTCCTTCGAGGGTGATCTTCAAGCGGTGACGGCGGCCGAATCTGTTCATCGCATGAAGACGGACGTCCCAGGTCGTGACGATCTCCCCAGCGCTGCGATCCTCGGCAGTGATGCGCCAGGCCTTGAGGACTTGAGAGCGAACCTGTTTCCACATCTCGTCACCAGTGTGGCGATACGTGAAATTGGTGGTCTCTTCGTTCTGAGCAGCGGTGCCACTGCAACCGACGATGAGCGAACAGAGGCCCAGCATGATCAGGATCTTGCGCATGGCGGTTGAACTCAGCGGTAGATCGACTTCCGTTTGCGGAACGAAATGCGAACCGGGATCTCGTGGAATGAAAACGCCTCGCGGAACCGATTCCCTAAAAAGCGACGGAAGTCGTCCTTGAAGAGCCCCGGGTCATTCACGAACAAGACGATCCACGGAGGGTTCGTCCCGACCTGAGTAGCGTAGTAGATCTTGGGATACTTTCCTCGGCTGACCCGTGGGCCTCGGATGGCGGCCGCCTGCTCGACGACCTTGTTGAGGCGGGGCGTGCTGATCCGCTCCGCCCCTTGATCATGGAGATCGAAGGCGACGTCCACCATCTCTCGCAGCCGGACGCGCTCCTTGGCGCTCACGAACACGACGGGGGCGAAATGCCAAAGAGGTAGTCGGCTCGCGAAGTACTTGAGGTACTTCTCGGTGTCGATGTGCTCGGCCAGGTCCCACTTGTTGATCACCAAGACGCAGGGCCTTCGGGCCGTCATCACTGCGTCGGCGATCTTCTTGTCGACCTGGGAGATCTCCTTGCTGGCATCGATGAGGTGGAGGACCACGTCCGCCCGCGTGATCGATTCGTGGGCACGAAGCTGGCTGTAGTACTCGATCGAGTCCTGCAATTTGCGGGTCTTCCGGATCCCCGCCGTGTCGATCGCTGTGAACTTGCGCTCCCCAAATGCGACCTGCACGTCTACAGAATCTCTCGTCGTCCCTGGTATCTCGGAGACGATGACACGCTCTTCGCCGACGAGGGCGTTGAGCAGCGTGCTCTTGCCAGCGTTTCGCTGCCCGACCAGCGCGATACGGGTCTCCCCCTCCTCAGATGGCCGCTCCGCGGCTGTCTTGCGGGGCAGCGCTTCACACACCGCATCCATGGCAGGGCCAACACCCAGGATCTGCTGCGCTGAGACCGGAAGGGGCGATCCCAAACCGAAAGACTCGAAGACATGCAATTCGTGGACGAGTTGCTCTCCGTCGACCTTGTTGGCGAGCAGGATCGTGGGCTTGTTCTGCTTCCTAAGGACGTCAGCCACAGCTTCGTCCAGAGGGGTGACGCCGTCTCGGACGTCCACCACAAACACGACGACATCTGAGGAGGTCAGCGCCACGTTGATCTGCATCTCGACCTCGTCATCGAGCGCGTGGTCGTCGACGATGCCGATCCCCCCCATGTCAATCAGCGTGAACGTGCGGTCCCCATGGGTGACCTCCGCCTCGACGCGGTCTCGCGTCACGCCAGGTTTGTCGTGGACGATCGCGATCCGGCGCTTGGCGACGGCGTTGAGCAGGGACGACTTGCCCACGTTGGGGCGCCCAATGATCCCGACGACCGGCAACCTCACAGGACGTCCAGCATTTTGTGGACCTGTGGAATCAAACGCACGTCACTGAGGTGCTGAGCGGCGACGCTAACGAGCCGCAAGCCAAGGTCGGAAGACGGGGCTGTTCGGACCCGCGCGAACGGAGTGCAAGGCTGCAAGATGAACGGCACATCGGGCCGCACATCCGCGACTGCTCGCGCCGCTAGGGCGACCTCCTCCTCTGGTGTCTCGGCGACGTACACCAGCTTGACCCACGCCTCAGCGCTGCCGGAGAGCCCTAACACGCGGCGATGCTCGTCGTAGCGCGCGGGCTCTCCAGTCGCCGACGGCGCCTTCCAGTCCATGCTGAGGATGTCGATGCTCCCGCGCACGCGCTCGTAAGCATCAGGCAGGTTGCCATCGGTCTCGAGCAACACACGCGCTCCCGACGCCCGGATCATCGGCGACAACGCCTCGATCACCCACGGCTGCAGCAGGGGCTCGCCACCCGTCAGCGACACGGCGCGGTGAGGTGTGGCGGCGAGCAGGCCCTCGACAGCACCGCGCAGGGACTGCACGGGAACCGGATTCTCGACAGATACGAAGTCCCCCTTCCCCGGGGTCCGCTCGACGCGCGCGCGAGCGTGAACGCCGTGACAGAGCGGGGTGTCGCAATAGGCGCATTGAATATCACACTGCGCGAGCCGCACGAAGAGGTGCCTCTCACCCACCCGCGGGCCCTCCCCCTGGATGGATGAGAACACCTCGAGCAGGTCGCAGAGGCCCTGCTGCTCACAGATGGCGAGACGCTCCGGGTGGAGGACCATGGTGTGGTGTCTTAACGCAAGCGACCGCCGTCTTCAGCTTGCTGTCCGCATGCGCGGGCCTGGTTAGGACGCAAATCGAGCTCCTCCGGTCAGACCTCTGCGGCCTCGCTGGCGGCGTCCTCTGCCAGCTTGCGGAGGAGCGCCGTCCCCTGATCGAGCACCGCGTCCTCCAGGGCAAAGCTCACGCGGAAGTGTGTCCGGGCATGAGAGAACGCGACCCCCGGGACAACGAGGAGGTTCTTCGCCACGCAGCGGTCGACAAACGTGTCGGAATCGAGCCCGCCAGGCGCCCGTGGGAACAGATAGAAGGCCCCGTCGGGACGAACGATGTCGAGGACGTCCTTGAGACCATCGAAGATCCGGTCTCGCTTCTGTCTGTATGCGTCGACATACGGCTTCATGTCGAGTTCGAGAGCCACCAACGCGGCGTGCTGCAGTGGGGCAGGCGCGCAGACGAACGACACCTGCTGCAACGCCCGCATCCGTTCGATCACGTCTTCTGGCCCAGCGGCGTAACCGAGACGCCAACCGGGCATCCCATACGTCTTGCCGAAGCCTCCGAGAAACAGCACCTGATCGTAGTAGGACAGGATCGACGGTACGGGGCCGTCATATGCGAATGCGTCGTAGATCTCGTCCGTCACGATGACGAGATCGTGACGACGCGCGAACGACGCGCAGATCTTCAACTCCTCGACGGTCAAGACACGCCCGGTCGGATTCGACGGCGAGTTGACGAGCAACAGGCGCACGTCTTCGCGCATGCCGGCTTCGAGCCGCTCTTCCGTAATCCGGAAATCGGGATACGTGTCGTAGCAGGCCGGCTCCCTACCGAGGAGCGCCCCGAGATTGCGGTAGCAAACGAAATACGGGTCGGGGATGAGCGCCCGGTCACTCTCGTCCAGCAGCGCCAGGAATCCCAGGGTCAACCCGCCGGCGACGCCCGCCGTCACCAAGCTCGACTCGGGACGCACCCCCGTGCGCCTCTCGATCCCATCAAGCACCGCCTCGTTCAACGCCGGAATTCCCTGCGTCACGGTGTAGCGATTCCTGTCGTCGCGAATCGCTCGGACGGCAGCCTCCTTCACCGAATCGGGGACCGGGAAATGCGGCTGACCGATAGATAAATCGACCGGATCCTTCAGGCGCGCACCCAGATCGAACATCCTCCGGATACCGGAGGCCTGGACCCGACTGGCCCTGTTGCTGATGCGCATGTTGAGAGAGGCGAACGCCCGTTAGCGAATCGAAAAGACGACCGAGCCTATTCGGCCGGAGTCTCTTCGGTCGCGGCCGCTTCGATTTCGTCCTCTTCCACCTTCTTCTTCTTCTTGACCTTCTTCGCCTTGAAGACCTTGGTCTTCGGCAAACCGATCACGGGGTCACCCGGCTTGAGCCGGCCCTCTCGCGTCATGCGTTCGACACGCTCGGCACGCGTGAGGACGTTGCGCGCGCGAGTCAACCCCGAGCTCGATCGCAGACTCTTGTGAATGGACATGATGAACTTCCTCGGGGGCGTGAGGCCCTATTTCCCGACCGTGATCCTCGTTGGATATGCGGTCTTGAACTGTCTCTTCCCATCCAGAGTCACGCGACGAATCTGGCGCGTCGTGCTGTCGAGGGCCGACGCGGTGTCAGCCCTTCCAACGTACACGCGCACCTCCCGGCTCCTCGCATGACGGGTGGCGCGAGCGTCCGCGTACCCCTTGGAGATCAAGAAATCCTGCACGGCGATGGCTCGCCGAGTCTGCTCCCTGACCTGATCCTTGGATGCATCGGACGCATAGCTCGCGGTAAACACCCGAACCGCGTAGTAGGTCTCCTCACGGGTGACCCGCTGCGCGTCCTCGGGGCCCGCCAGAGGAGCCGAGTCAGCCACCGGGTTCGCCGTCCGTTCAGACGGCGCCCGCGAGGCGAGGCTGGCTTCACTGCCGGGATCGTTCCCACGAACCCAGCCAAAGTAATAGAGCGTCCCACCAAGGACAACCGTGAGCAGCCCGAACACGGCCGCAAGCTCATAGCTGACCCGAAGTTCCTTCCCTACGAGCCGCGTCGCTCCCCGGCGCCTGGCGGGCTTTTTAGCGCCCTTACCGAGGGAGCCTGAGCCCTCGCCCTTTGCGCGGGTCTGCGAACCGAACACCTCGTAGAGGATCGGCCGGTTCCGCTTCGCCATGGTCCGCCCTCGCCCATGGGGTCCGGATGACTGGGGCACTGGCCCGGCGGCGCCAGCGCCGCCCCCCCAACCTGTAGGGGCATAGCTCGGTCACGTCCCCAACATGCCGAGCCCTTCAAGAATCCGCTCACATCATGAGCGAGTTTGCCCCCCGGGTCAACGGCCGACGCGAGTCCCCAGCATCAAAGCGTGCTCGATGGCGACCTCCATGGACCCTGAGTCGGCCTCTCCCGTCCCCTTCAGGGGCCAGGCACAACCGTGGTCCACCGATGTTCGAACGATGGGGAGCCCAAGGGTGACATTCACGGCGCGACCGAACGCAAGCGCTTTGACCGGCAAAAGGCCCTGGTCGTGATACATGGCCAGGACCGCGTCGTGGGTGGGCCGGCCCGCCCGCATCATCGCTCCGAAGTAGCCGTCGGCCCCAAAAGGGCCGTCCACATCCAGTCCCCGGCCCCTGGCGGCGGCCACCGCCGGGGCGATGACGTCCCTGTCCTCGGTGCCGAGGAGCCCCCCCTCTCCGGCGTGAGGGTTCAAGCCCAGCACGGCCAGCCGCGGCCGATCGATGCCGTAGCGTGAGCTCAGCCCTTCGCTGACGACCGCCAGGGTGGCGACCAGCTCCTCGATGGAGAGCGCATCGGGGACATCGCGCAGCGGCAGGTGCACCGTCGCCAGGGCCACACGCAGGCTGTCGGCAACGAACAGCATCACCGCCCGCGACGCATCGCAGCTTGCGCGTAGCCAGTCCGTATGCCCGGAAAACGGGACGCCCCCCATGGAAATAGCCTCTTTGCTGACGGGAGCCGTCGCCAGCACTCGGCCGGGCTGGGCAAAGACGCGTTCGAGTCCGGCCGCCAACCACGCCAACGCGGCCTTGCCTCCAGCCGCCGACGGAGGGGACTCGAGCAGCGGCTCAGCGAGAGGTATGGGCAGGACCGACACTCCCGGGCTGCTGGCCTCCTCGACACAGGGCAAGCCTGCGTCGAACATCGCCGGGTCGCCGACCAGGACAAACCCGGCGTCGGGACGACGAGAGGCGACCGCCATTGCCGCCCGTAGGGCAACCTCTGGCCCGACTCCCTGGGGGTCTCCTGCGGTGATCACGACCTCGTGAATCACGGGCTCAATCCAACCTTCCCGGCCACAGGCGACGGAGCAAGAGGTCGCTCCCGAGCAGGAGCAGCAACCATGGCAGCAGCACCTCGCCCCACGCCTCCTGTCGAATCGTGACCCTCTCCGGCACATCAAGACTCGCGGGGGCGCCGGTCACGACGCGGCCTCCGAGCGCTCTCGCCCAAGCCTCCAGTCCCTCCAGGTCGAGGCCGCGATCAGCCACCTCGGGCGGTGGAGGCACGGCGGCAAGGGCGACGTCCGATCCGCCAACAGGTTCGCGCCCATCGGTCGTTACGACGCGGACAACGAGCCCCGCGGCCCCATCACGCGGGTCAAGACGAATGCGCCACGTGTCACCCCCCACGCGGTCGATGCTCACGTCGGGAACGCGGCCACGCTCATCAACGACAGCAACCTGAAGACCGGCCGGCAAGCTGCGCATCTCCCTGTCGAGGACCTCCGCGACCACGGAGCGTCCCCGGGATTGCGCATTGACGTGAAAACGTCGGGGGGAGGCGTCCGGGTGCAGGAATCTGACCAGCTGGGAGAGGAGCGTCTGGTAGTCGTCCCAGCCGATGACGTGAGCCGCCCAGGCCCCCTCGAGCGGCAAAGAGAACGCGGCGACGCGACCATATCCCAGGGTCCGATGCGCGAGCACCGGCATCTTCTCGCTCTCAGTCTCGAGAGAGACCCACGCGCCTGGCCGGGCGCGTGTCGCGTGCAACCCCAGCAACCCTGGAACGTCGTGCGGCCCGACCCCCCCGAGGTAGGGAGCGGGCAGGCCAAGCCGGAAGGGGATCGCATCCGGCGGCACCTCGGTCTTGTCCTCAGCCGGCTCTGGAGGATCGATAGGTGGATCGTCCGAGGGCGGCGGCGTCGGAGGATCGACCGGCGGCCTCTCCTGCGCGTCGCGACGGTGGCGCGCTCCCGTTGCCTTGATGACCCGCTCGGCCTCGATGGTGAAGATCTGCGGGACCTCGTTTGCATTGAACGCGGGATGGAAGCGCCCCTTACCCCAGTGGGCGATGTCCGAGAGCATCACCTCGTCAAAGCTCCCGCCGCACCCGACGGTCGAGACCGTGATGCCCTTCTCGGCCAACCTCGACACCAGCGGCTTGGCCCGAAATGGACGGCTCTCGCCGTCGCTGAGCAGGATGACGTGGCGGATCGCGAGATCCTGGGCTTCCAAGACTTCGGCGGCGTACTCCAACGCTGGCTCAAAGGCCGTCCCACCGCTCGCCTTCACTCGCGACACCCGATCGATAATCTCGGTCTTGTCTCCCGCAGGCGTGAGCTCGAGCACGAGACTGGGCGCGAGATTGAACTGTACGAGGCCCACCAGGTCCTTCGGATGCAGCACCTCCGCTGCAGCGATGGCGGCCTCCTTCGCCAAGCGCAGCTTGCTCCCCTTCATACTCGAGCTCGAGTCAACGAGCAGGAGGAGGCCGAGCGAGGGCGCCTTGCGCTTCTCGCGTTTGTGCGGCTTGTCCGGGTCCGGCGGCTTCAGGCCGAGGCCTGGGTCCGGAGGGACCGGAGGCTCTTCATCTTCCGGCTCGGGGGGCGCCGGGGGCTCCTGCCCGAGGAGCGGTAACAGATCGAGGAACGGCTTCGCACGAACATCGTACATCTCGCCGAGGTCCTCACGCGGCAGGTAAAGCAGCCCGGCGCCGCGGCTGACCTTCTGCGTCAGCGCACGGAGCAGGCCGGGCGCGGAGAGCGTCGCAGCCGCCACGCGATCGAGCACGATCACGCTGGTGCCCGCTACCACGCCGGGGTCCGCAGCCAATGCCGACGACGTCACGACCTCAACCTCGAGATCCTGCGCGCGGAGCGCCGACAACACGAGCGGCCGTTCACTGTCGGTGATGACGGTGACCGTCGGCTGTCCCTCGACGCTCACTTCGGTCACGGCCCCGTTGTCGAGCGCGTCGTCACCGACGACCTCCAAGCGGGCGCCGATGACGTGACGACCGGGTGGCAACGGCGGCGTCGTGGCAGGTATTTCGACCGCACCGGGCGCGATGGAGACGACAACCCGGCGGGTCTCTTGTCCGTTCACATGAACGACCAGCACTGCCTCCCCGCCCGCTGACGCGGTCCCGCGCCACAACAGTTGCACAGGCTGTCCCGGGACGGGCGGACCGGTCACGTCCAAGCCGACGGACTGCACGCGCAGACCTCCACCTGACCCGAGCGCCACAAGCAACGGCGACAGGTCCGCTGCGGGCGGAAGCGCTTCGTCCGCGAGCGCCACGGCACCGTCCGTCGCGACGACGAGTCGGGCCGCGCGCCCCCCCGCGTCCGCCCGCAACAGCAGCGCGTCGAGGGCCGGCCCCGGATCAGAGACGAGGTCGTCCGCGTCGGGCCCCGAAGGGACAGGGAACCCCGGGTCGAGGAGACGCTGATGAGCACCGAAACCGATGCCGATCGGTGGCGGGTGCCCGGACGGGCGAACGCGGAGGGTCTCCCAGGCCTGTGACCTCGCGAAGGGGTCGACGCTACGGGACATGTCGACGGCGAGGAGCAGCCTCCCGGGCCGGCGCTCATGGACCCGCTGCACGGGACCGAGCAGCAACAGGGCGACCACACCGAACGAAGCGCCCCGGAGCAGGACCGCCAACGGCGTCAGGACAGGCCCACGCCTCCGACGCGTGAGCAACGCAGCCACGAGGAGAAGGGTCGCGCCCCCGGCAACGACAGCCGGGACCAGGTCCATGCGCTGAAGATCGAGCGCGGCGGGTATCTCAGGGAAGTTCAGCCCCATGTGGTGTCGGTGAGGGGACGGTGCGTCGTCACTCCTTGAGGACCATCGCGTCGCCGAACACGGCGCGGGCCCCCGTGCCGCGGCTGTCTCCGAAAACGACCTCGAGGGTGAGACGCGCCTTGCCGCCCAGCCCCTTCAGGTAAATGGGCACGGGAGCCTCCCCCGCGAGCATGAGAGGGCTCTTCCAGATGTCCTCCCCGTCCACGGTGACGCGGACACGCACGCTCCCTGGCACGGAGCGGTTCCGCGTGACCGGGTCCACCCCGACCTCCGCGCGGAGCGCATCGAAGCGTCCGTCCAGGGCGTAGGTACATGCCGCGCGGGCGTGGATGCCCAGCCCCTTGCGAAACACCTTGTCCCCGATGATCAGCTTGTCCCCGCGGCGGAACCCCTCGTCGCGTTTCAGGCCGTATTTCGGGCCGCCCTCAAGGTAAGGCACCTCCGTGTACGCCACGGGATCAGCGTCGGAGAGGAACATGAACGTCGAGCTCTTGAATTCCAGGGAGGCGAGGAAGTCGGCGTCGAGCATCACTGTGGGGCCAACGGTCAGCTTCAATGCCATCTGCCCTGACTCTCCCCGCGACAACGAGCCCGTCATACGCGTCCCATCCTTGAAGCGAGCGACGCAGAGGAGCGCATCGGGCTCCTTGTAGGGGTCGGTCTCGGCCAGGCGCACCGCGACCACACTGTCCTTGAGGAACGAGAAGAGGCGGCCCTCACCGGCGGCGCTGTCGAAGACGACTCCTGCGCGTTCGAGCCGCTGCATCTCGCCAGGCAAGCGGTCCAGCCGGTCGCCGCGCCGCAGGAAGAGCTCATCCGAGTCCGCTCCCGCCACGGACGCAGGAAGATCCGCGGCGCTCTTCCTGTGGTCGAGCAGGACCACCATCGAAACGTGGTCCAAAAACACACGGAAGCTCCCCGCGGCCTGCGTCGCTAAGGCGATCTCATCAAAGTCGCCGCCCTCAATGGCCCCCACGAAGGCGTCCCCTGAGACCATGTGTATGCGGGCCGCGCCGCGCTGAGCCGGCGTCAATACCTCGGAGAAGACGGCGGTGACGATCTTGTCCTGGGGAACGGTGGCGAGGCTCTCCCCCCGGGTCTGGATCTGAAGCGCCCCGTCCTCCGAGACCCCTGCGAAGCGGCCCTTGATCGGCGGCCCAGCCACGAGGCTGACGGTGACCAGGTCCTGCGCGGGCAGGCAACACCCCGTCACGGCGGCGATCAACAGCGTCAGGATCCTAGCCTGCATCATGCGCTCCAAAGTCGAGTCCACAGAGCCTAACCGCCGGCCCCTCCTTCGCATACGGCATCCATCGCCTGGTCGCCTGGTCCGTTCTGCCAGATTGGCAGGAGCCGCACAGCCGCGTCTCCACCGGCTGCTGTCATCATGGCAGAGGCAGAACGACGGGCAGGGCAAAGGCCGCTGCTTCTGCGACCTCCGTGCCACGTGGGGCGTCCGGCCCCTTGTTTGCGTTGAGGCGACGTGTCAACACCCTGGCTCCGGCCTGCTGGCCGGGGCACACCCATTCGCACCTCAAGGAGATACGGGATCAATGGCCAAGCAACTCTGCTTCGACGTGGACGCGCGTGAGGCCCTCAAGCAAGGGGTCCTGAAATTGGCCAGAGCGGTGAAAACGACCCTCGGCCCGCGCGGACGTTGTGCGGTCATCGACCGCGGATGGGGGGGGCCGAACATCACCAAGGACGGCTACACGGTCGCTGACGAGGTCGAGCTGTCAGATCCGTACGAAAACATGGGGGCGCAGCTCCTCAAGGAGGCTGCGAGCAAGACGCACGACGTGTCTGGTGACGGCACCACGACCGCGACCCTCCTCGCTGAGGCGCTCTACACGAAGGCGCTCCGCCACCTCGTCTCCGGAGCGAACGTCGCCCAGATCAACCGTGGCGTACAGGAGGCCGCCGACGCAGTCGTGGCGCGCCTGCGCAAGGACTCCAGGAAAGTCAGCGTCGACGCACCCGACCGCCTGCGCCAGATCGCGGCCATCGCGGCGAACAACGACAGTGACCTCGGGGGGATCCTCATCGACGCCCTCGAACAGGTCGGCGGTGACGGGGTGATCAACATCGAAGAGGGGAAGGGCACCCAGACCGAGGTGAAGGTCGTGGAGGGTATGCAGTTCGACCGCGGCTACCTGTCCCCCCACTTCGTCACGGACACCAAGACCCTCGAGTGTGAACACAAGAACTGCCTCGTGCTCATCCACGAGGAGAAGCTCACGAACATCGCTCCCCTGATTCCTCTGCTTGAGAAGGCGAGCAAGGCCAACCGTCCTCTGCTCGTGATCGCCGAGGACATCGAGGGTGAAGCGCTGGCGACGATGGTCGTCAACAAGCTACGTGGCATCGTCAACTGCGTCGCCGTCAAGGCGCCGGGCTATGGCGATCGCCGCAAGGCCATGCTCCAAGACATCGCGACGTTGACCGGCGCCCGCTCGCCCGTCTTCAAAGACATGGGAACGGACCTCGAGTCGCTGTCGATCAACGACCTCGGCTCGGCCAAGACGATCACCGTGACGGCGGAGACCACGACGATCGTCGAGGGAGATGGCTCCAGCGCCGAGATCAGCGGTCGGGTCAAGCAGATCCGTAAGGAGATCGAGTCCACGGAGTCGAGCTACGACCGCGAGAAGCTCGAAGAGCGTCTGGCCAAGCTCGCCGGGGGCGTCGCCCAGATCAACGTCGGCGCGGCCACCGAGACCGAGATGAAGGAGAAGAAGGCCCGGATCAAGGACGCCCAAGCGTCCGTGAAGGCGGCCCTCGAAGAGGGGATCCTCCCCGGCGGCGGGGTCGCCTTGATGCGCGCCGCCGACGACCTCGACACCGAGCAGTGGAAGGGCGACGTCCGGGCCGGCGCCCAGGTCCTGCAGGACGCGCTCCGGGCGCCGTTCCATCAGATCGTCGAAAACGCCGGCGAGCACGGCGCGGTCACCGCGTCGAGGGTGCTGAAAGAGCGAAAGAAGTCCTACGGCTACAACGCCGAGACCCGCGAATTCTGCGACCTCCTCGAAAGCGGCGTCATCGATCCGTGCAAGGTCACAACTACGGCGCTCACCAACGCGGTGAGCGCGGCGTCCATGCTCATTTCCACCAACTGCCTCATCGCTGACATCAAAGAAGACGCGGACGAAGCTGGCGACGAAATGGAGTAGTCGACACCTCGTCGACGTTGCAAACAGAATCAGATTCGAGAAGAGAACAGGGAAACGAACAACATGGCTCTGAAGATCAATCCCTTGGACGACCGCGTCGTCGTGACCCCGCTCGAGGCGGAAGAGAAGACCGCGGGGGGCATCGTCCTCCCGGATGCCGCCAAGGAGAAGCCGCAGCAGGGCAAGGTCGTCGCGACCGGCCCGGGCCGCATGCTCGACTCGGGTGATCGCGCGTCGGTCGCCTTGAAGAAGGGCGACGTCGTCGTCTACGGCAAATACTCCGGCGCAGATGTGAAGGTCGATGGCAACGAGTACAAGATCCTCCGCGAGAGCGAAATCCTCGCGAAGTTCGCCTGATCGAAAGGGATAGAAAAATGGCCAAGCAGATCCTGTATGCGGAAGACGCCCGGGCCAAGATCCTGGACGGCATGACGAAGCTCGCCAAAGCCGTCAAGGTCACGCTCGGACCGGGCGGGCGCAACGTACTCTTCGACAAGTCGTTCGGCGGCCCCACGGTGACCAAGGACGGCGTCACGGTCTCCAAGGAAGTCGAGATCGAAGACCCGTTCGAGAACATGGGCGCCAAGCTCGTCAACGAGGTCGCCAAGAAGACCAACGACAAGGCGGGTGACGGGACCACGACCGCGACTGTGCTGGCCGAGGCCATCTTCAAGGCCGGCCTGAAGCAGCTCGCGGCGGGCTGCAACCCGCAGTCGGTCAAGCGCGGCATCGACTCCGCGGTCAACGCCTCCGTCAAGGCCCTGCAAGAGCAGGCTCGCCCCGTTAAGGACCAGGAGCAGATCGTCCAGGTCGGAACGGTCTCCGCGAACCACGACAAAGAGATCGGCGAGCTGCTCGCCAGCGCCATCGAGAAGGTCGGCGAAGACGGCGTCATCACGGTCGAGGAGGCGAAGGGCATCGACACCACGCTCGAGGTCGTCGAGGGTATGTCCTTCGACAAGGGCTACGTGTCCCCCTACTTCGTCACCAACCCGCAGAAGATGACGGTCGAGCTGGACTCCCCGTACATCCTCATCCATGAGAAGAAGATCTCGAACCTGCGCGACCTCCTGCCCATCCTCGAGCGCGTGGCGCAGACGGGCAATCCACTGCTGATCATCGCCGAGGACGTGGAGGGTGAAGCGCTCTCAACGCTGGTCATCAACCGGCTCCGCGGCGTTCTGAACATCGCAGCCGTCAAGGCCCCAGGCTTCGGTGACCGCCGCAAGGCGATGCTGGAAGACATCGCGGCCCTCACCGGAGGCACCTTCATCTCCGAGGACATTGGGCAGAGCCTCGAGAACCTCGAACTCTCCCAGCTCGGCACTGCCCGCAAGGTGGAGATCCGCAAGGACGAGACCTTGATCATCGAAGGCGGCGGCAAGAGCAAGGACATGAAGGAGCGGATCGACCAGATCCGTCAAAAGATCGAGACGACGACGTCGGACTACGACCGCGAGAAGCTCCAGGAGCGTCTGGCGAAGCTGTCGGGCGGCGTAGGCGAGATTCGGGTCGGCGCCGCTACCGAGAAGGAGATGGCGGAGAAGAAGTACCGCGTCGAGGACGCGCTGCACGCGACGCGCGCCGCCATGGAGGAAGGCATCGTCAGCGGTGGCGGTACCGCCCTGCTCCGTACGCTGGGGGCGGTCGACGCGGCAAAGAAGAAGCTAAAGGGCGATGAGAAGGCCGGCGCCGACATCGTCGCGGCGGCCATCCGTGCCCCGGCCGCTCAGATCGCCCACAACGCCGGATTCGACGGCGACGTGGTGGTCGAGGACATCCTCGAGATGACCGGCAATGAGGGCCTCAATGCGCTCACGGGCGACTACGAAGACCTCGTGCAGGCCGGCATCGTCGACCCGGTCAAGGTCACGCGGCTCGCGCTCGAATACGCGGGGTCCGTCGCCGGCATGATGCTCACCACGGACACGGCGATCACGGACAAGAAGGACAGCAGCAAGGAGACGCCCGGGGCGATCAGCTAGGCTGGGCCCTCCACGAACGGCTCCGTATGACGCAAAAGCGCGACTACTACGACGTGCTCGGGGTAGCCCGGGATGCTCCGGAGCCGGACGTCAAGAAGGCCTATCGCAAGACCGCGTTTAAGTACCACCCGGACCAGAACCCGGGTGACGCGCAGGCGGAGTCGAAGTTCAAGGAAGCCGCGGAAGCGTACGAGGTCCTGTCCGACGCCACCAAGCGGGCACGTTACGACCAGTTCGGACATGCGGGCGTCGAGGGCATGGGCAACGGCGGCCCCCAGTTCCAGAACGCCGATGACATCTTCTCCACGTTCCAGGACATCTTCGGCGGCGATGGTGGCATCTTCGACATGTTCGGCGGCGGACGTCGCCAAGCTGGACCCGCAGCCGGAGCCAGCCTGCAGGCCCGCGTCTCCCTGAACCTCGAAGAGGTCAAGGAAGGGACATCGCGCAAGCTGTCAGTCAAGCGCCGCGAGCTATGCGGGACTTGCGAGGGCAACGGAGCCGCCAAGGGGTCGCGCCCCGAGATGTGCACGACCTGTGGCGGGCTCGGCGTGGTCATGCAATCGTCCGGCTTCTTCAGTCGTCGCATCTCGTGCCCGCAATGCGTCGGCAAGGGGAAGATCATCAAGGACCCGTGCGGCGACTGCACGGGACAGGGGCTCGTCAAGAAGTCCGTTGAGATCACCGTCCGCATTCCGGGTGGCGTCGAGGACGGGACCGAAATCCGCTGCGCTGGCGAAGGTGAGCCCAGCACGGAAGGCGGCCCCCGCGGGCACCTGTATTGCCACGTCAGCGTCGAAGCGCACGAACACTTCCAACGTCGAGGCAGGGACCTCTACTGCGCGTGGGAGCTGTCGATCTCGGCGGCCGTACTCGGCACCAAGGTCGAGATCCCCACGCTCGGCGGCCGCGCGGAGTTGAAGATCCCGTCAGGTACCCAACCGACCGAGGTGTTCCGATTGAAGGGGCAGGGGCTGCCGGATCTCCGCGGCTACGGCGTGGGCGATCTGTACGTACAGGTGTCCGTCTCGGTCCCCAAGCGCATCTCCGATCGAGAAAAACAGATCTTTCATTCCCTCGCCGAGGAGGAGGGCAAGAAGGACGACGGAGGCGGTCGCGGCTTCTTCAAGAAGGTGAAGGAGATCTTCGAGTAACGCCATGGCGGGTGAAAAGAAAAAAAACGACGAGGAGCGAGAGGAAGAGAGCGTCCCGGAGCCCTCGGGATCCGCGGCGCCCTCTACGGAAGCGTCCGACGAGCCGCTGTCCGACGCGGACCTCGCCGCGCTGCGCGAGCAAGCAGCCAAGGCCGACGAGTTCGAAGAGAACTGGTTGCGCACGGCGGCCGACCTGCAGAACCTCCAACGGCGCGCGACCCGCGACAAGGACCTCGCGCGCCGGATGGCGGTCCGCGATCTGCTCAGCGCGCTGCTCCCATGCTTCGACAACCTTGAACGGGCCGTCAGCTCTTCTGACGAAGGGACTCCAGAGATCCTGCTCCAGGGCGTGTCCATGGTCAGCACCGAGATCCGGAGGGTGCTCTCGGATCACGGCGTCGAGGTGGTCGCCCCTACCGCCGGCGAACGGCTGGACCCGACGCGACATGAGGCCGTTTTCAGCCGTCACGACGACGAGGTCGAGGAGAATCTCATCCTCGAGGTCCATGAGAAGGGCTACGCCCTCGGGGAGGTGATCATCCGCCCCGCCCGCGTAGCCGTATCCTTAGGGGTGGCCCCCGTGGACGAAGAGGCCGAGGAGAACAAGGACCCGTCGGGGGACTGACATGCCGACCTATGATTACGTTTGTGAAGCCTGCGGCCATCGGGAAGAGATCTTCCAGTCGATGTCCGAGAACGCGAAGCGCACCTGCACCAAGTGCAAAGCGAAGAAGTTCAAGCGGCTCATCGGCACCGGCGCAGGCGTCATCTTCAAGGGCTCTGGCTTCTACCAGACCGACTACCGCAGCGACTCCTACAAGGCCGAGGCGAAGAAGGACACCGACTCGGGTGACTCCAGCGAAAGTCCGACGTCCGGCAGCGGCCCCGACGGCGCGTCCGATGACTGAGCACCCCCGCTGCCCCGCCTGCGACCGAGCGCTCCCCGAGCCCGACTCCTCCATGAAGAGTTCAGGTCGCGGCCCCGAATTCCCCTTCTGCTCGAAGCGCTGTCGCCTGCTCGACCTCGACAAGTGGTTCACGGGAAGCTACGTGATCCCCGGACCTCCCGTCGACACCGTCGACACGGACGACAGAGAATAGGCGGCGGTGCCCCCTGCGTGCTCACGCAGGGCGAGCGACACCGGCCAGGGCGCGGGCTACAGCTCCACTTGGAGCACCCGACCCGCGAGGACCGTGAAGACCTTCCGCTGCTTGCCGTTGCGAACCAACCCACCGAGGAGACCGCCCAGATCGACCACGCCGTTGCGTTGAATCACCACGATTCGATAATCGCCGGGAGGAACCCCGAGCTGCTCGAAGCGACCGGTCGGGCCGGTGTTGGCCTGAAACTTGAGCGTCTGGCTGTTGAGGCTCTCGATCGAGATACGCGCACCCGAGTCAAGCTTGCCTTCAGTCTTGACGATGCCACGTATACCACCTGCCTTGGCGAGCACGAAAGGCGGGGCCTCGTGAGACTGGTTCTTGAGGACCTTGAGTCGAAGCTCGCGATCGGACGCGAAGAGCGGGTGTTCCGCCTTGATCCTCCAATCGCCCTCGCGAAGACCGGAGACTTCGTAGACACCCTCCTCATCCGAGACACCGATGATCCTCTGTGCGTGCGCCTGGACGATGGCACCGATGAGGATGTTTTCGGGCTTCGAGAGGTCCACGTTGCTCCTGCTGAGAGTCACCCGCGCGCCACCGACCCCTGTCCCCGCCGCGTCGGTGACGACCCCCTTCACTGTCGCGCCACGCCCGAGCTTGATAAGCAAGCCGGTCGCGACCTCACCCTGCCCTACCGTGATCGGCCCGTCGATTGTCTCGGAGTAACCATCCGCTCTCACCACCATCCACAGCTTCATTGGCTGCACACCGGCGAACACGAAGCGTCCCTCAGGATCGCTGATACGACGCCGGTTCGGGCGAGACGCAATGATGGTGTCCGGATTGCCGGTGACCAGCAAGGTGTAGCGTTGGACCGACTCGTTCGTGTCGGCGTCGACCACGCGCCCCTCCAGTCGTGCGGCGGGCGGCAGCTCCACGAGGACGTTGTCAGAACCCGCCTCGACGACTTGGCGCGGGCTCTGCAGGTGGGCCCTACCGCGAGCCCACACCTCGCAGGGGCCGGGCTCCAGCCCGATGAGCGCGTAGCGCCCGTGCTCATCCGAGAGCACGGACTCGACCCGCGGTGGCACCACGTTGCCACTCCGTGACCCGGACGCGCGACACATGACGCGCGCACCCGGCACGGGTTTGCTTGTCCCCTTCTCTACGACGGTGCCCTCGATCGCGACACCATCGGCCATGAGGAAGTCTATCTTCGCCAGGGTCGGCGCCTGCAACGTCGGTCGAACCGTGGTCGCCAGGCCCATCTTGGACGCGACGACACGCTTCATCCCGTCCCCCAGCCCCTTGATCTCGTAGGTACCATCAGCCGTGGTGATGGCGAAGCGCTCCATCTGATCCTCGGGCTCATATGCCTGGAGGTTGATGTCGTAGCAAGCGACGCGCACCCCCTCGAGCGGCCGACCGTCGTTGTGAGTGACCGTGCCGGAGAGCTGACTTCCGCGACGGACCGTCACGACCTGGTACATCGACGAACGCTCTCCCGCGCTGATCCCCGATGCACGCCCCATCGTGTAGTCCACGTGTGTGACCCGGAGCATCATGCGCTCGCCCACCTCGAGGCCGTCAAACACGAACCTCCCTTGCTGGTTCGAGTCGACCGACTCCACGAGCGCGCCAAGTTGATGAACGCCGGGGACGGTTCCGTTGTCCACCAGCAGATCAACCCGCGCCAGCGGCACCGGCAACCCCTCCTCGGTCACGACCAGCCCGGTCAATCTGAAACCACCGTCATCGGAGGGTTCTCCGGCAGCGGCACGGCCAACGGGGTTGCCTGC
This sequence comes from Planctomycetota bacterium, assembly GCA_002683135.1. GTDB lineage: Bacteria > Planctomycetota. Next base: position 89,027 of record NYSS01000009.1, on the reverse strand, counting down.
ATCATCTGGCTTGAAGCGACTGGTCTTGACGCCCCCCGGGGCCCGCGCGCCTGGGTCCCGGCCCGCGTCGGGACGCACATCTGCACCGCCAACGTCGGACGCCTGCGGCTTCGGCCCCGGGAGCGCATCGTCTTCGAAGAGGCCGCCAAGCCAAGCCCCGATCGCGGCGATAGCGACTATGGCGACCAAGCCGATCAGATTACGTCCGCTCATCATGGATCTCTCTATGGCGTCGCGGGAGAAGATCCGCGACTGGGCGATATTCGGATCCTAACGGGTCTCGGGGCGCCGAACCCCGTCAGAAGTCCACACGAATTGTCTGACCATCCGCGATCGTCACCGTCCGCGCGCCGGACTTGGTCGGGTCCAACAGGATGTCGAGCCGAAACGTTCCCTCCCGCTGCGCGGGGACCACACGATAGGTGCCCGGCAACAGGCCCTTCACTCGGTAGAAGCCCTCCGTGTCGGTGGCCTTAGACCGGCCGGCTTGCATGGCTCCGCCCCCAAGCGGCGACACCATCACTTGAGCTCTGGGATCGGGATCGCCGGATGCGGTCCTGATGAGGCCCTCGATGACCCCGCCCCGGGCCATCGAGAATGGTCCGACCTCCACATGGCCCGTATCTCCGACCTCGATCTCCGGCGACTCCATCGCCGCGTAGTCTTCGTGCGTCGCGCTGACGTGGTACTTCCCACCGAGCACGTTGTCGAGGTGGAACCGGCCGTCGATCTCCGTCATCGCCCGACGCGATCCACGGGACTTCAGCTGCTTGCTGATCGCATCCGTGAACGGGTTCGGCGGCAGATTGTTGTTGCGTCCGGGGATCAGCGAGACCTCCGCCCCCGTGACCGGCGCGCCGTCGGTCCCGATGAGTGTCCCGCTGACCTTGGCCCCGCGCACCATCTCGACGACGACGCCCACCGCGCTGGCCCCGGCTTCCACCTGGATCGGCTCACTCCGTCCGCCCGCGTACCCCGGCGACTGGACAATCAGGTGGTGCTTACCGGCCCGCGCATCAAGGTACTCGAACGACCCATCTTCACGATCGCTGAAGCGCTGCTTGGTGTGCGGCGGCAAGTACATGGGATTCGGCTGCGGGCTGGACGCGATCGTGAAGCGCGTGACCGGGTCACCTGTCTCCGAATCCACGACACGGCCGAGAATGCGCGGGCTGGGAGTGAGCTGCACCTCCACGTCGCGGGCCCCCGCGTCGACGGTCCGACCGTGAGTCCGGTCGAAACCCCGCGCAAAGACACGGAGCGTATACCGAGCCTCGATGACGCCCAAGAGCTCGAAGCGCCCCTCCACATCCGTAGTATCGTTCGCGACGAGGAAAGACTTCGTCGCGATGGCGGGCCGTCCTGGATGCGCCATACGCGGCACGGTCCGCGCCGCGCTCTCGCCGATCCGGCTCTCCCCGACCGTGGCGCCGGAGTCCGGCGAACCCTGCCCTGACGCCGGCCTGACGACCTGGCGCGGCAGGTAGCTGAATGGCCTCGCCGTGATCTGGGCGCCGGCGATGGGCGCGCCCGATTGACGGTCCGTGACGATCCCCGTGATCACCCTGCCGCGGGAGAGCGTGAACGTCAGCTCCGTCGGCTCCTCACGATGGCGCAGGTCCACGGCGCTCTGGCCGTTCGAAGCGAACCCCTCCTTGTGCACGAGCACCTTCTTGACACCCACCCGTAGATGCGGGACCCGGAAGCGACCGTCGGGACCCGTCTGGACGGCCCGCTCCGGTTCCGGCTGGATATTGATCGTCCCGATGCCGATGGCGAACACCTCGACGCGAGCCTCGGCGATGGGCGCGTCACTCTCGTCCTTGACGATGCCCATGATCTCCAGACCCGTCGCGAGACGAACGACCTGGTGCAACGTCCCCGGGATCGAAGTGTCGATCGGGTGTACCCGCTCGGTCGTGAAATCCCCGTGTGAGACGCGGAGGATGTAGACCTCGCCGGGCCCGAGGTCGTTGAAGACAAAACGACCGCTTCTCTTGGTCGTGATCTCCGCGACCACGGCGCCCTCCTGGAAACGGCCACGGATCTGACTCACATCGCGGATGAGCCGCGCGGTGGCGTTCGCGAGGAGGACGTCGTCAGGGGACCGGACCTCCCCCTGGAGGTGGATCCCTGTGGCGCGGCCTTCCACCCGCGCGGACTGGGCCTCCGTCTCATCGGAGTAGCGCTGTGTCTTGATCGGATCACCGGAGGCGACCCCGCGCTGCGCTTCGACCCCTGCCTCGGGAGCACCCGTCTGAGGCTGACCCTCGTCGCCGGCACCGCCGACGTCAGGATCAAACACACCGAGCAAACTCAGCCCGCCCGCGACCATGAGCGCGAGGACGACGATGAGCAAGAGCGCGCTGTTCCTCGAGTGCCCCTGCATGTCCGTCTCCTAATCCCGGAAATCGACGCTGACCGTGCCCCCGGGTACCAGGGTCACCGTGCGCCCGTCACTACCGTTGCGGGTATCCATCTTCGCCCGACCACGGGCTACGGTCACGGCAATCCGCCAGGTTCCCGGTCGCAATCCCTCGAGTCGGTAGTGCCCCTGGGCGTCCGTCCCAGCGGGGGACGGAGGCCCGCCGCTCATGCGCACCTGGGGGAAAGCCGTGACGACGGCGGCGTGGTCTGGCCGACCAGCGTCATCGAAGACAATCCCTGTCACCGTCGCCGCCCGGGCGAGAACGACCTCCGATAGCGCGATGGTCCCTTCGCCGCCGATCAGGGTAAACGACTCCGTATCCGTCGAGACGTGCTGGGGGCGTTTCCCGACCGTCAGGTGAAATCGCCCCTGACCGACATTCGGCAACAGATAACTCCCGTCCGCGAAGGTGGTCCCGGCGGAGCGAGCCGCGTCGATGCGACGCTGCGACAGGATCCCGGGATGGGTCGCGGACGCTCCGACCTCCACCTCCTCGACGATCAAGACACCGGCGCCCGCGATCGGGTCCCCTTCGTCGTCAACGACCCTTCCATGGACAACGATCCCGCGTTCGAGCCGCACCTCGACTCCGCCGACGCGATCCCCCAGGCCCGTCTCCACCGGTCCCGCCATGCCCGTCGCGTAGCCGGGCGCTTCAACCACCACATGGTGGATTCCCGGTGCCACATCGAGGGCCGTGAAGGCGCCATCCGGATCGGCGATCCGGCGGGTTGCAGCCGCTGACACGAGAGCCGGACGGGGCCCACGGGAGACGGTCACCGAGAACCGGGTTACCGGTTCTCCCGTCGCCGCGTCAATCACCCTGCCGGCAATCGCCCCCTGGATCCGCATGCGCAACTCCACGGCCTCGTCACCCGGCATCGCGTTGATCGTCCCGACCTCTTCCCGGCCACGCACGGCCGACAAGACGTGCTGAAAACGGGTCAGCCCAGCGATCCGAAAACTCCCGTCCGGAGCTGTCTTCGTCGTCTCTCCGGTCTGGAATCCGCCCCCAGGGCGACGCCGCACTGAGGACCCCCCGCGTGAGGGCGTCGGCGAGCTTCCCACAGGGCGCGCGCGGACGAGGACGTCCCCGATCCCTGCACCCGTGTCCGCGTCGACCACCCGCCCGGAGAGGATGTGGCCAGCCGCGAGCTTGAAGTCCAGCGTCTCGACCGACGCCCGCACCTTCAACAGAGACACCTCCGCATTCGCCAGACCAGGAGCCCGCGCCACCACGCGCTTACGCCCGCCTCGCAGGTGCTCGATCTCGTAACGCCCCTGCGCATCGCTCGTCGCGCGCCCCTCCTCGCTTCCCCCGACTGACAGCGAAACGAGCTCGAGGTCGTAGGCCGTCACCTCCACGCCGGCGAGCGGAGTCCCGCCTTCATTCGAGATCGTCCCCGCGACGTGAGCGCCGCTGCCGAGGACAATGTCCCGCATGGTCGTCGATGGCCGCAGGGGGTCGATCGATGGGGTCCGCACCAGGGCGTACTCGGGATGCGTCACGTCGAGCACGTATTGTTCGCCGAGCCGCTGGAAGCCGGAGAGAGAGAACTGGCCGCGGACATCGGTGGACGTCGTCGCTACGACCTCTCCGATGAGCGAGCGGCTCGCCCGCGCCGTCATCAATCGAGCCTCCACTCGGGCGTCCCTCACAGGGACGCTGTCCGTGTTCGTGACGAGACCGATCACGGGCTGCGCCTCCACATCAGTCTCGAAGACCGCCAGGGCGCGTGATTTCGGCGCGGAAGTCTCACCCCGTTCGGCGCTCTCCGGCCCGTCGGTCATCACCCGAATGGGACCCGCGGAGGAGCCGATTCCTGATATCCGGGGCGTGGAAGTGGGGGGGGGCCCGATATCCAGGGGACCGTCGTACGTGCCCGTTCCCGCTTGGGTCGCAAGACGGAATCCCAGGTAACCCGTCCCCGCAGCCAGGACGACCAACCCGATTGCCACCCATCGATTGCCGTTAATCATTATGAATCAAACAGTTGAGCAGCATTGCCGAGGTTTGTGCTCCGCATGCAACCCCCACGCGCGCCCATTGGACGGCACGAATCCCCGACGCCTTCCCGCCACGGGGGGACGAAGAGGAGGGCAGCACCGTACTATCGCGACTCCCATGCCCGCCACCTCTGTCCCCAAGCTCATCCCCTTGCTGTGGTTCTTCATCCTCGGCTCTGCGCTGGCGCAGCCGACGCCAGACCCCGGGTTCCGTGCCTGGCTGTGGCTCCACGGGGACCATCCCCGAAACGCGGCCCTCGTCGAGGCCCTCCGCGAACTGGGGTTTCACGGTATCAGCGCTGAGCCGAGCGAGAACGTGGCCCATCTCGAGAAGCTAGGCCTCCCCTGGTACGTGGACCAGATGGTGGGCGGAGACGTCCTCGCGGTGGGGCCCAAGACATGGGAGCGGGCCCGGGAAGCGAGCTTCGAGGAGCCCCCACGCAATCACCGACCCGCGTGTCTCCACGACCCCGAGGTCATGGCGAGGGCGAGGACAGAGCTGGTGAAGCGCCTCAAGAGGTTCGGCCCACACCGGCCAGCGTTCGTGTCGCTTCGGGATGAGCCCTCGTTCACCCTGCGCCTCAACCCGATCGACTGGTGCGACTCCCCCGCATCGCGGCGCGCATTCGTTCAGTTCCTTGAGAACCGTTGGGGCGCAGCGGCCCGCATCGGCGAGGCGTGGGGACTGCCGCCGACCGTTGATCTCGGCCGCGATACGGGCCAGGCCGAGCCCCCGGAGGCGCTCCACCCTCGCCCGACCCAGGTGACCCGGGACTTGCTGTTCCACGGCGACGCGTCCCCCCGCGCCCTGGTCCCGTGGAACGACACCCGGACATTCGCCGACGCGACGTTCGCCGGCGCGATGGCTGACCTCGCCAAGGTCACTCGCGACCAGCTGCCCGGGGTGCCGGTCGGATTCCTCGGCGGCCAGATGCCGCACGCCTTCGGTGGTTTCGACTGGGAGCGCCTACTCCAGTTCGCCCAGGTCGTGGAGACCTACGACCACGGGGCCGTCCGCGCCCTCGCCGGCTCGATCGCCCCGCGCAACGTCCGCTTCCTGTCGACCATCATTCGATCGAAAAAGCGCTCACCAAGAACGAGCGTCCATGAAGCATGGCACCGTTACCTCCAGGGCGACCACGAGATGGTGGTCTACTCGAGTCGAGACGTCTTCGAAGACTCCGAATACAAGCGCCACACCCAGTGGGCCGAGGCCCTCGCCCCCGCCTTGAAGCTGATGGCCGGCGACCGACTCGCGCCGTGGCGCCGAAGCACCGCCCGCAAGCCCCAGGTCGCGATTCTCTGCAGCATGCCTTCCGTGCGGCTGCACTGGTTGAACGACACCAAGCGCGACGGCCTGTCATGGGTCAATCGGCTGACGTCGCATGAACTAACGCACAGCACGCAGGCGCGGACCCGCGAGTCGTGGGTCGCCCTGCTCGAGGATCTCGGACTGCGGTACGTGTTCATCACACCGTCCCAACTCGAGGACGGCGTACGCCGTAGCTGCAAGGCGCTCGTATTGCCGCGCAGCATCGCGCTCTCGGCCCAGGAAGTCGAGAGCATCAAGGCCTTCCATCACGGGGGTGGGCTCGTCGTGGCCGACTGCCAAACAGGCCTCTACACGGGGCACCTCGTGCGGCGCCCCAAGCCCGCGCTGGACGACGTCCTCGGCATCCGGCGAAAAAACGACCACGTGCTCCTGGACGGTGATCGCATCCTGCCTCGGGCCCGCCGTCCGAGCCTCCCCTATCCGATCGCGGAGCCAGGCATCGAAGCTGTACGAGCCACACCCCGCCACGTGGACGGAGGAGCCCCGACGACGCTGGTCGGCACCCCAGCAGACGGGCAGCCAGGCCGAACCCTGTACCTGAACCTCCTGATCCTCGACTACGTCAGGGACCGAATCTTCGCCCCGGACCGCGCCTCATGGCTCCGCGACGAGGTCCGCGCCGTCTTCCAGCGCGCCGGCATCCGCCCCGCCATCCGCCTCAGCCGAAGCCCCGATGCTCCGACGTGGCCGATCACCGCCCGCGTTCGGCGCGACGGCGAGGATCTGATCGTCGCGCTCCAAGTCAACGTGATCGCCGGCTCCATCGAGCTCCCGTGGGACCGCCTGCTCGAATCGGCCCCGGTTCCGATCTCCCTCGAGATTGACGGGACCTGGACCGCATCAGACGTCATCACGGGCAAGGAGCTCGGAACCGCCAATGAATTCGCGGTCACCGTTCCCCTCGATCGCCCCGTCATGCTGCGGCTCCGACGCTGATCGCCTCACACGTGACCTAAGATCACCCATAGGCGAGGGGACTACATGTAGTGCCCCAGGCGCGCCATCGCACCGCATGAGGTGCGCACCGATAGTGATCATGTCGTTTTATGGGTCATCGTGTTGGGGTAGGAAGCACCCAGCAGCGGTTGACCCACATCACTCCGCTGCCTATGATTCCAGCGTCGACTCTGGCTGGCCGGAGGCGTCAGGGGGACTGGCTCTCGCAGCCCCCCTCGAGCGAATCACGCAGCCGCACAACGCCGCACTGGCGCCGCGGCCCCGCTGAACAACCTGACAATTTTCGGATCATCGACCGACGGAAAAGGTCCCGTAGCCCTTCCTGAAGCGCGTCCGGAATTCTGAGACCCCGGGCCTTGTCCATTCCCCCGGGGTCTCTCTTTTTTTGCCCCGAGCCGGGATCCATACAATGATGGGCCTCTCTTACGTCCCCTCGCTGCAAGATGGCCCAACTCCGCATTAAGAACGAGATCCTGGAAGATCAGGTGCTCCCGCTCGACGGCGACGCCGTGGTCATAGGGCGTGGCCAGGACGCCCAGCTCGTCCTCCAAGACAAGAGCATCTCGCGGTTTCATGCGCGGCTCGAGCAGGACGGCGCGTCGTGGCAGGTAACCGACCTCGGAAGCAGCAACGGCACCTTCATCAACGACGTCCGCATCACGAGCCCCGCAGCCCTCGAAGAGGGAGACGAGCTGCGCCTGGGCTCTGTCCGGACCCAGTTCGAAGTGGCTGCCCCTCGCCAATCCGATAGCAAGGCGGCGGACGCCGTCGCGGCGGCCCCGACCGCCGCTCCGCGCAGCGGACGCTTCGGCGGCGGTGGCCAAGGACTTGTCATCGCTGGCCTCGCCGTGATCGTCCTGGCGCTCTGCGGGACCGCGATCTCCATCCTGCTCAAGCCCGAGACACCCACTCCGAATCCGTCTCCATCGACAAACGCGCAGGCGAGCTCCCAGGTCCCCGGACCTGAGCAACCGCCGGTCCCTCACGGAACAACCGCGGTGGGAGTCACAGGACCACCTCCGGACGTCGCCCCCCCTAGTCCGCAGCCCGAGGTACACACGGACAAAAAACCCGAGCCCGAGCCCTCCCCGGGACCGGCCCCGCAGGTACTTGTCCTCAAGGATGGAGCCAAACACTCCGGCTTCGTCGTCGATGACAAGGACCCGGTCTTCCTCCACTTCCGCACCAAGGGGCGCGGTCGCCGGGTGCTGAAGATCGGACGGGAGCGACTCGCGACGCTCGACGGAGAATCCATCAACGTCAACCTCAAGGACGTGTTCGAAGCGCGACTCGCACAAGCGGGCTCGCCCACCGAGCTCCTCGACCTCGCCCGATGGTGTGACGGTGTGAGCCTGGCCGACCAGCGCAAGCGCGTCGCACAGATGGTGCTCGAGAGCGAACGCGACCACGTCGAGGCGAACGCGATCCTCGGCCGCTACAAGTACCGGGGAGAGTGGGCGGACCGGTCCAAGCTGGAGGGCACCGGCTGCATCACGTCGGACGGGCGCCTCGTGGGCACCCCGAAGGACATTCAGGAGATTCGGCGCCTCTACCTGATCACCGTCGGGAGAACCCCGAACCGTTCCGAGATGCTCCAGGCGCTGTCCGAGAAGCGCGAGACGACCACCGATCGACTCCTCAACACAGCCGACCACTGGGCGGCGTGGCTCGCCGAGCTCCTCGTCCGGTTCCTGGGCCCCGAGAGCGGCGCGGTCCTGCTGGAGAAGTATGGGGATACGGCAGAGGAAGTCGCCGACGGGTCCATGTCCTTCAAGGACGTCTTCGTAGAAATCGCGACGTCCGATGCGGTCCGGGTGAAGTACGCCTCCGCGGAGGCTTTCGCACGCCGCACCTTGCTGGTCTTCATCGGCGAGCAGGCGCTCCTGGACGAGGACCTCCTTCGCAATGCCATTCGCATGGTCGGCGGTGAACGCGTCCCTGTCTTCGGCGAACGCGGTACCTCACGTGAGGATTTCATCGAGATCATCTCCCAACAAGCCGCGTTCTTCCGCTGGCAAATCCGATACGAGTCCGCGCGCTACCTCGGACACGACTTCAAGCTCACCGCGAGGCAACTCACCCGGGGAGCCATGCGCCTGGCCATGTCACCGGAGAACTTCAAGACCATGCGACGGGGCTGGCTCCTGGGAGCCGACTACAAGAGCCAGATGGAGGCCCCTCGCACCAAGGACAGCGGGCAACTCGTCCGAGGCCTCATCGTCGACGCCTTCAACCGCCAGCCCACGGCCGTTGAGGAGGGTCGCCTGCGACGGATCGCCGCCGATCTCTCCGTGCCCAACGGGATGCGCTCCCTGCTCGCGGCGCTGGTCGCCCGCGCCTCCGATCTCTACTTAGACGCCCCGGCCTCGAAGAAGCCCGCACAGTGGGTCGCGGATCAATTCCGGCGCCTCCTTGGACGCGGACCGACCCCGGCGGAAGCGAAGACCTTCGCCGAAGTGGCCGCCGGTCCAGGGGGACATCGAGCGGTCTTGGCTGCCCTGCTTCAAAGTCCCGAGTACCTCGTGTACTGAGGGGACACACCCGCCGCCCTCGTTCGGCTGAACAGTTAGCATGTCGCACCCGCCATGATCACCCGGCTGCTCTGCATCGCACTCTTCGTCGTACCCGCCGCCGCCCAGGCCGGCGATCCCGGACACGTGGTCCTCATCGTCCTCGGGGGCGGGGTCCGAACAAAGGACACCTTAAAGCACGAGACGAACACCCCGAACTTGAAGCGAATCGCCGAAGCCGGCGTCGTGATGCCCTCTTGCAAGATCGAAACCAAGCTGCCGATCACCGCTCAGCGCGCGCTGATGACGGGAGTGCTGGAGGAGCAGCCACGGGAGCGGCACCTCCCGAGCCCGCACCCGACAATCGGTGAGATCCTGCGGAAGGACGGCCAGCTACCCGCGTCGGAGGTCTGGTTCGTCGTCAGCGGCGGAGGCGGCGAGACCCTCCTCGGGAGTTCGGACCATGCGGAATACGGGCCCGACTACGCACCGTCGACCCTGGCTCCCGACGTCGTCCTGTCTCCCACGCTCAAAGAACAGCTATCCGAGATGGGTGTGACCGATCCTCCGACGAGAGCAGACGAAACAGCGCTCATCCGGCTGCTGGAGGCGATTGACACCAGTCGCGCGGGATCCGCTACCGCTGTCGACCCGGGCGCGTCCGGGCGCGCAGCGGTCGCTCGATTCGTCCTCGAAGAGCTGCTCCGCAAGGATACGGGCAAGCCAGGCGAGGGTGACGCCCGCGCGCTCCGCGCCGCCTCCTCCGTTCTCCTGGGTGCACGACCGAAGTTCCTCTGCGTCATGCTCCGAGACGCCACCATCGCCAACCGGAGCTACAAGAACTACGAGGAGGTCCTCAAGCGCAATGACCTCGCCATCGGCGCGCTCTGGGACGCCGCTCAGAAGGACCCGCAGCTCGCGAACAAGACCACCTTCGTCGTCGTCTCGGACCACGGACGCAACCGCAAGCTGGACGCCAAGGGGGCGCTCGGGTACGACGACGGCACCCACGACGCGACGCGCGTGGCCCTGATCTTCCAAGGACACCGATTCAAGCGGAAGGAGACGATCCGCATTGCCGTCAATACGATCGATGTCGTCCCGACCATCTGCCACCTGTTCGGAATCAAGGCAACCACCGCCAAGGGCAAGATCGTCCGTACAGCGCTCCTCAAGTAGGCTGATCGCTGTCACGATCGTGGCTCTCGTCGCCGCCTGCTCGGGGCCGGACGCTGAACTCGAGGCGGCCCCCCCGGGGGGGCCGCTCCCGCTTACCCCGGCGCGCCTCGGGATCTCACCGACCCTCGTGCCCGCCCTCGGCATGGCCGAGCAGGCCCTCGTCCACATGGTCAACACGACCCGCCTCGCGGACTCGCTCAAGGAGCTGGCCGCCCGCCCGCACCACGCTGGCAGCGCCGCCGACCTCCTCACGGCGCAGTATGTCCATAAGCAGTTCATCCTCGCCGGGCTCGAGAGCCGCATCGACGAGTACGAGGTCCTCCTCCCACGCCCCCTTGAGATCACGGTCGAGCTGCTGACGCCATACGCCTATCGCTGCTCCTTGACGGAAGAGCCTCTCAACCAGGACTTTGACACGCACACGAGCGCGGCCCTCATGCCGCACCTCGCCTACTCGCCGGACGGCGATGTCCTGGGCCGCCTGGTCTACGTGAATCAGGCACGCAAGGAGGACTTTCGCCACCTCGCGGACCTCGGCGTCCCCATCAAGGGTGCCATCGGCATCGCCCGCTACGGCGGGTTGTTCCGCGGCAGCAAGGTCAAGAACGCCGCCCAAGCTGGATGTGCGGCGCTGCTCATCTACTCCGATCCGAAAGACGACGGATTCGTACGCGGCGACGTGTACCCCGAGGGCCCGTGGCGCCCCGCGAGCGCGGTGCAGCGCGGATCGATCCTGGACATCGCCCAACGTCCCGGTGATCCGCTGACGCCCGGCGTACCGGCTTTCCGCGAGGCCCACCGCATTGACATCGAGAGCGCGACGACGCTGCCCACTATCCCTGCCGCAGCGCTCTCGGCGAAGGACGCGCACCCGCTATTGGAGAGCCTTCGGGGCCCGAACGTCCCCGAAGGGTGGCAGGGTGCGCTGCCGTTCCCGTATCACCTAGGGGGGACCGAGCGCGTCAAGCTGAGGGTCAAGGTCCAGTTTGACTGGAGCGTTCGCAAGGTGTGGAACGTCGTCGCGACCCTGCGCGGCTACCTCTTCCCGAACGACGAGATCTTGGTCGGCAACCACCGTGACGCATGGGTGCACGGAGCGGTGGATCCGGGGAGCGGCACCGCCGTTATGCTCGAAGCCGCTCGTGTCCTCGGGCAACTCGCACGCGACGGGCAGCGGCCATCCCGCAGCATCACCTTCTGCTCGTTCGACGCCGAGGAATACGGGATGCTCGGCAGCGTGGAATATCTCGAGCATCATCACGACCGCCTGATGAAGAACGCGGTCGCCTACGTCAACGTGGACGCAGCTGTCTCCGGATCAAAGCTCAACGTGCGCGGGTCCCCCGAGCTGTCACTCCTGGTCGCCGGAGCGCTCGATGCTGTCATGGACGATCGCGTGGACCACCTGGCAACGCTGCTCGACTCCGAGGGGCGCGCGAATCTGGAGCCCCCCGGTGGTGGCAGTGACTTCGTCCCCTTCCTCCACCAGCTCGCCCTGCCCGTCGTCGACCTGTCGTCCAGCGGCCCCTACGGGGTCTACCACTCGCGATACGACACCTACGGGTGGATGAAGCGATACGGCGACCCCGGGTTCAAATCACACGCCCGGGTTACCCGGTTGCTGGCCGTTCTCCTGAATCGGGCGGCCTGTGCGACCGTGCTTCCCTTCGACTACACCGCCCTCGCTGATTGGATCTCCCAGAAGTCCGCGACGCTGCCCGCCTCGATCCTCGATCTGGACACCGGCCCCCTGGACGAAGCCGTCGCCAAGCTGCGGACGACCGGGGTCGCGCTTGATCGCGCGCGAGCGGCTCTGACGGCATCCGACCCCGATCCCTCGCGCCTGGGAGCGTTGAACCGGACGCTCTCAGGCAGCCTGCGTCTGCTCCTCGCTGATGGCTTGCTCGCGGAACGCCCGTTCTACAAGAACGTGCTCGTAGCGACGGACCAACGTGATGGATATGGGGCCTTGGCCCTACCGGAGGTACAGGAGGCCATCGCCGCTAACGACGTCACCGGCGCGAACGCAGCTATCGCGCGCGTGGCCGCCATCATCCACCGCTTGGCCAACCGCGTAGCCAGCGTCGCCACGGCGTTTGAGAACCAGGCCGGGGAGTCGACGAAATGAGGGCCCGCCTTGTCCTCATCCTCGTAGCCGAGCCGTGGACCCAGCCGGATTAGGTCGGGGCTGAAGCCCGGTCTTCCTCCTCGGATCGAACGGAAACCCGTTCGCCGCCGTATAGCCCCCTGAGAGCGGCTATTTTTTGCACAAACGGCGGGGCGCTCCAGCCGATAACCGAGTTGGAGGACATCGAACCATGGCCACCTTCTCCTACAGCGCAGACGGGCAGAGCCTGTCGATCAGGAGTCTCACGCAGGACGGCGTGGAGATGCCGCTGTCCTTCTGCGCGTCCGGGTTCATCATCCTCGGACTGGCGACCGTCGCCTTGGGTGAGCCCCTGTGCGGCGCCCTGATGATGATCCTGGGCATCGGGTGCTTGGCGGTGCTGTTCGTGGACACACGGCTGCACATCCGCCGCGCCGGAGACCTCCGCATACGCCACACTCTCTTCGGAGTCCTTCTCTTCGGGCGTCGGACCTTCGCCGCCGGGACGTGGAAGGTGAACGTGGTGCAGGGCGGAGATTGGGCCGAGGGCATCAATCCCTGGCACTTCGTCATCGAGGGCCAGGATAGAAGCGCGGCGCCTTACGTATTCCCCCTCAAGCAGGGGGCGGTACGGCTTCGTCAGCGGGTCCTGGCGTTCGTCAAGGACTCGCCGTTTTAGAGCGGCCTGCCAGATCCCCTACCTCCGCCTGACCGCGCAGGAGAGCGGCGCGACCCCCGACTGGGAACACGGAACGCGAGCCTCGAGCTCGCGGCGGTTTAGCGCACCTTCTCGAGAATCTCGATGTCCTTGTACTCCACGTGCATGTCCTGACCGCCGTGGAGCTGCAGCGCGATGAGCCCGTCCGTCCGGCCCGGATCGGCCTTCAACTCGGACGTGACCCGGTTGTTGATCTTGACGACGATGTGGCCGCCGTGCGCCGAGAGCTCGAGCCCGTTCCACGCGCCGACCTTGTACTTCGCCTGCTTGACTTGCTTCTTGTTCGGCTTGTGAACCCACGCACGCCCACCGGTCTCGTAGAGCCCGCCCGTCTCGGGGCTCGAATCGATCTCGACCTGGAAGCCATTGACCGCGACGCCCGAGGCGACGCGTTTCGCCCGAAAATAGAAGCCGCTGTCTCCAGAGACGACCTTGAAGCGGGCGCGGAGGGTGAAGTCCTTGACCGGGGCAGCGTGAACGAGGAGCCCGTGACGCCTCTCCGCCTTGGGCGACGTGCCGACGATGGCGCCGTCCCTCACCTCCCACTTGCCGCCTGGCGTCGGCGCCCAGGAGGCCAGGGATTTGCCGTCGAAGAGCGGCCGCCAGCGGTGCCCCCCCAGGTCCTTGATGCGCACGTTTCGGAAACGGTACGTGAGGCCCTTTTCACCGTGATGCTGCAGCGCGATGTGACCATCGATCTTGATCGCGTCACGATATTCGGCCGTGGCTATGCCGTTGAGCCAGATGCGCAGGTGGTCCCCGTCCGCGTGAATCCTGTACTTGTTCCAACCGTCACGCTTGTACGCGGCCTGGGCCTCCGGCTTACCGGTCAGCGGAGCGAGCCAGGCACGTCGCCCCTCGTCGTATAGACCGCCGGCCCACTTGCGGTCACTCGGGTCGACCTCGGCCTGATANCCCCACACNCGGTTNTTCTNGNAGTCGCTNCGNAACTGGATGCCGCTGTTCCCGTTGTTCGGGATCCGGACCTCCGCCTCGAGGATGAAATCCGCGTACTTCTTCTCGGTCACGAGGAAGAACTTGCGGCTGCCGGTGAGGCGGACCTCCCCATCCGTCACCGCCACATCGCCCCAGTCGAACGGCTTGTGCCACCCGTTCGTCGTCTGGCCGTCGAAGAGGTCTACCCACTCCTCTTCCTGGTCCACCTCCTCCTCCACGAAGCACGACTCTTCTTTTTCGTCGTCGTCCTTNCCCGTGGCGCCGCGAAGCGGCGGTGGATCACGAGGGGGTTGGGCGCAAGGGCCATCCGGGATGTTGATGAGGGTGTAGTAAGCCTGCGGGTGGAGCAACGGATGCCCGGCCGCGTTCTTGATGCCCTTCACGTGCAGCTCGTGCACGTAGCCCGGACGCAGCCCCTCCACCGTCAGGTCAATCCGCTTCTTATCGGCGGANAGCTTGGAGGCGATGACCTNCGGCGTCCCTCGGTCAACCTCCGGGCTCCCGTATGGGCTGTGCAGGAGATACGTGTAGCTCTCCATCCGGAACTCGGCGCCGNCGAGGCTGGCCGGGTCGATGGCCTGTGTCAGCGCGAGCGAAAAGCCGTCAGGGCGCGCCTTCATCTCGTGGATCTCGAACGGGACCTCGCCGGTCCACTCGACGCGCTGGATGCCGTAGGGAGCGTTGCCCTTGCTGCCCCATCCGCGCTGCGTCTGCCCGCAGAACAACACCTTGCGGTCCTTGCCCCAGGCGACCCGGATGATGCCGCACTGCATCCCGCCACGGAACGGATAGCAGGCGCCCTGCCAGTGCCCCTGCACCTCCTCCAACGTCACCCGCATGACCCACGAGTGNTGNTGGTCGGAGACGAACACCTGNCCCGCGAANGGGCCGAANAGNCCCTCGGATTCGTCCCACACCAACCCNGCTGGCGACTTGCCCATCTTGTTGTATGGGAACCACACNGCAGGCAGCTTGAACGTCGGCATCTGCTTGACGACGTCAGGCATCTTCATCCCGTTCGGTGGATTGCCCGGGTGATCCCAGCCCCACGCCTCCTTCTTGCAGGAGAAGATGCCATGCGGATGGCCATGGAAATCCCCGGGTTCGAGGTGGCTGAGTTTGGACGCTCCGCACCACTCCCCCTGGTTGTCTGTGTAGAAGACGTCACCCCACGGCGCGTTTTGCACGCCCGCCGGCGACCTCAGTCCACAGGCTATCGGCGTGAAGGTCCCGTCCTTGGACACCCTGACCGCGAACCCACGCCAATCAGCCCGCCCGAACGGCTCGCCGCCGAACGGCTTGTTAGTCGTGATCCACANATCACCGTCCGGGCCGACCCGCGGGCCGAAGTTGTACTCGTGATAATTACCTGAGATGCGCCACGCATCACAGATGGTCTCGATCTCGTCGACCTTGTCATCGCCATCCACGTCTCGCATACGCGAGAGTTCGCCACGCTGGACGAACCAGATCCACCCATCGTGGACGAGGAGCCCGAGGGGTTCCTGNAAGCCGTCAGCGAACTTCTTGAATTTGACCTTCGAAGGGTCCCCGTACGCGCCCTCGATGATCCACACGTCTCCGCGCCGTGTGCAGCACAGCGGACGCCCGTCCGGCAGGATCGCGATGCCGCCGACCTCGAGNACGACGTCCGCCGGCAAAGGCAGGGTCACGATCTTGTAGTAATCGTCCTCGGTGGGTGCCTGCGCCCCGAGCCAGACGGAGCAAACCGAGAGAGCGACAAAGAGCTTCATACGCTTCATGTGATTTACCACCAGATCTCGAACGCGAACTCGACGGGTCGGCCTGGCGCCGGCGCCAGGGGAACGACCACCTCCTCACCGTTCTCGGACTTCCGCATTAGTGGCTGCACAGAGTCGTCAAAACGGAGAACGCGGCCCNGCTTACCGGCCACCTTCCACTCTCCGTCCTTGAGGACGGCNCTGTCCCCCACNGCCGCGCGCAGCCACAGCGGTGACGTGACCTTGTCAGTGGTGACGCGGAACCGACGACGCATGCCGCCACCGCGATCGCTCAGGATGGGCTCGGAGCGCTCCTCGATCACGCAATCTCCGAGCCGATACCGGAACCTCGGGATGCGATCCTCTCCGAGGACACGGCCGAGCACCCGATAGCCGAGATCGGCCCCGCTCTGCGTCGGCCAAGGGGCGTTCGGATTGTCAAGGAACGCAAACGCCGCGCCTGGAGGCATGTCGATTACGTCGTTGGAGGCCGGCGACTCGAGCGCCCCGGCGCGCGCGTGCCAGGTCCCCTTGGCATTGAAGAACTGCCCACGCCAGGCCTTGGCCAGGCGTGAATTCTGAACGTCGAAGGCGAAGTGGATTCGCTCCTTGTGCCCGATGACGACGGTGCGGGGGCTGACCCCTCGCATGAACACACCGATCTGCACGGGCGCCGTGCCCGGCATCAGATCGTAGGTGCCGGGCTTGGCCTTCAGCCCATCCGGAATCGGCATGGAAGAACCCAACGTGAGGTAAGTCCACATGGCCTCGATCTGGGCCTCAGGATCACCGTCCAGGATCCCCGCCGCCGTGCTCTTTCCCTTATCCCAGAACTGCGGCATTCGGGTGTCCATGTTGACGGCGTTCGGATCCAGCATCAGGTCCTTGAACCACGGCCAGCGCAAACGCTGCGTCATCGGCGCGAGGTCGACCGCCGGGATCCCCAGCGAATCCTCTCCGCAAAATTGGTGACATCGAATGCAACCGAGGCCACCGTCGATCCCCACGAGCTTGCGGCCGAGCTCTGCCCGGGCCATCGCGAACTTGGGCTCGGGCACCGCAGCCGTCTGCGGGTCGGCCTCATGGAACGCGTCCACGAGATGCTCGACGTTGACCCGACCGAAGTCGGGCATGCGAGCGGCCATGTGCTGATGCACCCGCTTTCCGTCAACGAGGGTGGCCCGCAGCCACTCCTTGTGCAACTTGCGGCCGACGCCGGAGAGATCGGGGGGCAATCGCCCGCTCTCGTCCACGTCCACGACTTCAAGGAGCTTGAAGTACTCCTTACGCAAGGGATGCGTCCCTCCCGTCCCGGAGCGGCGGTGACAGGAGTAGCAATTGAAGCGATGCATGGTGGCATCAACTTGTTCCGCCGCGGATCTCGGCTTAGCCAGCGCGGCGGGCTCACCGAGGACCGCCACGAGCGCCTTGCGCTCCGCATCAGTGAGTTCGACAGAGGGGGATTTCCCGTCGGGCTTGGCGGAGAGGCAACCGCCGGACTTGCCCGCGAGGGTCTCCAAGGCGGGCGCCTTGAGCGTCGGCGTCAGATCGATGGCCTTCTCGTCGAGCGTGTGGCAGGACGTGCAGCCCACCATGCCGAACAACATCTTGCCGACCTCGGTCTGGCGCGCGTCAGGGGTGAACTTCTCGACACCGACGGGGCGGTATGCCAGCGATTCGTGCGACAACCGGGAGGCCGGTATGACGGCCTTCTTGACGCCGCACTCAGCCGACTCCCAGCGCACCTCGAGCCCCTCGCCGCCGCTGCCCTCGAACATGCGCACCTCGATGGCGTGACGGCCCGCGGTGAGATCCAGGTCGCCGGACTTCTCAATCATCGGGTGGCTGCCGTCGTTCTTCACGACGAGCTTCCCGTCGATGTAGAGGCGGGAGCCGTCATCGGACCGCGTGAAGAAGGTCCAGGAACCGTCCTCCGGGATCTCGACGAAACCCGTGTAGCGGAACCCGAATTCGTTGCCACGATGCTTGGGGAGCTTGCCCAGATCATGAATGGGGCCGGTGCGCTTGGGTTCGAGCCCGTCCATCCGCGGCTCAGGGGAGGCGTTTTTGTATTCGAAGTACTCGTAATAGAGCCCGGACACAGCCTCCCGCTTCGTCCCCTGCTGCCCCTTGAGGAGGTAGTACGAGAGCGCCGTCGCGTCCGCTTCGCTCAGCGCCAGCGACGGCATGCGGCCGGACGGGCGCACGTGCAACGGGTTCATCAGGAACTCCGTGAGCGCGGACACCGTCGTCTTCATCGCGAGATCGGGGAACGGCACGTCCGGTGGCGGCAGCGTCCCCGGCTGAACGAACGGATCGCCCGCCTGCGCGTGAAACTCTCGCTCCTCATCAGAGATCTTCGACAGCTCCCAGTGCGGGTACTTCAGCTCCCACGCTTCCTCCTTCGGGGCGTGGCAACCGACGCAACCGACCTCGTGGAAGAGCTGTCGTCCGCGCTCGAGCTTCGACGGCGAGACCACCACCGGCCCCTGATCAATCGGGCCACCGAGCGACACGAGGTAGTGGACGAGTCCCTCCACCGCCCGCGTGCGCCGGGCATCGTCGTCGACATTGGCGAGAACGTCCGGCATGGTCGTTCCCGGCTTCGTCCCGTGTGGGTCCAGCAGGTACTTGCGGAGGTACTGGGGCGTCACTCGGGCGCCCACCGCCCCGAGGCGGGGGGCGACCTTCGGGCTAAGCCGCTCATCAACCTCGGATGCTGCCTGGTGGCACCGGGTGCACGCGTGATCCGACAACAACAACTCCCCGTCTCGCGAGTTCTGTGCGAACGCGGAGGGGACCAGCAACACAACAACGGCCAAGGCTCTGAGCATGGGGGCCGATTGTAAAGGGATTTTCCAGCGCGGAGGTCAAACCACCGCGGCGCGCTGCTCTGGCCGGCCCATCGCAAAGACGATGGGATCCTGGCTCTTCTGGCGGGCCACGAAGTCGGCCTTGGAGCGGATCCCCGCCCACCCCTCCTCCACGAGGGTCATCCCGATCGCTCCTCCGAGCGTGTCCCCTGGGCCGAGGAGGACCAACGCGTCCGGCGCGAATTCGCGCAAGGCCACTCGGAGGGACGTCGTAAAGTCATACGCCTGTGTGACCTGGTGACCCAACGTGTAGTCGCGGAGTTGATCCGGGGCGGTGGTCAGCGGGCGAAAGACGTGGCCCCGGCCATCGATGACGCTGACCGACGGTGAGCGCCACTCAAGATCGGCGAGCGCCTCGTACGCACGTCGCGACGTGGGCTCCATCAGGGGCGTATGGAACGCCGAGTGCCCGAGGAGTTGGAACGGATATTCCCGCTCCCCCACCTGACGCTTCGGCAACGACTGCAGCAGCAACCGCACCCCGTCAGGATCGCCGGCGAGGACGCGATAGCCGCCCAGTTCGATGGACGGGAACGCCCTGTGACCATCGCGCGACACCTGCTGGACCGCGCCGTCCACCGCATTCGCCAGCACCGGGTCCTTACGCCACTCGTCGTCAACGATCGACACGATGACCTGCCCACCGACGACCCCGTCCTCCACCTGGAACCCACCCATGGTGTCGGCGAGCCGCAGGCCGTCATCGAACCCGAAGACCCCCCCCGCGTGCAGCGCCGTGTACCAGCCCATGCTGTTCCCACAAACACAGACCACCTCGAGGTCCTTTGCCAGACTAGCTACGTCAACCGCTCCCGCCGTGTAGATCAGCGCAGCGGCGTTCTCGCCCTTGAGGTGAACGGATCCGAAACGGTCGGCGCCGTCGAGATCGGAGATTGAGGTCCTACCGATACGGTCCCTCCAGCGATCAGCACGGGCGACCAAGTCCCTTCGCAAACCTGACGGATCGGGACGGTCAGCGCGAGTCAGAATCCCGAGCTCGGAGCGCGTGTACGTCCCGCGTCCCGGGCAGATGAGGGCCACGCGCCTCATCCGTCCACCTCCTTGTTCGCCGGGAGCACCAGCGCGAGGCCGCCGTCGATGATCTTGTCTTCGGTCGGCAGCACCTCGTTCGCAGCGGGGCCGAGCGGGGTGAAGGTGTCCTCCCCGCAGACACGGCCGGTCCGCGGCATATCGTCACAGAGACGGTCAGCGAGCAGCGCCAGGATCGCCTCGTTCACCCCGCCTGTGCGGCGACCCTCGTCGACCACAAGAACTCGGCCAGTCGCGCGCACGTGCTCAAGGATGAGCTCCTCGTCCAGCGGGGCCAGCCACATCAGGTCGACCACACGCGCGCGCACCCCATGCTCCTCATAGAGCCGCTTCGCGGCCCGCAAGGACAAGAACACGCCGTTCGCGTAGGTGACGATCGTCAAATCCGAGCCCTCGCCGACGAGGTCCACCCGCCCCTCCCCAAAGGCAGCGGCCTGCCCCGGCGGCGGATAGGGCGTCGCCCATGCCCCGTCCCCGGGTTCATGGAGGTCCTTGGTCATGTACAGCGCGATAGGCTCGAGAAAACAAACGACGCTGCCGTCGACCCTCGCCTTCGCGAGACACGTCCGCAGCATCCGGACGGCGTCATCTGGACGAGACGGCGAGGCGATCACGAGCCCTGGCAGGTCCCTGAGGACCGCGATGCTGGTGTCGTTGTGGAAGTGCCCACCGAACCCCTTCTGATATCCGAACGAGGCGATGCGAACGACCATGGGGTTGCGAAACTGACCGTCGCTGAAGAACTGCAGGGAGCATGCCTCGCCGCGGAGTTGATCCTCGGCGTTGTGGTAATACGCGAGGTATTGGATCTCGGGGACGGGGAGCAACCCGAGGTGTCCCGCGCCGAGACTCAGGCCTAGGATGGTAGTCTCGTCGAGCAACGTATTGAACACGCGACTGACCCCGGCCCTCTCCGTGAGGCCAGTGGTGACGTGATACACCCCGCCCTTGCGACCCACGTCCTCGCCGAACACGAGCATCTCCGGAAACTGAGCGAGCGCGTCGGTCAACGCACGATTGAGCTGGACGGCCAGGTGGCGCGGGCGATCCGATGACTCCGGGAGCGCCTTCTCAGATCCGAACAGCTCGATCCGCGCCTCGTGCGCGGGCGCCCGCTCCGCCTCCGTACGCACGGCATCGGGCGCATACGGCGCGAGCGACGCGGTCACCTCGTCAGCGGAGCGAAGACGGGGCCGCGACACGACCTCTCTAGCACCAGCTTGTACGCGGGATCGAATCTCCTCGTACAACGACCGGACCTCGTCAACCGTGGCGATCCCCGCATCGAGGACCAGGGCCACCGAACGCAGCAGAGGGTCGAGGCGCTCGTTGGCCTCGATCTCCTGGCGCGGCCGGTATTCCGTCTCCACGTCAGAGCCCGCGTGGCCGAGGAGCCGCACCACCTCTAAGTGCAAGAACGCCGGCCTCCGTCGCTCCCGCACGTACGCAACGGCGGCCCGCGCCGCGTTCCACGCGGAGACCAGGTCCGTGCCATCGCCGTGAAAGTACCCGAGCTGGGGATAGCCACGGAAACGGTCAGAGATCCAGTTGTCCGGGGTCCGCACCGAGATGCCGATGTGGTTGTCCTCGCAGACAAACAGCAGGGGCATCGGCAACCTCTGGAAGGCCGTCCAGGACGCCGCGTTGAAGGCACCCTGGGCCACCGAGTGATTCACCGTCGCGTCCCCGAACGTGCACGCCACCAGGCCGTCTGCGGGGACATCGGCGGCGAAGCCAATCTTGTGGGCGCGATGCAGCGCGAACGCGCACCCGACCGCCTTCGGCAGGTGCGACGCGATGGTGCTCGTCTGGGGCGGCACCCAAAGCCGTCGGCTACCGAACACCTTGTGACGGCCCCCCGACACAGGGTCCTGCGACGACGCCACCAAAGACAACAAGACGTCGAAGATCGGCGTGGTCCCGGGGACGTGCCGGGCCCGCTCAGCCATGAGCGCGCCGCTGCGATAATGAAGAAACGTCGGATCCGTCGCGCGCAGGAGCCGGCCGAGGACCACGTTCCCCTCGTGACCGCAACTCCCGATCGTGTAGTACCCCTCGTTCCGGCGCTTCAGCGCACGCGCCTCCAGATCCAGATGACGGGCGACGAACTGAGACTCCAACAACTCGAGAGCGGTGCGGCCCGTCAGGTCCGTCCCGGCGCCGACCGCCTCGTCGAGGCGAAGACGAGATCCGCCGCGATCCTCCCAGGCCTCCAGGAGATCCAGCAAGTTCTGATCGACGATGGTGCTGCGGTCAACGGCCATGGGATCTCTGCTGCATGATCAGGCCCGCAACGCGTCGTCCGTGAGCGCCGCCAGCGGCGCCGCCAGGACTCCCCCTGCGAGGGCGGACTGAAGAAAGCGGCGGCGAGTGGTCATGTGCGTCCTCCCACTGATGTCATTAGACCACACGCGCGGCCCCCCTGCGTACGATGCTCGCATGACCGACCTCGCCTCCCTCTCGCGCCGGACGAACCACCTGCGTGAGGCCTCGATCCTGCGCGCGCTGACGCTCAAGGTGAACGCGTTCGACGACGGCATCAATCTGGGCCAGGGTGTCTGCGACCTGGAGATGCCCGGGGCCCTTCGGGACGCCGCCATCCGCTCGCTGACAGAGGACCGCGCCACCTACACCAACTTCGCCGGCATCAAGCCTCTCCGAGAGCAGATTATCCGTCGCATGCGGGAACGCTACGACCTCAGCTACGAGATGGACGAGGTCGTCGTCACCGTGGGCTCGAGCATGGCCTACACGTCTACGTTGATGACCCTCATCGATCCCGGCGATGAGGTCATCCTGTTCGAGCCCTTCTACCCCTACCACTACACCGGCGCCCTGCTCGCGGGCGCGACGGTCCGCTCCATTCCACTATCCCTCGGTGACGGCGGCATCCAGTGGGACAAGCTGGAGGGCGCGCTCTGCGACCGCACGCGACTCATTGTCCTCAACACCCCATCCAACCCCTTGGGGAAGGTGTGGACCACCGATGAGCTGGATCGGCTCGCCGCGCTGCTCGACACCTCGCCGGCGTACATCGTCACCGACGAGATCTACGAAGACCTCGTCTACGACGGGCGAGAGCACGTCCCCCCGGCCACGCGGCCAGGGCTCTACGAACGCACCATCACCATCTCCGGGCTCTCCAAGGCGTACTCCATCACCGGCTGGAGGCTGGGCTGGCTCGCGGCGCCAAAGGCCCTCTCCGGCGCCATCGGGCCCGTCTTCGACGTCCTCGCCGTCTGCGCATCACGCCCGCTGCAACACGCCGCCGCAGCAGCGCTCGCGGAGCTCCCGGAGACGTACTACACCGAGCTACGGGACGGGTACTCAGTGCGCCGGAGGCTGCTGTGCGACGCCCTGCGCTCCGGTGGATTCCAGGTCAGGGAGCCCGAGGGCTCCTACTACGTGATGGCTGACTACACCGACCGGTGGGGCGCCGACACAGATCCTGAGGACGCGTGCTTCCGACTCCTTGACGAGGCCCGCATCGCCGCCATACCGGCGACGATCTTCTACGCCGAGCGCCCGCGACCGGAGCTCCGGTTCCAGTTCGCGGTGGAAGACACGATCCTCGAGGAGGTCGGACGACGGCTCGGTTGACGCTTACTCTCGCTCCCCGGCCAAGGGGTAGATCGGACGCAAGTCGACAGGAACGCCGTCGAGCTGCGCGAGCACACCGTCGATGACCGCCGAGTTGACGCCGTAGGTAGCGAGCAGCTCCTTGCCAGCCTTCACGTCTCCCTGCGCCTGCAGCACGAGGATCCGATTCAGGAGCATCGCGACGGCCGCCTCGAGTCGCTCAGGATCGACGGTCAGGCGTTCGCTGGATGGATCCCACCTCGCGGCGCCGTTCTCCATGAAGTAGTTGATCTGGACCGCGGCCCCCTTGCCGTGCGCCTCGGAGATGCCGAACCGGACCGATCGGAACAGGCCGATGAAATAGCTGACCAGGTGCTGCTCACGGAACGCCTTCGGAAAGGTCCCCTTCTCGATCTCATGCTGCACGAGAAAGGCGCCCATGACATCGGCCTTGCATTCCTCGATGGCCGAGTAATCGCCGCCCAGGATCATGCGCACCTCTACCTCTTGTCCGTCACGCTTCACGTACGCCGGCCCGAGGCTGTGGGATAGCTCGTGGAACAGCGTCTGGTTGAAGAAGGCGTCGGCTGAGAGCTGGGGAAGCTGCGATGCGACGAGCGCCCGCTCGGCCAGGGGCCGCATGATCATGTCGAACTTCGCCTTGATCACGTTTCGCATCAGGACCTTCTTCGCGCCCTTCTCCTTGCGGACGCGCTCATCGTTCGGGAGGTTGAAGGCGATGGTCTGAACCGACGTACGCGCGTCGCCGGCGGCGTAGACGAGGTCGACGACCCGGATCGGGCTCTCCCGACCGCGCGTAGGCTTGAACTCGTCCGGATAGGGCAGGACCTTCTCCCAACCAGAGAGCCCTGCCTTGTAGCGCGAGAGCTCAGCAGACGCGTCGGCGTCGGTCACCGTGACGAACACCTCGAACGCCGCCTTGTAGCCGAACAGCTCATCTTCGTAGACCTCGTACGGCCCCATGGTGACCTCGACGCTGGAGTCGAGGTCCATCCAGTCCTTGTCCGACTGGTAGTAGTCGTCATCGAGGAACGCCTGCGCTCGCGAGCGGAGGAACGTCGCCAGGGTGACGTTATCGGTCAGGTCGGCGGCCCGCCGCAGCAACCCGGCGGACGGCTCCAGCCACTGGGCGTATACCTGGGAGTAGGGCGCTGCCATCAGCCCCCCGTCGTCGTCACGGCGCACGACGGTGAACAGGTTCTGGAGCGCCGCCTTGGCTTCGGTGGACTTAGAACACGCCCGCTCGAACTCCCGCTTGGTCATGCCGGTCGGGTAATAGCCAGCCCCCTTCGGCCGCGCGACGGTCGTGGCGAAGGGGCGCCAGTGATCCTGACGATCCCAGGGCCCCTTCATCATCCAGAAATACTGGAGCCGGAGCGCGGCATCAGGGCGACGGTCGGCTTCGAGTCGAGCCAGGATGTCGGGGTTCTTCGCGTACGCCTGGCGGAGGAAAACCGGGTCCAGGTAGCGTGCCGCGGCGATGATCGCGTCGAGCGCACGCCGCTCTGAATCCGGCAGCCCGGAGACATCAGCGGTGATGACCGCGGGGGCGAACTGCGCCATCTTCTTCTCCATGACCGTCCCCGGAGCCTCGCCGGCTTGCGAAGCCGTGCAACCGGAAAGCGTGAGGCAGGCGAGAATCCAGAGCGTGCATTTGTCGTACATCGGTTCCTCCGCGAACGGCGCCATCATACGGCCACGATCATGATCCGTACGCTCACCCAGGGCGCCCGCCCCTCAACCCTCGACGACCGGCGTCCCACCACCGAGGGGGTCACTTGTAGGAATCGATCACGCGGGCGAGATGACGCTCGCAGACGGCGCAGAACGTGGGAGCGCCGCGGCTGAACATGATGCAGTCGATCTCGGGGCGATAGATGCCTTTTGCCCGATACCCACCGCCCTCGAAGGCGCCGACCCTGCCGCGGTAGCGCTCGATCGCGAGCAGGCGCGGGCGGGTCTTGCCGTCAGCGGCGTCGTACTCGTCCTGGCTCCACGGGGTCGGGATCGGCACCCGGCGTTTGACGAGGTCCTTCCATTTGAGGCGCGCGGGATCGTGTAGGGCCGTGATGTTCGGCTCCCACGGCTCGACCTCCGGTGGATTGACGTCCTCATAGGCCACCGCCGACGTGTAGTACTCGTCGGCGAGGGCCGCGAGGTTGTGCCCGAATTCGTGCACCAGGAGGTAAGGCGCAAGCCCGTTGTGTGCGGCGCACGTCGACCAGAGGTTGTAGATCCCCCCGCCCCCGTAACGTTCCTGGTTTAACAGGATGATGACGGCGTCGTACGGCACCTGGGCCGCCGCCTCTCGGAGGCGACGATCCTCGTACGTGATCACGTACCGCGGCAGGCCGAACGCGTGGTAGTGAAACCCGAAGGCGTTGTCCCGCACCGCCTCCACCTCGGCGAAATCCGATATGCCGGACCTCGGCGACGGGACATGCAACGACCAGAAGTTGATCCCGTCCGCCCGTGACTTGAAGGGATCGACCGCGAGCAGCCAACCCCTCGCCTCCGCGCACACCGCGTTGAACTTCGCCCGCTCCCCCGCGCGATAGCCATCACCGAGCAACAAGATGTCGAGGCGGGAGGTCGGGTCACCGGAGGGGCCCACGGAGGCGACCCGACCGACCTTGCGAGGCCCCGATCGATCGACCGACGACGCGCGTGGATCGATCCCCAAGCGAAACACCTCGCGCCAGCCGGCCGCTTCGCGGACATCGAGCGCCAGCTCGATGGGGCGACGGGGCTCGGGGATCCGCACCGATTCCTCGAACGTCCGCGGCGCGCCCTTGCCCTCCGCCGTCGTGATCCACTCCAGAAACACGGTGGCGTAACCACGCCCGTAGAGGTCTTTCGAAGAGGACGGATCGACGATCCGATACCGCGCAGGCCCGAGCCCCAACGGGCCCACGCCCGTGTGCCGGGGACCGCTCCAGGCGACCTCACTGACCACCCGCGCCACGCTGAACGACGCACCGTGCGCGTTGCCACGATGCAGCAGGTCGACCCTCAGGGTGCCGCCGGTGAAGTGCTCCTCAAATCCCGATCCCGGCGACAGCGCTGCCGCCATGAGTGAAAAAAGAAGGGCGCTCACCGCAAGGCCCCGACCCACATTCCGTCGCCGAACGGGACGATCATCCCGTCGACCCGCTCGTCCTCCCCGAGGGCGTCGTTGAAGGCCCGCACGGCGGCCACCTCGGGATCGGTCGGCGCGTCGTAGAGGATCTGGCCGAACCCAAACGCGTTGTCCACCATGATCAGGCCGCCCTTGCGCACGATGCGAACGCACTCCTCTAAGTACGCGGGATAACCGCCCTTGTCCGCATCGATAAACGCGGCGTCCGCCGAATCATCGTCGAAGGTCTTCAGCACGTCGACGCCCGCGCCCACGTGGACCTCGACCTTGCCCGGGACGTCCGAAGCTGCGACCTTGTCCTCGGCGAAGCGCGCGTGCTTCGGTTCGATGTCGATGGTGCGCACGCGGCCATCGTCCGGCAACGCCCGCGCCATCGCGATCGCCGAGTAACCCGCCAGGGTGCCGACCTCGACGACCTCCTTCGCGCCCGCGGTGCGGAGCAAGATCTGGATGAAGGCCGCCTGGATCGGGCCGATGCTGATGGCTGGGATACCGGCCGCCAGCGCATCCCGGCGCAACGCCTCTAGGAAGCTGTCCTCGCGCTGGGCCCGCTCGGCGATATAGCGATAGTGCTGGGCGGTGATGAGTCCTTGTTCGACCGACATGTCGCCAGGGTACCGAACGCCCCGCCCCGGCGACATCGGAGAACTCCGTAATCAGTCGGCGCCGAGGACGTCCCGCACGAACACGTCGACTCGGGGAGCGACCTCAGGGCGCAAGCCATGCCCGCCGTCCCACGTTTCAAACGTCACCGTCGCGCCACCGGAGCGCAGCAGCTCCGCCGATTCCTGAGCGCGCTCCACGGGGATGAACCGGTCCCGGGCGCCATGGAAGACCAGGACCCGCTGCCCGACCGCGCCGGTGAGGTCGAGCGCCTCTGCCTTGATCCGGGAGGCCAGCGCGACCACACCCCGCCAGCGATCGCGAGCGTGGAATCCGGTCCAGCCGGCGACATAGCCCCCCATGCTGTATCCAAGCACCACCGCCCGAGACGGATCAATCGGCTGGCCCTCGGCGACCGCGGCGACCGCCTCCAGGACAAACGCGGAGCAGCGGTCCAGCGCCGTCGTGAATCGCCCCTGGTCCCCGTCGTACTGGTACCACGCGCGGCCGATGCGACGGACACCGTCCTCGCGCATCTCGACAGGAAACGGGCCATCGAGCCACAGGCGCGCGTATGGGGCATCGCCCAGGCCCCCCAGGCGCTCCGCGAGCCGGGCGCCGTCATCACCGAAACCGTGCAGCCCGACGAGCAGCGGCCACCCGGTCGGGGGGGCTTCCCTATCCGGGATGTCCAAGCGCCACCCGGCTTCCCAGAACACCGACACGCTTCCACGTTCCACCGTCATACCCCCATGGTGTTAGCCTCCGGCATCATGAGCAAGACCGTTGCTGTCATCGGCCTCGGGACGATGGGCGCCCCAATGGCCAACAACCTCCTCGAAGCAGGCTGGAACGTGGTGGTCCACAACCGCACGCGCAGCCGCGAGGAGGCCCTCGCTGCCCAGGGGGCCACCCGCGCCGACTCCCCCGCCGCGGCGGCCGCCGCCGGCATCGTCCTCGTCTGCGTCTCCGACACCCCGGATGTCGAGGCCGTGCTGGTGGGTGACGACGGGGTGGCGGACGGAATCGCGGACGGGGGGCTCGTCATCGACTGCTCGACGATCTCTCCAGCGGCGACGCAGCGCCTCGCTGAGGTGTTCGCCGAGCGCGGCGTCGGGTACGTGGATGCGCCGGTCTCGGGGGGCTCGGAAGGGGCCATCAAGGGCACGCTCGCCGTCATGTGCGGCGGCAAAGACGAAGACGTGACCCGCGCGCGAAGCGTCCTCGAGGTCATCGGGGGCTCGGTGACCCACGTCGGGCCCGTCGGCGCTGGCCAGGTCACCAAGGCCGTCAACCAGGTCGTGATCTCAGGCACCTACCAAGCCGTCGCCGAGGGGGTGGTCCTCGCCCGTAAGGCCGGCGTCGATCCAACCCGGGTCGTCGAAGCCATCGCCGGTGGTGCCGCCGGGTCGTGGGTCCTCACGAACCGAGCCGGCAACATGATCCAAGACAGCTATCCCCTGGGGTTTCGGGTCCGGCTCCACCGCAAGGACCTCGGGATCGCGCTCGACACGGCCCGCAACGACGGCGCCGTGCTGCCAATCGCGGCCTACGTCGCAGCCCTGGAAGATGCCCTCATCGCGCAGGGACACGGCGATGAAGACATGTCTGCGCTCGCCCGGATTGTCCGCCGGACATCGGGCGTGGGCGACGGCCCCATGGGTTAGGATTCGCTCCATGACCACCCAACTCGATCGGCGCCACTTCCTCGCGGCCACCGCCGCGGTGCCCGTCGCCGCAGTCGCGGCGGCGCGCTTCGACCTCCCCTCCGACAACGAACCGTTGTTCGAGATATCACTCGCCCAGTGGTCCCTGCATCGGGCCCTGCGCGCGGGGAAGGTCGACAACCTCGACTTCGCCATGGTCGCAAAGAAGGGCTTCGGGATCGAAGCCATCGAGTACGTCAATTCGTTCTTCAAGGACAAGGCCAAGAACGCCAAGTACCTGGGGGAAATGAAGAGGCGCGCCAAGGACCAGGGCGTGAAGAGCCTGCTCATCATGTGCGATGGGGAAGGGGCCCTCGGCGACCCGGACGAGAAGAAGCGCGCGACCGCCATCGACAACCACCGCAAGTGGCTTGACGCAGCGAGCGCGCTGGGCTGTCACTCCATCCGAGTGAACGCCCAATCCAGTGGGTCTTGGGAGGAGCAGCGGGAGCGCGCCGCGGACGGCCTCGGGCGGCTCACGGAGCTGGGGGCCAAGCAAGAGCTCAACGTGATCGTGGAGAATCACGGCGGCCTGTCTTCCAACGGCAAGTGGCTCGCGGAGGTCATGAAGACCGTCGGGCACGAGCGCTGTGGCACGCTCCCGGACTTCGGCAACTTCGACCTCGGCGGAGGCAAGTGGTATGACCGCTACAAGGGCGTCGCCGAGCTCATGCCATACGCGAAGGCCGTAAGCGCCAAGTCCCACGAGTTCAACGCCTCCGGTGACGAGGTCCGGACCGACTACATGAAGATGGTGAAGCTGGTCCTGAGCGCCGGCTACAAAGGCTGGATCGGCATCGAGTACGAGGGCGACCAGAAGACCGAGGAGGAAGGGATCAAGCTCACGAAAAGCCTCCTCGAGAAGACCCGGAGCGCGTTAGCGAAGAAATAGACGCTGACGCCGCGCGCCGATCAGTCTGCCATGATGATCCGCGCCGCCTCTTCGAGGGTCGTCAAGCCCTTGTTGACGAATTCGATAGCGCAATCGCCGAGGCTGAGCATGCCCTCCCGACGCGCGATCTGACCGACCTGGACCTCGGTGCCGCCCTCCGTGATCGCCCGTTTCATGTCCGGAGACTTCACGCTCAACACCTCGAACGCCGGGATGCGGCCCTTGTAGCCAACGCCGCCGCAGGCCTCGCAGCCCGCCCCGCGCGCCAGATACTCAACGGACGCCAGCGTGGTCTGGTCGAGGTCCGACTTCTCGAGTTCCGAGAGGTCCACGTCGACCTTGCACTCCGTGCAGATACGGCGCAGCAGCCGCTGCGCGATGACCAGCTTGACCGCCGACGCCACGAGATACGGCTCCATGCCCATGTCCACGAGACGAACGATCGTGCTGGGCGCGTCGTTGGTGTGCAGCGTCGACAGCACGAGGTGCCCCGTCAGGGCTGCCTTGGTTGCGATCGCCGCCGTCTCGTAATCGCGCATCTCTCCCACCAGGATGACATCCGGGTCCTGGCGCAAGAACGAGCGCAACGCCGCGTCGAACGTCAGCCCCGATGTCGGGCGAACGTTCACCTGGGTGATGCCGTTGAGCCGATACTCGACCGGGTCCTCTGCCGTGACGATGTTCACGTTCGGATCATTGATCTGATTCAGAATCGTGTAGAGCGTGGTCGTCTTCCCCGAACCTGTGGGACCGGTGACGAGGATCATCCCGTAGGGGTTCGCCACAGCGTCACGCACCTGCTCCAGGTTGCGCCCCTCGAAACCCAATTCGTCGACGCTCGCGCGCAAATCACTCGTACCGAGGACGCGCAGCACGATCTTCTCTCCGTAGAGGTTGGGCAGGGACGAGACGCGGAAGTCGATTGACTCACCGTCGTCGAGGGCCAGCTTGATGCCCCCGTCCTGAGGCACCCGCTTCTCGGCGATGTCCATGTTGGACATGATCTTCAAGCAGCTTGAGACGCTGCTCTTCATTTCGTTCGGGAGAGTCATGATCTCCTGCAAGCACCCGTCGACGCGAAAGCGGACGCGAAGCCCATCCTCCAGCGGCTCGATATGCAGGTCGGAGACCCCCATCTGCAGGGCCCTGAGGAGCAGCCCGTTGATGATCCGGACGACCGGCGGATCGAGATCCCGGACCTCCAGCTTCTCGAGACGAGGGGAACCGTCGTCCACGTCATCCGGGCTCGCCTCCTGGACGGCGTGCTTGAGCACCTGATCCAGTTCCTTCGGTGAGGGGGCAGAGGCGAGCGGGTCCTTCTCCCTTCGCGGAGCATGCTGCGCAGCGCGCCCGCCGGCACCCGCGCCGTAGAGTTCAGCCTGCACACGATCGAGTTCCTCGGGACCAATCACGAACAGCTTGACCGACAGGCCGGACGATCGCTTGATCCGATCCACCGCGCGGGCATTACCCGGATCGGTGGTGCCCACATGAAGCGCCGGCCCGACCTTCTCTAACGGCACACAAGACGTGGCCTCCGAGAGCTTGCGGGGCACCAGCGGGACAAGTGAGGGATCAGGCCGCAGGGAAGCCGTATCGGCGACATCCAACCCGTGCTGACTCGCCAGAGTACGCACGAGATCTGCCTCATCGACGACGCCGTCGCTCACCAGGGCACCGGCGAGATCGCCGCCCTTGCTCCGGGCTTGCTTCACCTGGTCATCACTGACCAGGTCGGCATCGATAAGGACCTGACCGACGTCAGACATCCAGCTTCTCCCATTCCCCTCTCGAGGACGCTGTACCCATGCGCGAACGGTCCGCGCAGCCATCTCGGACTCCCCTGGATTTATCGGCAGCCCGTCGACGAATCCTCACTCCCGTGAAAGGCGCGCGCGCGGGTGGGTTTGAAAACCGGACCGGGGCCGTCCGTCCCCCCTAGGCGTCCAGCGCCGCCCGCTTTCTCCGCCGCTCATCCTCGAGCGCGTCCTTTGGCTTCTTGGGGAACAGGCTCTCCCGCCGCTCGATGCGCTTCAGGGCCAGGTAGCCCTTGCGATCACCGATCCGTTTCAGCGCCTCGCTCGCTCGCGGGCGCAAAAAGAAGTTGTAGAGGGCCTTGATGAGGTGGGGGATCGCCGCCTTGCAGCGCGCCTCCCCCAACGCCTCGCAGGCCTTCTGGCGCACGCTGATATCTCCATAGGAGAGCGCCTCGAGCATCCGTTCCACGACCTCCTCGCTCTCGGTCGCGAAGGACGCGAGCGCCTCAAAAACGGCGAGCTGAACCTCGACGTCGTCGTCCCGACTGGCTTCCAACAGCGGAGGGATCGAGCGGGAGTCGTGGATGACGGACAGCCGCTCCGCTCCGTACCGGCGCACCGACGCCCACCGGCTCTTCAAGAGCGCCACGAGGAAGTCAAGCTCCGACACCTGCTCGTAGTCCTTCAAGAGCGCGTGCGCGCGGAGCTGAGACCGCCCCTTGGATTCATACGAGGTGCGAATAAGTGGAACGATCGCGCGTGGGTCCGAGCCCTCATGAAGCCCGAACGCGACGCTCTTCAAGACGTCCATGTCGTACGAGTCAGCGAGAGAGAACAGCGAGTCCGCCCGATCCGCAGGGGCGTAGGCCATGATCCCTTCGACAGCGCCGCGGCGGAGTCGCTTGATGACTGAACGAACCAGAGCGGTGAGGGCGACCAGGCCCTCCGGTACGCTCTCCTGCCCCAGGACCTTCGCCGCCGCACCGAGGCCGTTCAGGTACTCCCGATCCGACAGATCGGTCACGCTGGCGCCTTCCAGCAAGAACTCCGTGTAGTCCATGACCAGGGCGCGCGTCACGACTCCTCTGTTCGCGAGCGCGGTCAGCGCCTTCCGCTTGATCAAGCCGTCCTCGCTGCTGACTACCCGCTGCAGCACGCCCGTGGTGTCCGGAAGCGCGCACAGCAACTCGACCGCCCGCAGACGGACCTCTGCTTCCGCGTCGTCCAAGGCTCTGTCGAGATGCGGACGCGCAGCCGCCTCAAGGACATGGAAGAGCGCGTTCAGTGACGCGATGCGCACATCCGAATCGGGATCACCGGCGAGCCCCGACAACAGCTCCGCCGCGGTGGCGTCGGTACATCTCCCGTAAATGGCTATCGATCGCGCGCGCACCTCCGCATCCGAATGCGCCAACAGCGGGACAACGACCTGATCGGACACCGCGTGGCAGACCTCGAGCGCACCCCAACACGCGTCGCTTACGGGGCCACGCAGCGCCTCCACCAAGCTAACCAGGGCACCCGTAGCCTCGTCACCGCCGATCTCCCCGAGGCGTCTCGCGGCGACGATCCGCAGAGGTTCGGGGTAGACGTCGGAGAGGTACTCCATCGTCCCGTGAACGTCGAGCAGCGCGACGATGCCCTCGGCGGTGCTCGTCCGGATCTCGGCGATGGACGCGGGGGCCCGCTCGAGCTTGCTGACGAGCGACCTTCCAGCCATACGACCGATGGCCGGCTCGGGATCGCGCGAGCCGCGCAACAGGAGCGCCAAGCTCTGTGGGTCCACGTGTCGGCTGATCGCACGAACGGCCTCGCTCCGAACGAAAGGATGGGGGTTACCCAGGCACTCGCCGAGGGCGCGGAGAGCCCCCGCGGCGGGCTTGTGCCCGAGCACGTCGATCACCAACTCAACCACGTGGCCCTCGTGGTGGGCGACGAGCTCGCAGACCGCGTCCCAGGCCTCGACGGAGTCGATATCGATCAGCCCCTCGAGCGAGGACTTTTGGTAGGCCGCCGGGGTCTCCTCGTCGAGCATAAGGTCGACGAGGCCCTGGACGTGCTCGTTGCGTACGAGTCGCAGCACGAGCCGCTCGAAGTCGGGCGATGACTTACGCCTAGCCAAGAAAGCGGGCTCCCCTCTGGAGACAGAGCGCTCGACGGTCAGGCGCCCCGTTGTTCTAATCGGGCTTCGGAGCGGGACGCATTCAGCCCTGTCCGACGTTTCGCTCCGGTTCCCTGCCTTTCCCCCGGAATATGTACGGCGCCGCAGCAATATTCGGCGCGAGTCGGCACATTAGGATTGGGGTCGCCGACGTCCAGGCGGTGATGCCCTTCGGGGACACCAAGCAGGTGAAGATCCTCGCAACCGCAGCCGACACCATCACCAAAGCCGCGGTCACGAAGGCCCTCAAGAACACCCGTTACAAGGTGACCGGGTTCACCGCAGGGCAAACCAAGAAGGGCACGAAGGGCAGCTGAACCTTGCCCTGATTCACGCCTCGAAAGCGAGGGGGAGCGGCGAACTACGCGCTCCCCCTCGCTGCGTTTCTCACACCCCCATGACGCCCGGCTTCGGCTTTCGGGCCGTTTCTATTACCGTGCTCACGTGAAAGCCCCACTCCTACTCGCCGCCACCCTCCTGTTCGGCTGCGGATACTCCGGCGCCATTCGAGGCCAGACGGCTCAACCCGTGAGCGGACCGGTCATCGGACACGTCGACACCACGTCAGCGCGGATCTGGGCACGCCCTCCGTCGACGACGTTCACGTTCTCCGTCACCAAGTCGAATGGCGAAGCGTGCACGGTCACCCGGAGTGAGGCAGACGGCTCGTACATCTTCCACGCGGTCGGGCTCACCCCGAACTCCACATACCGGTATCGCCTCGATT
The DNA here is from genome assembly GCA_002683135.1 of Planctomycetota bacterium. Lineage (GTDB taxonomy): Bacteria > Planctomycetota. Next base: position 54,581 of record NYSS01000009.1, on the reverse strand, counting down.
GCGGCGAGGCGGGGACCACGGAGCGCGCGTTCCAGACGGCTCCCTCCGGATTGAAGCACCGTGTCCGACTCGCGTTCGGCTCGTGCGCGAATCACAAGCGTTTCAAAGACCAACCCATCTGGAAGACCATCGATTCCCACTCCCCCGACACCATGGTCATCCTCGGCGACACCCCATACATCGACACCACCGACCTGGCCGTGCAGCGGACGCGGTATCGCGAGTTCTTCTCGGTCCCAGATACCCGCTCCGTCTTCAGTGACACCCCGACCTGGGCGACCTGGGACGACCATGACTTCGGCAAGAACGACACGGACGGGCGGGTCCCTGGCAAGGAGCGCTCGCGACAGGCGTTCGTCGAACACCACGCTCACGCCTCGTTCGGCGATGGCGAGTCGGGGATTTACACGTCATTCCGCTGGGGACCGGCCGAGGTGTGGGTCCTCGACACCCGCTGGTGGGCGAACACCGAACCGTCGCCCGCTGACCCGTCGAAGAAGAGCCTTCTCGGCGCCGCCCAGTGGCGCTGGGTCACCGAGGGCCTCAAGCGCTCCGATGCGACGTTCAAGGTGCTCGCATCGGGGATGATCTGGAATGGGTCGGTGCGCCCTCTCAAGCGCGACCACTGGGCCAACTGGAAATCAGAGCGGGACGCGTTGTGGCGCTTCATCGGCGACAACCACATCCCCGGGGTGGTCCTCGTGGGCGGCGATATCCACCGCTCCCGGGCCCTACGACACCCACCCATCTCGCCGAAGGGCTACCCCCTCACCGAGCTCATCAGCTCCCCTCTCGCGAACACCATCATCGTAACGGCCAAGGTGCCGCATCCGGGGCTGCTACACGACGCCGCCGAGCAGCACACCTTCTTGCTCGTCACGATCGATGGCACCCGAGACGATCCGACGTTGCTCGCTGAAGTGAGGAACCACGAGGACAAGGTGCTGTTCGCCGTTCCGCTGAAGGCCTCCGAGTTACGAACACGTTAGAGGCGTCGGGGCCTACCGTCGGATGAGACAAGGACGAACGAACGGCCCGACCCGTTGGTGATCCTCGCCTAACGCCTGTTCAGCGCAGCCTGCGCCAGCCCCTTGAGCTTGAGCGACGTCGCCCGGCCCGGAGAGCGAACGAGCACCTTGTCGAACCAGGTCACCGCCTCCTTCCACTTCCTCTGCTTGAACCTGGCGACGCCCATGTTCTCGATGGCGTCGATGTAATCAGGGTCCAGAGAAAGGGCCTCTGTGTAGTACGTGATGCCCTTCGCGACCTGGTTCAGGTGGTAGTGGTACATCAGGCCCGTGTCGTTCAGGATCTGGGCCTTCTTGGTGGATGGGGCGTCGGCGTCACGCACAGCTGCACACGCGCGCTCATAGGCCTCAACGGATCGCTTCCACGACTTTCGAGCGAGCGCGTTCTTCTTCTTGGCGGACTGCTGACCACCGAGCTCCCGAAGGCAAAACCCGAGGTTTTGATGGAGCTCGAACGCATGCTGAAGAAAGGGGCCGCCGACAGCGAGCACCTTCGCGGCCTGTTCGAAGTTGCGGGCGTTGACGTAGACACCGCCGAGGGTGACCAAGGCGTCCTCCGGGGCGCGGGTGCCTTCGCGAACCGAGACGTTGAGACGGATGGCCTCCCCCAAGAGCTTCAGACACTCGTCGAACTCCCCCCGGAAGCCGACCAGGATCCCGAGATGGTACGCGGCCTCCGGGAGCTTCTCGCCGCCCACCTTCCGCGCCGCGCGGTACGCAGCGATCGCTTCGTCGCTCCTGCCAGCACGCTCCAGCATGTAGCCCTTCCACCAGTGCGCGCGTCCATGATCCGGGTGCGCCTTGACCCAGGCATCACAGAGCGAGAGTCCTTCATCCCACAAGTGATGGCGCCCGGCGACCAGCCACACGTATTCCCCGGCATTCCGGCGGTCGTCCTCGGTGCAATCCTCGCGAGTCACCGCCTCGCGAAGCGCGCGGACCGCCTCGTTTCTCTGGTTCCCACCGACGTGAACGGCGCACCGCTCGATCCGCACGGACGCGGCGTCGGGGAAGGCCACCGCCGCCTCGTTCAGGACACCGACGGCGTCTCCGGTCTTGCCCAGCCAGGTCAGCACCCGCGCATGAATAAGCCGAAACGCAACATCTGAGGGACGCTTCTTGACCTGCCCCACGGCCAGGGCGAGCGCGTCGTCGGTCTTGCCGAGATTCGCGAGCGCGACGCACTTCAGCTCAAAGGCGGCCGCGTCCCCCGGGTTGCGCCGCAATGCCAAATCCACCTGGGCCATGGCCGCCTCGCGAAGCCCCATGGCCCTGAGCGGCCGACGATGCTCTTCGGTGGCGGCTTCGAGCATCGCCCCGGCGACCCACACCATGACCTCCCCATCCTCCGGATGGTCACGCAGCCACCGTTGTCCCACGTCAACCACCTCGTCGAACGCACCCAGGCCGCGCCACGCACGCAAGCGCAGGCGCGCGACATCTGGATTCGCCCGCTCCCTGCCACGCAGCTTGTCGAACGCATCCAGGGCGGCCCGGTAGCGACCGACCTCGAGGTGCTCGGTGGCCTGGCGAAGCGTCCGTGACTGCGCCCCGAGCGCTGAGACCACGAACACCAAAACGCATATCCAACGCTGCGCCATCCATCCTCCTCGAGCCGTGAGCGGTCAGCGCCGCGCTTCGCGCCGGCGCGCCCCCGCACCGGGACGAGCATCATAGCCCGGGCTCGTCCAACTCCACGCGGTGGTCGCCCCGTCTCATCGCTCAGGTGAGGCTCGGGTGCCCCCAGCGCATGCCCTGAGCAGGCATTTCTTCTATTCCCCTGGATTGGGTATCATGGCTTCGCTCACGCGCGCCCTGCTGACCTCCGGCCGATCCATCGGCCAGCGTCCATGTACCGGTTCCAAATCGTCTTCCTCCTCTTCGCCATGGCGAGCCCCTGCGCCAGTCAGGCGGCGTCCGTCAAGTGCACGCGAGAGGACGGACGCGTCCGCGTCACCGTCGATGGCGAACCGTTCACCGCTTACGTCTTCGGTGACATCAAGCGCCCGTGCCTGTGGCCCGTCGTCGCGCCGGGCAACAGGACCGTGACGCGCAGCTGGCCCCTCGGCGAAGCCACCGGCGGCGAGAAGAAGGACCACCCCCATCACACCGGGATCTGGTTCGGGCACGGCGACGTCAACGGGGTCGACTTCTGGCATCCCCAAAGCAAGACCCACGGGGGACGCATCGAGATCACCCATTGGATCGGGGACCCCAAGACGACCGGACAGATCAGGGTGCATCAGCGCTGGCTGGGCCCTGACGGCAAGCAGATGGCCCGGGACGAGACGACGCTCGCGTTCGGCGCCGACAAGGACACACGGTGGATCGACTGGACCGTGCGCGTGATCGCCTCGAACGGCCCCCTGCGTTTCGGAGACACCAAGGAAGGCACCTTGGGCGTTCGCATGCACCCGGCCCTGCGCCTGGAAGGCAGCGTCGCCAAGGGGGAGGTCCTCTCCGCCACCGGCAAGACCGGCAAGGGGGTCTGGGGCAAGCGCGCCGCATGGATCGACTACTACGGCGAGGTCGACGGCGAGACCGTCGGGATCGCCATCATGGATCACCCCGCCAACCCCCGCTACCCGACCTGGTGGCATGCACGCGCATACGGGCTGTGCGCTGCGAATCCGTTTGGCACCCGCGCCTTCGAAGGCAAGAAGCAACCGAAGGGGGACTTTGTGGTCGCGGACAATGGCAGCGTCACGTTCCGGTGGCGCCTCGTCATGCATCGTGGTGACGCCGAGTCCGCGAAGATCGGCGCCCGACATCAAGCCTGGGGGGCGTCCTCCGGTAAGCCTGGAAAGAAATAAATGGCAGCCATCCGCACAACCTGCGCCCTGCTCGCCCTCGCCCTCTGCGGTGCCTCCGTCTCCGCCCAGTCATTCGCACAGCAGAAGGATGCATTCGAGACGGGCTTTGCCTCGAACGACCAGAAGGTCCGCACCAAGGCGATCGAGGACATCAGCACACACGCCCATCCAGAGACCGTGCGCTACCTGCTGACGGTCATCCGCGATGTCACCGACAAGCTGACCGAAGCGCGATCTACCTGGGCTGAGGCCACCGTCAAGCGCGGGTCCCTGCGACGCGAGGAATCACGACTCCGTCAACTCCTCACCTCCGGGAGGATCGGCAGGAAGCAGTGGGAACGGGCGAAGGCCGAGCTCGCCGCCGTGGAGGCCCAGTGCAAGGAACACCGACGCATCATCGAGCTGGATTCCGGAATCGGAGTGACCCTCCGCAAAGCGGTCGGCTGGACCGTCTCCCGCTGCTCCGAGGCTCACAAGCGCAGCGCTATCAGCGCCGTCACCACGGCGTACCGACGCGCCAAGGAAATCGAGGACAAGGCTGACGTTCTCCGCATCATGGTCTGGGTGGATCTGCCGGAGATGGTCGCGGCGGTCGAGCGGGAGACCCGCCACCGTGAAGCCCCGACCCGCGTCGCCGCGCTCCGGGCCATCGAAGAGCGCGGCGGGCTCCGCGCGCTCCGGCCAGCGGTCGCGCGTCTCAAGGACGACTCCTGGCAGGTCCGGGCACAAGCCATCCGCATCCTCCGCAAGGTGGGCGGGTCCGAGGCCGCGGAGTCCCTCTGCGACGCCCTCGAAGGAGAAGACGGGCGCCTGGTCACCGACGCGGTCAGCGCGCTGCGCAAGATCACGGGACAGAACTTCCACGACAACGTTCACCTGTGGCGTGAGTGGATCGGCAAGAACGGTGACGCTCTGGCCCAACCGACCGAAATCGCGAACGCGCCACCGCTGCCCAAGAAACGCGCGCCGGTCGCGAAACGGGGCGCGCGCCACCAAGCAGGGACCGGCTTTTACGGGATCAACACGCGCTCCAAACACATCGTCTACGTCATCGACTTCAGCGGCAGCATGTCCGGCCCCCTCGGTGGACGCGGACCTGGAGGCCCGGGCGGCAACGGCCCCGCGAAGGTCGGCGGCACACGCAAGGTGGACGGGGCCGTCACCGAGCTGCTCAAGTCGATCGACTCCCTCCCGAAGGGCGGCACCTTCAACGTCATCCTGTTCGAGAGCGGCGTGACGATCTGGAAGGACAAGATGGTCCCGGCCAACCAGAAGAGCAAGAAGGCCATCCGTCAGTGGCTCCTCGAGAAGGGTCCCCTGGGTGCCACAGACCTCTTCGGTGGCCTCGAGAAGGGCTTCGGGTTCGCCGGACGCGGCTCGTTCGACCGGCACTACCAGAGCGCCGTGGACACCATCTTCCTGCTCTCCGATGGCTCTCCCAGCGCGGGTCGGATCCAAGCCACGGGGGACATCCTCCGTGAGATCCGCGCGTTGAACGACCTGCGACGCATCGCGGTGCACTGCGTCGGCCTCGGGCGCGCCATCAACGCCGGCTTCCTGCGACGCCTCGCCGGGGAGAACGACGGCGAATTCGTCCACGTGACGAAGTAGTCTCTACCCATGCGTAAGGCGATCTGCTGCATCCTGCTATCCGCGTCCATCTGCGCCCAAGCGGGTGACAAACGAGGCGAGAAGCAACCCGATCCGCCAAAGGACTGGGATATCCCACCGGCGCCCGTGCTCTCCCCTGCCGACGCGCTGAAGAGCTTCCGCCTCGCGCCCGGATTCAAGCTGGAGCTGGTCGCCGCCGAGCCGCTGGTCGAAGACCCGATAGCCATGGCCTTCGACGGCGACGGCCGCGTCTGGGTGGTCGAGATGCGCGCGTTCATGCCGAACGTGGACGGCACGGGCGAGCACGCCCGCAGCGGTGTCATCGCCGTTCTCGAGGACACGGACGGGGACGGCCGCATGGACAAGCGCACCGAATTCGCCGACGACCTGCGGCTCCCGCGGGCCATCGCGATCCACCGGGACGGAGCCCTGTTCATCGAGCCACCATACCTACGCTGGTTCCGCGACACGGACGGCGATCTAGAGTGGGATGAGGACGCGGTCGTCTCTTACGGATTCGGTGGTCTGCGCAACCTGGAACACGCTCCGAACGGACTGATTCGTGGCCTCGACAACTGGATCTACCTCGCCGCTCACGGCGGTCGGTTTCGCCGGCGCGACGTCGGGTGGGTCCAAGAGCCGACGGCCAGCGGAGGCCAGTGGGGCCTGTCACAAGACGACTGGGGCCGTCTGTTCTTCAACCAGAATTCGAACCTGCTTCGCGGTAACGCATACCCGCCGAGCTACGCGGTCAGAAACCCCAACCTCGGAAACGCCTGGGGCACCAACCTGACCGTCGCCCGAGATCAGACGACATGGCCCGCGCGGATCAATCCGGGGGTCAACCGAGGCTATCGACCGGGCGTGCTCCGCAAGGACGGGACCCTCGCGAGGGTGACGGCTGCGTGCGGGCCGACCGTCTTCCGAGGCGACGCCTATGGCAGTGATGTCTACGGCGACGCGTTCGTATGCGAGCCATCCGGAAACCTCGTCAAGCGCAAGCGACTCAGCGAAGACCCGAGCAACGGATCCGTGACAGCCACCAACGCACACGAAGGATTCGAGTTCCTCGCTTCAACCGACGAGCGGTTCCGTCCGGTCAATCTGTACACCGGACCCGATGGGTGTCTGTGGATCGTCGACATGTACCGCGGCATCCTCCAGCACCGCCTGTACGTCACCACGTACCTGCGCAAGCAGATCATCAAGCGAGGGCTCGACAAGCCCCTCGGGCGCGGACGGATCTGGCGGGTCGTCCCGGACGGGTTCAAGCGGCCCGAGCCACCGCGACTGAATTCAGCTTCTCCCGACGCGCTCGTCGGCGCGCTCACGCACCCCAACGGTTGGTGGCGAGACACGGCGCAGCGCCTGCTGGTGGAACGTCGCCCAAAAAACACCGTCCCAAAACTGCGCGACCTCGCGCGCGACCGGAGCGCCGGGATCGGTCGGCTCCACGGGCTGTGGACCCTGGAAGGCATCGGCGCTCTGGACGCGACCTCCGTGCTCGCAGCCATCGCCGACCCCGACCCCAAGGTCCAGGCACAGGGGCTGCGACTCGCCGAGAACCTCGGGTCGACGGGTGCGGTTCGCGAACGCGTCCTGGGTCTCTCCAACCCGCCCGAACGGGCGCTGCGGCGCCAGTTGCTGCACACCCTTGGCACCCTCGGCGGCGACGACGCCGAACGCGCCATGGAGCGCGTCCTCAGACAGAGCTGCGACACTCGATCCGAACGGGACGCCGCGGTGTCCGGACTATGGCGCCGCGAGCTGGAGTTCCTCGAACGGCTATCTGCCACCAGCGCCTGGGCGAAGCACGGCGCGGGGCGCAAGGCTCTCGTGAAGAGCCTCGCTGCGTGCGTCATCACCGAAGGAAACGGACCGCGCATACGACGTCTGATCGACCTGGCGATGGCGGAGACCACCGCCTCATGGCAACGCCGCTCCATCGTGGACGGCATCATCTCCAAGAAGCCGCGGGCGCTGCGACTCGACGTCGCCCCGTCTTCCAAGCTCCCCGATCGCATCGCTTCGTTTACGACCTGGCCGGGCAAGGCGGACTGGGAGCAGTTGAAGCTGCGTCCCCTCGACGCCCGTGAGAAGGCGCTCTTCGAAATCGGCCGCCAGTTCTACGGTCTCGTGTGCCGTGGCTGCCACCAGGCAAACGGAGCGGGCATGGACTCCCTCGCGCCTCCGTTGCGCGGCGCGGAGTGGGTCACGGGTCCGCCGTCACGACTCGTGCGCATCCTGGTCAACGGAGTCGCCGGCCCCATCCAGGTCCGGGGTAAGGCCTACGACCTGCAGATGCCGGGGTTACCCACGTTCTCCGACCAGGAGGTCGCAGGGATCCTGACCTTCATCCGGCGCTCCTTCGGACACGAAGCCGATCCCGTGAGCGTGGACCTCGTCACCCGCGAACGGAAGGCGCTCGGAGACCGCACCTCTGCCTGGTCCGCCGACGAGTTGAAGCGCGTCAAGTAACCGAGGACCGCACCGCGGTGGCCCTGGGTTCTCTCGCCGCCGCGATGAGCTACGGTATCGCTCTCATCCCCGTGTAGAACAGAATCGGAGCCCGCATGCGGCACCTCGCTATCCTCGTCCTCGCTTGTTCGCTCTGCGGTCAGCAAACCACAGACCCCCTCGGGGATCTCATCCGAGAGCGCTTCGATGTCGGTGGCTACCCGAGCCTCGCCGCCGCCGTCGTGCAGGGGGACCGCATCGCTTTCACCGCCGTCCACGGCTTCTCCGATCGCGCGTCCAACCGCCGCGCCACCCAGGCCACCCTCTACCGGATCGGCTCGGTCAGCAAGGTCTTCACCACCACCCTGCTCGTGCAGCTCCGTGACAAGGGGCTGGTCCGCCTTGACGATCCCGTCAGCAAGTACCTGCCGCCCAAGGTGAAGATGCCGCAGGACCCGCGCGGCGCTCGGCACATCACGCTGCGGCATCTGGCCACGCACGGCTCAGGCCTACCCCGCAACCCGGTCAACATGACGGGGACCGAGGCCGACCCCTGGAACGGCTACGCGACCACACAGCTGTATGACGGCCTGGCCGAGACCAAGCTCGACTACCCGACGGGCGCCTCGGCGGCCTACTCGAATCTCGGCATGGGGCTCCTCGGACACGCCCTCGGACGGGCCGCAGGAATGACCTACGGACAGGCGCTGACGAAATACGTGCTGCAACCAGCGGGTCTGTCCTCGACGCACATCGGCCTCAATAACGCGAGCCGAAGCGGCCTGGCCGCGCCCTACGCGGCGGACGACACGACCGCCCGAGCCGCGTATTGGAACCTGGGCTGCCTCGAGGGTGCGGGCGCCGTCGTGAGCACGGTCACCGACCTCGCTCGGTTCATCTCTCTCAACCTCCACGCGGGCGAAGCGGACGCGACGCCGATCTCGGGGGGAAGTCTCACCGAGCTCCATAAGCCCCAGCGGATCTGGGACGGCTGGACCAAGGCCACCGGTCTCGGGTGGATCGTCGACCACGCGCGGGAATCCGGCGACATCATCTGGCACAACGGCGGCATGGCCGGGTTCCGCAGCTGGGTCGGCTTCTCCTCCCGCTGGAAGATCGGCGCCGTCGTCCTCACCAACTGTGGGCGCAGCGTCGACGACGTGGGGATGGAGCTGCTCAAGGCCGCGCTCAAGAAGCTACGCACGCTCTCTCCAGCATTCGAAGCTACGGCCAAGTCCCTGGTCCCCCACTTCGTCGCCAAGCCGAGCCAGGGCCTGGGCAGCAAGTTCAGCCAACGTTTCCTCGAACAAATCCCCGCATCGGTGATCAGCAACGTCTTCTCCGGTCTTCACCAGAAGCACGGGAAGTGCGAGTCCGTCGTGGGTGTACGAGTCGCCAAGCAACCCGGGCTCGCCGAAGTGATCTTCAGGTTCGAGCAGGGGGCGCTGGTGACCTGCACGCTGGGGCTCGACGAGTCCGCGAAACCACCCAAGATCACCTATCTACGCTTCTGATCCACGTGCCCTAACGCCGGTCGCCGAGGGCCGACGAGCACATCAGGTCAAAGAGCTCGCGACTGCACGGGACCACCTCGTTCGCCCGCTGCCGCATCTCCGGGCGAGGCCGACCGATCCGCTCGCGAGCCGTGGCATAGGCGTGCAACGCCTGACTGAACAGCAGGGGCGGCGCCGCGGAGACGTCCCAGTTCGCTCGGATGAACGGCTCGAGCGTCGTGACGCTCTTGTGCGGGTCACCGCGCAGCAACTCCAGCAGACCCTGGAGATAGACCCCATCCCCGCTGTCTCCTCGCAGGCCGTTGGCAGATAAGACCGCGTCGTAGGCCGCCTCCAGGTCTCCCCGCTCCATGAGGATGCGGGCCAGATCGCGCAGCGCGTAGTCGTTCTGCGGGCTCTCCCGCAGCACGCGGCGCGCGTTCGCAAGCGCGGTGGACGACGCCTTCATGTTGAAGCGGAGGTCTTCGCTGTCCGGCGCGAGGGCGAGCGCCCGGCGAAAGCGGAGACGGTCTTCGTACGGACGCCGCGGATACCAGAACTCCGTCTGCCCCAGCATCATTTCTCCGGCGGCGACCGCGTATCCCGTGAGGCTGCTGGCGTCTTCATCGGAGATAGTCCCGGCGACGAGCACCTCGTCCACAGGTCGACGCGCCTCCAGGATGCGCAGAACGACCCCTCTTTCATCCGCCTCCACCTCACGTCCGAACTCGATCAACGGCTTGTCGTCCGTGTTGACAGGCCCGTCACCGAGATGGCGCTTGAGCACCCCATCGCCCATGAGAAAGCGCGTCACCAGCGCGCGAGCGTCATCCAGATGGGATTCGGCCAGATCCGCCAGGACCCCCGGTCGTTCCATGCGCTCGACGAACGTCTCCCAATCGACTCGCATGGGTCGATCCGACGCCAACAGGCAATAATGCTCAGGGTTGCAGTACCAGAGCGATACGTGGGGATACACCTCCGTCATACTGCGACAGAGCATGTCCCACTCGGCGCCCGTCAAGGCGTTCTGCGTCATCCACGCGCAGACGATCCCCCCGGGGTTCAGGCGCTGGCTGCATAACTCGTAGAAGTCCTTGGTGTAGAGATTGGACGAGAACCGCGGGTGAATCGCGTTGAAGGAGATGACGTCATACTTCTTGCGCGACGCCAGGATGTAGTTGCGGCCGTCAGCGACAATGAAGTTCAGTCGGGGCTGGTCGATGACGCCATGATTGACGTGCTCGAAGAACGGCGCGGCCTTCTTCTCGGCGCGCAACAGTTCGACGACGTCCACACGATCGACGGGATGCTGCAGGCATCCCCACGCCGTCGATCCCATCCCGAAACCGACCACGAGTACGGTCTTCGGATCTTCGTGAATCAGCAACGGCAGATGCGACAGCATCCGGTGCACCTGCATGTCCATGTAGTTGTCGATGGCCGTCGTCACGCCGTTGATGGTGAGGAGACGGACCGCGTTCGCCTGCTTCTCGACGACGGCCAGCGTCGCGTCGGGCCCCTCGTTGTAGTAGCGGATCTCGAACTCGCCGATATCCTCACGCGCAGCCCACGGCCCGCGTGTGACCAGATCGGGCGCGTCCCACATCACGGCGCAGAGCACACAGGTCACCGGAACCAGGAGGCTGACGCCAGCCGCGAACGGTCGCCTCCTCGTGGAGGTGGCGTGCCAGAGCACCACCACACCAAGCACGCCATAGACTGCGGCGACCAACAGGATGCTCTGCTGGATGCCCACGACAGGGATGAGGATGAAGCCCGCCGCCAGTGAACCGACGATGGCCCCGACCGTGTTCAACGCATACAGGGTCCCCGTCCCCTCCCCGACCTTCCTGTGCGCCTGCACATAGATGTGACTGACCAGCGGGAATGCGGCGCCCATCAGGACCGTCGGAGCGAGCATCACGAAGAAGCATTGGCCGAGCTTCTGCATGATGTGTGAGGTCAAACCCGTGCCGAATGTGTCCGTGTCAGTGCCTGCCTCGAATGCGCCGGAGAGCGCGCCCAGGAGCGGCACCGTCGCGGCGGCGGACACGCCGATCAGCGCCTCCAGCAGACCCAACGCGAGCAACGGGCGCCTGACCCGTGACAGCAGCCGCGCCATGACAAAGCTGCCCAGCGCGATCCCGGTCAAGAACGCGCTGAGCATCGCGGTGAAAGCCCACGTGTCGATGTGGACCCAGAACATGAGGCTGCGAGTCCACAGGACCTCGAGCGACAGCGCCGCGAACCCGGAGATCGCGAAGACGATCAGCGCGAGACGCATCTGTGTCGGGCTCACGGGAGCCCCCGAGTCCCCCGCATCCCCGACCTCCTCTTCCTCCACGGCCACGTGCACATCACCGCGCCCCTTGGTCAAGGCGAGGACCCCGACCGCGAGATTGATGAACGCAGCGAGCATCAGCGTCGCGGACAACCCGAGCCACTCGATCAGAAAGAATCCCGTGACCAGACATCCCGCGACAGCGCCAACGGTGTTGACCGCGTAGAGCGAACCGATGGTGGCGCCGGAGCGTTTCAGCGACCGGACGAGGTAGAGAGAGAGGACCGGAAGCGTCCCGCCCATGCAGGTCGTGGGTACCAGCAGGACGAGGAATACGAGGCCGATTCGCAGCCCTAGCTGGGCCGCGAACGAACCTTCCACGGACGGCCACGCCGCCCGGTAGACGTCATCACACAAGCGGATCAGGAACGGGAGTGCCAACGCCCACCCCCCGATGACTATCTCGAGCCAGCCGTACAGGCGGAGACCGCTCACCGGACGACGGTCGGCGATGCGCCCAAAAATCCAACTCCCGAGCGCGAGCCCACCCATGAACACGGCCAGAACAGACGCGATCGCGTAGGTCGTGGTGCCCAGCACCAGGGCGAACTGACGCGCCCACACGACCTGATAGACGAGCCCGCTGAACCCCGAGAACAGGAACAGGACGAGGGCGAGCGAACGTCGACGGGAGGAGAGTTCTAGCATGCCCTCTCAGGCTACACCCAGTCGCGCGGAGGCAGGAAGTCCTCGTAGAGCGCGGCTTCAGCCGACCCCGCCGGCGGATGCCAATCGTAGCGCCACACGACCTGGGGAGGCAGCGACGCCAGGATTGACTCGATCCGCCCACCGCTCTGCAATCCGTAGCGTGTACCACGATCCCATGCGAGGTTGAATTCGGCGTATCGGCCTCTCCTGTAGGCCTGGAAGTCTCGCTCACGATCGCCGTACTGCATCTCGCACCTCCTCAGCACGATGGGAACGTAAGCGTTCAGGAAGGCGTCACCCACGCTGCGAGTGAACGCAGTCCTCTTCGAAGCCGTAGTACGGGGTCAGGTCGAATCCGCCACCGAACCACCAAATCGGCTCCCCCCCCGAGGGACGGGCCACGAAGAAGCGGAGGTTCATGTGGGTCGTAGGAGCATAGGGGTTCAACGGATGCACGATGAGGGACAGGGAGCATGCCTCGAACGGGACTCCGGCGAGCTCGGGCTTGCGATCCGTCGCAGCGACCGGCAACCCGTCACCCCGCGAGTTGGTGAAGTTGACCGCCGCTTTTTCGATCACCGGACCGTCCTCGAGGACACGGGGGTGGTTCAGGCTCGTGGCCGTCCGGTGTGCCTCGTTGCTGAAGGTGGCGGTTCCGTCGAGCGCCTCCAGCCCCGCGCAGATCCGCCCCTGCAGATCTGCGAGATAGGCCCTCACGGGGTCTACGTCAGGCAGCGTCATGCCGTCAGGTTGGCTCACGAGACGGGTGGACTCAAGTAACATCGCCCCCATGCTGAATCCTCCGGATCAGGAACGGCTCACCGAAGCCTGCCGCTTCGCGATCGAGCACCACGCAGCCCAGGTCCGCAAGGGAACGGAAATCCCCTACGTCAGCCACCTACTCCAGGTATCCGGACTCGTTCTCGAACATGGTGGGGACATTGACCAGGCAGCGGCAGCCCTCCTCCACGACACCCTGGAGGATTGTCCCGAGGTCACCGTGTCCGAGTTGGAGCGTCGCTTCGGGCCCGCGGTGGCACGCATGGTCGTCGACTGCTCCGACACCATCGCATCCGAAGACGGCGCCTCCGGTGGCCCCAAACCAACGTGGCAGGAGCGTAAGGACTCCTACCTCACGCACCTCGCGACAGCCGACCCTCGCAGCGTTCTCATCGCCTTTTGCGACAAGGTCCACAACCTCGGCACCATCACTGACGACCTGCTCGAGCACGGACCACGATCACTCGACCGATTCACAGCCGGCCCTGAACGGCAATGCTGGTACTTCGGACGTGTCCTCGAGGTGGCAGGGGCGCGAGTCTCCGCCAAGCTGCGCCGTCGCTTAGAAGCGCTGCTCTCCACGTTCCGAGACGCGATCTCGGATCTCTGATCGCCCCGCCCCGTGCGGAGTTCAATCCTGCGACCGCAAGCGCTCCCGGTCACCGTTCGGCTTCAGGATGACACCCTCACCGCGCTGCCCGTCCATCTTGACGACGAGCGGCTCGGCCAAGCGGACGTGGCGCACCATCGGAGCCTCGTGGACCGGATCTTGGAGGCGGAGCCAGTCCCAGTCGACCAGCCCCTCCCCCGCCTCCGGATTGATGGTGAAGTAGCCGACATCGCACGAGGCGAGGTTCTGGAAGAAATGCGTACCCTGAGAGGGGCTCACCGCGAGATCCTCGAAGCCTGCCTCGACGATCACGCGGGCACCCGCGATCTGGTTCCAACTCACCGGGATACCGAGGAACGGATCCGCTGAACCCCAGCGCCCGACGCCGACGAGTACGTACTGGATCCCATCTCGAAGCATGGCCGCGTTGATGCGAGAGACCTCAGCGGCGACCTCCCGGCTGCGGCTGCGGTCGTACGTCTTTCTATCGACGACGACGATATCCTTGAGGTCACCGACGCGGCCATTGCCCAGCACACAAGAGCTACGGCAGACACAATCCGAATCCGCAACCTCTCCGATCTCTATAGCCTCCAGTTCGCCCGAAATGACGAGGGGGCGCATCTGCAAGAAGCCGAACTCAGGGCGTGACTCGGGAGTCGTGGACAATTTGACCGCGAACTCGATCTCCACCGGTCCGCTGCAGGCATCCGATCCGATCCGGAGGAGGACGTCGAGCAACTTGGCAAGCGGAAATGCGCCGTGCTTCAGGACCCCGGCGAACGTCACGAGCCGGACACCCTGCCGAGCGATGCCGTCGTAGACCATCTTGTTGTCGGCGTCGTACGTGGCCCCGACCGGCGGGAGCGTCCCATCGCTCTCCGCAGCCTCCAAGCCAAAGCTCTTCAGGTCCGCCTCGCGAAACGACGTTGCGTCCTCACCGTTCGCGTTGAGGTCGAGGGCAAAGAACTGCCGCTGCGTCGTCTCCAACGCCGAGGCGACGTCCGAGAGATCGACGATGGCCCGAGGATATCTGGGGCTGAAGCGAATACAGCTACCGCCTTCGACCACGGTCTTGCCCATACCCAGCGCGACGGCGGCGATCCCGTCCTCCGGTTCCTGAGGTGGGGCCGGGTAGAAATTGTGTGAACGCGCGACGCCGGCGAACGACGGATAGTAGCGGTCGTCGTGCTGGGTGCCGACGATACGCTGCACGATCACCGCCATGCGCTCCTCCTCCAGGTGGTAGGGCGTCATGGGAAGAAATTCCTTCGCCTTCTGCAAGAACGTCGATGCCCACACGCGCTTAACGCCGGAGACGAGCAGCGCCAGTCGAACCTCGAGGTTCGCGTGGTTGTTGGCCAGCATGTACGTCTCATAGATGCCGGCGAACGGCTGGTGCGGCGAGTCCTCCAACAGGCTCGAGGAACGGACCGCGAGGGGGTACCTGGCCTCACCCAGGAAGGCCGCCAGGTCACCGCGAACGTCTTCAGGGAAATCCGCCGATTCGAAGCGCGCCAGGACGTCCCTGTCCGACACATCGATGCGCAGCGCGAAGTCGCGCAGGTCTGCTTGCTCCATGAACCGCTCAAACACCTCGGTGCCGATGACCACCGATTCAGGGACCAGGACGTCGATGTCGGGGAACTGAGCAGCGACCTCGTAATCAGCGATCAGTCTGTTGGCAAACGCGAGCCCCCGGGCCTTGCCGCCGAGCGATCCGCCGCCGATGCGTGAGACACTCACAGCCGAGTCGAGGCGGCCACGGTCGAAGTCCGCCACCACGATCCGGTCACGCTCTCGCCGATAATCACTGAACACCGTGATCAGTGCATCTCGCAAGCCAGCGTCGTCCGGATACTCCGCCACGGTCCGAGGACGCAATCGCTGGGCGAGCGCGAAGTCCCCTCTCGCCTTCAACCAACTCGAAAAATCGTGGCGCCTGGCGTGAAACCGAATGCTCTCGATCGGGACTTCGCCCAGTCGCCAGATCATCTCTCGCAAATCACTGGCGCGGACGACCTCGCTCCCGTCATCCATCTTGAAGATGAAGTCTCCAAAGCCGAGGTGGTTACGGATAAGACGCCGGATCTCGTGCACCAGATTCGGCGCGCCCTTCAGCAAGAACTCCGCATTGAGCGAATCAGCCAGACCTTTGTTTGATTCGATGCTCGACTGCAACACCATGGGGAGATCATCACGGACGTCGCGAATGCGTCGGGCGAGCTCGAGCCCGGCCTGCGGGTGCAGGGCGCCCTTCCAGGGAAATTCAATGTCCGAGATGACACCAATAATCCCATCCGCGTAGCGCGAGAACCAGTCCCATGCCTCCTCGTAGGTCTCACAGAGCAGCACCTTCGGTCTCGCACGCATGCGCAGCAACTTCTGCGACATGTTCAGCGCCTCGGACAGCACTTGCTGCAGGTGGACCACGAGCTGGGTGTAAATCGCCGGCAAGAACGAGGAGTAGTACCGGACGTTATCCTCGACCAACAGGATCGCCGGCACCCCAGCGACGCCGATGTCATAGGCGGCGTTAAGTCGATCCTCCACGAACTTGACGATCGCCAGGAGAATGCGGACATCCCCCTGCCAAAGAAAGATCTTGTCGATGGGGCGGATGTCGTGGCGCGATCGAAACGCCGTCAACTCACGGTTGTTGTAGGTCAGCAGAACGACAGGGGTCCGAGGCCGCTCCCCATCATTGATGAGGCGGGCGAGCTCGAGCGCGTCCATGTCGCCGACATACAGCGACGTGATGACCAGGTCGAAGCGCAGGTCACCGTGGGCAAGCTCGACCGCCTCCGGGCCGCTCGAAACCCAGGTAATAGCAGGATTGTTCGAGAGGTTGAGTTCAATGAACTCGTGGAGGATCGCTTTGTGGAGTTGCCCGTCTTCCGCGAGGATGAAGGAGTCGTAGAGGGTCGAGACCAGCAGAATGTTCTGCACTCGGTGGCGCATCAGGTCCTGGTAGCCGATGCGCCGACGGTAGACGATGCTGCGGTCCGACTCCTCGATCAAACGACTCCTTGGTCCAACATCGCGTCAGCGACCTTCAAGAACCCCGCGATGTTCGCGCCGTCGACGTAGTTCCCCTTGCGATCGAAACGCTCACACGCAGCGACGCAGGAGGAGTGGACATCCTTCATGATGCGCCGCAGGTGCCCGTCGACCTCTTCCCGTGTCCAGTTCAGGCGGAGGCTGTTCTGGGACATTTCGAGCCCGCTGGTGGCGACGCCGCCCGCGTTCGCAGCCTTCCCTGGACCGAACAGGATCCCAGCATCGAGGAACAGCTCCACGCCGGCGGTGTCGGTCGGCATGTTGGCTCCTTCGCTGACGACGGTCACACCGTTTTCAAGCATGGCCTTGGCGTCGTTAGCGTTGATCTCGTTCTGCGTCGCGCTGGGAAACGCGCAATCCGCCCGATGCGACCAGAGCGGGTTGTGATCGAGGCCACGGTCGGCCGCCGTGTAAACGGCCGCCGGGAATTTCTCAGCGTATTCGGAAATGCGTCCTCTTCGAACGTTCTTCAAGTCCATGACGAACGCCAGCTTCTCCCGATCGATCCCTTCCTCGTCGAGCACGTAGCCACTGGAATCGGACAGGGTCACTGGCGTGGCCCCCAGCTCGATCAGCTTCTCGCACGTGTACTGCGCCACGTTGCCTGAGCCTGACACCAGGCACGTCTTGCCGTCCAGCGAGTCGTTCTTGGTGGCGAGCATCTCGGCAGCGAAATAGACCGCCCCATAGCCCGTCGCCTCCGGACGGATCAGCGAGCCGCCCCAGTTCAGCCCCTTGCCGGTCAGGACACCAGTGAACTCATTCGCCAGCCGCTTGTACTGCCCGAACAGAAACCCGACCTCTCTCCCACCGACGCCGATGTCTCCGGCTGGCACGTCCGTGTTCGGACCGATATGGCGGAACAACTCGGACATGAAGCTCTGACAGAACCTCATGACCTCGTTGTCACTCTTCCCCTTCGGATCGAAATCCGAGCCACCCTTGCCGCCGCCCATGGGCAGCGTGGTCAGGGAGTTTTTGAAGACCTGCTCGAAAGCGAGGAACTTCAGGATCCCCAGGTTGACCGACGGATGGAACCGCAAGCCACCCTTGTACGGACCGATCGCGCTGTTCATCTCGATCCGAAAGCCACGGTTGATCTGGGCCTGGCCCCGATCGTCAGACCAGGGCACACGGAACATGATCACGCGCTCAGGCTCGATGATCCGCTCGAGGATCTTCGCGGTCCGATACTCCGGATGCCTATCCAAAACGAGCGAGAGGGATTCCGCGACTTCGGACACGGCCTGGTGGAACTCCGGCTCAACGGGGTTCTTGGCCTTCACTTGATCCATCAACGCTGACACGTATTCAGACATGGTTTCCAGCTCTCTGACGATAGAGATTCCGGGCGCTACCGATTCCCCAGCCCGCGCGCGGCGACGTGCCCATGGTACCGACCGGCGGACCATTCGTCCCCATCCTTGTCCCGCCAATCTCGGCGCCGTTCCTCCGGCAGGCTATGATCCGGACATGGCTATCCGAACACTGATCTGCCTCCTCACGTTCGCCTGCTTGTCAACCGCGCAGACACCTGAGATCGACATGGCCTTCTTCAAGGCCTACTACCTCGAACATCGGGAGAAGAGCCACGAAGAAGCGCGGGCCCTCTACGATGCGTACCTAAAGAAGGCGCCAAGAGGGCGGCACGCCGCACAGGCGGAGCTCGGTCTCCAGCGCATCAAGTCGGCCAATCCGACGACGGCCGGTGCAGCGGCCCACACCCAGTCCATCAAGATCCCCCGTGACGCGCGCATGTTCGGACAGCGACGGATCGCGCGAATGGAGGAGATGGAGAATGCCGCGAGGGCTGGGGGCCGCTTTCTTCAAGCGGCGCGCCTGCGTACACGCCAGTGCTACCTGTCAGTGGTCAGCAGCGCGGTCGCGGGTATGGCGTCTGACGACCAGAAGCTCGCCCAGCTCGTCAGCCAGCGCAACACCCATCTCGCATTCAAGAACGAAGAACGCACAGGAGAGGTGACGAGGCAAATCGAGGCGCTGGTTGCCAAGAGAAATTTCCGCACGCAATACCACGCTGTACGCGCGGCGATGATGGCGCGTGCCAAGGCCGACGCGAAGATGAACGGCGCGGACCCCGACAGTTCCTTTTGCGTGTTCCTCTACGACCTGTCCCAGGAAATCGACCTGGCATGGCCCGAGCAGATTGCACGATTCCGCGCGTGGCTCGGTGACACCGCCGCGCGCCCTGATGCCGACGCATCAGAGGTGGAGACAGCCCAGGCGATCAGTATCGATGCGGGCAAGGCGCTCGCGCTGATTGACGGCGGCAAGCGCAAGGAAGCGCAGGCCATCATCGACCAGATCTGGAACTGGTCGGTCATTCAATAGCCCATCGCTCCTGCCTGGACGCTGAGAGCGTTGACCGATCTCAGTCAATCTGCCGGTTTACCCGAAGCTCGTCACGCCAGACGATTCAACGCTCGATCGTGGAGGGCCCCCAGCAAGGAGAGGGACAGGGCCGCACCGCAGAGCGCCAGACACATGTCCCACTGCGAGTCCCACACATCACCCTGCGTTCCCAGGAACGCCTCGGCCGTGGCGCCCAAGGCCACAGCCGCCCACCACTCAATGAGCTCGTAAAAGGCGCTGAAAGCCAGGCTCACGGATAGGCAGAGAAAAAAAAGCCAGCGCCCGGGCCTGAGTTGGGACGTCCGGATGAGGAGCTCGCGCGCGAGGATGGCCGGCACGAATCCCTGGGCCAGATGCCCCAGCCGGTCGTAGTGATTTCGCGAGAGATCAAAGAGATCCTGGAACCAGAACCCTGCGGGGACCTCCGCGTAGGTGTAGTGGCCGCCCACGATGAGGATGAGGGAGTGGACGAAAAAGAGCCGGTAGAGCAGCAGGGTCAAACGAAAGCGAGCGAACGTCGCCATCAGGATCGGGACCCCCACGATGACGGGGGCCACCTCCATGAGCCAGGTGGCGCGATCGAACGGGTCGAGGCCGGAGACGAGGAGCGCCGCGCAGGCGATCAGGAGGAGGGCGAACAGCTCACGGTTTCCCCCTAGGGTTCCCATCGTGGCTCCTTGCCGAGCAGATGGCGGACGAAGAAGTCGCGGCGTCGGCGCTCCCCGTAACGACCGCCGCTCGAGTGCCCGGCGCCCGGGACCACGATGAGGTCGAAGTCCTTGTCCGCCTTGATCAAGGCATCAACGACCTGGAAGGTCGACTCCGGCGGCACGTTCGTGTCGAGCTCTCCGACGATGAGCAGCAGCCGCCCCGTCAGCCGCCCCGCCTGGGTGACGTTGGACTGCTCCGCGTAGTGGGGGCCCACCGGGTAACCCATCCACTGCTCGTTCCATGACGCCTTGTCGATACGGTTGTCATGGCAGCCACACGACGCGACCGCCGCCTTGTAGAAGTCCCCATGGAACAGGAGCGCCCCGAGCGCATTCTGACCGCCCGCCGACGTCCCGTAGATCCCGACCTTCGTCGTGTCCAGGTAAGGGTATTTTTTCGCGGCCGCCTTGATCCACAGCTTGCGATCGGGGAACCCGGCGTCACCGATGTTCTTCCAGCAGACATCCAGGAACGCCTTGCTGCGGTTGTTCGTCCCCATGCCGTCTATTTGTACGACCACGAACCCCAGCTCGGCGACGGCGTGTATGGAGCGATACGCGGAGAAGCTCTTGGGTACGTGTGAGTCGTGGGGCCCGGCGTAGATGTACTCGATCACTGGGTAGCGCTTCGCCGCGTCGAAGTTCGTCGGACGCACGATAATGCCCCAGATATCCGTCTGGCCGTCCCGGCCCTTGGCGACGAACGGCTCGGGCGGCCGCCATCCGGCCGCCTCGAGCTCGGAGATCTCCGCCCGCTCGAGCACGCACACCAGGGAGCCATTGGAGGTCCGACGCAGCTCCGACACCGGCGGCAGGTCAACCCGCGAATACGTGTCGACGATGTACTTCTTGTCCGGCGAGTAGCTCACGCTGTGAGTCCCGTCGCCATCGGTGAGACGAACAAGCCCGGTCCCGTCAAAATTCACCCGCATGTGATGGACGTGGTACGGGTCCTCCCCAGGGACGACCCCGCACGCCTGGAACCAGAGCTGGCGCTTCGTCACGTCGACATCGATCACCGACCGGACAAGCCACTGCCCCGTGGTGACCCGGTTCTTCACGCGACCGGTCGACGCGTCATACAGGTAAATGTGATTCCAGCCGTCGCGCTCCGACGCCCACAGGATCTCACCCGTATCGTCTAGATACCGAGACCATGCCTTGTGGTAGTGGTCGATGAAGGTCTGGGAGCGCTCGTCAATGATCGTCCGCGTCTTGCCCGTCGCCGCATTGACCTCGATCACCCGATCCCGCTGGTGCCCCCGATCTCGCTTGTCGTAGGTAAACGAACCGCCGTCCGCGCGCCACCGGACCCGCACCGACCGAAAGTCGATGAGGTCTGCCTCGACGGCGAGCTGCTCCCACCCTTCGACCTTCAACAGGTGGAGTTCCCGCGTCGTCATCTTGTCGCCAGGGCGAGCGTAGGAGCGGCGACGCATCGTCGCGGGCTCACCGTGCTTCTTCGACGTCTCAACGTTGAGCAGGTCCCCCGGGGCGCCGGGTTCGACGCGGCAGACCAGCCCCGTCTTTGAATCGGGCGACCACGAGAGGAACGCCCACGGCCGCGCCTCAGTCCCATCGTTGGTGAGCCGCCGCGGCTCCGACGAGTCCGCCTCGGTGACCCAGAGGTCGTGATCCTGAACACGCACGCGCCACCGGCCGTCCGGCGATCGCGCGGTGCCGCCGCCACCCGTCCGCCCACGGCGACCGCGATTCCGTCGCTCGTTGCGCCCTCTTCGATTCGGTCGCTCCGACGGCGCGGCCCCCACATTGGTGAGGGTGTAGTCGGCGAGCGCACACCGCCACTTCCGGCTGAATGCATTGAACGAGAGCATCCCGTCCTCGAACGCGATCCTCTCGAACGGCAGCTTGCTACCTTCGCATGTCTTCCCCGCCATCTCGGCCAGTACGCCCGCGAGGCGCCCGTGATCGAACGCCGGAGCGCGCTTCCCCGACGAAGCGTCGACAACGATGAATTCAGATGTCCCACCCGGGAGTCGGTTCCGGTACCAGAAGCGCGTCCCTTCGGCGAACCAGGTCGGCTGGATACGGACGCGATATGTCTTGTCCTGCCAGCCCCGCCTCAGGCGATCTGCGCGCTCGTAGTCGGCGCGGCTGCCCTGCGCGACGGCGACGACGGCGGAGAGGGCGCATAGGACCAGGAGCGTTGTCGTGCGGATCATCCGCGCAGCGTACACGCCCGCCGCCAGCAGAGTCCTGGGCAGCGCGCCGACCAGAGCGGCACGGCCCGGCGAACCAGGTCACGGCGGCCGCCGTGACCTGCAGAGAGTAGCGGTGGATGGACTTGAACCATCGACCTGAGGTTTATGAATCCTCCGCTCTAACCAGCTGAGCTACACCGCCAGGACCGTCGTGATACCAGTGGGTTACGGGCCGGTCAAGAAGCGGCGCAAAGCGGCGCGAGAACACCTGTAATGTCACTCGCGTAGACGATCGATATATCAAAAGCAAAGAGGACGTAACTCAGAGGCCTTACGGCTTCTGGTCGTCCGCGTCCGGTGTCTCGCCCACCCGATCGTGAAAGACTTCCATTCCCTTCCCTACTACGCCTGACCCGGGACATCGGACCATACTCCCCCGAGGGGGGCTGCAGGAACAACTGCAGCCCCCCTCCTTTATTGCTGGAGAGCCGTTTATCCGCGTGATCATCGGCTTGGCAAGTCGCTACACTCGGTAGTTCCCCCGCATACCGTCGGAGACAGCCAAGATGAGGTCCCGCTCCCTTCTCGCATGCCTGTTCGCCGTAGCGCTCCCGGTCCACGCTCAGATCACGCCGACCGCGGTCTTCCCTACGCAGGGCACTCAGCACAACACCGCAGCCGCTGCCCTGACCGTGAGTGGGACGTTTCAGGCCCCAGGGAATATCCCCTCGGCCAACCTCTCCATCCTGGCCGCGGGCAGCCCATCGACGACCGTATGCCACCGGTCCTTCGGGTCGACCACGTTCCCCGTCGTGGGGAGCTGGAACCTGGCCGGGCAAGTCAACGGCGCTCCTGGCAGCGCCATCACGGTCGCCGTCGAGATCATGCCCGGGAGCTTCTTTTGCGGCGGATTCGCCGGGGCTCCCTGCATGACGGGGCCGCTCCTGCTCGCGTCTTCCCCGACGCCGCTGGGCACGCTGCACCTGACACCGAACATGCAGATCATCCTCGACGGTCTGTGGGGAACGGCCCCGGCCGCCAGCCTCGGCGCGGGCGGTACATTCCCGCTCTCCGGCACCGGCACGATCAACACCGTGACCAACGGCGGCGCGGAATACCACTTCGCAGTGCAGGCCGCCGTAGCAGACCCAACCGCACCCGGCGGCGTGTCCTTGACCGCCTGCATGACCGCCGCCCAGTGGGTCTTCTGGCTGTAGGAAACGGGGAGCCGCGCAACAACTCCGCCGCCGTGGCGCGGAACGCTGGCTGGCCCGAACCCGTGGAACTCTTCAGGCCCCCGGCGTAGCCGTCAACGGCCGCGGCGACCGCTGCGGCCGCCCGAACGGCCACCGCCGGACCGCCCGCCTCGCCCGCCGCCTCGCCTGCGCCCGTTCTCGTCGACCAGGGCCTCCAGATCACCCTCGTAGAGGTTGTTGTCCGGCAGCAGGTCGTAGACGTACGACTCAGGGTCCTCTTCGGCCTCGTAGTCCGGCCCCCCCAGCGCCGACAGGGCCCACTCGCAAGCGGACTTGGGCATGCCCTTCTCCCCCGGCAAGCGGCGCTTGAGGGACTTCCCGTACTCCGAGAGCATGAGGCTACCCACGGCCACGAACGCCGCGGTTCGGACGTTCTTGTTGCTGTTGGTCAGGAGGGCCTTCACCGCCTTCTTGAGGGCGGCGGTCGCGTCGAGGTTACTCACGAGGTAGAGCGCGACGACGAGGTCCAACTCGGCGCGGCGCTTCATGACCGAGGCCAGGTTCCTCTCGAGGATCTTGGCATCCTCGCAGGTCGCGACGAGCGCGCGCAGCAGATGGGAACGTACCCGATCCTGCTTCTCGCGCTTGAGCCCCTTCTCCAGGTGGGAGATGCTGTCCGCCATCCCGATCTTGCCGATCGCCACCGCCGCGTGAACGCGGGTCTGCAGGTCCCTCGCCTTCAAGAGCTCATGGAGCCGCGCCAAGACCTTGGCGTTCGCCCGCACGCCCATGGTGAAGATGGCCTCGTGGCGCTGCGCGCTGGGGACGTCACGTTGAGTGCGCTTGACGAGAAACGTGCCGATTCGAGGATCATCAAGCGTCGCCAGAAACGTCAACGCTGGACGGCGAATCGCCTTGTCCTTGTCCTTAGCCTTGACGAGGAACTCCAACACCCGATCCCGGTGCTCCTTCACCGCATCACTCGCGCCGTCCGGGCGATGGAAGGCGAGCGCCATCTCCATCTTCTGGCGCAACTCCGACTTGGGCAGCATCCACACGTGGCGGAGCAAGATCGTCTTGCCGTCCGGCGCCACGAACACGAATTGGGGGCACGAGACCTTCGACGCCTCGAGGAGTCGCGTCCGCGCATCCCTCTCGGTACGCGCGATCTCGGCGGGAGATACGGATCCAAGATCAACGCTGACATCCCCCCTGGTCCCGTCGAAACGGACGCCCTTCTGCTTCTCCTTGAGACCCGGGCACGCGACGACGCAGACGAAGTGACGGCTGAGCGCGATGAGCTTGCTGTCCTTGAAGTGCCCGCGCATGACCTGCTCGTTGGCGGTCTCTCCCTTCAGGACGAACGCCACCATCAGCGGCTTGTCCTGCGCTGCGGCCAGCTTCAGCGCGCCGTCCCAATCGGGCTGCCACGCGATACCGGGCGGCAACGTGGGGGCCTGAGCACAAGCCAGCGCGGCGAGACACGTGACGGCGAGGAGGGTTCTGTGCATGGTGGGATCTCGAACTGACAGACGCGTGGAGAAGCTCCGTAGACACCTAACCAAGCGAGGGTGGGTCCCTTTCAGCCTAAATCACCGCATTGCCCGCGTCCCCCGGCATCTCAGCCAAAGGAGCGAGAATCAGGCGATGGTGACGTCCTCGCAGAGGTAGACGTCCTGGATAGCGTTGAGGAGCTTGATGCCGTCGGCCTGGGGCTTCTGGAACGCCTTTCGGCCGGAAATCAGCCCGGTACCACCCGCGCGCTTGTTGACGACGGCGGTCATGACCGCCTGCTGCAGGTCGTTGTCCCCCGATGCGCCTCCCGAGTTGATCAACCCGACGCGGCCCATGTAGCAATTCGCGACCTGGTATCGCGTCAAGTCGATTGGGTTGTCCGTGCTCAACTCGTCGTAGACCTTCTTGTGGGTCTTGCCAAAGCCGACGGCGGGGTAGCCCCCGTTATTCTCCGGCATCTTCTGCTTGATGATGTCTGCACCGATCGTGACGCCGAGGTGATTCGCCTGTCCCGTCAAATCCGCAGCGGCGTGGTAATCGACACCGTCCTTCTTGAAGCCGGGGCTGCGCAGATAACACCACAGGACCGTGAACATCCCGAGGTCGTGCGCGGTCTCGAAGAGCTCCTGCGTCTCCTGCAGTTGGCGCGTCGCCTCGTCGGAACCCCAGTAAATCGTCGCACCGACACCGACGCACCCCATGTCGAACGCCTGCTTCACGGAAGCGTACGGCACCTGGTCGAACGTGCTCGGATGGGTCAGTAATTCGTTGTGATTGATCTTGAGGATGAACGGGATCTTGTGGGCGTAGCGCCGCGCCACCGACGCCAGCACCCCGTACGTCGTCGCGACTGCGTTACAGCCACCCTCTATCGCGAGTTCACAGATAGCGGACGGGTCGAAGAAATCCGGGTTTGGCGCGAAAGACGCACCCGCCGAATGCTCGATACCCTGATCCACCGGCAGGATGCTGACATAGCCCGTCCCCGCGAGCCGCCCACTGCCGAACAGTAGACCGAGGTTGCGCATGACAGCCGCGGTCCGATCGGTTTCTTTCACGACGCGGTCAATGAAATCTGGCCCCGGCAGGTGCAGGCGATCGCGCGCGATCGTCTTGCACTCGTGGGTCAACAGGCTCCGGTGGTCACCGAGGACGCCCTCGATCTGGTTGATCATCTCTGTGTCTCCGCCTCTTGAATGGGCTGCCTGATGTCTTGCGGGCGCCCCTCTGTCTTGGTCATCACCTGGACGAGGGTGGCGCGGACCTTCTTCGCCCCGACCGCAGCCGCGAACGCGACCGCCGTCGTCCCGCTGGGCGGGAGAGCCTCACCATCTGGGAAGGTGTATTTCTTGGTCTGCCTCGAGAGCTCCTGGCCGGCACCATCGCTTTGCACCACGGTCAACACGACCTCGCGATGGGTGGTGCAAGGGAGACTGTGCCCAGTCCTGGGGGTTATGGACGCGACGACCTTCTCGCCTTCGAACACGACCTCGAGATCCGCGCACCCCTTGACGATCTCGCCGCGACGAGCGCCCGTAAAGCTGTGCATCCGAACCGGCTGGACGCCGATCAGGAACTTCATCTTGAGGCTCTTCTTGGTCACCAGCTTCCGCTCGACCATGGGCATATGGCAGGTCTGGCAGGTCTTGCCATCCTTGGACCACGCCTTGCCTTCGAGGTAGCTGGTCATCTGATCGTGCTCCCTGCGCGCCTCCGGTTGGCCGTGGCACGAGAAGCACATGGTGGACTCACGATAGACGGGCTCACCCTCGACGCCGCCATGCCCCTGGCTGTCGAACGGACCGAAGTAGATATTGCCCAACATGTGACACGTGACGCAGTTCACGCCGAGGTCCCGGTCCTTGTCCCGCGCCACCGGAATCTCGCCCATCTCCTTGTGCCACAGGGCCCGCGGCGCGTGACAGCGAGCGCAACTCGCGCCCTTGTCTTCGAGCTTGCTGATCTCCGCCTGGAAGACCGGATCGGTCCAGCTCTTGGCGTGCTGCGTAAGCGTCCATTCCGCGTGGATGTCCGCATGGCACTTCTTGCAGTCGTTGTTCAACCTCTTGAGGTTCTTGCGCTCAGGCGGGATCTCCTCCTGCAAGCGACAGTCTCCCGTCTGACCCTCTACCGACGACGGACTCGCAGGGACTTGGGAATCCCAACCCACGAGTGAGAAGGGGATGCAGCAACCGAAGACGGAAACAAGCAGGGCTACGCGCATGGGACGATCCTCGGGAATCGAAAGGGCTCCGAACCACGCTCCCGCCACGGCTCCCGGAGTCCACCTCCCCGGCGCGAAGGGCCACTCCCTGACCCGCGCCAGTGCAGAGGCGCCCCACCCAGGCGAGGCGCTCGACCCTGCCGACGCCCCCCCCTGAGAACGAGCCTGGGCGCGATGGAGGGAACGGTGAATTGGGTCAACGAGCTTCCTTCAGTAGCTGAGGCTGAACTTTAGCAACGGCCCCGGACAGGTCAACGAGGACCATAAGCCACTATACATAAATAATTTATGTCGATGGCGCCAAGCTCTGAGGGGCCGATGCCAGCAGCCAGCGACACGGGCCCGTTCGATGCGTGGAAACCCCTTATCAGCATACAATTGGGCTGATTTTTCACCTCCCCGATCCAGTAATATGGATGCCGGGTGTGCCGCCGTGGTTCCCGCCTCGATTCGGAGGCGGCCACGTCGTATGCGCAGTGCCGCCACGGCGGCCCCGTGCGTCACCCCTGCCGAATCATCACATGAAGGGCTCCGTATCCCCCAAGCCCACGCGGTGCGTACCCCGCTGCCGCGCGGGCGCCATAGCGCTGCTCGCCACCTTCGCGCTGACGGTAGGGGTCCGTGCACAGCACCCGGATGGCTCACCGCTTCCACCCTTGCAACCCGACCTGGTGCGGTTCGCTACCGCTAAATCAGCGGACCGCGACACCATCGTCGAGGCTCGTCGGCACACCCTCGTCGACGGCTTCAGGCGCCTGCTCCGAGTAGCGGTCAGCGATCGCACCGGAAATCCCGACACCCTGGTGGCCGGGGACGCGGAGGCGCTCGTCCGGGACTTCGCGACGCGCTCCGAGCGCATCCTCGGTAACGACACCCTGTCGGTCGACACACGCACGGTCCTGAACCTCTCGGAGCGGGCGCTGGAGCGGCGGGCTCGTCTCTTCACCAAGTTCTACAGCGAGTTCGGTAAGTTCCGCGCCATCTCCCCGCTCCCGGCTGACCGCGTGGACGCGAACCTCAGGCAGGTTCGCGGGATCGTCGAGCAAATGCGGAGGTTCTCCCGTGAGCACGAGGATCGCGATCTACTCCGTTTCGCCCATGCGGTCCGCGTGGTGCTCGACAATCAGGGCGGCTCTGGCCGCTCCGTGACCCGTCGAGCGGCGTCACGAGGTCATATCGAGGCCTTGGCCGCCTGTCTCGCCAAGCACGGCTTCGACCGAGATGTCCGATACTTCATCGCCGAACGCGACCTCGCGCACTCCTATCTGAGGGGCGGAGAAACGGAGAAGGCCGGCGCCGCGTTGCGCTCCGCGAGAGCCTGCGTCGATCTGGAGGGCATCGACCCCGTGCTGCGGGCCGACCTGCTCTCGCTCGAACTCGAGTACTACAAGAACCGCTCGTACCTGCAGGCAGCAAAGGACGCCGCCACGTCCCTCGAGCGCATGATCCCTGCCATCGAGCAGGGCGTCTCGGCCCTACCAGCCGATGACCTGCGGGCGGATCGACGAGCCCAGCTAGGTTCCTGGTACGTCCAGGTCGCGTTCGTACGGATCGCCAATGGGCAGCTGTCATCGGGGCACGACATACTAAACCGGGCGCTGGAGCGTCCCGGCGTCGCTGACGACGACGCCGCTCAAATGTTGGTCCTCCTGGCCCAGGTCAAGGAGACGCTCGGCGACTACGCGGCGGGCGTCCGTACGGCGCAGCGAGCCCTCACGCGGAGCCAAGACCCAGGGCTCGAGTGGCAAGCCCGGCTGCATGAGGCAGCGTGTCAGGCCCTTCGCGGTCGCATCGGCGACGCGCGGAAAGCACTGGTCGCGACCGCCGACCTGGACCGCGAACGCGTACCAGCTAACGACCTCGCACGGCTGCAGAGCCGCGACGCTCTGGCACACGCTCTGGTCCGCAAACTGGACGGCGACCTCGAAGGCGCCCTGGATGCCTGCGCTCGCGCCCTCCGGTCTGTCCTCAAGGACGCCACCTCAGTCGATCGGGTGCGCGCGCTGTGGTTCAAGAGCGCCATCCTGCTGGAACTCGGTGAGGCAAACGAGGCCCTGGAGGCTGCGTTCGATGCACGGGAGTACGCCAAAGCGGCGCGGGTCAATCCGCGGTGGCAGATGTTCGTGTCGGATCTCGGCATCGCCGACATCCTGCTGAGCTGCGGACGGCCCAACGAGGCTCTCGAACGGCTCGACGACGCATTGCGCGAGGGTGGCGCGTTCCTCAAGTCACAGCCCGCCCTGCGAGGTGAAGGGCGCCGTCTGCGCGCCGAGTCTGCGTGGCGAGCCCTCGACGAATCGCAACGGGATCCGAAGCGGACCCAAGCGCTGGTCGACGCACTGGGCGACGCGATCATCGACCTCAAGAAGGAAGGCCGCGGCCGTTTCGGCACGTTGCGGGTAGCGGCGGAGACGCTGCGTGCATACGAGCTCGTCCTCGAGATCTCTTTGGCGACGACGAACACCAGCGCCGCCCATGAGGTGGTGGAGGATGCGCGCACTTACCACCAAAGCCTCGACCGTCCGGACGGGGCTGTCAGGGCGCTGGCCTGGGCCGAGGTGGACGCGAGCATGGAGGCCATTATCGCGCGCGCAGCAGAGGCCTCAGGTGATCCCGAGACAGCGCTCCACCACTACACCAAGGCCGCGCGGCTCGAGAGTCGCCTCCGCGCAGGTCTACGTTGGCGGGCACCAGACGGGCTCTCCGCCCGATTCGAAGCTATCCACGACCGGATGGCCTACCTGCACCTCAAGGCCGCCCAACGCCACGGGTCGCCCGCGCGTGCCAGACAAGCGCTGCTGTTCCTCGAGGAGAACCGCGCACGCAGCCTGCGGACCCTCGTAGCTGCTGCGGAAGCACGCATGGTGGCGCGGACCGGAGCAAACGAGGAGATCGGACTCCTACGACCGCGCAAGCTCGACGGTGATGGGTTGGACGCTCTCCTGGTCGATGGGCGAACGGTCCTCGTCTATTCGCTGACGGGCCGAGGCTGCTATGTGTTCGGCCTCAGAGGCGACCACGCGGAAGTCCACGAAATGGCCCTCGATCGCAAGGGGCTCGAGCGCCAGGTCTACTCGCTGCTCTCCAACCTCCAAGGCGAACCCAACGCGTACAAGGCCGGCGCGGTGGTGGATTTCGGTCATCGCTTGTGGCGGGAACTCATCGGACCGGTCTCCCACCTCGTGCGAGACGCGACCGAGTTGGTCATCGTTCCGGACGGTGTCCTGAACGGGCTGCCCTTCGGCGCCCTCGTCGAGCGGCCGGTGGCGACTCCCGCCGACGGGCGCGACCTGTCCAACGTCCCCTTCCTCTCCGCCCGCCCCGGCCTGGAAGCCCTGACCGTTGCGCCGAGCCTCGCAACGCTGACGCTGTTAGTGGAACGTCCCCCAGCAAAGCCCGAACGCACGGTGCTGCTCGTCGGCGATCCAGACCTGGGTCACAAGAGCTTCACGCCCCTTCCTCACGCGCGCACGGAAATCGAGGCCATCGCCGAGCTCTCTGACAACGCCACGGTCCTCGTGGGCCCACGCGCCACCCGTGGTCACATGGAAGCCCAGCGACCAGGTCGCTTCGGCACCTTGCACATCGCGACCCACACACGCCGAGGCCGCGTCGCGGCCCTCCTGCTGGCGCCGGACGAGGCCGGCGGCGATCCAACCGAGCTGAAGCCGGCCGATGTCATGGGGATGCGTCTCATCGACACCAATCTCGTCGTTCTGTCCGCGTGCGCAACGGGCCATGGCAAGACCGCTGGCCCCGAAGGGCTCATCGGGTTGCCCCGGGCGTTCCTCATCGCGGGGGCGAGGCGGGTCTTGGCGTCGAACATCGAGATCGTCGACGACAAGACATCGCGCTTGATGCAGCTCCTTTACGCCCGCATGGGTAGCAAACACGAGCAGCCGGCGCGCGCCCTGCTGACTGCTCAGCGTGCTCTGCTAGGGTCGCCGAAAACGAGTTGGCCCGGTTTCTGGGCACCTTTCTTCGTTGTCGGTACCCCGTAGGCGTGCGACAAACGCCTGATGCGCAACAAGTCGACGCAGTGCTCGACGCGGGACGCCAAGCGTACGGCGATCTCGGCATCGATCGGGACGCCGCCGAAGCTGCGCTGACCCGCATCGTGGACATGGTCCTGTCGGCTGAACGCGCCGTCGATCCGGAAACGGCAGTAGAGCTCCAAGCGATCCTGGATCGACTCGTGCTCCAAGACGTGTACCTATCGCAGGCACTCATGGCGGGGCATGGCGCCGCATGGACGACATTTGAGCAGCTCCTCGAGCGTGCCTTTCGGAGCGTCCGCGCACACTTCAGCGGGCAGACGCCAAGGGCCCTCCTGGACGAGATTCGGGAGTCCATCCTCGGGACCTTTTTCATCGACGGCAAGATCGCGAGTTACCGCGCCACAGCACCTATCGGTGCCTGGGGCCGACAGGTCGTCTTCAACCTGTTCCGCCAACGGATCAACCTACGGCATTCGGGCAAGGAGCCGGCGTCTCTCTCACAGCTGTCCGCAGACGCAGACGGCTCCAACGAGGCCCTCCTGCCCGCGTCCCGCGAGCCCGGCCCCCCCGAAATCGTCCAGCAAAGTGAGCTCGGGGAGGCCCTCCGGCGCGCCGTTTCTACCGCGATGGCCAGCCTCGATCGAGACGAGCAGAGGATGCTGGACGTCCTGCCGAGGAAACGAATGACCCAGATCGAGTTGGCCGCCGAACTCGATGTGAGCCCTTTCAAGATGAACCGCTGGTACAAGGAGGTCCGGGAGCGGTTCCTGCGAGCGGTGACCCGCCACGTCCGAGAGATCATCGGGCTCGAAGAACAGGAATCGGAGCAGCTGATCGACCAGCTCGTAACCCTCTGGGCCCGTGACCCCATACCTGGCTCGGAGCCCGATTTATCGCAACCTGAGCCGCCCGGATGATCCACCCAGTGGCCCCCCGTAGAAGCACTCACGAAGGCAACGGCAGCGCCTGAGGGAAAAGCGCCCAAAAGGGCTTAAAGCATTTAAAGCAAGCACCTTATGCTCAATGACAGCAACGTTGATCGGGACGGACTCGCGGACTACCTGGCTAGGGAGTTCGCAGAGGGGGGGCTCTCCGCGTCCCGCGACGACGGGTGTGAATTCGACGCCAATGACGTGGCGGCGTACGCCCGGGGACAGCTTTTTCACGGGCGGCGCGCCGCCTTCATGATCGCCCTGTCCACCGACCCTGGGCTCCGCGAAGCCGTCGCATTCGAGGAGGCTGCCTGTCGCAGCGAGCGCCGGCGGCGCGTCCCACGTTGGGCTGGTGTAGCCGCGGCAGCCGTTATCGTCGCGCTCGCCATCGTCCCCCTCATGATCGACGGAAGCGATCCGGTAAGCGATGCCCGTCGGCTCATGGCCGACGGCGATGCTGCCGCCGCTATGACAATGCTCGAGCGCACGCTCCAGAACCCACACGACGGCCAGGCCACCGCGGCGATCAGTGAACTACTGGCGCTGGCCCGATTCGCCAACGGTGACGAGGACCCGTTGCACGACCTCGACCTCGGCACGCGTGGAGACTGGGCACCCCTACGCGACGGAGAAATCCAAGAGCCCGCGCAGGTCCGTGGAGACCGTGAGCCGGCGATCGGAGTACGCGGGTTCTTGTTGACCGCGCGACCTGCGATTGAGTGCCGCCGCGGCGCCCGCCCCCTGATGCTGGTGCTCTACCGGTCAGATGACATGGACACCACCCTGTTCCGTCACGAGGTGCCCGGTGGCGACGCCGGCGAGTCCGTCGTGGTCGAACTGCCAGATACGGTTTCGGATCTTGAACCTGGGACACGTTACGGAGTCGAACTCCGTGCAGGTCGACGGCTCGTAGCGCACTCCGACTTTATGATCGCCGAACGCCACATCGCGCGCTCATGTCAGGCCGTCGCCCTGACGGTCTCCGAGGTGTTGACGGACGTCACTCAACGGCACCACGCGCTCGGCAATTTGTTCCTTCGACGCGGCTTCTACGCCGAAGCGGTGAGCGCGTGGAGCGCCATCCCCACCGCTCAGCGAACCACCGCAGTCCGTCGCGCGCTCGAGATCACCACACGCCTGCTCTGGAACAAGTGATCAGCGGCACTTCGAGGCAGAGACCTCGGGACGCCTGACGGGTTTGCGGAAGCGGACCCGTTGTTTTTTTGTGGGTCGACCGGCGGATGTATCCACGAACGCCGAACTCCTTGGGGGGGGGCAGCCTCGCCCCACGATCACACACGCATCGCCTCTGACGCGTTTGTTCGCACGCGAGCCCTGCTGACGGAGACACGCGCTCACTTTTTGTCGCTGAGGGCGGCGGGGTGCTGCTCGTCGAACACCTCATACAAGATGATGGACGGGTAGCCATCTATGCCGCCAAGTCCCCCACGCTCAGCGGCGAGCGCGACGCTCCGCGCCTCGGAGCCACGGCCAAGCACCTTCAGCGTGAGCGCCAGATGCGCCTGAGCAAACGGATCGGGCTTGGCGCGAACCGATTCCTTCAGCATCTTCGCCAACTCCACCAGGGCGCTCTTCTCCTTCATCAGCTTCAACAACTCACGGGTGCTCGGCCCAGGAGCATGAGTGGACACGCTCTGCATGACCAGGCCGACAGCCTCCGCTACGCGCTCCGCGCGGATAAGCGCCACCGCCTGGCTCAAGCGCCCCGGCAAGTGGAGCGGGCGCAGCGCATTCGCCTTTGCAAACCACGACGCTGCGTCGGCGTGGCGACCGGCCTCCATCAACAACTTGCCCGTTCGATAATGCGCCGCCCAGTAGCCGGGATTCAACTCGCACACCTTTGCGTACACGACCAGCGCCCGATCGCGGCTCCCAGCGAGATCGAGCAAGCGCCCGTAACGCATCGCGAGACCGGCATGCTTCGGATGCCCCTCGTGATATCGCGCCATCTCCCCGATATCCGAGCCAACGACCGCGCTCGGAGAATCCGTGAACTCCGCGGCACGCGAGCCCATCATCCGCGCGAAGGCATGACGGGACCCCGTCCGCGTATCGCAGAGGCCGAGCGCCTCGCCCCTGTGCATTGCACGCCAGGCGCTCTCCGAACGGCCGGTCTCCAACAGAAATATCGCGTGGTGAAGGCAGAGATCGACGTCCCGAGGCCGCTCAGAGATGGCCTTGGTAAATCGAACGTCCAGCGCCGCACGGAACTTGGTGTTGATCGAGAGGACCGACACCAGCCCCGCGACACTTCCAAACGAGGGCATCGTCCCGCTCCTGAGCCACTGAATGAAGAGATCCGCCCCCTCCTCGTAACGGCCGAGGCGCGCCAACGCCTTGAGCAGGATCCTGGTGACCTCCATCTCCTCGGGAGCGATCTCAAGCAACTTCCGACCGATGTCCACCGTCTGTTCAAACCGCTTACCCATGTAGCTGTCCAGCGCTAGCACGCGCAGCGGGACAATGGCGCGTGGATTGAGTTCGAGGATGCGCTGGAACTGCGCGTGCGCCTGATCAAGCCGCTGCTGCGCCTTGGCCGGATGTGCCGACTCGCTATCCCGTCGCAGCAGCGCCTGGGTCAACCGAAGTCGGAGCCCAGCGTTTTCAGGATCCTTCTCGACCGCGTGGCCCAGGCCTGTCAGGTCGTTTTGCCGATATGTCCCGGCGATCTGCTGCGCCTCCAAGGCGCTGAACAACAAGGCCACGAGGATGAACCCGGAGAGAGTGCGCATGGACGGATTCTATGGCGTCTGCCGTACCCCCTCCAGAGCCCAGGCCTACTTGTCCTGCTTCTCCACTTCAGGCTTGGGCTTTTCGAGCGCGCCGGCCGGGACGATCTGGACAATCCGGTCGCCATCGATGAACAACAGGCTGTTCCCAAGCGCCAGCACCCGACCTATCCCGTTCTTCTTGAGGAGCTCGAAGTACCCCGCCGAGAACGCCTCGATCCGGACGAGCCGTCGCAAGAGCGCGGCGGGCTCCAAGTCCAGGATCGCGCTCTCCAACGTAACCCCAGCCCGCACGAGAAAGGTTCGGTTGCCGACACGACGCACGAGGCCGCCGGCGACTTCGCCGTCGGCGGTACGCGCCTCCCGCAGCGACTTCACCGCCGTCGAGAGCGCGATCGCATCCGTGAAGTAGAGCTTGTTGAGTCTGGCATGGAGTGTGTCGACGCGCGCCCCCAGGACCCCGTCGGCCTCGCCCTTGTCCCGGTCTCCGAGCTGGCTCCCTGGCGCGCTCCCCTCCCCGCTCTTCTTGCCACCCTGGCGACCGTCCTTCAGATTCCCGCTCAAACCCAGCGCATCGAGGGTCAAGGTCACCCCATTAGTCCTCGCCTCCTTGGACGCCCGACTGCTCGGAGGCAGTCCCGCGAACCGACCAGTGCTGATGGTGCCAAACCCGGCGGGATCGCCGAGCCTCTCCGCACCGCCGCGATTCCGCACTGCACCGCCTCCACCTCCACGCCCTGGGCGCACTGGAGCACCAGCCACCGCGTCCTCGAGCACCAGGAACGATGTGTATGGCGTCACGATGCCGTATTTCTTGCCGAGGCGAACGACCTCCTTCTGGAGCTCGTCGTTCGCACCGTTCAGACGAATCTGGTCCATCAAGTAGCCGACCTTGCGGACCGCCCACAGCCGCGGCACGAACGATGTCTTGCTCTTGCCGTCGTTGAAAGCGCGCTCGAAGACGTGCTCGACCACCTCTCCATCGACCTTGCCTGTCAGCTTGATGACACCCGGCCCGGCGCCGCGAAAACGGCCGGTGACGAGCAACTGCGAACCCCGAAATAGGTCCGGCAACCGCTTGGGATGCAGCTCGCTGACCTCAACCCCCGCGAAATCGAGCTTTACGTCCGACAGCACCGGGCTCGAGACCTTCTCGAAGAACGATGACACCTTAGCTTCGATGTTCTCCTTGCTGCCGACGTAATCGCGCGCTCCGTGGTTCTGCTCAGCGAGGAGATCCAGCAGGTCGACCTTCAAATTCTCGCCGACGCCGAAGACGAACAGGCGCGTCAGCGCGTTGTTCGCCACCTTGACGTTCCCGAGGATCCCGTTGGTATCGGTGACGCCGACCGTTGGCTCCCCGTCGGTCATGAAGATGACCATGAAGGGGCGGTCCTTGTCCTTGCTCATGCCGAACGACTGAACCAGCGCGTCGTTGATGTTGGTGCCGCCACGCGCCTGAAGCTTCGCGACGAACTCCTTCGCAGACGCTCTGCTCTCCCTGGTCGGCTGGACAAGCCCGCCCTTCCAGGCCGAAGCCTCGGTCGCAAAGGAAACGATGCTGAATCGGTCCTTCTCATCCATGCTGTTGATGCAATAGTTCAGCGCCTTCTTGACCTGTTCAATCTTGCCTCCGGACATGGACCCCGAGGTGTCGACGACGAAGACCACGTCCTTCGCGACCGTGCGCCCCTTTTCGAGTTCCGACGACGGAGCCATCAGCAACAGGAACGCACCGGTGTCCTCTCCCTCGCCGTGCGCAAACAAGGTCGCGCCGACCGATCCATCCTTCGCCAATCCGTATACGACGACGAAGTCGCGATCTCCCGGGTCCTGATTGGACTCGTAGCTGACGGCGGCTTCGTGGTCTCCCTTCTTGACGACGTCGACCTCGTGTGACGGTGAGTACACGGTCAACACCGGATCGGTGGAGTTGATCTTCACCTGCACGGAGGCCTGCCCCACCGGTGCGCCGCTCACCGAACGGGTGCGGTACGGATAACGCCACTCGACGGTGTGCCCGTCACGCATGAGCGTCTGGTCGTAGCTGAGCTCGATCTCGCTGACGCCCCGGGAAGGGATCGGGAACAGCCGCGCCCGGAACAGCCGCTTGCCCATGTACTCGAGCAGCGCCGGGTCCTGCTGCCGGCGAACGATCCCCTCGTAGATCGAGGCGGCCTTGCCCCTTTCCAGGACCTCACCCGCGACCATCTTTCCCCCCATCATCATGGAGAAGTTGCTCACCGCTGCGTCCTCAGGC
The DNA here is from genome assembly GCA_002683135.1 of Planctomycetota bacterium. Classification (GTDB taxonomy): domain Bacteria; phylum Planctomycetota. The sequence continues at coordinate 17,620 of NYSS01000009.1, read as the reverse complement.
AGAGGGAACATGTACATCCCCTCCAACTGCATCCCGTTCGGGTTGCGAAACACCTGCCTCACCGTGGTCCGGGCTACCCCGTCCGTGATGGTGGCCGAGACCCTGTGCTGCTCGACCGTTATGGGGTGAAAGTGAGGCCTCGCGAGCCGCGAGCCCGGTACCCGGATCTCGGAGATGAACTGAGACTGGCTCACCGGAGCGAGGATGAGACCGAAGGTGATGATCAGCAGCGATTTGCGCATGTTATTCCTCGAGGGTTCGGGCTTGAGCCTCCTCGTCAGACGCGTCCACCAGCGCGAAGTTCCCACCAATTCCCGGGCTCAGCGCCTCGTCCGCCCCTCCAATCTGGGTCACGGAGCTGACGATCCGGAACCTTGGAAAAACGCCCGCGAGGGGAAGTCGGCGATGGCAACGATCAGCGCACCGGCTTGCTCAGAGACCCACAGCACATCGACGATTCGCCACGCCCCCCAGCGAGCGGTCGCGGGCTAGCGGTCGCGTAGCTGACGCTGCTCGGCGCTGGGCCCCCGGGTCGGACGCACCACGAGCCGAATGCCCCCACCGCGGTTACTGGACGCCCCAAACTCGCGCACCTCAATAGACCACTGCAACGGGGCTGGCGCAGCGAACGGCTGGAATAGACCGCGAGTCTCCGGGCGAGGCACGACGGCGCCGTCCCCGAACACGGAGAGCGGGATGGACCGCCGAGCCACAAAGAGGAGGGTCCCGAGCGGGTCGTTGTTCAGGATGACTGGAGCCGGTCGACCGAACGAAAGCTGGCTCGCCACGCGAAGCGCGTGGTCCGCAAACCCGACGCGGCGATAGCTCTCAGCCTGCAGGTAACGGGACAGGGCCAGTAAACGGCTCCCTGGATGCTGCTCGCTGAAACCCTCGAACGCCTGAGCTGCGTCTAGGTAATTCGCCTTGAGGAGCTTCTCGTGCGCGATGAGGTAGCTCTTCACGACCGGACTGACGCCGAGGCGCTCGTTCGAGAACAAGCGGATCGCCTGGGCCGGCTCACGCCAGGAAAGGCCCGTAGGCTCGGACGCCAGCGCCACGCGGGCCGGACGCAGCACGCGAACAAGGTTGCTCTTGGTGACCCGATCACGCATCGCCGCTACGAGCGTCGGCCTCGCCGCGAACGCCAGGTCCTGCTCAAGCCCGGCGGCGAGCTGTCGCCAAAAATCCAGGTAAAGGTTGGCNGTGCCNGCCAGGACACCCAANTGGGACTTGTNCCGTTCGAAGTCATCGCAGAGNTCGTGCGGNTCCAGCACCTCGAGCTGCGCNTCGACGATGCCCTTCGCCTCGTCTGACGCGTCATCCGGCAGGTAGACAATCTGGCGGGCGAGCAAGTTGGTCGCGTCGACATGGTCGCTGAGACGACGCCTGAAGGTCGANGANTCGGACCCGACGACCGGCNCGAGAGCTTGCCCCCCAAAAGCGGCNGCATTGAACCCCCTGNCCGGCCCCACATCTTCGCCACTACCGCTCGCAAACTCGAACACGAGGACGTGGCTGACCGCGAGCATGACCACGATCGCCGCCGCCGCGCGGACGCGCCTCCAACTGATGGATGGGAGCGAACGGATGCTCCGATCCAGGGATCCTGGCCTCTCCCGCGGCGCGACGAACGGGCGCAGCGCAGGCTCCTCCGTGAGCTCGGATACTGCCGCGAACACGCGCCCGTACAGCCGCCACTCCTGCTGGCACGCGGCGCAACGACCGAGATGATCGTCCAGCGTAGATCGCGCGTCAGGCAACAGCCGCCCGTCAAGATATTCGGAGAAGTGATCGCGCGCAGTTTGGCAGTCCATTTGTTACTGACCTCCTCGCTTACGCGACACATCCAGGTATTTCTTGAACGACTGGAAGAACTGGTCACGTGCACGAGACAAACGAGAGGAGACGGTCTTCACCGGACACCCGATGACCATCGCGGCATCCTCGTAGCTCATGCCTTGCACGGCACAGAGGACGAAGACCTCCCGCAGCTTGTCACTCAGTCGTCCGAGCACTTCCTGCATCCGCTTCTGGAGCTCGTGATGCACNGCCGTCTCGTTGGGTGCGTACGCCGCGAGCGCCGCAGGCTCGAGCCTGGGGTCGTCACTATCGCCACCCCCCCCGACCGAGACGACGGGGAGCTTCTTGAGACGAAGCCAGTCGATGCATGCGTTACGCGCCACCGCAAAAACCCACGTCATGAACCTCCCCCGCGGATCAAAAGAGCGCGGGTTCCGGTACACCTTCAAGAACACCTCCTGGGTCAGGTCCTCCGCCACTTCGCGGTCGCCCACGAAGCGGAATGTGAAGGACCTGAGNCGACCGGCATAGCGCTCGAACAGACCATCGAACGCATCCCGATCTCCATCCATGAGTCGGACCATCAGCATCTCGTCCGACTCCTGGGCGGAAGTNAGGCTATGTTCCACCGTAAGCTGTCCNCGAGGANTCATTTATGGCTCGNGAGAGGGGCCCAACGAGGGCCCATACTCCATTGTACGGATCGAGGGGCGCCTCCCCCCAACAGAAGACAATCGTCTTCCGAATAGCTACAGCAATTCGGACAGGCCAGCGACGACGGCGTCCTGCTCAGAGCCTGTCAGCCCCGGAAAGACCGGTAGCGCAAGCACCTCGTCACACGCTCGCTCTGACTCCGGGAAATCCCCGCGGCCATAACCGGCGCCNGCGAAACAGGGCTGGAGGTGGAACGGCACCGGGTAGTAGACCGCGCAACCGACGCCACGTGCGCGCAGGCCTTCGGCGACCGCGTCCCGGCGCTCAGGAATACGGATCACGAACTGGTGGTAGGTGTGNCGCTCATGCCAACGGGGTGGCACGAGGCGACCGTCGAGCAGNCCAGCCGCCTCCAGGCGACCGAGGTACCCGCCCGCGTTAACGCGNCGAGCCTCCGTAAGACCATCAAGCCACGGGAGGCTGGCAGCAAGCGCAGCGGCCTGCAGCGCGTCGAGCCGGAAGTTACCGCCGATCTCCGCGTGGTGATAACGGGTCGTCTGCCCGTGCCCACGCAGGCGCTGCAGCGTGCCCGCGAGCCCCTCATCGCGGGTCACCACCATGCCCGCGTCCCCGCACGCACCGAGGTTCTTGGTCGGGAAAAAGGAGAACGCCCCGGCCTCTCCCACGGTGCCCGCCATGCGCCCCTTCACGTCAACCGCNGCGATCGCCTGGGCAGCGTCTTCCAGGACTCGAACCTCCTGGCCGGCCCAGGAGCGGAGCGGATCGAGGTCCATCACATCGCCGAACAGGTGTACGGGGATCGCNGCGCGGAGACGCGTACGGTCGACGNCATCGAGNCGGGACAGATCGAGGTGAAACGTCTCGGGTTCGATGTCTGCAAAGACGAGAGTGGCGCCGAGACGGGCGACGGCCCCAGCTGTGGCGAAGAACGAGAACGGGGTGGTCAGGACACGATCACCGGAGCCGACGCCGAACGCCATCAGGGCAACGAGCAGGGCGTCCGTACCACTAGATGTCCCGATCACGTGAGCGCCGTCCAGCCTCGCAGCCATTGCCGACTCAAACCCATCGACCTCGTCGCCGAGAATGAACCGACGGTGTTCCAGCACACGCATCACCGCGTCGCGGACGGCCCGGTCACGCTCCACCGGCAGGCGCGCGAGGTCGACGAACGGGACCTCCATCAGTGATCCTCCNGCAATCTCAGGCCATCTCCGTCCACGGCGTATCCTCGCCCACAGCCAAGGCACCGGTGGTCACGATCGCCGAGACGCTCACCGCAACGACACGCCCATCCGACCTGCCGAGCCGGGACACCGGCGACGACAGCGAACGCCGGCACATCATCGAGGACGACAGCGCCTGCCGCCACGAACGCACCGACCCCGAGCGTCACTCCGCATCGAACGGTGGCGTTGGCTCCAATCGTGGCGTCGTCCCCGACGACCGTCGGTTCGTACGCGTCCTTGCGAGGAAACGCGGCCCGGGGACGCGTCACGTTGGTGAACACGGCTGATGGCCCGACGAACACCGCGGCGCCCAGCTTGACGCCGTCGTAGAGGCTGACGTTGTTCTGGATCTTGCACCCATCTCCAATGGCGACCGATCCAGCGACGAAGACGTTCTGCCCGAGCACGCAATCCCTGCCGATCGTGGCCCCCGCCATGACATGGCAGAAATGCCAGATCCTCGTGCCTTCGCCGATGACCGCCCCGTCGTCGACGACCGCCGTCGCATGCGCCACGACCCCTTCACTCACGCGTGCGCCTCGAGCATGGGGACGACGACGCGCCCGCCCGCTTGGCGCAGGCTACGTCGCGCGCTCTCCAGCACACGCAGCACCGCGAGGCCGTGCTGGCCTCCGGTGAGCGGCTCCTCCCGACTGCGGACGCAGTCGAGAAAGTGCTCGAGTTCGCACCGCAGCGGCTCGCTCGACGCGACCGGGACATCCACCGCCGTCGCCGGGTCCGGCGGCGCCGCGCCGCGCTCAGGAGGGACGCCCTCGCACAACACGAGGCGTCCGCCGTCGGGGCCATCGGTAAACGTCGCCATGCGACGGTCGCCGATGACGACGAGCCGGTGCTCCTTAACGGGATGGAGCCAGCTCACGAAGATGTGGCCGCGCACTCCATCGGGGAACTCCAGGTGCGTGACCGTGACATCAGCCCGCCCGGGCTTGAGATAGTTGCCCCCGTGCGCCGAGAGTGAGCCCGGCCAGGCGTCGAGTAGTTCTAGAAACACGGCGATGTCATGAGGCGCGAACGACCAGAGAATATCCTCCTCATCCCGCACGGTGCCGAGGTTCAATCGATTGGCGTACAGGTAGCGCATCCGACCGAGCGCCCCGCTGGCGACGAGATCCCGGAGCTTCACGATCGCTGGATGGTAGAGCGTGATGTGCCCGACCATCAGCACCCGCCCCTGACGACGCGAGCGCGAAACGAGGTCCGCGGCCTGACCTTCGTCTAGGGTAAGCGGCTTCTCCACGAGGACGTCCTTGCCAGCGTCCATGGCGGCACTCGCGAGGGCGTGGTGAGTTCGTGCCGGGGTCGCGACGACGACAGCGCGTACATTCGTATCCGACAGGACCTCCTCCAAGCTGGAGGCCCGCAACGCCGCGGGGGCATGCGACAGCGCATCGGCATCAGGATCCCACACCGATCGGAGGGCGCCCATTTCGCAGAGCACTCTGAGGTGATTGCGGCCCCAAGGGCCGAGACCGAGCAACGCGACATCGGACATGGGGGGCATTCTACGCCGCGACGGGCACGATGATCGGCTCTTCAGGTCGAGCGGCGAGGAGGACCCCGCCGCTTCGAGGCGTACGCCTTAGGGGGACACCCGGGCGTCAACCGTCCGCCTTACGATCCGTCTTGCGATCGCGGTCGCGACGCCCGTTCACCTGTCGCATCGTGCGCTGGTACTTCTTGAAGCCCTCTGCGCCGAGCTTCTCTTTGAGATCCGCCTGCAGCTGCTTGCTGGCCTCACGGGATGCCGCGCGGCTCTCCTCACGAGTAATCTCACCATCCTGTACTTGGCGGAAGATCTCGCCGATCTTCTCTCGCCGGGCCTTCGTGCTCTCCTCGACGACCTTCATCTGTTCGTCGTTGAAGCCCGCGCCACGGAGGGCCTTGCCCACGCGCTCAGCGTTTGCCTGCCCGGCGCGGCGACTATCGCGACCCGCACGGGCCGAGGGGTTCTCGCGGGTTCCGCGCATAGAACGCCGCTCGAGCTGCGCCACGACCTTCTTCGCTTCGCGGGCGGCCCGCCCTTCACCAGCGGCCAGCTCCTTCATCGGCTCCAAGGCCGGCGCCCCGACGCTCAAGAGGGCNGCGCCAGCGCTACGACGAACCACTTCGTCCTTGCTGGCCAGGCCCCCGGCGAGGGAGTCGATCCAGCCCTTGAGCGAGACCTTGGCCTTGGGCTGTTCCTGCGCACCCGCGGCGGGGGCAGCTTGGGCCTTGGCTTCGACCTTCTTGGGTTTCGGATCGTCGAAGACGATCTGGCCAGACGCCAGACCAGCCACCAGCAGGGACATCACGAGAGCAGTTGCGATACGCATGGGGAGACCTCCAGAGCCATCTACGCTCGCGCGCGCCCAGTCTTTCAGACCAGGTCAGCCCTTGGGATTCTTGAAATCGAGTTTGTTGATCCCGTGCTTCTTGAGAAGGCGCGAGAGTTGACCGCGGTCCATGTCGAGGGACCGAGCAGCGGCGGCGATGTTCCCACCCGACTCTCGTAGCCGGGCGCGAACAAGACGACACTCGAACAGACGCTTGGACTCCCGTAGCGCGAGACCGGACGGGATGGCGTCTTCGGCGCCGACAGCGCTCACTTTGGCCATATCCCGAACATGGGCAGCGTTATCGAGCGCCAGCCCGATCTGACGCCCCAAGAGCCCCAGCAGATCGAGATATGCGTTGCCCAGCCGCGCCTCAAGCGCGTGCACCCCAATGTAAAGCGCGCCGATACGACGATTGCCTGCACCGAGCGGAACCGCCACGTGACGATCCACGCCCTGTCCATCTATCACGGGCGTCCCAGCTTCAATCGCCTTGTCGATGACGGTTTTGACGTGGGGNCGCCCCGCGATCTCCACATCGAAGGCCCCAACGGGATGCACCGCATCCTCTCCGTCGTGCCGCACGACAAGCGCACCAGCGCAGGCCCCCAGAATCCCTCGGAGTACCTCGGGGACTTGCGGCAACAGCCGNTCCGGGTCCATCAGGTTGTGCAGCCGTAACGTGCTCTCTAANGCGCTCCGGTAGGGCTGAACCTTGCCCTCCTGGGCGTCTCTCCCCCGATCAAACGGCTCNGGAACTTGCGATCCCTGTCCCTGATCCATGTGNGCCCCTTTTCTTCACCGGGCGAGCGGCCGACCCGCTCGTTTCCTTACAACAGCGTCAATATGGCCGCCCCACATAGGCCCACCGGGGTCGAGGACCGACGTAGGATCTCTGCCGACAGGACCTTACCAGAGGTGAAAGCCCAACTAGAACGCCTTTTCCGAGAGACCGCCAGACAGCCCGAACGTGCTGTCCATACACGGTATATCGCGTGCGGTTTGGCAAAAAAAAACCCCGCTCGTGCGGGGCTGTCTCGGAAAAAGTGCTGGACGGGATCAGTCGTCAGCCGCGACNGCCTGGTCAGCTCGCTTGATNAGCGCCCGCTCCTCATCGAGGAACGCCTCGTACGTCGCGCGCAACTTCACGATCTTGGCCTCCAGCTTCTTCCGCTGACGCTCAGCGCTCTTGCCCTTTCGGCTGGCCAACTCGTTGAGATCGAACTTGGCATCCTCAAGCTTCCAGTAGGCCTCATCGATCTTCTCGAGGAGTTGCCCTTCCTTCCTCAACAACGAGGCGAGACTGATCTTGCTGCGAGACTTCAGCACTGAAGCCATGGTCGCGTACAAACGCGCCCCGCTAGTCTTCCAGCCAACCCAACGCTTGAGCTGTTTCCCGGCAGCATCNAGGACGAAGATCGCAGGCCCCTTACCCGAGGTGTACTGGCGGCGAACGCTCTCCGACGGGATGTCGTCAAGGCAGATGCGAACGCAATTGAAGAAGCGCGACGAGATCCCGACCCGCTCATCACCAAAGACCCTGTCCTCAAAGGTCAACGCCTTCTCCTCGTCGANTTCGGTGTAGAAGAATACGAGCGTCGGCAAACCGGAGGTGAACCCAGCCGGGCGGTGGTCTTCGGTGACCAAGTGGCTAAGCGGGAGCACCCCGGCGCTGTATCCGGCTTCCTCCGCCGTCGGGAGATCAGCGTCGGTCCAATCGACGATGACACGCTCCATACGAATCGGACTTGGCGTCGTCGCCGCGCGACCCGGAAGCGCCGTCCGTCGACCGGAGGCCGAGCGGGCGCGGGCTGAAGGACGGGAAGCAGCGCGTCCAGCGCTGCGGCCTCCCCTGCCTCAGCACTGTGCGAAGGACTCGGGAGCCAAGGACGCCACGGTCAGGAGGGCGCTGGCGACGATCAGGAGCTTGCGCATGACAGGTCTNTTCCTCGCTCAATGTGGGCGCCGCGGCTCAGCGCCGCGCGCGTGGACAAACCACGATCACCAGCAACATCCTACAATTTCCGGGCCCTCAGAGACAGCTTCCACTAGGAGCAGACACCGTGACGCTCGCAGAGAAGATGATCCCCGTAGTCCGTCAGCGCGCGGCCGCCGTGGAGCAGGCAATCGACGATGTGGACGACGCGACCCTGTGGTCTCGCCTTGCACCTGGGGTCAACCCCATGGGCAACCTCGTGTTACATCTCGCAGGCAACCTGATGAAGTACATCGCCCGCGGTGTCGGGGGGAGGGCCTACGAACGAGATCGTCCCTTCGAATTTCAGGCCACAGGCCTGCCTCGGGCAACCGTCCTAGCCCGGTTCCGCGAAGCCACCCAAGCTGTCATCGAGGTCCTCGGCTCGGTTGATACGGCGACCCTCGAAGCGCCTTACGAAGGCTCCGAATTCGGTGGGCAAGACAAGCAGANCGTCATGCTCCACTCGATCGAACACCTGGGCTACCACACGGGACAACTCACCCTCCTCGCCAAGCTNGCGTCACTTGCTANCGACGGCTCGGGCACCCGGCGTTCGGAGTAGGAGCGCGCGCACCTCATCAAGCCGGGGCTTCACCACCTCCGCCTCGAGTCGGATCGGCGACGAACAAGCCGGAACTCACCAAGGACTTCGGTCAAGATGTCGGGATTCGTCGTGTCCGTCTTCAATCCAACGATGCCCCGAACAGCGCGGGCAGGAATCGCCACACCGGCCTCACACCGTGCATGCTGCCGGGACAAGGCCGGGACTGCGTATTCGTCGGGTCAGACGCCCTCTTCAATTCCCAGCAACGCGGCGCCGATCAACCCGGCTTTGTTGCCGAGGCGTGCACGTACCCAGCGCACCCCCTTGGACGCGTAGGGCAAACACTGCTCTTTAAAAGACTCTCGAGCCGGCGCAATCAGAAGTCGGCCAGCCGCCGATAGCCCACCACCGACAACCACCAGGTCCGGCGCGACCACGTTCGCGAGCGCCGAGACCCCGAGCCCGAGGTTGCGTCCGATCTCACCCAACGCGCGCGTCGCACGGCGCTGACCCTGCTTGGCCTTGGCCACGATGTCCCGAGCGGAATCCTGATCCCGTCCTCCGAGCTCCCGATAGATGCGTACGAGCGCCTTGGCTGACGTGTATAGCTCCAGGCAACCGCGACCACCGTGGGCGCATGGGAGGCCGTCCGGGATGAACACCGCGTGTCCGATCTCACCACCGGTCCCGTACTCCCCGCGAACGAGCTGGCCGCCGACCACGAGCGCTCCACCGAGCCCGGTCCCGACCGTTACGAGAATGACCGTCTCGAATCCGCGTCCTGCCCCGATCCGAGCCTCCGCGAGACCGGCGACCGTCGCATCGTTGTCGACGGCGACGGGCACGCGAGCGAGACGTCTCAGGTAGGTCCCGGTCTCCCAACCCTTCAGGCCCTGGATCTGGGGCGGGGTCATGAGCATGGTCCCGCGCCGACCGGTGACCGTCCCGGGGATACCCATTCCGAGCGCGGTGATCTCCAGCCCCTTCAACTCGGCGTGCCGGCGACAGGACGCGAGGACCTCCCGGAGACCCCGCTGAACCCCCTCGCGAGCCGCCACGACCTCCGTCCCCACGGCCCCGGCGTGCCGCACCTCGCCCCGCGGCGTCACGAGGCCGTACTTGATCTCCGTACCACCAATGTCGATCCCGATCGCGACCTCGCTCATGCCCTCACGTCCTTGGTGCGATTGACCCCCCGGTTAGGATGCCAGAACTGACCAGTCGGTTCTGGCACCACTCAGCCGAGGCATCTCACACCATGGCCATCACACGCGCAACCAAGACCGAACGCCGGGAGGCCATCCTCGAAGCAGCCGGGGCCGTCTTCGCCCGCGACGGGTACGAACGATCCCGGGTCGACGAGATCGCCCGGCGAGCGCGCGTGGGCAAGGGAACGATCTACGAGCACTTCGGGAGCAAGGAGAACCTCTTCTGCTCGTATCTCTCGCACATCGTCCAGCAGAACACCAACACCTTGACCGAGCATGCTCGGCACGAAGACGACCCGCGCAAGGCGCTCGGCGACCTCTTTCGCGGCCTGATCACCTCACTCGAGGCCATGATCCCCCTGATCGGCCTGTATATCGAAGCCTGGAACCTCGCGTCCAAGCGAAAGGAGCTGCGCGAGTACGTCATCGCCACGTTTCGCGATCTCTATACACCGTTCGCCGATCAGGTCGCCGAGCTCGTCCGAGAGGGACGTCGACGCGGTCAGTTCGCCGGACATCGTCCGTCCGACGTCGCCTCGATGATGCTCGCGATCGTTGACGGGCTCGCCTACCAGGCTCTATTCATCCTCGACCCCAAGGATCTGCCCCGGATGGCCCGTCGGGCAGAGCGCTTCATCTTCCAAGGTCTGGAAGCTCGCCCATGAAACGCCATGTCGCCATAACCGGGCTCGGGTTGCTGCTCTTCGCTGGCTGCGCCTCGACGCTACGCCCCGCCGAGCCGACCTACCGCTCGCGCAGCTACGACACGCCGGGGGCGGCCACCCCCCTCCCCTCGCTCCCCGAACCCGTCGTCGACGCGGCGCCGATGCGCGGCGTCTCTCTCCAGCGGGCTCGTGAGTTGGCGCTCGTGCGCAACCACACGGTGCAGGCAGCCGCGGCGACCGTCGCGTCCGCACGGGCCGCGATCTCCGAAGCGCGGGCCGCCTTCCTGCCAACGCTGACGGGTTCCATCACACGCACCCACCTGAGCAAGTCCAGCGAGGTCACGATCCCCGGGATCGCGACGTTCACCACGTCGCCCTCCTGGCAGACCACGGGCGCCGCCCAACTCGCCGTCTCCCTGTTCTCCGGCGGTCGCGACCGGGCCGCCCTCAAAGCCGCGCGCGCCAACCTGGCGACCCAGATCCTCGACGAGCGGGCGGTCCGCCAGCAGCTCCTCTTCGAAGTGACCCAAGCCTGGTACCGCCTTCACGAATCCGAGGCGCAAGTGCAGGTCGCCCGAGACCAGCTCGCGGCGAGCGAGCGTCAACTCAAGGACGCGGAGAACATAGTCGCCGCCGGCCGCGCGACCAAGGACGCCGCGCTCACAGCCAAGGTCGAGGTGCTCCGGGCACGGCAGGACGTCCGCGTCACCAGCAACGCGGTGGTCCACGCGCGACGGATCCTCAACATGCTGCTCGTACGCCACCTCGAGGCGGAGTTCTCACTCGAGAAGCCCCCGGCGTTCCGTGCGGTCAAGCTCGACGGGACCCGACTGATCGCCATTGGGCGCGCGCACAACCCGTCGATCCTCGCGTTCCGCAGCCAACGCATCGCGCTCGAGAATCAACGCGAATCCGTCCACCGTTCGTTCGTGCCCGAGATCTCTGGGACCCTCGGAGCCAGCTACACCAACTTCACGCAGGCGACGGGCTACAGCACGAACTACAGCGCCAGACTCGTCGCGCAGTGGACGCCGGTGGATGGCGGACGCCGCGTTGGTCGCCTGCAGCAGCTCCACGCCGACCTCATCGCGCTACGCGAGCGCGAGCTGCAAGCTATCCAGGAGCTCGACCTCGGCATCCAGCGCACGCTGCTCGACATCGGCGAAGCGGAGTCGGCCGCCAAGCTGGCGAACCAGAGCATCTCCGCGTCGACGGAGAACTACCGCATCGTGTCGGAGAAGTTCCGCAACGGGAAGGTCACCACGCGTGAGCTCCTCGAAGCGCAGACCACCCTCAGCACTTCCCGTTTTTCCCTCAACCAAGCCAGGTTCGGGCACTTGACCCTGCTCGCCGCCCTCGAAGCCCAGCTGGGCATCGCCGAGGCCGATTGGGTGACCCACGTCGGAGAAGCCAAGTGACCCGCGCCACCACCCTCACGGTCCTCGCCCTGCTCGCCGCGCCGCTCGAGCCGCTGCTCGCGCAAGAAAACGAGACGACCGCGGTGGAGGCGCGCATACGCGCCGCCCGCGAGATCGATGTCTCGGCGCAGGTCGCCGGCGTCGTCGTCGCGCACCGTATCGAGCGAAACACCCTCGTTGAAAAGAACGCGGTGATCTTGGAGATCGATCCCACGTTTCACCGCATCGCCCTGGAGAACGCCAAAGCCCGCTCCCGCAAGGCTGAGTCTGACCTCAAGCTCACCTCACAAGAGCTCGACCGGGAGATGAACCTCAAGCGCGGCGACAGCACGTCCGCAGCCGAGATCGATCGACTACGTGCAGCGCTCGCGTCAGCGCAGGCCGCCCGCGACGTCGCGCAGGCCGCCGTGGATGATTCCAGGCATCGCCTCGATCGCTGCACCGTGAGAGCCCCAGAGTCCGGGCTCGTCAGCGAGTTGTGGCCCGAGGTGGGAGAAACCCTGGGCCTCGGGGCGCCGGTCGCCCGGGTCCTCACTGTGCAGGACCTGATCGCGGAGGCGTTCCTGTCCCCCGAGGAGGTCGTCCGGGTCGAGCGAGGCCAGGAGATCCAGGTCGCGATCGCCCTGCCGACTCCGACCACCGTGACCGGACGCATCCGCGAGCTCGCCGGCGCCGCGACGAACCGCATCTTCCGCATCCGCGTCGCCCTGAGCGAACCTCCGGCCGGTGTGCTGGCCGGCTTCTCGGCCAGGATCCTGATCCCGCGGAGGAAGCGATGAGGCACCTGGCTCTCTTGCTCACCGCGGCCGCCGCCACGATCTTGCCTGGCTGCGGCGGCGCCAACGGGAAGACGACCGACGGCATCGTGCGCTCCCCCGTAACAGTGACCGCCGTGACAGTCGAAGAACAGACGGAGCCGGTGACGGTTCGGCGGTCGGCGACTCTGCTAAGCCGCGTCGACGTCCTGCTGGCGACCGAATCGGCGGGAGTCGTCGTGTCCCGCCCCATCCCGGCGGGCACCCTCGTCGCGAAGAACGCGGTCGTCTTGAGACTATCGGACGCGGTCCAACGCTCCACCCTGACCTCCGCCCGTGCGCGGCTCGCAGGCCTGGCGCAGGAGGGCGTGTCCCTCGCAGATCGACAGGCGGCCGTCGCCGATGTTCAGCGGGCTGAGGAGCTGCTCCGCATGCGAACCGTGGTCGCCCCAGCGGATGGCGTCCTCGACCGATACGACATCGAGGAGGGTGACTACGCCGCCCCCGGCACCCCCGTCGGGCGCCTCGTCTCCCCGTCCAAGCTGTGGCTCGTCGCGACGGTCCTCGAGGACGAGATCCTCAGCGTGCCGACGGAAGCGACCGTATCGATCGAGGTCCCCGCGTGGCCGGACACCCGCTTCCCGGGCAAGGTCGTACGTCGCGGCTCAGCCGCGCTCCCCGGGACAGGGCAATTCGAAGTGGAGATCGACATCGACCCCGACCCACGCCTGCTTCCAGGCTTCATCGCCACGGTCGCAATCCCGGTCAAGGGCTCGCGAGCGGCGCGGCTGGTCCCCCGAGATGCGGTCTTCCGGCGCCACGGGACGTGGCGGCTCTTCGCAGTGGCGAAAGACGGCGACACCCTGCGCGCTGCGGAGCGCACGGTCCGCGTACGGTCCGTGCCAGGCCGCCCCGACCTCATGGACATCACCTCCGGCGTCGACCTCGGCACACGCGTCGTCGTTCGAGGTCGCCTCGGTCTCGTCGATCGAGACCTCCTGCGCATTGATGACCGGTAGCGGTTGACGGCCTCGTCCATGTCGATCTCCGAATTCAGCGTCAAGAACCGCATCGTCGTGAACCTGGTGTTCCTCCTGTGCGGGATGCTGGGGATCCTGGCGTACAACGTCACCGTCGTCGATGTGTACCCGGACGTGTCCTTCGATCTGGGCTCGATCCTGGTCGTGTGGCCCGGAGCATCCCCGGAAGAGATCGAATCTGGGATCACGCGGAAGATCGAGGAGGAGATCCTCGAGACGAAGGGCGTCAGCCGCATCGTCTCGAACTCGGAACGGGACCGGACCCTCATCGACGTCAAGTTCCTCGAGAAGCTATCCGACAAGGAATTCGAATCCGCGTTCGCGGACCTCCGCGCGCGAGTCGACCGCGTCAACGACCTCCCGATCGACGCCGAGGAGCCGATCGTCACCAAGGTGTCCGTCAGCGAGCTCTATCCGCTGCTGCAGGTCGTCGTCGTATCCGATGGCACCCATCCAAGACCCGTCGTGCGAGAGGTCGCGCGCAACCTCCGCGAGCGGCTCCGCCGCATCGACGGCATCCGCCGCGTGTCCGACATCGGCATCCCCGAGCTGGAATGGCAGGTGCGCGTGCGACGGCAGGCGCTCGATTCGTCGGGCCTGACGCTGCTCGAAGTCTCCGAGGCGATCCGCGCGAGGCACAAGAACGTCCCCGCGGGCACGACACGGGGCGACGAAGGAGAGCTCGCGGTCGCGGCCACTGGGGAGGTGCGGACCCGTGAGCAGCTGTTCGACCTCATCGTCGGGCACCGCCCAGATACGTCGCCGGTACGACTACGCGATATCGCCGACGTGTCCGCGGGCCTCGAACGGCTCAAGCACATCAATCGATACAACGGCCGCGATTGCATCAACCTCAGCGTGGCGAAGGAGAAGGACACCGACTCCATGTCGGTCCGCGAGGAGATCCAGGTCGTCATCGACGACTTCCTCACCACGGAGGGGATCCCCGAGGGCATCGGGGTCGAGACCACCATCGACACGACCAAGATCCTCGACCGCCGCATCACCATCCTGGTCGACAATCTGTTGTTCGGGATCGTGCTCGTGTTCCTCGTGCTGTGGCTGCTCATCGGCGCGCGCAACAGCCTGCTCGCGGTCATCGGCATCCCGTTCTCGTTCCTGCTAGGTTTCGCGATCCTCCACCAGTTTGGGCTGACCATCAACGCGATCACGCTGTTCAGCCTCATGCTCGTCTCCGGCATGGTCGTCGATGACGCCATCGTCGTGCTCGAGAACGTGTATCGGCGCATCGAGCGCGGGATACCCCTGCGCGATGCGATCGTCGGCGGCACCAGCGAGGTGTTCTGGCCGGTCGTCACGAGCAGCGTCACGACGTGCGCGGCGTTCCTCCCGATGCTCCTCATGGAGGGGGTGACGGGCGAGTTCATGAGCATCATCCCGAAGACGGTGATCGCGGTGCTCCTGGCGTCGCTGCTGGAGTGTCTGATCATCCTCCCGGCCCACTACGTGCACTTCGGGAGCCGCCGACCGAAGAAGGGCCCGCGCGTCCGGGTCACCCGGGCCCTGCGGGCCCTCGAACGCGCGTACGTACGGTCCCTCGGGCCCGTTATCAGGCGTCCCTTGATCGTGCTCGCCATCGTCCTGGCGATCACCGGAGTCGCGGGATGGCTCGGGACAGACCTGCCCGTCGAGCTGTTCCCGTCAGACTTCCAGGCCTTCTTCTGCAACGTCTACGCCGACGCGGAGTACGGGCTGCAGACCACGTCCGAGGCCATGCGCGAGGTCGAGGCCATCGTGAAGGAGTTCATGCCCCACGAGGTGGAATCGTTCACGACCTCGGTCGGGGTCGCGTTCACGGACGACAACCAACTTGTGCTCAAACCGAGCGTCGGCCAGCTCCTCGTGTACGTCGCAGAGAAACCCGGCGTCGATGCCAGCGCCGTCATCACCAAGGTCAGAGAGCGTCTCCAGCCGTTGATCGACGGCGAGGGCGAGTACCACTACAGGCGCATCTTCGTCGACGAGTTCAACGACGGCCCTCCCACCGGCAAACCGGTGGCGGTCCGCGTCGCAGGCCCCAGCTACGACGAGAACAAGGCCATCTCCCGACAGATCCAGGACTTCCTCAGATCCCTCGACGGCGTGAACACGATCGCCGACAACCTCGACGAGGGCCCCCGCGAGGTGCGGGTGACACCGCGACCGGTCGCGCTCGCGCGGGCGGGGGTCCGCTTCGACCGCGTCGCGCAGTGCGTCTTCGTCGGCAACGAGGGCTGGGATCTTGGAGACGTCCTGCCCGAAGGAAGGGACGAGGAGGCCACGTTACGGGTCCAGCTGCGCGAGGAGGACCGACGCAATCCCGCCGACCTCATGCTGCTCAAGGTCCGAGGAGCGGACGGACGGACCGTACCCCTGGCCGAGGTCGCGAACCAGGAGACGGTCCGCGGCCCGGCCTCGCTCTACCATTACGACGGTGACCGGGTCGTCCTGGTGACGGCAGCCGTCGACTCATCGAAGACGGACAGCACCACGGTCAACCAGGCGCTCATGCACCAGTTCCAGGGGATAGAGAAGACCCACCCCAACGTGAGCCTGTTCTTCGGCGGGGAGTTCGAGGAAACACAGAAGTCGTTCGACAGCCTCAAGGAGGCGTTCCTGGTCGCCGTCGTGCTGATCTTCACGATCCTGGCTGCCCAGTTCCGCTCGTACACGGCGCCCATCGTGATCATGTCGGTGGTGCCCTTCTCCTTCGTGGGGGTGATCCTCGGCCTTGTGCTCCTCGGTTTCCCGTTCACGATCCTCGCGTTCATCGCCATCGTCGGGCTATCCGGCGTCGTCGTGAACGACTCCCTGGTGCTTCTGGACTTCATCAGGCGGCAGCATCGGGACACGGGTGATTGCGGCGCGGCCGTGCGGGAAGGGTGCCGCCTGCGCATGCGGGCCGTCCTGCTGACGACGGTGACGACGGTGTTCGGGCTGCTTCCGATGGCCCTCGGACTCACCGGGCACAGCAAGATCTGGTCCCCCTTCGCCGCGACCATCACGTTCGGACTGGGTCTGGCGATGTTCCTGACGCTTTACGTGGTCCCGGCGGTCTACGTGATCATGTACCGACGCAAGAAGCCCGCGGACGTCGGAACTCCAGCATGATCACCTACGATCCACCGGTCTGGCGACCGCCCTCAGAAGCCAACAGCTTGATCCTGCAGGTCACGCTCGGGTGCTCGTTCAACCGATGCAGCTTCTGCTCCATGTACCGCACCAAGGACTTCCACGTTCGAGATCTCGCCGAGGTGCTCGGCGAAATCGACCGCGCGGCGATCGGCGCGCCCCAGATCCGACGGGTGTTTCTCGCCGACGGCGACGCGCTCGTCGCCCCGACCGACCACCTGGTCAGAGTCCTCGATCACCTCCACACGCGCTTCCCGGACCTCCAGCGCGTCTCGTCTTACGCGCTACCCGTGAACTTCCTGAGGAAGACGGACGCCGAGCTCGTCCGCCTCCGCGAAGCCGGCCTCAAGCTGCTGTTCTACGGCATCGAATCAGGCTCTCCCGACATCATGCGCAGGATCACCAAGGGCGCGACGCAGCCACTCATGATCGAGGGCATCAGCCGCGCCCGCGACGCCGACATGAAGGTCTCCGCCACCGTCGTCCTTGGCCTCGGCGGCAGGAATCGATGGGAGGACCACATCGACGGCACCGTCGACCTCGTCAACCAGGTGCCCCTGAACTTCCTCTCCACCCTTCAACTCGGCCTCGATCATTCCGTCGAAGCCGAGTTCATGCACAAATTCCGGGAGCCGTTCGTCTGGCAAGACGACGCCGGTCTCCTGCGCGAGCAGCGTCGCCTCGTCTCCGGCTTGGCCCCTCCCCGACCGGTGATCTTCCGCTCGAACCACGCGTCCAACGCGCTACCCCTCAAGGGCACCCTGCCGAAGGACCGGGACCGCATCGTCGCCATGCTCGACGCGGCGCTGGACGGCGACGTCCCCCTGGTGCCGCCGGAGTGGC
>NYSS01000008.1 GCA_002683135.1 Planctomycetota bacterium | reverse complement strand
TGATTAGGGTTGAAGTGATCTATAAAAACATGTCTGTGCATCCGTGTGTGTGTCTGTCCATTTGTAACGGCATAGCTCAAAAACCGTTCCAATGCAAGATAAGTTATAAAATTAGAAGTCCCTTAATGAAAACCAACCGCTCAATCATTATTAACATCTGAGCCTGGCAAATAAATACGGAAGGACAAAGGAACAAGTGAGATAACTAACAGATTATCTCCAATACAGCACAAGTATAACAGAAATGTGTATGATGTATGTGAGTGTGTGAATAGTGTAAATGTGTGGATTGGATTGTATCACGCTGTTGAATCTTGCCGTTGAATATCAAGCAGACGCAGAGGAAAGAACAGAATGAATGCAATGCCGTCGACTGTACCAAGATTGTAAAGACATAATTCGATAAAATATTTTCAAAAGTCAAAATAGGGCATACAATTACCCACCTAACCCGGCTAAAAGTAAAAATAAAAACGACTCTAAACTGTAATACCAGATGGCTTTAGTCCAAGTTTCGACCTCTACACCCTGACTCTTGCCAATAGAAACAAAGGCGAGGTCACCTCAAAATAAGGTTCTGCCTAAACAGATCATCAGAGGGTACCTCAGCTTCCCATACTTTTTCGACACATCATTATAACCAAAAAACTTCTTTTCATGTAGCACACAGCAGGAGTCATTAATTCCTGTGATAGAAGTATCTACCTGCTATACTGGTCCCAGCAATTAACACACAGTAACGGTTCAGAAAAGGGGTATTAGGGGTTTAATTAAAACACAAAAAGTAAAAAACAAAAACATAAACAATAAGGAGAGGAAATATATGAGATATTTGTTGAATAAAACAAACATAATCAACTAGAATTTATTTCATATCCTACTACTTATTTATCAAAAAAGTGAAATCTACCCTCCTCGAAAGGCTNAATAGAAGACACAAAAAGCTAAAAGAAAAAATTGCCAAAAACATAACCCAAAATTAAAATCAACAACACAAAGGTGGATACCAATATTTAATTGTTCTGCATTTGGACATGACAGAANCNGATCATTAATGTACCCAATAACCTAAATCTGAAGATGTTGTAGAATGAAGGAGTCCAATGAGTCAGTGNATTTTGCAAAACATGACTGTTTCTTGCNAAAAAGTNGAATCAATGCAGTTCTAGTTTTACTAATTTCAGCTCCTTGAGCGTACATCCGATCCATGAGAAGACAGCTACTNTTCAGATAATCATCTTTACCTGTAGTACATCGAGCAATTCTAAGAAGCTCTGAGCAAAAGGAAGAATAAAATATAGTTGAGGGCATATTATTTGAAGCATAAGGCATACGTACAATCGAAAAACCAAAGTCATCTCTCTTATCATATAATTTGAGAGAAAACTTATTATCAACAATGGTAATTTCTATATCGAGAAATGTAGCACTTAAATACCCATTATTTTCCTTTTTCAGTTCAAGCTCAGGTGGGTATATATTTGGGATATTATTTTCAAAGATGTTATCATTATTGACTGCATTAAGGTCATCAATATATCTCCAAACATTACCAAATTTCCTAGCTGCTTTTTTATCCGTTTTTTTGCAGTTCTTTCATAAATTTATTTTCATAGTAATATAGAAATAGATTAGCCATAAAAGGAGCAGGATCAGTCCCCATAGGGATACCTATAACTTGTTTAAAAAGAGCATTACCTACAGTAAACAAACAATTGTCAAGTAAATAAGCTATAGATTTTTTAAAAAGGTCCTTATCCATCAATTTCTTGCGAGAATTAGCTTTGCTGTTAGGTGTGTGACACCATCTAGCTACGCCCTTGTTTATCCAAATTTTACTATTAATACACCCTTTAAAACAAAAGTCTGTAATTTCATTCAGGACAGATTTAAGTTTATCATGTGGTATTTTCGTATACAGAGTGGAAAAATCAAAGGTTGCAACAGATTTAGCATTATTTCGATTACTCAGTTTATTTAGAGCTTCAATAACCGGATCTTTATTATTAACTACCCAAAAATTTTTAACATATGAGAAGAAATGCATCTTCTCATTATAGTTTTTAATTTGTCGATAGAACATCTTAAGAATAGCTGTAATATCTTTAGCCAGTTCTTTTGTAGTGCAAAAGGCAGCAGCTACAATGAATCTTGACTTTGAAGGATTCTTGTGCATTTTCGGTGTCCAATGCATAGAAGGAAGTACACTCATGTCATCACAGACTTCAATCTTAAAACATTGCTTCAGGTCTTTTTTATGTTTATTAATTATAACATTTGGGGTCTGATTAATTTTNTTGTAAGTATTATCGCCACCATTCGAAGAAATACCAAGCTCGTTTACCAATGTCTGAGCATAAAAACGCTGACAGGTGAAAGCAACATTGCTGGCTGCTTTATCTATAGGAGTAATAACATATTTAGAATGCAAATCTTTTAAACAACTACGAATGTTCTTTTTGTTAAATGCAGAAGAACATTGTTTAATTTTCAAGGAGTTATTTAATGAAGAAATTTTAGAGTCAAGAATTAGAAAGAAGGCTTGTTTCCATGAATCAAAATTTCTGATATTAATAGAATATTTTGAGCTCCATCTTTTGATCAACAGTTTGATCGCGGTTCTAATTTCTTTATTTGCACTGTCCAAGTCAATGGTTTGTGGTTCTCGATACTGTGGACCTTTCAGAAACAAAGATCTTAATTCAGCATTAGGCACAATATCAAGATCACCACTGATTACATGTTTATGAAAATTATCTATATAGGGAGAGTCAGCACAACTACACGGGAGTATGTTAGGGTCCTTCACAAATTTCTTCAGGTCCAGTTCATCAACAAACTTTTTATAGTTATAGATATGGGGACGAATAGTAGGAGTAAGTGAATAGGTTATACTCGGTGCAGTATATTTCGCATTGGCAAGTAAGCTAGGGAATTCTTTAGAAAGAGTAGGTGTATGCAGCAGTTTAGAAAGATTAATAAATTCGAATCCCTTGTTCAAAAATTTAAGTTTAACAGTATTGTTAGGATCAATTTTTCGTCTCTCTATTTCCTTGGGCTCTTTATACAACTTTGAAGTAATAATATCATGAGCCGCTTTATACCACTGATTATACCGGTCTGAGCACTCATTCAAAAAATCTGCCAAGGCAGTGTAAATAGATTTAAGAATGTTTTTACTGGAAGAGAAAATATACACGCGCAGGAAATTCATAGCTTCCTTAATATTATTGCTAAGCATGTTAGTTAAATCATCAAGAAATGACTCAAGTGTTTTATTACGGTTCATTTTATTTCCCTTAGTAATTCTAACAGACCGACTTAATTTAGGAAATTTCGTAGAAACTGGGGTTGATTCGTCTAACTTCCATTCATCGCCCACCTTTTCATTCATTCCAAACGGATAGACAGTCCTGAGTTTCAGCATCCAGTGTTTTTCTCTGGAAAGTCTAAGCCGCTTGGAATCACCATCTTGTAAGTCTCTCGGCCCCAGACCCACCCTACCATTCCCACAAAATCCACCCCCCAGTTTCTCCAAAATTCTAACAGTAAAATCCTTACAAGTACCATTATTAAAATGTTCGGGCAATTTTTTACACCCATGCACCAGACCTTTTGCCAGATCGCGAATGGCTGTTTGGTGCCCATGAATCCTTTCATACAGAGAACATACTGTTTCACCAACATACTGCAAAGCACAGTTGTTGCAAGTCAAAAGATAAATCAAGTTTACTGAATGACAATTAAGTTTAGTTTCACCAGGAGCAATAACAACATCATATATACGTTTAGTTGTGGTACTAACTACTTTATCCGCAGGCACAAAAATCTTATCTCGGAATTCGCAGCGTTTACGATCACATTTGGAAATGCATTTTGATTTGCCATCTCCACATTGTCCAGTCAAATAGTCAATTGTAGTTGGACAATTATCAAAATCTAATTTAACGCTGGCATTCTCTTCAACAGGTTCATCAATAGGAGAAAACATGATAGACTCCAGCTGTTTTTTACTTAAATTTAACCTAGTTAATTGTACCCTAGGTGACAGATTAAGTGCATCTTGTTTTCTACTTAGATTTACCCTAGTTAATTGTACCCTAGGTGACAGATTAAGTGCATCTATATTAATGTTATTAAGACGTTTAGGATTATGTTTTTTATGTTTGGGTGTTCGTACAGGTGTACCCAAAATTGGAGAAGGAGAAAGGGAAGGAGAAAGGGAAGGATAACTAGCCGATACGTCACTCTCAGAGCTCCGTTGCCCCCCGAATAGTATGCCATCATCCTGTGCAGATGGGTCAGCCTGCAAGCAACTACCGAGGCACTGCACATAAGCAACAGGATTCGCCAAGACCTGGGACGATTCCTCGTTATCGGCATTATGTCCCGTGGATTGTTTAATTTTATTATTTCTAAGCTTCATATTGTGGAGAGGTTTGATTACATATAAAACACATAACATAGAACTCATTTTCATTGCAAACACGATATTATAGTGTAAATAGTTTTCTAAGCATAATAATGAGAGTATATGGCAATCAATAGGGAGCTGGTAAAAATAGTAACCGTACTGAAAGTACAAAAAAGATAATGTTGCACCAAAGTTAGGAAACCCAGAAACATAGGGTCCTCATATCATAATCCCAATGCAAGATAAGTTATAAAATTAGAAGTCCCTTAATGAAAACCAACCGCTCAATCATTATTAACATCTGAGCCTGGCAAATAAATACGGAAGGACAAAGGAACAAGTGAGATAACTAACAGATTATCTCCAATACAGCACAAGTATAACAGAAATGTGTATGATGTATGTGAGTGTGTGAATAGTGTAAATGTGTGGATTGGATTGTATCACGCTGTTGAATCTTGCCGTTGAATATCAAGCAGACGCAGAGGAAAGAACAGAATGAATGCAATGCCGTCGACTGTACCAAGATTGTAAAGACATAATTCGATAAAATATTTTCAAAAGTCAAAATAGGGCATACAATTACCCACCTAACCCGGCTAAAAGTAAAAATAAAAACGACTCTAAACTGTAATACCAGATGGCTTTAGTCCAAGTTTCGACCTCTACACCCTGACTCTTGCCAATAGAAACAAAGGCGAGGTCACCTCAAAATAAGGTTCTGCCTAAACAGATCATCAGAGGGTACCTCAGCTTCCCATACTTTTTCGACACATCATTATAACCAAAAACTTCTTTTCATGTAGCACACAGCAGGAGTCATTAATTCCTGTGATAGAAGTATCTACCTGCTATACTGGTCCCAGCAATTAACACACAGTAACGGTTCAGAAAAGGGGTATTAGGGGTTTAATTAAAACACAAAAAGTAAAAAACAAAAACATAAACAATAAGGAGAGGAAATATATGAGATATTTGTTGAATAAAACGAACATAATCAACTAGAATTTATTTTATATCCTACTACTTATTTATCAAAAAAGTGAAATCTACCCTCCTCGAAAGGCTGAATAGAAGACACAAAAAGCTAAAAGAAAAATTGCCAAAAACATAACCCAAAATTAAAATCAACAAGCAAACATCATGTGGTCCCCGGTATCACAAAGTGGCCACAAATATTATTAAAAAAAATGGACAAAATTATAAAATTAGCAGTTGTTTTGAGAAAATGAATGACCCATAGGTGTTACATAATATTTGAATGGCCATAGGTGTTACATAATATTTGAATGACTCATGGGTGTTACAAAATATTTGAATGACCCATAGGTATTACATATTTAAATGATCCATGGGTGTTACATAATGTTTAAAAATATATAGCAATTATTTTACTACAATAAAAGTGTGTATTTCTAAATATAACATTATATAGTGGTTTAAGTTTTGTAGTCTTTTGTATTGGTTACAATGCATTTGGACATGTTTTATGCAGTTTAATTACCCCCATCACCCCCTC
>NYSS01000007.1 GCA_002683135.1 Planctomycetota bacterium | reverse complement strand
GCGTGATGGCCGCCCTTATGGTAGTTGAACCCACACTGCATGTGCGAAATGACGCCGTCGCCATGGTCCATTAGAACCATGGCGTTGTCCTCGGCTTCGACTTTGATTTTCCCTTTTCCCCTGATATCCCGTGTCGGGGTGACGGTGCTCAACATGGCCACGATGGAACGGGCGGGTCCGAATAGTCCGGTAAGTGTCATCAAGTTGTAGACGCCCAGATCCGGCATGCTGCCGCCGTTCTTATCGTAAAAAAAGCTGGACCAACTCGGCCCGGCATTTCCATAGCTGGCGTGTGCCGCGGCGACGCGTCCCAACTTACCTTCACGCAGCGTCTTGGCCATGAAGCGGAACTGCGGGCTCATCACCACCGTCGGAGCGCCCCATATGCGAACGCCCTTCTTCTTGGCCAGATCGAGCAACTCCTGCCCTCCGGCCAGATCATTGGCCATTGGCTTCTCGCTCCAGACGTGTTTGCCCACCTCCAGGGCTTGCTTGTTCAGCCGATAGTGTTCCTGCATGTCAGTCAGATCGACGAGCAGGTCGAAGGCTGCACCGGCCAGCATCTTGTCGATATGCGGATAGTGATTGGGGACGTTGTAGCGCTCGGCCGCCTTCTTGCTTCGTTCGGGTATGACGTCGCATGTGCTGACCAACTCAACGAACGGGCTGCTCTTCAGGTGCGGCAGGTACTTTCTCGACACACTGCCGCAGCCGATGACGCCAACCTTGGTCTTCTTGACCGAAGGCTCTGCCGCCGCCGCTTGCCCGATGGGCAAGCCGCTCAGCGCAGCTACCAGGCCAGCTCCGGCGCTGCGTTGAATGAACAGACGTCTATTAGCGGGCTCGGATTCGTCATTCTGCATTGCTGGAACTCCTAATCAGATGTTGGGCGATGCTACTGCGGTGAATGACAAGCTACTGACCATAGAGGGTCAGCGCGTCACTCCTTGCGCTGTCCGCCGCCCTTCTTCGGATCTCGGCCCGGGCGCTCGTCGTCGATTACGGGCGGCGGGCCGGGCCGCCACATGGGCCACATCGGCATGCCGTTTTCGATCTCCTGAAGCAGCTCGCCTTTCCGGGTGAGCATGAACGTGAGGGCGCGTTCGAGGGACGACGGCAACCGGCTCTTCTGGCGTTCGTTCATGTAGGGGAGGACCATGGCGGCGATGTGCTTGGCCTGGATGACCAGAGCCTCCGCGTCCCAGTGCTCGTCGAGGATGCGCCGCAGGGTCTTCTCGTAGCGCTCGCGGCCGGACTCGAGCTGGTAGAGCTTGTGTGCGATCAGCCCCGTGGTCTTCACCGACAGGGGGGCCCTGCGGTCGTACCTGAGGCGGCTGAACTTCTCGAACAGGGAGTCGGCGCCCCACGGTAGGAAGTGGAGCTTGTCCGTCTTCGGGTTCAGGTAGAAGAAGAAGTTGTTCCGGTTCCCGGAGTAGCCGTCCCAGAACCCGAGCAGCCCCTCCACCGCCCAGAAGCGATAGAACGCGTCCAGGTCCACCACCTCGCCGATGGCCTGCTCGTAGTCGAAGCTGCTCGCGCGAATCTCGGCGACGATCAGCATGTCCGAGCTGCTCTGGTCGAGGTTGAGGCCGTGGATCGCCAGCACGTTGCGTCCCTTGCGCAGCTTGTCTTCGAACTCGGAGATGTCGATGGACTCAAAGCTCATGGCCGCTGGATCGTCATGCCCGTTGGTGGCCTTGGAGTCCCATCGCGGATCGCGGGGGGCGTTGGCTGCCGCGACCTTGTGGCCGTTGAGGTAGGCGACGAAGCCGTCGTCGTACTTCATCCGGAGCATGAGGTCACCGCTGGCTGCGACCGCCGCAGGGTCGTCCACCTGGAAGGGGAACCGCAGGTAGACGGACGTGGCCTGTCCATCCATCTGGTCCTTGAAGTTGAAGCCCTCGCTGATCAGCGACTCGTATCCTTCACCTCGTTCGTAGCCGGCGCCGTTGCGTCCGCGCTTCCAGTCCGAGTCGTCGAATTCGGGGGCCATCCAATCCTGGTCGTGCTGGTCGCCGGTGGGGACCCAGCCGCGTCCCATCGCGTCCGCGGAGAAGACCAGTTCGCCGACGTCCCCCTGCAGCGCCTTGATCAGCTGCTTGATCTTCTGGCGCCCCGGCACGTCCTTGCCAAACTTCTTCTCGAAGCTCGCGTCCCATCCTTCGAAGAAGTCGACGACCGTGCCTTCGTAGAAGGTGCCGGTGTCGTCCCCGAAGCCGCGCTTGGCCAGCGGCCTGCGGGCGCTCTCCACGTGTGAGTAGATGCCGAGGTGCCGACCATTGACGGTGATCTGGGCATACGCGCAACGGGGCGCCGGCGAGCCCGTCGCGTTGAATAACGCGTAGCCCATGAACTGGCTCAGCATGCTGCCGTCTTGCTGGCTGTTGTTGAACGTCAGGTTGTTCAGCCCGTCGATCACGCCGCCGGGATCGACGTAGTTCAGCTTGACCTTCAGAGACGGCCGGATCGCGCTCTGGGAACCGATGAAACCCTTCTTGCGGATGCCCACCTTGGGGAACGCGACCCCGTCGATGGTGACGCTGGCGTTGACGTAGGTGTACGGGTGGTCGAGGGGGCCGTACTTGCGGTCAGCGTGCAGGGCGGTCTGGAAGGTGCGCGACTGATGTCGGATGGTGTCCCAGTCGTCCTCGGCGACCGTGATCCGCACATCCAGTACCCGGTCCGTCGGGAACAGGGAGTCGATGGTGAGCTTGTCCCCCGCGGCCTTTGCGCTTGGCGGCGCGTCGTTCGACTGCGCATGGAGCATTCCGCTCGCGCAGGTCACCAGAGCGGCGATGGTGATGAGTGCTCTGCGTTTCATGTTCATGCTTGGCAGTCGTGATTTTCGGCCGGGTTTCTGACCGTCGAGGATCTTATCATCGCGGAAAAACCGCAGCGGTTTGTGGAGCTTTGCCAGTCACGCAAAACGCGTGGTATCATCCGCTTGGTCTGCTCGGGTGATGGTTAGTCCCATGCCGAGAGGATCGGCGCATTACCCCCCCCACCCATCTTGAGGTCTTCCCATGCGTAGCTTCCTTGTCCTGATGTTCCTTTGCAGCGCCCTGACCGCTCAAACCTGCGCTGTCGAGGTGAGCGTTCCCGATGGTGACTCCACCGTCGGGACCTGCAACGTGTTTCCTTTCGGGCAGGTGTCGTTCACATACGCCGGCCACATCGCCGCTGCGTTCATGGACCCGGTGAATCCGTACGTGAACGACGTCGCGTTCGCGCCGTGCGGTACGGGCGTCTATAACTGCAGCACTGTCGTTATCGCCATGGGTCATGTCCCCAACCCGATACCCCCGACCTTCAACTTCCCCACGGTGGATGCGTCCGGCGTACTGGTTTCCGCGGGGAGTTTCTTGGACCTGACGATCATCCACAACTCCTTCGCGACAGGCACGCCGGGCCCGGCGTCTACCTCGGGCCCCCTGTCGTGGAACGTGACTCAGGACACCTGGTCTCCCATGGGCTTCGGAGCTTCCAGCGGGACGGGGTTCCTCTGGAATGGGGTCGACGACGTCGCCTTCTTCATCACCCATCAGAATTCAACCGCCAGCTGGGGTGGGGCCTGCCATCGCGCCACCGAGCCGCGCTTCTACACGACCGGATACAACCAGCCCTCATGTTCTACGTGCGCGGCCGCATCTGCTTTGAAGATCCAGTTGTTGGTGACCCAGGGCCCGGGATTGCCCGCCGTGCCCGGGTGGCAGTGCAATCAGGCGAGCTCCAGCCTCGACATCAACGGTGCCGCCGATCCCGGCCCATCCGGACCCATGGTTACAAGCGTTGGAATCGGATCGACGGTCAGCGTGAACTTCGGTGGTCTGGCCGGATTCCCGTACGAGATCGCGACGACCTCGCCTGAGCCGGGTGGGGGCGTGGGTTTTGGCGGCTTCCTCACGCCAGGAGGCCAGGCGGTCAATATCAACCTCACCGCGCCCAGCCTGCAGTACCAGTTCGGCTTGGCCCTGGCGAACGCGTTCACCCCCTTCACCATCCCCCTCTCGTCCTCCGCGCCGCTCGCTATCTCGGCGCAGCAGCTGGTGGTCGATCCGAGCTTCGCCGACGGCTTCGCCTTGAGCCACCTCAACGAACTGAACGTCGTCTCGTGTGGTGTGACGGAGAACTTCGACGCGCTGTCTACCGGAGTCGGCGTCGCCCCTGTCGGTTGGATCAACCCGTCCGCGGGCGCCAGCTGGAGCGTCCATTCGGGGGGCACGACCTCCGGGGCGACGGGGCCGACCGCCGCGTTCAACGGATCGAACTACGTCTACTGCGAGACCAGCGTCCCCAACTCCCCGAACGTGACCTTCACCATGGACACGTGTCCGGTGGACGCGACGACCGTCGCCCTCGGTACGCTGAGCTTCGAGCTGAGCGCTATCGGCGCCACGATCGGGACCTTGAACGTCTATCAGGGAGATGGGGCCGGGAATTTCATCCCCATCCCGATCTTCACCCAGACTGGGCCCGAGCCTGGACAGGCGCAGCTGGGGATTGAGTGGACGAACAAGACGGTCATCCTCTCGCTGGTCTCCCCGTTTGTGGATTTCCGCTTCGAGTACACGTCGGGCACGTCGTTCACGGGTGACCTGGCCATCGACGACATCATGTTGAACTGACGACTTCGGGCCATCCCGTGAATGCGGGTTCCGGGCGCTCCACTTCACCGTTGATTGAGGAGCGCTCGGATCACGGCCGCACGCGCGTCGTCGATGACGTTGGGGTTCCGCGAGAAGTCACGGACATGGCGGCAGATGGTGCGGACGATGCGGTCCGCGGCCACGGGGTCCCGTTCGGCGAGGAGCCGGATCAGCTCGAGCTCCTCGAGCCCTTCGCGGAGCATGGCGAGGCGAAGCGAGGCGACGGCGCCATCGACGTTGGCCTGGCCGGTGTAGCGCTCCACAAGGTGCCCCGGATAAACCAGTGATCCCTCTCCCGCCGCCGGCGAGTTGCACGGGAACCACTTCCAGGTGATGGGGTCGCGCCACGGGTCGCGGATTTCTTCCCAGTACGTGGCCGTCCAGTACAGGAACCCGGACATGCCGTAGCGCCACGTCAGCCACGGCACCATGCGGAGGTCCGCGGCCTCGCGGTCGATGTAGTAGTTCGGTTGCGGGTACAGCTGATCGCAGCTGACGTACCAGATCGTGCGGTCACCGGCCTGCTGTCGCGCGTTGATCTGCTCCTCACCTTCGAACAGGTAGTTGCCGTTGATGACCCACGTGTTCACGTGCCCGACCAGCGATCCCCACGCCGGGTTTTCGGTGAACGGCTGCTCGGTGATGGCGACGGGTACGTCGGGGTCGACGGCGCGTATGGCGTCGCCCCATCGGCGGACCGCGGCGTATTCCTCGGCGGTGTTGGGTTCGTCCACGGGGGTCCAGAACCCGAGCTTGTGGAGCCAACCGCGCGCGCGGGCGTGCGCCATGACCTGCTCCACGTGGGCGCGCACGAGCTTCAAGTAGGCGTCGGTGAAGGGGGCGTGGCCGCTCTGCCGTTCGACGCCCTGGGGCACGGGGGAGACGTAGATGCGGAGGCGGTCGCGGTCCAGGAAGAGCTTCTCCAGGTCGGGTCGCGGCCACTCCAGGACGTAACGATCGCCGTCGACGCGGCCGCGCATGCCGGGCCCCGTGCGTGGATCGAGGCGGTAGTCGAAGAGGAGCTCGAGGTAGCTCTTGAACACGCGCCGGAAGGCCTCGCTGTCCGGTTCCAGCCCGTGCATGCGGGCGATGTGGTTCTCGTAGTACCCCACGTGCCCGGGGAAGTTCCGCGCCTCGGGCAAGGTGACGTCGACGACGGTCAGCTCCACGTGAACGCTGCCCAGGGAGACGCCTTCACAGGTGACCTGGACCTCCCCGAGGTAGAGCCCCGGTCGCTGATCCCGAGGGACGAACAGGTCAACCCACACCGGCTGGTTGCGGGGCACGTCGTGTCGCCCGGTGCCCGGCACCGTGAACGGCCTGGTCAGCGGCACCAGGGGATCGGGCCAGTAGCCGGCTCGGCCGTGCGCCCCCGTGGGGGCGTACACGTCCAGCAGATGTTCGTAGAACAGTTCGCAATTCTCGGCAGGGAGCGGGTGACCATCGCAGGACAGGGGAGACATCTGCACGCGCACGTTGGGAAACGGCAGCCCGTGGGTCGTCACGACCAGATGGAACGGGGCGTGTTCTCCGCGCACCGCCGTCAATCGCACGGTGCGTGTGGATGGGTCGTAGACGCTGTCGTGGGGGAGGGCGGCGCGCCGATGCCGTTCGATCTTCTCCGTGCTCCCGGCCGCCCACACGTTGGCCTTCACCGGAACCGCCGCCGGTGACGGCGTCGCTTCCATCGCCGGGTCGTTGGCGACGCAGCCGGTCAGCGCGACAAGGAGCGCTATGGAGCTCGTTCGGGTCTGTCGCTGCATGCCTCTCGCTCTTGGATTGACGTTACGGGGCGACCGTGATGAGAGAGTCTAAGGTCCTGGTCGCCGGATCGCCCTCTCGGTTGCCTCAGCGGCGCCCGTGCGAGCAGCCTCGCCGTGGATTCCTGTGGATCCCGGCATGGGGGGCGCGCCCGATAGAATGTCGACCGCCCCTGTCTGGTGTCTCGGGAGGTCCCCATGGGTCGTCTGTGCGTTGGCTTCTTGCTGTGCTGCTTCGCCGTCCTCGTCTCCGGTTGCGCGGGGGGCGGCGAGCGGCATGTCTGGCCTCGAGCGACCTTTGAGGACGCCGGTGTGCACGAGGCGTCCATCGCTGAGCTCGTTGCGGACATCGAGGCGGGGGACTACGGCAACGTCGATCACTTCCTGCTGGCGCGCGGTGGGAAGATCGTGGCTGATCACCACTTCGATCGCGACTACAACGAGATCTCCAAGCCCCACAAGCCGAAGGATCACATCTACGACTACGACGCGCCGGCGTGGCACCCGTATTACCAGGGGACCCGCCTGCATACCCTCCAGTCGGTGACCAAGTCGATCACGTCCATCTGCGTCGGCATCGCGATGGACGAGGGGCTGTTGCCCGGAGGCGTGCAGACCCCGGCGATGTCGTTCTTCTCCGAGTACGCGCCCGACCTCTCCGATCCGCGTCGTCGGGCGATGACCCTGGAAGATCTCCTCACCATGAGGAGCGGGATCGCCTGGGACGAGAACGGGTCCTACGACGACCCGGCGAACTCCTGCTATCAGCTCGAGTCGAGCGACGATTGGGTTCGCTACGTGCTGTCCCAGCCCATGGGCGCCGAACCGGGGAAGGTCTTTAACTACAACTCCGGGGTGAGCGTGCTGATCGGGAAGATCGTGAGGGTGGTGACGGGCAAGCGCATCGACGACTACGCGAGAGAGAAGCTCTTCGAGCCCCTCGGTATCAGGGACTGGTACTGGAAGGAGACGCCTTGCGGCGAGATCGACACGGAGGGTGGGCTTTATCTCAAGCCCCGTGATCTCGCGCGCGTCGCCCAGCTGTTCCTGCAGAAGGGGGCGTGGCAGGGTCGCCGCATCGTCTCCGAGTCCTGGGTCGACGAGTCGATCATGCCCCGCGTGGTCCTCTTTTCGACCCCCCGTAGGCCGATGAACTTGCCTGCTGGCTGGAAGGGCAAGGCAATGAGGGACACGGCCTATGGCTACCAGTGGTGGGTCGAGGCGGAGGGCGGGCACACGGTCATGTTCCAGGGCAGCGGCTACGGAGGTCAGTTCCCCACCGTCGTGCCTTCCCTTGATCTGGTGATCGTCTTCAACGCGTGGAACATCCATGGTTCCACCAAGAAGAGCACGTCGGAGGCGATCCGAAGGATCATCATCCCGGCTATTCGCAGCGACGCACGCTGACGGTAGCCCCGTGACTTCGCGTAGACAGTCCAGCAGGTTCGACTATTCTTGGGGGCCGCATTTGCCGGTCCCTATTCCCCCAGATACGAGGTCTCTTCCATGCGTGCAGCATTGCTCACACTCGTCACGTCGATCGCCCTGGCAGCCGGTTCCATCGCGCAAGACACGCCCACGGGTGGCGCGTCTTCAACCGTCGATGAGATCACGGCTCGCATCCATGCCAACTACGCGCAAAGCCGGATGGCCCTGAAGTCCCCGAGCCATGCTGTCGGCGAGTACCTGTTCGCCTCGAACGGTGCGCTGCTCGAGCATTCGGCGGCGGGCGCGACGAGGGAGTTCGATCTCTGCGATTTGAAGCCCAAGCACATCCACGTGGTGCCGCTGGTGGAAGGCAAGGCGGCGGTGGCCATGTACTACGCCGAGGGGAGCATCCAGCTCAAGGGTCGCCAGATGATCCGCGACTACGGGACGCGCGCCTCACAGACCTACGTCAAGGTGAACGGCGAGTGGCAGTGTCGAACGGAGCACTACTCGGCGATGACTGGTGCGTCGGGCGTGGTCGCCAAGGGAGTCGTCAACTCAGATAGCCAGGGCGACGCATCCAAGGTGCGCGCCTCCGCCCGGGACGCTTCCGTGCCCCCAGCGCCGATGGAGACGGAGACCACCAGGGAGATCAAGGCCCTCATCTTCAATGAACACGCCAGGTCCCGCGCGAACCTCAGGACGCGCCCTGGGGCCACCGGACACCTGGTGTTCCACTCCGATGGCGGGTTCATGCAACGAAAGGATCCCCTGGAGGTCCTCGAGTTCGACATCTACAACGTCAACCCGACCCACATCCAGGTGGTCCCGCTGGTGGAGGGCAAGGCCGCGGTCGCCATGTACTACTCCACCGGTAGCATGAAGATGAAGGGCTTCTCCATGACCGGGAACTACCGAGTTCGCGTCTCCCAGACCTTCGTCAAGGAGTTCGGCCGCTGGAAGCGTCAGACGGCGCATTGGTCGCCCATGCAGGGCGCCGAAGGCTTCAACACCGTCCCGCTCGTTTCGACGGATCAGGCCGCCGCTCCGAAGGCCAGCGGCAACCGGGGGCACACGAAGACCGGGCCTGAGATCGACCTGGCCAAGCATGCGCTGGGTCTCTACGTCGCCGGTGACATCGACGCCTGGCGGGCATGTTTCAGCGGCAACGCCACCTTCGGACACAACCGCTGGGGCACCAACCGGCCGATCGGCGAGCTGGCGAAGATCCACAAGGCGTTCCATGAGCAGGTGGAGGATCTGAAACTCACGCTCGCCAACTTCGAGATGGTCACCGTCGCCAACGGCAACCGCCACGTCCACGCCTGGCTCACGTTCCACACCGAATACAAGAGCGGCGAAAAGGATGAGACGGTCGTCTTCGTCTCCTGGGGCGTGAACGGGAACAACAAGTTCTGGTACGAGAACGCGATCTACGACACCGCGGGCATGCCGGACGTCGCGCCCTACAAGAAGTAGGCCCTTCCAGCCGAAGTGGCCGAACACGGTCTGAGCGGGTCACTACTGGATGCGGATCTCGTAGGCGTCCGTCGCAGTGAAGTAGGGGTTGCCGGGGCCGACGATCGGGGGAGGTCCGATAGGTGTATGGGGGGCGAGGCAGACCGCCTGCAGCATCATGCTCACGGGCACCATGCCGGGGGGGATCACCGCGACAGTCGAGAATCCGGAGCTGGGAAGGGCACTGCTCTGATAGATGAAGGTGATCGGGTAGGTGGCCGCTGGCGAGAGGTCCAGGTGGAGTTCGGGGAACTGGAACATGCCGGCAGAAGGGGGTGCGCCCGTGGGGAAGACCTGCACGGCCATGATCGGCGGAGTGTTGTTGTACGTTCCGTTTGGTGAGTGGAGAAGCGCGTCGATGGTGTCGCCTGCGACAACCGGAGGAACGCCGATTTGGCTGGGCGTGTTGTTGACTTGAACATCGAGCCGAAGGTCGGCGCCAGCTCCCGGCAGAGTGACGGGCCAGATCATCTGCCCGGTATTCCTCAACCAGAATAGCGTGTTGAAGAAAGGCGAGCTCGTGATGACATCGGGAGCTCCATCCCCATCCAGATCATCGACATGGACATCCATCGTGTCCTTGGCTGTCGTGATGACTTGTTCGGGGCCGAACACGCCAGCCCCGTTGTTCTCGAGCTTGGCGACCTTGTTGTCCCACCAGGAGGCGGTCACCACGTCCGGATCGCCGTCAACATCCAGGTCGACTACCACCAGGTCCCTCAGATGTGTGGAGTTGGTCGCAAGGAGCTGCTGAGCGCCGAACAGGCCACCGCCGAGGTTCTCATGCCAGGCCACCTTGTCCGGGTTGTTGGCGATGAAGACGACGTCGAGATCACTGTCTCCGTCGAGATCGGAGGCCACGGCCCCATAGGTATTGGTAGCCGTCGAGGAGATGTCCTGTTGCGCGCCGAAACTCCCCGCGCCTAGGTTCTCGTACCACGAAACCTTGTGGTCCCCCTTCCTCGCCGCGAGGACATCGAGGTCGCCATCACCGTCCAAATCAGCCGCCTGGACGGTCGAGGCTCCGTCGAGGGAGCTCGTGAGGAAATGGTGCGAGCCAAAACCGCCCGCGCCGTCGTTTTGATACCAGCCGATTCCGCCAGACGCAGACAGGACGTCGGTGTGGCCGTCTCCGTTGAGGTCGGCGGCGACGACCCGCCGTAGGTCCGCGGCGCCCGTCGTGATGACTTGCGCTGGCCCGAAAGAACCGCCTCCGAGGTTCTCATGCCAGGCTATCGTTCCTATCGCCGCAGTCCCCCAATCGGCGGTCAGCACATCCGCGTCACCATCGCCGTCGAGGTCGGCTGCGTGGACGCCCCATGCAAAGCTCGTATTCGTTGCAATGGTCTGTGCGGAGCCGAAGATGCTCGAGCCCAGGTTCTCAAACCAGACCACGCTGCCGTATGCGGCCGCGATGAGATCCGTATCGCCGTCATTGTCCAGGTCTGATGAACAAACCTCGGAAGGGGCGAGCCCGGCAAGCAACTGGGGTGGAGTGAAGTTCTGAGCGCTCATGGACGAGACGATCAGGCCGAGCGTCAGGAGCGAGGTCAGGGGGGCTTTCATCTCAGTCATCTTTGTCGAAAACGAGAACCTGCGTAACCCCGATCGCGAGTGCGATGGGGAAACCTATGACCCAACCCTCATCGTAGACGGCTGTGAATAACCACACGCATCCAGCCATGATAGCCGCATAGATCAAGAACAGTAACGGACTCTCGAGGATCGGGATGTTCATGTGAGGTCTCCTGACTGGGATTATGGCCCACGGACTACAGCGAGACGATGGAGGCTGCATTAGAGAGATAGGAACGCGTTCGAGTTTCCGGACCCCACGGGAAGCTCCTTTCGCCCATCGCCTATCTGACCCAGATGGGCTGTGAAATGACACCGTTCGCCGCAACGTCCCACGCCTCGAACCGGACCCAGGTCTTGCCACGTAGGTTCAGCGGAACTCGAATGGTGTTCTTGCCGAAGGCGCCCGTCTCGGTCATGTCGATCCGACGGCGCTGCACCGATTGTCCGTCGCCGGTGATGACTTCGGCAAAGGCCATGGGGAACGTCCAACTCAGATTTGCGACGAGCTCGGTCTTCCCGGACGCGTCGAGTTGAAGGGTCTGCCCGGAGTTCTTGCCGCCGACCGTGAACGACGGCATCAGCACTTCTCCGGTCGAGATGAAAAAGGCTCCGTCGCGCAACGCCTCGAGAATGGACAACCAACCCTCCTTGAACCGGGGGACCCGGTCCAGGCGTAGGTAGTTGATGTTTGCGTGGGCGTAGAACTCCGTCGTGTGATTGACGTGAAAGATGTCCACTTCACCGACGATGTACTTCCGTGCGCCCCAATTCGCGGTGTCGTCGAGCAAATCCAACACCCGCCACCCGAGACGCTCCCGCGACAGATCGGCCGGCATCGCCTTCCACGCGCCTCCCAGGTAGCGGTCCGACTTGAAGAACGGTTCGTCGCGGTAGCGGTCGGGATAGCCGGTGGAGCTCTTGATCCGGGGGTGAGCGGCCCACATCAAGCCGTTCTCACGCTTCATGAGCTCGAGAACGTCTTCTGAACTGCCGACGTGGTAGACCCGGCC
The DNA here is from genome assembly GCA_002683135.1 of Planctomycetota bacterium. Lineage (GTDB taxonomy): Bacteria > Planctomycetota. Next base: position 22,333 of record NYSS01000007.1, on the reverse strand, counting down.
GTACTTCGGGTGCACCTCCACGAGCGGCTTGCCTTCGGGACGTGAGAGGGCCCACATCACCGGGCGCGGGAAGAAGCTGATCCAGTGGCCGCCGAGGTGGACGTTGGGTTCTTCGCCGGGGAGCAGCAGCAGCTGATCGTCCGACAGCCTCTCACACTCATCGTGCAACAGCTTCAGCAGGGCGAATCCTTTGGCCGCGTCGCGTCGATCCCGCCCAAGTCGGTTGTGGAACTCGGCCAAATGAACGATCTGCACGCCCGCGTTCTTGAAGACATCCATGAACTGCGGACGGCGGATCGAAGGCGGCAGCTCCGACAGTTGGTCCTGGCGAGGTGCCTTGAGCACATGCGTCGTGTGCTCGATGTGGTAGTGGCTCGTGAAGGTCTTGTGCCCCGGGACTTCCGGAAACCGGTCTCCGTGGGTGTAGGCCTTGACCCGATCGAAGAGCTTCACGCCGCGCTCCCTGGTGGGGAGCCAGAACACGCCGAGCCTTTGCTCGGTGTCCGGCGGTGCGTTGAACCAAGGCACATATCGCTTGTCGCCCATTGGGTCCTGGCGGATGCCGATGCCGAAGCCGGGCACGAGTTTCATGAAGCCGGAACCCGACCAGACGAAGCCGAGGTTGTGGGCTTGGTCCAACGGATAGAAGTACTGGTGCGGCGCCGGAAACACGGCCAGCGCGCCGGCCTTGGTCTCGACCGCGATGGTGCGGTGACGCACCCGGTGCGGTGTCGCGGCACGTGCGACGCCATCCACCCGATGAACCTTGTCATCCAGTCCGATCCAGGTCACGGCTTTGCCGGTCGGGTCGAAGGTGAGACCGGCGTGGTAGAGCAGCGCGCGTGCGTCCCGGTCCGTCGAGACGACAGCTTGGACATGGATGAGCTCGCAGCCGGCGTACAGAGTGAAACGGAGCTTGCCGGAGAAGGACTCACCTTCGAGTCCGTCGATATCGATCTCGCAGCGGCGGCCCGTACTCCGGATCGATACGCGTTTGGGATCGAGCGTCAACGGCCCTGATTCTTTCGGCTTGCGCTGCACACGGTCGAAGAAGATGTTCCAGCCGGCGCGCTTCCTCAGGTCACGCTGGGCGACCGACACAACTGTCGTCGGATCCGCATCTCGGAGCACGATGACGGGATCTGAGTCGGGCGACCCGACCGCGATGGAGCGAACCAGTGGTCCACTCCCCGCGAGGTTCAGCGTCATGGTCGTCGTCTGTCGAGGAGACGCCTCCCACCGGAACTGCAGTGCGTCCTCTGATGGGCTCAAGACCACGCCGCACTCCGGGGCGTATGCCGTGCGGTCCACAGGGATCTGTCCCGCTGCCGAGCCGACGAGCAAGCCCAGGACGGCTATCCGCCAGAGCTCGGGTGGAGCCAGGCTGGTTGCGGATCGGCGCGGTGCTCGGACGCTTGGTGCGGTCATGGTGGATGCGGGTTCCGACAACCCTGTGCACGCCCAATCGTAGACGACAGCCACATTTCGGTTACCCGGAAACTGGGTTCCGTGCGGTCGCTGTGCCCGCTCATTCCCGGTCTCGTCTTGCGCGGAAGTCGCGGCCTTCACGGGTCTGGTACGTTTGCATCTCCATGATCAAACGAGGGCTCGCAATGAAGACGAAGACGCGTGTGTTGGTGGCGACAATGGCGGTGGCGATCGGAACGTCGAGCGGGGCGCTGGCGCAGCGGGGCAAATCGTCGCCGCAGACCCAGCTCACAGCGCCCGGCCAGCGCCTTGAAGCCAGCTACGTCCGCGAGATGGAGCACCTCAGGGCTGAGATCATCGGCGCTCTGCCGAAGACGGACCAGCGGAAGGTGGCGGCGTACAACAACGACATTGAGGCTGAGCAAGGCGCCAAGGCGAAGGTCGAAGCGGCGCAGAAGGGCCTGGGGGAGATCGGCCAGGCCAGGGGGTTGGTGGGCCACGCCAAGGGCAAGTGGATCGGTGGAGCGGACAAGGGCATCGCCAAGGCGAAGAAGATGCTCAAGAACGCCAAGACGAAGGCCGAACGCGATGCGGCCCGGGAGGAGCTGGCCAAATGGCAGGCGAATCGCGAAGACGGGGTCAACGCGCTCAAGGAGCGTCAGGCCAGATTGGACAAGGCGTTACGTGCTCAGCCGCGACTGGAAGCGGAGCTGAATGACGCCAATCAGGCCCTCGCCGAAGCCAAGGCGCGGACGCAGCACGCGCTCGCGGCCCTGAACCTCGAGTCTGCCCTGTCGGGTAATCAACTGGACGCCAGGCTGGCGAAATACGTCGTTCTCAAGGAAGCCACGCCGACGCTGCTGGCCGCCTTCGCCCAGCAGGGCGACGAACAACGGCGGCTGATCGACCGGATGCTGAACGATGACGGTCTCCTCGTTCAGATGCTGGTCGCGGATGGCGCCGCGAATGCCGACTACGGCAAGGCGATGGAGATCTACCGCGACATTCAGCGGGTGAGCGACAAGGCCGCAAGTGACACCTTGCAGCGACTCGCGCTCGCGATCGCCCTGGAACATGCCAGGCCCATCGGGCAGCGCAACGCCAAGGCCGACACCGATGCACCGTCCACGGTCGACCCCGTGAAGCGTTACCTGCACTTCGAGGAAGCGTTCCTCGCCGGCGAGCTCGACCCCGCCTTCAAGGACCTCACCGTGTGGGATTACCGCATGGCCGTCAACGGCGAAGAGCCCGACGAGATCCTCACCTGGGGTCGCGAGATGCTGCGCAATTATCGCCCTGACCACATCACTACGGGTGACTATCGCTGGCGCTACGTCGCCGCGGTTCGCAGTGACATCAGGTATGGCTCGCAGGAAAACAAGTACGACCAGGACGACCTGCAGTTCTTCCAGAACATCTTGAAGAACGGTGGCGTCTGCGGCCGTCGCGCGTTCTTCGGCCGATTCACTCTCCGTGCCTTCGGGATCCCCACCACCGCCCGTCCGCAACGCGGTCACGCTGCCCTGACGCACTGGACGCCCGACGGATGGGTCGTCTGCCTCGGCGCCGGTTGGGGAAGCGGCTGGACCAAGACTCCGTACAACGAGCCCCGGTCCAGACGAAACAACCGGTGGCAGGACCTCGACTTCCTCGCCATCACGCAGGCCCGCGCGACCGGCGCACCGTTCATGCAGGTCAAGCGTGCCCAGTGGATCGGCGACGTCGTGGGCGAGCCGCGAAGCTGGGGCCTGCTCTCCGGCAAGCCCGCCTTCTGGAACGGTGTCTCGCTCTACACCCAGCGTGGCATCATCGAAGATGCCAGCGCGGAGGCCCTCGCCGCCGTCGGCGAAGACATCGGCGAAGCCAACGAAACCAGGGAGAAGATCGACATCGTCAAGGTGCGGATCAGCGAGAAGGATCGCAAGATCCACGCGAACCGGAATGGAGCGATCAACATCCCCGCTGCTGCCACCAGCAAGCCGACCAAGAGCACCGGGAATCTCGTCTTCATGGACAGCGCCCTCGGCGGTAAGCAGCTGCACTACAGCCGCAACGGCGGCCAGCAAGACTTCGAATACACCTTCGACGCCGCCGCTCCCGGCAGGTACGCCATGACCATGAAGGTCGTGACCCCGAGCTGGAAGCAGAAGCTCAAGGTCTCGGCCAACGGCGATAAGCCGATCGAAATGGAATTGCCCTTCACCGTTGGCATGTGGGAGACCACGCCGCCCGTCGCAATCGATCTCGTCAAAGGCAAGAACGTCCTGACGTTTTCCCGCCGGGGCGTGAAACAGGAGGTCGCCACGAAGGGCTTCACCCTCAAGCAGATCACGCTGACACCGATCTTGAGGTGACGAGCGCTCCACCCCCCGTACCCATGAGGGAAGGGGCTCCTACCTTGGCGCCCCTCCTTCCGGTCGGGCAGCTGGCTTGGTCCGGCTCACTTTCGTTCGGGAACCGGCGCGCCGATCTTGTCGCGCCAGTCCTTCAATAGACGGTGCAGCTCGTCGCGTTTGTCGGGCATCCTGTCTGCGAGATTGTCACGTTCGCGGATGTCGTCGGAGAGGTCGTAGAGCTCGAGGGCGCCATCCTCGAAGTACTCGTGCAGCTTGAAGCGTCCCTTGCGGATCACGCTGCAGGGGCGGGTTCGGAACAACGGGTCGCGTTGTTCGTGGGTGACCTGGTAGCTCTGCAGATACGCAGGGAAGTGCCAGAACAGGGGCCGCTCGTCGAGGCCGTCGACTTCGCCCTTGAACAGGGGGACCAGGTTGACGCCGTCGAGGACCTGGTCGGGGCGCTTGGCATCGGCGATCCCCAGGAGTGTCGGGTAGAGGTCCACGCCGGTGATGGGTTCGCTGGTCTTCCCGGCCTTTACGACGCCGGGCCAGTTGACGAAGAAAGGTACGCGGATGCCGCCCTCGTAGTAGGTGCCTTTGTAGCCCCAGAGCGGGTCCATGTCGGTCGCCGGACCGTAGCCGCCGTTGTCGGAGTAGAAAATGATCACCGTGTCGTCGAGTAGATCGAGCGCTTCCAGCCTGGCGATCAACTTGCCGACACCGTCGTCGACCGCCTGGATCATCGTGGCCATCTTGACGTGCTTGTGGAGCTTCCCGGGCTTCTTCTTCTGGTACTTGGGGAGCAGCTCACGCTTGGCGTGCAGTGGCGTGTGGACCGCGAAGTGGGCAAGGTAGGCGCACCAGCGTCGGTCCTTGCTCGCCTCGATGAAGTCGATGCACCGGTCAGTGAGCACGTCGGCGAGGTAGGCGCCGTCGGGGCCGCGGTGGCCCTTGAAGCCGGGCAGGCGCCTGTGATCGACGGAGACGTCGAATCCCTGCGCTCTTGGCGTGGTGCCCAGGTGCCACTTGCCGAACATGCCGGTGCGATACCCGGCGGTCTGCAGGCTCTCCGCCCAGGTGACGATCTCCGGGCGCAGGGTGGCCGTGCCGGGGATGTGGGCGAGGAGACGGTTCTTGGCCTTGCCGCGCGGCCGGGTGCCGACGTTGAAGATCTCATGGCGCGGGGTGTATTGCCCGGACAGCAGGCAGCCGCGGGCCGGGGCGCAGTTGGCGGCGCAAGAATAGGCATCCGAGAACACCAGCCCTCGCTTCGCCAGGGCGTCGATGTGAGGGGTCTCGTAGAAGTCGGAGCCCATGTATCCGGTGTCCCGCCAACCGAAGTCGTCGAGGTAGATGAACAGGATGTTCGGCGGCTTCGCAGCGGTCGCGAGCTGCGGCAGCAAGACGAGCACCAGGATTCCCAGCGCGACCTGACGCCGCCCGGTCGGTTTGTTTTTTTGTCTCCGTTCCATCGTTGTGGGTCCGCAACACCAAATCCGCGCAGCCATCATGACGACGTCACGACGCCATCAAGGTCGACCATATGTCGCCCGCATGGGTTGCGTCAACGGCGCGCCGAGGGCCGGCAAGCTGTGCGGACGGACGTGAGATGCCGTCAAGATGTCGGGGCCGACATGCTCGGGCAAGGACGGATTGTCTGGCGTGGCGCGGCCCTATAGGCTGAGGACGTTGGGCCTCGCGCGGATGGGACCTTGCCCCGGCCGGTGAGGTCGGTCGTTCAGTAGCGTAGGTGGTTTGGTATGAGCATCGATGCGATCGCCCGTAGTCTCCTCTCGGTCTCGTTGATCCTGGTGCCCGTGACCGTCCACGGGCAGCAGCCACCGTTGCTGCAGAGCGTCGCCCTGCGTAGCGGCAACGCGGTGATCGGCGCCACGGATCCCCAGATCAGCATGCTGGTCGGGCCTGCGAACGCATCGTTTGCCGCTCCATTCACGACGGCGGATTTTGCGTCCGCATCCAGCGGGCCGCCCGCGTTCGTCATCAGTCCAGACCCCGCCTGGCTAGCCGCGTTGCCGTCCGATCCCGCGGCTCAATGGATCGCCACCGTGGGGGGAGGGGGATTCAACCAGGGGTCGGCGTTGCATGCCATCGACTTCACCGTCTTGCCGTCAACGTTCGTGTCGGCGACCATCACCCTCGACTACGTGGTCGACAACTACCTCGGATCGAGTATCGCTCCCGGCGTTTACTTGAATGGGATGCCGCTCTCGGGAAACACCTTCTTGCCCACGTGCGCGCCCTCGGGATGTGCCGCTCACGCCGCACCCCAAGTGATGGTCCGGACCGACATCGCTCCGCTGCTACAGGCGGGAAGCAACACGCTGTACATCTACGCCAACGACACGGGTGTCATCGCCGGTCTTGTCTTCAGCGCGGCCATCGACATCTACGGCTTCACGAGCCCCGAGTACCAGACGAACTTCTCGTTCGCCGCAAGCCTGGACGTGAACGGTGTCCAGGGNACCGCGTACGCCCCCGCGANCGTCACGGTCCCCGTCGGCATGACGGCCACGTTGGGNCTCGTGAGNGTCAACGTGGGACAGCNGTGGGATCTCGGCTCNGGNCTCGCCCCGTTGANCCCCGCCAGCNCCGGTGCTCTCCTCTCGTCTGACGGGCAGATCGTGAACCTGGACCTCACGGACCCGACCCTCAGCTTATGGTTCAACTTCCTGCAAGGCCCCTCGTGGGGACCGCTGACGTCGGTGTCGATCCCGTTCTCGCTGTCATACGCCACGGCGGTGTCAGCTCAGATGGTCGTGGTGGATCCGGCCTTGATGTCCGGCGTCGCGTTGTCGCAGCCGGTGAGGTTGATCGTTCAGTAGCGCCGGCGTCACCGCAACGGTGGGAGATCGGATGCCGCGGAGCATCCGGTACCACACGGATGCCTTGTTTGTCGGGTCCCGCATCGTCCGTCCTCTCGAGGGGCTGACCGCGGAAGAGAAGAAGAAGTTCGAGTAGTGGGCCGAACGATGGGACGAATCACCAGGCGAGACTTCATCAACGGGACTCTGGTGGCCGCTGGAGCATCCATGTTCCCACGTGGGTCCAAGGCTCCCGCCGACCTGGACAGGTTCGACCCACCGCACTATCCGCCGTCACTCACGGGCCTGAGGGGATCTCACCCGGGGTCGAACTCCCACGCCCACGACAGAGCGCTNGCAAAGAGATCGGATTGGGGGTCGACCACGGAGCTGAGCGAGAGCTACGACTTGCTGGTNGTGGGGGGAGGGATCAGCGGGCTGTCGGCGGCCTATCTCTATCTGCAGAAACACGGTGAAGACAAGAAGGTGCTCATCCTGGACAACCATGATGACTTCGGAGGGCACGCGAAGCGCAATGAACACACGGTGGGTGGCAGGACCCTCATCTCCTACGGCGGTTCACAGACGATCGTTGAGCCCAAGAAGGCNTCAAAGGTGGTGCAGGCTCTGCTGAAGGACATCGGCGTGGATGTGGGGCGATTCGATACGGCCTATGACCACGACTTCTTCAGGCGGAACGACCTGGGGGCCGTGACCTACTTCAACAAGGGAGTGTTCGGCGAGGACAAGGTCGTCAGGCACCCGTTCTGTAACTATCCGAACTACATCGAAGGGATGGTGATGAGGGGGGGGCTCTCTGACGCGGAGGCCGCGCAGCAATCNCCCTTGACGAAGAAGGGCAAAGAGCAGCTGCTTCGGGTGCTGAGAGGCGGGTTGCATTCCATCGATGTGCCGAAGAAAGAGCTGAATGGCTACATCCGCTCTCACTCCTACTTCGACTACTTGAAGAACACCCTGGGTGTNGATGACCCTCTGGTGTTGAGGATGGCCAGNCACTCNGCNCTNGACTGGGCCAGCATTGGGACGGACCTGATGAGCATCGGTNCGGCCAAGAGCTCCGGCGCCCTGGGTTTTGCGCCCAAGGCCGTCTACGACGAGNANCACCCGTACAACTGTCATTTCCCGGACGGCAATGCGGGCGTGGCGCGCGCCTTGGTGAAGAAGATGATCCCTGGCGTGGCGAAGGGAGACACCGCCGAAGAGCTCGTCTTGTCGAGATTCGACTATGCGGAGCTGGACAAGCCCGGCAATGCCGTTCGCATCAGGTTGAACAGCACGGTCGTCGATGTGCGGCATCGGGGCGNCCCCGAAGATTCCTCTGAAGTCCTCGTGAACTACATCAACGGCGACAGGTCGTATCGGGTGCGGGGCAGGAANGTCGTGATGGCCTGCTACAACATGATGATCCCGCACATCGTCTCGGGACTTCCGGAAACCCAAGCCGCGGCACTGAAACTCCAGATGAAGAGCCCGCTGCAGTACAGCACCGTGGGCTTGAGGAGCTGGCGGGCCATCAAGGAGATGGGAATCGGAATGGCCATGTCTCCGGGGAACATGCACCAGGCTGTCCTGATGGACTTTCCCGTGAGCATGGGTGGCTACGAGTACACGAAGACCCCCGATGACCCTTGTGTGCTGCAGATGATCTCCTGCCCCTACGGGAAGGTCGGTGCGCCGCGACGTGAGCAGTACCGTGACGCAAGAGTCATGATGCTGTTGTTGGACTTCAGGGACTACGAGAAGGAGATCCGGGCGCACCTGACCGGCATGCTCCCGAAGAAGCTGTTCGATTTCGACAGGGATGTGGAGAGCATCACGGTCAACCGTTGGGCCCACGGCTACACGGTCGGNGGCCCCGGAGATTCCACGAAGATTGGGCGACAGCCCTTTGGTCGCATCACCATTGCCAATTGTGACTCGGCGCCGGGTACTGACATGAAGACCGCCATCGACATGGCGTCGAGGGCCGTGAACGAACTGGGTTGATGTCCAGGTCAGAGGTTTAAGCCCTCTCGGGCGCGCCATCGCGCGGTGTCGCATCAGGTCGCAAAGAGCCGCGCGAAGCAGCAGAGGAGGGCGCCTTTCGCCCCATCAGACGACGGGGATGGCCCGCGGGAGAGGTCCGCGCCGCCAACGGGTCTATTCGGCTCCGATCCAGGCCTCAGGGTCGTCCGGGGGAAGTCGACGGGCGAAGATCGAGTAGACCGGCAGNCCGACGAGGATCATCCCGATTCCTGCNAGGCAGCGGCCCGGCGTCGAGACNAGCATACTCGCNAGCATAAACCCNGTTGCGATCANAAAGACCACGGGGATNACTGGATATCCNTGCACGCGGTAGGGGCGAGGTGCATCGGGGAACTTGCGCCGCAGGGCGAAGATGGTGGTTCCTGTCAGCCCGACGAAGAGCCAGAGGACGAAGATGGTCAGGTCGGTCAGAATGTCGAAGGTCCCGCTCAGAGCGAGCCCGCTGGCCCACACGGCGACCGCAATCACGGACACCGAGGGGACGCTCTTGGAGTTGAGCTTGCCAAAAGACGCCGGCGCGAGCCCCTGGCGGGACATGGCGAAGGGGATACGCGATCCGACGAGCAATGACACGTGCATCGTTCCGTAGGCCGAGATGACAAGCCCCACCGCGAGGAGGCTCGCCGCTCCGCCTCCAGCGAATCGCTGGATGGTGGCGCCCGCAACAGAGGTGTGCTCGGGGAGGTCGGCGATTTCGAACGGTGTCAACGCGAAGAAGTAGCTCGTGTTGATCAGGATGTAGAGCCCGATCACNAGCAGGGTCGAGAGGAACATAGCCTTGGGGAGGACCTGGCCCGGCTCNCTGACCTCGCCGCCGATGGTCGCGATGATGGCCCACCCGTTGTAGCCCCAGAGAGCGCCGGCCATCGCCGCTCCAAATCCGCTCAGTCCGAGGCGGGCGCTCTCGGGGACTCCGTGACCCGCACCGGCTGCCCCGCTCATGCGAAAGTGGGCGAAGGATCCGTCAGATAGCCAGAAGGCGCCGATTGCGATGGCGAGCAGGATGGAGACCTTGATGCCGGTCATCGCCGTGGCTACGCCGCCGGTGGCACGCACGGAGATGAGGTTCAACACTGTGCCCGTGGCGATGACCAGGATCGGGAAAAGCTTGAGTTGAAAGGGCGAGAGTGTGGCGCCGAGGGCGTCGTTCAGGAAGGTCACAGTGAGGATGGCGACGGCGGCCACGCTCGCGCCGTAAACAATTCCTCGCGACCAAGCGAACATAAAAGCCCACCGACGACCGTAGGCGGCACCGATGAAGTTGAATGGTCCTCCCGAGCGGGGTGTCATCGCGCTGAGCTCGCCGAAGACGAGGGATCCGGCGAGGGTGAGGGCTCCTCCGGCGAGCCACGCGCCCAGCACGAGCCAGGGTGTCCCGACGTTCGCGATCATGACACGCGCCTTCATGAAGACGCCCGTTCCGATCACGCTAGCGAGGATAATCCCGATCGCGGGGACGAGCGTCAGGCCGCGATCAAGCCTACGGGCCGATAGCGATGGGCGAGTCGGTGAACTCATCACGCGCGAATCTATGTATCGAACAACTGACCGTCAAGCGGTGGCGAACGCGAGGGATCACTCCTGAGTATCTATCGATTCAGCCACTTCAGCACGCTGGAATCTCACTCCTCGAGAAGGACCCGTTCACTCCATTGATCTCTCTTGTTTCAGCCGCCGCATGATCTGGAGCACTTCCGCTGTTGCGCTGGAGTGATCGGTCACCGCTCGCAAGATCCGCCCCGTGACAATAAGCAATATTCCCCCAGCCAAGGCCGGAGAAGCTTGCATCACTGCCAGAAGAAAACCATGCTCCGCAAACTCGACACCGATCCACGTTCCCATGGCCCAGAAGAGCACGCCGAAGGTGTAGACCCAGTGAAGGTTCACAGCAGGCTTGTCGCTCTCTTCTTGCATGACGTCCCCCTTCATGACCTAGGTATCAGTGATGGCTCACGCTATAATCATCAGTAGCTGAGAGTCTAAGGCCCTCTCGGGATCGCTTACACCAGTGTGCGACGTGTCGCAGCTTGTGTATTCGCCGTCACTTGCACCATAAAGCGGGGGCGACCAACCTTGCGGATTACCTGCAGGTTTGGGCGCACGGTGCATACATGACCATTGGTGCGGGCACGCGAAATGTGAGCAGATTCACGCGCATGCATGCATCCGGAATCGTCATCGAGATCCAGGAACTCTTGCTAATCGACCTGGATTGACGCTCCGATCGCGTAGGATCACGCGCGGCGAATTCGCCAGCACCGTCGCGACGTTCGCGATCAACTCCGGAGAAACAGATATGGGCGACAGAGGCGGAAGCAAAGACAAAGGCAAGCGGGAGAAGCAAAAGAAGTCGCAGCTCACTCCGAAGGAAAAACGTCAATTGAAGAGAGAAAAGAAGAAGTAGTTCACACATGACTGTTGGTGGTTTGGGAGGACACCGATGGACATGACGCTCGCGCTGGCACTTATCGCCGCCGCGTTCTTCTTGGGATGCGTAGTTGGGGGGCGTTCCTCGGCAAACGAACTTGCGCCACCCGCCACGCCCGATCCTGCTGCCCTGGAGGCGGTGCGGCCAGTACTCGCAAACGAAGGCAAGCTCGCGGCAATCAAGGCCTATCGCGACAAGACGGGCACGGGCTTGCGCGATGCGAAATTCGCCGTGGACTCACTCGACGCCGAGACGAAGTAGCCATCGAATCCCCTGCGTCGCGTGAAGGCAGCGGTGCTGAGGGCCGCTCGCCGTCCTCGACGCCCCCGCGCGTTCCGGCCAAGGCCTCAACCTCAGGAGCGCTTGTCCGGGAATCCCCTGCGCCGAGCGAAGGCGGAGCGGCCTTCGACGTTCTCCAGGTTGTCGGGGTTGTCGCGACACATCCTGCGATACTGGGCGGCCCGCATTGCAACCCAAAACTCGAAGAGCGCGAGCACCATGATCCCGACGAAGACCTTCAGGAAAATCTCATTGACCAACAAGCCGAGCGGCAGGCAGATCACGGTCATCAGGGTGATCACGATGATGCTCTTGGTGTGCCGAGCCATGGGGGCGTTGCGTCGTTGTCGAACCATCGGGGGCACCCTACATCGATGGGGATCTCCCTGCGGTCTCCGCGTCCTTGGTTGAAGGCTGAACCTGGTTGCCAACGAGCTCGGGGAGCACGCCGTGTCGTTGTCGCGCCGATAGAGTGGGCCCATGACGGATCATGGCAAGGGACGCGGGGGTCACCGCTTGGGGAAGGTCCGCCTCCGAGCACGCTCCGCGCAGGCCCTCTTCTGTCTGGCGCTGGGGATGTTCGCCCTGTTCGGTTGCCAGAACTCCCCCTCGATCCCGGCGGAGCGAGCGGATGGTGAGATCCTCGTGCCCACGGAGGAGGCCCCGACCTATCACCTGCTCGAGGGGTACGGGCAGCGCTGGCTGGAGCACGTGCGCAAGGGGGTCGAGACGGCGCGGACCTATTGGGGGAGCTACGGTCCGACCCACGTGTGGATCGTCGGTCGCGAGGACGGCGCGGTCATCGCTCCCGAGACGCGCCGGGCCTTCCTCATGGAATACTGCCGCTGTCGCACATCCACCAGTGAGCGGTCGTTGTCCGAGTGTCTCCCGCATGCGCAGGCGCGGTTCTTCGGGGTCATGGATCGCGGTGAGTCAGAGGCGTACCTCTCCTATGTGAACGACACCAAGCCTCCCATGGCGGAGCTCGTCTTCATCAATGTCCACAAGTGGTTCTTCGAGCGAGACCCGGTCCCCGATCCCGTCCTGCGCGGCATTCACGAGTACACCCACGTCTTTCAGAAGTCCTTCGGCGCGACGCCTACCTGGATGATGGAGGGCGGCGCCGTGTTCGCCGAGGCGTGGCTGCCCTTCATCCATGGATGGCGGGGCATGGAGCGCGCCATGGAGCGCTGCAGGGAGAGCGCGGCGCGCGTGTCTGACCCCGACATCACGATCGCAGACATGGAGGACATCGACGCGGCGCCCGCCCATGTGTCCAAGTACTACCGCGAGCTCGCGTACGACACCGGGGCGTGGGCGATCGGGTTCATGATCCATGAGTCCGCCACCCGCCGGGTCTCCAGCCTGCGCGATGAGTTCTATCCCTCGGTCACGGATCTGGGGTGGGAGACGGCGCTGAGCAAGTATGTCCGCATGAAGGACAAGGCGGCGTTTTACGCGGCCTTCGGCGCTTTCATGAAGCGGCCGTTGCGACAGCAGCTGGATTTGCTGAAGCGACTGAAGGAGTGAGGCCGCTGCTTCTGGGGGACGGGGTCGACGGGCCCGCCCTCATCCTGCAGGTCGACGCCCTGGTGCGATCGGCATGCACGCGCATTTACTCCCGGTGGTCCGCTCGCCAGGCTTCGCACAGAGCCAGCAAGCGGTAGTCGGCCGCGTACCAGGTGCGCAGGTTGGCTTCGGCGTCCTCCGACAGCCCGCGCCCGAGGCGCTGCGGATTCCTGTGCGCCCGGAGGTCGTCTGACGGGAGGGATGCTTCGTTAGGCAACTGGAGGAGCTGGCGGAGTCGTTCGAAGTCCTCACTCAGTGACTCCTGGAAGCCAATCCAGAGCAAGCTCTCCCGGCGCGCGTGGAACAGGGCCTCGTCCCCGAACCACTCCCACATGTGGCTGTTGACGTGTTGGATCCCGTTCATCGCCTGTTCGGCTTCCGCCCGCCGTGACGGATTGGAAGATCCGATCGCCTCCGCGAGTTCATCCGGAGTGGAGAACCGTTCGAAGGCTACGGCCTCCGGTTCGTTCCAGGGGATGTCGTTCTTCGGGCGCCCCATGCGCTGTCGGCTGAAGAAGCCACTGACAAAGCGAGCGATGGGGTCTCGGACGCAGAAGAAGACGCGCTCGCCGGGCCACACGTTCTTGAGCCCCATGCGATGTCCGTGGAGAAACAGCCGGTAGGGGCCCTGGTCGCGGCGGCCCCGGAGCGCGTGCTTGATGGCGCTGCCACCGGTCTTGCCCACGTGCAGGAAGTGAAGCGGCACCTGTCCCCGAGCGCGCGCGGCGAGGGCCTTGGCCCGCACGCGGAGCAACCGCATCTTTCTCGGTTTCCACCTCATGATGGAGGGGTCAGGTTCGTCGGGCACCACGCATGTCGCAGATTATGCACCGCGATTTCGGTGCCGCAATGCAACAGATCGGAGCGGGACCTATCATGATGGGGAGCCCATGACCGAACTCCCACTCGATCAACAGGTCGCCGGACGTAACCTGGTGCCCGGCACCCTCGGGGACCAGCTGAGTCCGTCCCCGGTGGTGCTGGTCTTCCTGCGTCACTTCGGCTGACCATTCTGCGGTGAGACGGTGTCCGATCTTCGGAAACTGTCCGCCGCGGACCCGCAGTTTCCGCGGGTCGTCTTCGTGCACCAGGGCACCGAGGAGGTGGCCGATGCGCTGATGCCGAAGCTGTGGGCGGAAGCTCCTGCGATCTTGGATCCAGAGCGGAAGCTCTACGTCGGATTTGGGCTGAAGCGGACGACGGCCTGGAAGCTCATGCGGCCCCGGGCCTGGTTCCACGGGATCCGGGCCATCTTCAAGGGCTACGGGGTCGGGAGCCCNCGCGGCGCCGANGTCNTNCAGNTGCCNGGNATNTTCCTCGTCCANGANGGNGAGGTCGTGTGGGAGCATCCGTTCACCGGCGGNATCGGTGACCNTCCCGNCTGGNAAGATGTGAAGCGGCGCGCGACGACCGCGGTAGGTGCTTAGGGGACCTGCCCCCGATCAGTGGGATTCGCGTGGGATCTCGGCGCCGCTGCCGCCGACCAGGAANTCGAAGTCCACGCCCTGGTCNGCCTGCAGGACGTGCTCGTGGAAGATGCGTAGGTAGCCTCGTGGGGGGAGCTCCGTCGTCGGCTCCCAGGCCGCGCGGCGCGAGGCCAGCTCTTCATCGGTGACGTCGAGGTGGAGGCGCCGGGCCGGGACGTCGAGCTCGATCCAGTCGCCGTTCCGCACCAGCGCCAGGTTGCCGCCTATAGCGGACTCGGGGGCGACGTGCAGGACCACGGTCCCGTAAGCGGTCCCGCTCATACGCGCGTCGCTGATGCGCACCACATCGGTCACGCCGCGCTCCAACAGCTTCTTGGGCAGCGCCATGTTGCCGACCTCGGGGAAGCCGGGGTACCCCTTCGGNCCGCAGCCCTTCAGAACCATGATGTCTGCCTCGGTGATGTCCAGGTCGGGATCGTCGATCCGTGCCTTGTAGTCGTCGATGTCCTCGAAGACGACGGCGCGGCCACGGTGCTGCATCAGCTCCGGCGTCGCCGCCGATGGCTTGAGGACGGNTCCAGATTCGCAGAGGTTGCCGCGCAGCACGGCGACGCCGCCGTTGCTGGCGACGGGATCGGCGAGGGGNCGGACCACGCCTTCGTTGAAGCACTCCACGTCGGCGCAGTTCTCCCACAAGGTCTTGCCGTTCACCGTGACGGCTTCTCGGTCGATCCAGTCACCGAGCTCCTTGATGATGGTCGGTAGCCCACCGGCGTAGAAGAAGTCCTCCATGAGGTGCTTGCCCGATGGCATCAGGTCGAGGAGGCACGGGACGTCGCGGCCGATCCGGTCCCAGTCGTCCAGGTCGAGGGGCACCTCCAGGCGCCCCGCCAGGGCGAGGAGGTGGACGACGGCGTTGGTGGACCCGCCGATGGCGGCGTTGGTGACGATGGCGTTCTCGAACGCTCCGCGGGTGAGGACTTGGGATAGCCGCAGGTCTTCGTGGACCATCTCGACGATGCGTATCCCCGCGTGGTGCGCCAGCGNGTGACGGCGGGAGTCGACGGCNGGGATCGCCGCGTTGCCCGGCATGCCGGCGCCCAGGCTCTCCACCATGCAGGCCATGGTCGAGGCGGTGCCCATGACCATGCAGTGGCCGGCGGANCGNGACATGCANGCCTCCGCGTCCATGAACGACTCGATGGACATGCGGCCCGCCCGGCACTCCTCGCTGAACTCCCACACCGACGTCCCCGAGCCGATGGGTTTGCCGCGGAAGTTGCCGTTGAGCATGGGGCCGCCGGAGACGGTNATGGTCGGCAGGTCGCAGCTCGCCGCGCCCATCATCAGCGACGGTGTCGTCTTGTCGCAGCCGACGAGGAGGACCACGCCGTCCAGCGGGTTGGCGCGGATGGACTCCTCCACGTCCATGGACGCCAGGTTGCGGTAGAGCATGGTGGTCGGCCGCATCAGCGTCTCGCCCAGTGACATGACCGGGAACTCGAGGGGGAAGCCTCCGGCCTCGTAGACGCCGTACTTGACCCGCTCCGCGAGCTGCCGCAGGTGCGCGTTGCAAGGGGTCAGCTCGGACCAGGTGTTGCAGATGCCGATCACCGGCCGGCCGTCGAACATGTGGGACGGCGTCCCCTGGTTGCGCATCCAGCTGCGGTGAATGAACCCGTCCCGGTCGTTGGGGCCGAACCACGCGGCGCTGCGCCTTCCGGGTTTGTCTTTCGGTCCGGACACGGGCTTCAGCCTCCGTAACGCGCCGCCGGCAGGCCGGTGACGTCCATCGAGATTTCGAACAGCCCCCCCGCGAGGGGTTCTCTGGCGCGCGCNGCNGGGTCGAGNCCNACGGCNGCCGTCGTCACGTACAGNATATCGAGGTCCGGGCCACCGAACGTNCAGCTGGTCACGTTTGATACGGGCATGGGGATCTGTGAGACCAGCGCGCCCGCCGGATCGAAGCGACTGAGGCGCGCGCCCGCGTAGTGGCCCAACCAGAGGTGGTCCTCGGCGTCCACCGTCATGCCGTCCGGGTACCCGGCCTCTTCCGGGAGCACGACGAACGGTCGCTTGCCGGAGATCTCTCCGTCGGCGGTGACATCGAACGCGTAGATGGTNCGCTCCGCTGAGTCGGTGTGGTACATGACCGAGCCGTCGAGGCTGAACGCGGGGCCGTTGGTGACCAGGTAGTCGTCGTCCATCCGGGTGCANGTCCCGTCCGGGTCGAGGCGATAGAGGGCGCCGCAACGGTCTTTTTGTGCGGCGTCCATGGTGCCCGCCCAGAGGCGGCCCGCGGCGTCGCACTTNCCGTCGTTCATGCGGTTGCCCGGGCGGTCGGGCTCCGGATTCACGAGCGGAGACACCCGCTCTTCCTCCAGANCGAGNAGGGCGAAGCCGTCGTCGAAGCCCNCCACGAAGCCCCCCGAGCTGCGGGGGATGAGAGAGCCGATGGGGCGCGGCATGGGCCACGTGCGTCGCGCGCCGGTGGACGGCGTGTAACGACAGACGGCGGGCGCCAGGATGTCGACCCAGTAGAGGGCGCCCTCCTCCGCGATCCACACGGGCCCTTCTCCGAGCTCGGCGTCGGCTTCCCAGACACACCGGGGCTCGGCGACGGTCACGCCCACCCTCCGTCCACCAGGTAGTCCTGGCCCGTGCATCCGCTCGCGTCATCCGACGCCAGGAACAGGACCAGCCGCGCGACCTCTTCCGGTTGCAGGAAGCGCTGTAGGCACTGCCCGCTCATCACGTCGGCCTCGTATTCGGGTGTCTTCCAGAGGCGGATCTGACGCTCGGTCATGATCGCACCCGGGAGAACGGCGTTGACCCGTATCCCCTTCGGACCGAGCTCACGGGCGAGCGCGCGCGTCATGCCCGATATGGCCGCNTTGGATGTGGTGTAGACGGGCAGCTCGTTCTGGCCGAGCATCCAGGTGATCGATCCCATGTTGACGATGGAGCCGCCGCCCGCCGCCTCCATCCCCGGCGCCACCGCCTGCGCGACGAAGAACTGGTGCTTGAGGTTGGTGGCGATGCGGTCGTCGAAGTACTCCGGGGTGACCTCGGAGAATGCGTGGCGGGTGTCGTCCGCNGCGTTGTTGACGAGCACCCGNATCGGACCCNGNGCATCGANGANCTGGTTGACGGCGGCCCGTGTCCCGTCGATGTCGCGAAGATCCGCGGAGACGAAGCGGGCCTCCTGTCCGAGCGCCGTGACCTCGTCCGCCAACGCCTTGCCCGCGTCCTCTTGCAGGTCGATGAAGCCGACGCGGGAACCCTGCGCGCCGAAGTGACGCACGAGCGCCGCGCCGATCCCGGAGGCGCCGCCGGTCACCAGGACCGTGGCGCCCTCGAGGCTTGGATAACGTGCGCAGGAAGACATGGTGACTGGATTGTAGAGGTTCGCCGGGATCTCGTGGTTCAGGTCAGCGGCAGGAGCGTCGCCAGCACACAGGTCACCACGATCCCCGCCACGCCCATGACGGTGAGGAGCACGGAGACGGTCNTCAGGGTTTCCCCCTCGGTGAAGCCGCTGAGNTTGCAGACGACCCAGAAGCCGCTGTCGTTCATCCAGGCGAGGGGCATGGAGCCGCAGCCGATGGCCAGGGCCAGATAGAGCGGACTGCAGCCCAGGGTCTCGGGGTCCGCGAGACCGGTGAGGATGGCGGCCGTGGTCATCATGGCGACGGTCGCCGATCCCTGCGCGAAGCGGATGAGCGCGGTGACGCCGAAGGCCAGGAGCAGGATGGCGAGGGTGGACATGCCCACGGTGTCCACCTCGCCCTTCATCCAGGGGCCGATGCCGGTCTGCTGCAGGATGGCGCCGAAGGCGCCGCCGGCGGCGGTGATCAGGATGACGATGCCGCCGCCCGAGAGGGCCTCCTGAAACGTCTTCGCCAGCTTGTCCTTGTGGAACCCGATCTGACGTACGAGCAACAGGACGGCGACCATGGCCGCGATGACGAGGGCGAGGTTCTTCTCGCCGAAGGTCTGGAAGAACGCCTGCAGTGATCCCTGGAACGGTGAGAGGTCGGCGGCGTCGCCGAGCACCACGTCCGTCGTGGTGGCGCCGGCGATGAGCAACAACGGCAACACGATCGGCAGCAGGGACAGCCACAACGGTGGCAGGGTGGACGCGTCCTTGTCCACCTGGGCCATCAACTCTTCCAGCTTGCTGTCGGGCGTGTCGCGCAAGGGGATGGCCCACCTGCGATTGGCCCAGGACGCATAGGCGAACCCGGCGAGGGCTGCGAAGGACCCGACGACGACGCCGCCCAGCATGAGCTGGCCGATGTCCACGTTGAGCTCAGCGGCGACCAGCAGCGGTCCCGGTGTCGGCGGCACCAGGCTGTGGGCGGCGCCGCCGCCGGCGACGATGGCCAGGACGAGGAGCAGGTACGAGCGCCCTGTCCTGGCGGTGAAGATCTTCGCCAGCGGGAGCATGAGGTAGAAGACGGTGTCGAAGAAGACGGGCATCCCGAGGGTGAAGCCGCTCCCGAGGAAGGCTGCCGGCGCGCGCTTCTCGCCGACGAGCTTGAGGGAAGAGCGCACGATGCGGTCGGCGCCGCCGCTGGCCAGCAGGCACTTGCCGATGATCGCCGCCATGGCGATCAGGATGCCGATCTTGCCGCAGGCGACACCGAAGCCCTGCGCCACGCGGACGCCGATGGGGGTCTCGGCGAGCGTGCGGGCGGCGTCCGCGCTTCGGCCCTGATCCACGGCGTACGACGTGATGGAGTCGGCGGGAGTCAGGACACCGACGATGATCGCGGCGAGCAGCAAGGCCAGCGCCGCGTGCAGACGCAGGCACAGGATGCCGCCGATGACGGCGGCGATCCCTATCAGCAACAGGACGAGAGGAGACACGATGGACTGGGCCCCGGTTCGAGTGACCTGATCGCGATGGCGCGAGTGTAGCGGCTCCGTCGCGGCAGGGGGGCCGCCCGTTGCGTTGGGTCCTATCTGCCCCTCGGCCCGTTGATGAAAGCTTGCGAGCTACGCGCGTGCCCTCTGCGCCGTGATGACGGACCGTTCTTCCCTCATCGGTCCCGGGGAGCATACGAGCGCTGCTGACGAAGCATCGCGTCTGACTCGCTGACTTCTTCTGACCGGTCGTGAGGGATTTTTTGGGGAGATCTCGAATTTTTGCGCCACATCCGTCGACGCATGCCGCCAAGGAGGATGTTCCAAGATCCTCGTTCAGGAGAAGAACATGAATCGCATCATCCAGATCCTCTTGCCTCTCGCCCTTGCCTGCGCCATGGCCACCGGGCAGACCGTGTCGTTATCCCAATCTGTCGCCGCCTCCGGTGCCGGCACCCTGGTGACCTATACAGTTACTTACGTCGACGGCCTCCCCGGTGACGGGCTCAAGGACTTTCACATCCTCCCGGATGGGCGACCGACGGGGACTCCGCTCCCGAACACCGGCCTCGATCCGTTGGACAGCGCAGACAACTTCAACGCCTCCGCCTCCTCTCAGTACTATCACTGGGGCGTTGCCAACAGTTCGTACGCCGGGCTGCAGGTGGGCGACGTGCTTCAGTTTCGCATCCACTATCCGGGGCTCACGCCGGCCCAATTCAACGCCATGAAGCGGCCCGTTCGAAAGTGGATGGCTACCCGAGACGGCAAGATGCGGAACCCGGCACTCGGCGACGTCATTTTCCATACCGCTAACCAGGCGAACGGCGCGCCCGTCACCACCGTTTCAGCGGACAACGGTGTTCGCCTTGTCCCCGAGAACTTCTTCATCATAGGCACCACCACCTTTGTCACGGTTCAGGCACCCGCCGACGTGGGCTCAGGCTACATCGTCGCCGCGGCGTTCAGCTCCGCCCCGGGCTTTTCGGTCGGTGGGCTGCACATCCCCTTGAACGATGACGCGCTGTTCTTCGCCACGGTGACGGGACAGCACCCGTTCACGCAGGGGTTCCAAGGGACAATTCCAGCGGGCGGGTCCGCGTTGGCTCAGGTGGCCCTGCCGCCGGACCCGGCCCTCATCGGGATCGAAATCTACCTCGCTGCGGTGCTCCTCGACCCGTTCTTCCCGCAGCCCTATGCCGTGACGGATCCCATGTTCGCGCGTATCGAGTAGGTCAGGTCACGCGATGACGTGGAAGCCAGGCAGTGTGCCTCCCCCTATCCACCGGGGGCGGGGCGCACGCCTCGGCACAAGCAGCGCGCTCACTCCGCGTTCGATAGGTGGCGCCACGGTCGCAAGGGCGCCTCCGGAATCGGACCCACGGTCCAGTTGGGTGTCCCTACCGCTCCACCGGGACCAGGTGCACGGCCCGCAGATCGAAGAGGTGCTGGGTAAGAGGCTTGGCGGCCAGCACGGTCAGGCGGCTGCGCCCCGCCGGCAGAGACATGCGCCCGATGGCGGCCGTGCGGTAGTCGTCCCAGGTCCCCGTGCCCGCCACCTTGGAGGTGACCCGCTGGTCACCGCACGTGATGACGGCGTGATTGCCCGCGGTGCCATCCGGGCAGGCGTAGTCGATCCGGATCTCGTAGGCGCCGGCGCTCGGGAGGTCGAAGGTCCAGGTCGCGTGATCGTCCAGTCCGCTCCAGAACCCAAGGTTGCCGTAGTTCCCTTCGTACCGAAGGGAGGCGCCGTAGATCTCCGCGTGAGCGGCGGTGAGCTGCACGGCGCCGTCTTCCGGGCGCGGCGCGACCGGGCGCGGCTCGTTGCCGACGAAGCGTCGTCGCGGGGGCGGGCGTGAGCGGACGAAGGCCAGCAGGTCGGTGAGCTGCTGCGGGTTCAGATCCTTCTCCAGGCCCTCGGGCATCTGTGAGGACCCGGAGCTGCGCAGCTCGTCGATGTCCTTGCGCAGGAGGTTGATCTCATTACCTTGCAGGTCGACGAGCTTGATGCTGCCGCCGCTCTCTTCCGTGATGAGGCCGGTGTGGACATCACCATCGAGGGTCCACGCGTCGTAGCTCAGGTAACGGGCCTCCACGGCCCGGTTGGGATCGAGGATGGCGACGAGCAGGGTGCTCGTGGAGCGGTCCGCCAGGGCGCCGAGGTCGGGGCCGATGCCGCGACCGACACCGCCGAGCGCGTGGCAGCTCCCGCAGGTCTTGGCGAAGACATCCCGGCCGCGCGCTGCGTCTCCCACCAGCCCGTCGATCCGCCCGCGCCAGGACGCGATCACGTCCTTGCGCTCGGTGGGCGCGCCGCGCTCCAGCAGTCCCGCCGCGCGTTCACGGGCGGCCTCGGGGAGGCGGCGCAGGAGCACGGGGCGGCGCGCCGCGTCGATCTCTCTCGCGCGCACCGTGCCGGTCGCGACCGCATCGACGATCGCCTGTGCCCACGGGGGGCGCTGCAGGAGCAGGTCGAGGATCGTGGCTCTCAGCACCGGTCCGTGCCCGCGCCATCCAGCCAGCAGGAGGTCCGGCAGCTCGGGCGGGCCGAGCGCTGTCAGGCGGCGCGCGGCGGCCTGCTGTAACGCACCGGGAGATCGGGGATCGAGGAGACCGGCGAGGCTCTTCATGTCGTCGGCGCGGGTCGCGGCCTCGCGGCCGAGGAGGGCCACGGCGCGAAGGCGACGGGCTGTGGGGACCGTCGTGTCCGCGAGGGCGGCGCGGGCGGTCGCCATGTGGTCGGCCAGCGGCCCGTCCTTCGCGGCGGTCATTCCGGCGCGGTCCATGGCATCCAGCAGGGTGAGGAGCGGGTCGTTCGCCGCGTTGTCCTCCGACTTGAGGAGGTGCTCGAGGATCCGCGACGCCTGGGCTGTGAGCCCGACGCCCACCGCGGTCTGGCCGAGGGGAGATAGGAGCGGCAGAGGGATGTCCGCGCCGTCGGCGATGCGCTCCAGTCCGTCCATGACGGTGGCCAGGTTGTGTTTTCCGAGGGAGCTGAGGATCGTCGTACGCAGGAACGGGTCCCCGTGATCGCGCCACGCCATCCGCGCCAGCGCGCGCGCGGCCCGCGGGTCGTCACAGGAGCCGAGGGTGCAGGCGAGCTGCAACCGCACCTGTGGTGCGTCATCT